>JBBQTB010000023.1:0-85950 GCA_038213375.1 Bacteroidales bacterium | reverse complement strand
AAGAAAAAAGGATGTAACCGGGATTTTTTATATCTTGCACAAAATTAGATATAACGACGTTCTTTGAAAGTTTTTAAACCTCTTATATGGCAGAGCTTTATAGCTGAAAAAGGTATGTTGAAGTAAGTACCAGTGGGACGCCATTCATAACCCGGAGCTAAATATTGGAAACTTTGAAAGTGAAGTAGATACAACAACTGAAAATCCTGAAGAAGTCTTACTAAGCTCATCAAGCGATATTGCCAAGAAGTTAAGGTTTGTCATTGGCCAGGATAAATATTCGGATAACGATTCTTATTACAGCATATACAACAATAAAGAAATAGAGGTTAAGGTGGAAATAGCAGATACCAGCTTAAAATTCGACCTTGCCAAAATTAAATGGAAACTGGCAGGGAAAGAGATACCTTCAAAATACAAAAAACCAAATGTCCTGTCCTTTAAAATAAATGCAACCAACTTGCCAAAATTCATCAACGATTTATTGGTATTAGATAGTATAGGAAAGACTATTATGAAACTGAAAATTAGAACTTACTATGCGCCTATTGTTCGATTTAAAGAAGGTTCAGGGTTTAACGGAGAATACTTCTTCGATCAGGGATATGAATTTACAGCTTTGGCCAGCCCAACCTATTACGATACAATACAGGTAGGCAAAAATAAAGAAACGTATTATGCCCCAGTTGTGGGACTGAATAAAGGTCAGTCGGCAACTATAAAGGTAAAAGTAGATAGGTTTACAGGCAATGCACTTAATGATAAAGATTTTAAGATAGTATTTAAGCCAGACCTTGCCGGAAAAGTTAAAATTAATGGGCTGGATTCCCTTGTTTTGGATGCAACGGGCTTGGATAATTTAAATGACCTTACCATTAATTCTGCTGATTACATCAACCAAGAAAAGTTGACTCCAATATCTATAAACATTTACATCAGTTCAACACGGGAAAAGGTTGGTATGTTGAAATATTATTGTGCCAAAAAAGTCACAAAAACAGTAAAGTTGATCTACACCAAATTCAAAGATGAAAGCAGCTTTCCATCTTATTTAACAACAACCGGGTTATCCCAATTCCTGAACAATAATTCTTTGAACCAGTTCTTCCTGAATGTAACTGTCGATTCCATCCATTTTACTTCAAAAAAATATAAGGTAGGAGATATGATCAGTTGGACAACTACACAAATTATTGATTCGTTGAACAAGGAGAATTTTGGGGCATCAGGCCCAACGGGTTATTCTATCAATGATGACTATTTCTACATCACAAATTTAGAAAGACCAGGTCCTACCCCAGACACTAAATTAGGAGGTTTTCATTGGACAAAATCCCCTGGAGGAGTACAGGTAAAATACACAGTCAGCAGTTATAATGAATCCGCTGAGGAAATGACTGCCCATGAATTAGGGCATTGGTTGGGGTTACCACATACTTTTAAAAAACTTAGAGCAACCGGACAAGTTGAAAGAATAAACCCGCCATTTATTCCAATCACAGAATATGAAGGTGAAACAAATAATAATTTTATGGATTACAACGTGAGAAGAAAAAAATGGCTCAAAATCCAACTGCTTAATTATGCACGATAAAATGTATAAAATACTGATTATGAAAAAATTAATACTTGTATTTTGGTGTTTGGTTTTAGTAAATAACATAACCGATAGCCAGGAACGGAAAATAATTAGCAGCGATTCCCTGCTTAAAATGTTCCGGTTAATGAAACCTTTCGAAGTACTGAATAAGGTGAGATTTGAAAATATGAATTTTAAGGCATTATACTACGACACATTATTGAAGCCGTATTTGATGAAATGGCTGGACAAGGACGAATATTTTCAATATGAAATTGAAAGGGAAAGAGCAACCATAAAAAACAATCCCAAACTGATAAAAGAGGAAATACAGTATATGTTAAATAAACAAGGTAGAAAAAATGCATTAGACTCTATTTTGAACAATGCTGCTTTATATTATCAATATCGCGACAGTGCTATTGATGCAAATGTAAAGCGATTTTTCGAAAATCATAAAAAAGAAAAATTTAATATTCCTGATCAGGCTATTGTCTTACATTCCTATTTAGCATATCCGGAAAGTTATACTATTATTAAGCAATGGTGGGTCGAATCGGGTAACACAATGGATAGGAGTTTGTTTATTTCGTTAGTAAGGATGGGAGACCCCGATGCCAGGAATTTATATGACAATAAAATTAAAAAGTTTGTAAAATCAAATGGAGAATCATCAGATTTAGCAGATATATATGGCGAATTATTGGAACTTAGGAATTCCTTTTCTACAATGAAAATGATAGATGTATTGACAGTTGACAAAAATTATGTGCGATTGTCAGAAGGTGATCCTGGCGTCCCTTATAATTGCCAAGTAATTAAGTATTTATTAGATGTTTTTTCTTATAAAAATATCGAAATGGCTCCGTCTGTAAAACAAAATGCCCCATCCAAGGAACAGCTTAAGCATTTACCGGAAATAAAGGCAGCGGCCCAAAAGTTGATAGAAAAATATAAAGCAGAAGAATATTACTGGATGAAAAATATGCCGTTTTACAAGGGGGAAGGCACGGGCAATTAGGGCTATTTGGGAAATATATTGCCAAATAAGTGTTTAGCAATTTATTGGGGAGATGCAATTATAGATGATTATCCAGAACGATATAAAGAATATAAGAACAATTTAATTAGAATAATTGAGCAATTCTATTAAACGTAAAATATTACCTATTAGATAACTTAACAATTTAAACCTATTAAAATGAATAAAATCTTAAACTTAATTGTAATTGCATTTTTGATAACAACTGCTTGTTCAAAAGATGATAGTAATGAAGTAAGCTATCCTGTAGACTTGGTTCCTTACTCAGAATTTAAAAACATCCAGCTTACTGTTGGAGGTTTGGATAAAAGTACCACAGGATTGAACCCTGGAAGTTTTTTAAGTGATGAAGAGCTAAGCAAAGACCTTGCATATATTAAAATAACCAGCGACAAAATGCTGACAGTTGATATTAAGAGCATGGGGGAAGAAAACAAGCTTAATGTACCATATAGCTTTAAAGGAGACAGCCTTGTTGTTGAATCTCAGGATTTCGAAGATGGCTGCTTGTATTTAGGAAAAGGGGATAGAAATTCTTTAAAAAAAGAATGTGGTGCATTTGCATTTTATGGTTATGTTATTAAAAACGGCCAAAAAGAAGATTTTAATAAGGATGAAGTAATAGACGAGCATGACAGAGTTCATGTAACTGGTTTATTTAACAAGTTTATCAGCAAACAGGATGTTATGGATAAGTTTGGCTACGGCTCAACAACTCCAATGAACGCGAATGATTCGATAATAATTTACAATTATACGCTTCGATTTGTAAAGGATAAAAACGGCGACCTTATATACACAGAAGTGGATAATTAAGAAATTGCTAACTAAACAAACATTGATGAGACGTAAACTTACACCGTTATTACTTATTCTTTTTATCTGTTTAAGCATTAAGGGCCAGGAGCTTTCAAACATAGGCAAATCCCCCCTGTTGCAAGTTGATGGTGGGGTGTCATTAAATCAAATATGGAATTGGAGCGATATGCCTGGTTCTTATCGTCAACCCTATGCCTATACCCTTGCGGCTAATTTGAATTTTTCTATATACGGCTGGTCAATTCCCCTTTCAGGTGTTTACTCAAACAAAAGATGGAGCTACCAGCAACCATTTAATCAATTCTCGTTAAATCCATCGTATAAGTGGATTCACTTGTATCTTGGTTACAACAGTATGACATTTTCCAATTATACATTAAACGGGCATCGTTTTTTTGGTGGAGGCGCAGAATTAACACCTGGTGGGAATTGGAAATTCAGTGTAATGGCAGGCAGAATGCAGGAACGCATTCTGCCTGATTCGGCTGGACATATTGTCCCAGCTTATTATCGCTTTGGAAGTGGATTCAAATCGGAGTATACTTTTACTGGTGGTAACGTAGCACTTTCGACATTCTATGCCCGTGATGATGCTCATTCACTTACAGGCTATGACAGCCTTTCTGTTACACCATCAGAAAATCTTGCAATAGCATTAAGTGGCAATTTTAGTTTGTTTTCTTATGTCAATCTTAATGTTGAATACTCTACAAGCTTATTCACCGAGGATACATATACTTCACGTAACGAGGAACAATATAAACTAATGCCCGTATTTGCCAAAAGAACTTCTACTCATCAGTATAATGCAATGAAGTCCAATCTCAACTATAATTCCCCCATTGGTTCGATTGGGGTAGGTTATGAACGTATAGCACCTGGCTACAGAACTTTAGGAGCATACACAACAGTCAATGACTTTGTTAATTATACCCTAAATTACGCAGGTCAGGTTATTCCTGAAAAACTAAGCTTTGCAACAAGTGTTGGCCTACAGCATGATGATCTTGAAAACACAAAAAATCAAAATAACAAACGTTGGGTTGGCAATGTCAATTTCGGCTATACACCTGTTAAGGCAGTGAATGCAAATATCATGTATGGAAACTTTCGCAATTATACCCATGTGCGTAGCGGCTTTGAAGATATAAATAATACAGGCCCATATGTGTACGCTGATACTCTTGATTATACTCAGATTTCTGAGACGATGGGACTATCTTTAACTTTTACTCCTGAAGGTAATGAGAATGTTCGCCGAAGTGTTATTATTTCAACCAATTATCAACAGGCAACAGAACAACAATCGGATAACCTTAGTCATTCGAAAAATCAGTTTTTTAATGGAATGTTAGGGTATAATCATTCATTAACAAAACAAAATTTAAGCCTTTCAGCAGGTATTAATTTTAACCATAATAAAGCAGATACAGTTAAAACAGTAACTGTCGGCCCTTCGGTTTCCGGAAGAAAGACGTTCTTTGATAAAAAAATGAACACATCTTTGTCTCTGGCATACAATCAGAGCCTTATGAATAGTGAAACTCAATCAGAAGTCTATATATTACGAGGTGGAATAGGTTATACGTTGAAGGAAAGACATCTTTTTGATTTCAGTGCCATTTGGGCCAATCGTCATAACATGATCAAAGCAAGCCGGAATAATGATGTTACACTTACATTAACATACAGATACAGTTTTAAAGGGAAAGCATTTAACCTCCGTAAGAAAAAAGGATCACAAAATAGTCAAGAAAATCTGAATAATTAAATAAAACTTAGATGAGATACCTGGTATTCACTTTTGCACTTTTATTTTCCATTTCAGCCACGTCTCAAAAAAAGCTTGATGAATCGTTAAATGTCTATTTTGTTCAATGGCAAAAAGGACAATCGGTAACTGAAATATCAGAGAGCTTTCTGCAATTTGACAGAGAAGATGTGATAAGTGAAGCAGAGCGATATACTTCCGATACTCTAACAGACAATCGGTTCGCTGCTTATAGCTTAATTAATTTTCTTGGACATAACGTAGAAAGTACTTTATTAAAAAAGCGGGTGCTTAAACAACTCATTTTTGGGCTTGGTAATCGGGATGGTGGTATTATTGGCAAAAACATGAGCTATATAGCTTCTTATGAGGTTAAGGATTTCGATGCAGAACTTAAATACATGCTTTCTGATTTAATCAAAAAACGAAGTCAGCATTACCAGGAATTGATAAAAATATGCGGATGGCTTAATATAACAGACCTTATATATGACTTCCACCAGATGATAAATGATAAACAAAAGACATCATCCCAAGATAGATGGGCAATGAGATTGGCAATGGCCCGGATGGGAGAACCTGATATGATAGAGTTTTGTTTGCAAAAAGCTAAGAATGCTTCAGTTACCGATGATGTTGTTTATGATCTTGTTCCTGATTTGATTTATACACGCCAAAGATCAATGTTTAATTATCTGTTTCAAATTATTGAAAGCAATGAAAAAAGATGTAGTTCACCAAATCCAGATTCAGATGCCAAAATTCTATGTGCATACCGTGTAATGGAACAAATAGCTCCATACATCGAGGAATATCCAATATCTGTGGATGCTTCTGGTGATTTAAAATCCGACAATTATGAGAAAGCTCTGATGGAAGTTCGTTCCTGGATAAAACAAAATCGTGAAGCATATAAAATAAAAAGAGTTGAATTTTAATCAATTGAAGAAAAGAACAGCACCCTGTATTGCACTACACCCTAATATTATTAGCCTATTTAGAATTAATAATTCAAATGAGTATGAATTATTACATAAAGATGGTGTGGACGTTTATTTACTTTATAAGCAAGGAATTGTGCTGCATTTTGACAGAAAACTATTAAAATTTAACGATATATATATTTATCCAAAATTAAAAAGACGTAATCTATGAAAACTTTTAGGCAGAATTTAAATCACATTACAAAACGAATCTGGAATCCACTTATTTACAATTATCCGTTACACTTTACTAACGCTTTAAACAGGTCTAAAAGGATTGACTTACAAGAATATGCAAAGTTCGAATATAAGGATTTCACTTTTAATGAAGAACAAAAAGCTCATATAATTAACGATATTCTTACTCAATTATATGAAGTGAATAAATATTCAATTGAAGATGTAGCTCTAAAATGTATGTTTTTTAGCAATGAATTATCCAAATTCTTAAAAGACAGTTACAACCTTGAATCTTATGTTACAAGTGGTAACGTTTATGTAAATAAGCTGAGAATAAATTATGAATCATTAGGATCAGTTTATAAAAGATTAAGAGATAAAAATTATTTTCCTTCAATAAAGTTTCATTGTTGGCTTACACTCCAAAATTATGACATAATTGATATTACGATAGTTCCCAATCTATTTATAGAAGATTTAGGCCGGAGAACAATAGCTCCCGATGCTTATCAAAAAGTTCTTTGGATCAATAAAGGTAAATTTGATAAAAAAGGAGTAGTGTATAAGCCAACAATAATTGGATATGATTATTTTAACAAAATTAAATTGCCCCTGAATATTCAATTTATAGCTATTCCTTGCTAAGAAGGAATTTCAAAACTGTTAGCAATTAAAGCTAACAGTTTTTGTTATGCTGTACACCCCCCACTATCACAAGTTTGTCCTAACATCATTAATTCAAATAGTAGCTCTTTTGCGAGTGCTGTCTTACTATTTAACGTCAGTTCGACGTAAGAAATTTAATTTTTATTAGGAAAGAATAGGAAGAATTGGTATATTTAAGTGTCTAATCAATAAATATTTAACCAATTTTCTTCCTATGCTTAATACTGATAAAATTACTGAAATTTTCTTTGTCGTAGACGAATTTTGCAACGAATTTGAAAAAGCCATGACGGGGCACATTGTAAGAAAAGATAATGATAAGAAGTCTAGAAATAGGTCTTTTAAATTACATGATAGTGAAGTTATTACTATTCTTATACTCTTCCATGCAGGGCAGTTTCGTAACCTTAAGCACTTTTATACCCAATATGTTCAACCCCACCTTACGTCCGAATTTCCTAAAACGGTATCATACAATCGTTTTGTGGAGCTTCAAAGCAAAGTAGCAATGCCATTGGCCGTATTCTTAAAGACTTGCTGTTTAGGGAAATGCACAGGTATATCTATTATTGACTCAACTCCTCTAAGAGCATGTCATATCCGTAGAGAAAAGCAAAATCGGGTTTTCAAAGGCTTAGCTACCAAAGGCCAATGTTCTATTGGTTGGTTTTTTGGTTTCAAGCTTCATCTCATTATTAATGACAAGGGAGAGATTTTGGACTTCATGTTAACCCAAGGAAATGTGGATGACAGAGAGCCGCTTAAGAATAAATCTTTTTATAAAAAGATCTTCGGAAAACTTTTTGGAGACAAGGGGTACATTAGTCAAACGCTCTTTGAACAGCTCTTTATAGATGGCATTCATCTTATAACAAAAATTCGCAAGAATATGAAAAACAGTCTTATGCAGATAAAAGACAAAATAATTCTTCGAAAAAGAGCTCTAATTGAAACGGTTAATGATGAATTAAAAAATATGTGCCAAGTGGAACACACCAGACATCGCGGTTTTAATAATTTTATTACAAACCTTCTATCGGGACTAATTGCATACTCATTCTTTCCTAAAAAGCCTTCATTGAATATTGAAATTATTGATAATAAAGCTTTAAGAAAAGCGGCTTAAATCGAACTGACGTTATTTATTATTTCCTGGTAAGTTACCCTGCTATCCAGCCATGTACCTATACCTTTTAACTCCTGCTTTGCAAACCAATTCATTTTTTCAGGATGCAATACTGCCATCGCGGCCAGTGTTTCCTGCTTCTTATGAAAACATCCAATACAATTTGATATTGCAGGAAAATCAATCTTTCTATACTGCTCGAACAGATTGCCTCCTATCGTTCCGTTCTTTTTCCAATACCGATCAATTACCAATTTTGTAATGCCATCCCGGATTATAGGGAAAGAACAGAACCTCCAGTTAAAAGTTTCATGAACCTGGAGCTTCTTGCCATAGGTCTTGCAGCTTACAGGTATTCGAAAATTGCAAGGATCAGAATGGTTAAAAAACCTTTCCATACGATCAAATTCGTCAGCTCTGAACCCTATCCGCATGGAGCATTTTTGGCCGATTTGATGAAACCAGAACAGGAATATGGGCAATATCTTCAATTTGATGGTGCAATAACGCCTCGACCACGCAGGGAGTAATTTTTGCCCGTAATCAATGCAATTGTCAAAGCTCACACCCCGAACCCAAATTATTTCCCTGCCTAATAATTGCTCCAAATCCCTCATAACGTATAGAGTTTTGTCATCTTCGGCAGTTGCGATAAATTCTCCGAATTCAGGTGTGTATTTTTCAAGCTTTTGGTTTACGTAATGAATGATGCTTTTGTCCCTGGGCTTGCATTTGTAGTCGTCAATACACACCAGGGAGAATACTTCATAATCCGCAGGATAATGAATAGCCATATAGGAGGATGTCTTACCTCCGGATAAACTGTTAACTGTTACCATTTTCTACCGTTTGTTGAACTGGTTGAAATATGACTAATTCCCCCCGGCCTCCAAAGCGATTCTTTTCTGGACGGGCAACACCGTTTTCTATCCGTATAACCACATCGGCAAAATGCTCAAACTCCCTCGATCCCCTGTATTTTCCTTCTTTTGTTGTCTGACAAATGTAAATGATGGATAGCCTTGGATGTGAAGCGGCAATTTCCTCAAGGTCAACAGGTGTAACATTTAGGGTATTCACACTATCAATAAAGATGCAGTCATATTCATTAAACTTGTCTTTTCGAAGCACGCCCACAAAATTCAGGTTCGGATGATTGCCCTGAACCAACTTTAACTTATCTTGCAATGTCTTACTAACTTTCTCTTCATTAGCGATATACAACACCTTTTTTGCATGATCTTTAGCAAGATAATAGGCAAACTCCATCGCAAGTGTCGATTTTCCGCAGCCGGGACCACCATAGAACATTGCAGTAAAACGTTCGGAAGGATCACCGATAAGATTGAGCCATTTCCCGGTAAAACCAATTGTTTTGAAGTCAAGCTTTGCAAGTTCCATACTTGAAATGATTTCATCAGGTTTAATGACCATTGGGTTTTCTACAGGTTTAACATCCACGCCTTTTAATCCCTTCTCAGTTTCATAAATCTTTTGCAGGTATTTGGCCACTTTCTTTTTCCGTTTCCGGTTTTCAAGCCAATTCATGATACCATTCAGAGTAGATTCCTTTATCGCTGGTGCTTTGGTTTTGTTTCCAAGGTAGCTCTTTAAAGAACTCCTGATTTCCGATACTTCATCGTAGTAATCATCAGTTTGGTTGATTTTACCAGATTGGATAGTATTTTCAAGCTTTTCCAGTAACATCCCAGCTTTATCTTTCACATCTTTCTTACCATGCAGTCCAATGTACTGTTTGATATATAAAACAGATAACATAGACTTTTCGCTCGCTGCTATTTCCCTGTATGATTCAAGGGTTTTATCATCAATGGTTATTTTTATGGCATTCCCCATCTGGTTATAACATTTGATGAGTTGTGACTGAATAGACTGGATTTCCTTTGCATAAGGCGAAGTTTTACGGATACGTTTTTCCAGGATAGCTTTTTGTAAAGCATTCAGAAGATTGAGTATTTGTGCCCTGTTTTTCGTTTTGCCATGCAAACCTGCATACCGTTTTATGAAGGATATTTCTGTAGTAATCTTTTCAACGGCTTTGGCGGAGCTTTCCTCCTGAGCTTTCTCTTTAACTATCTTTTTAGCTTTCTCATTATTTGAAGGAACAGTTGGATGAGTTTCTTTGCCTGAAGTTTCTTTTTTTACTTCTTCCTTCTCGGTGTGGCTAGGCTCAGGAAACTCTGAAGGGTAAGCATCATGCAATGCTTTGGAAAGGGATTTTATCTCCCAGAAGAAATCAAGTTCTACATGATTCTCGTGAAACTCCGATAAGGCAACATCTCCCATTTCACTCATCCGGGTGTCGCTGTTTAATACGACATAGCAGGACAGGTACTGATCACCATCCCAGGACAATACGTACCAGTTGGAGCCACCGATAAAGAAATGGGCATAAACGGTATAAAAATCCATGTAATTGGCTTTGCCCTTCTTTTGGGCCTTTTCATAAGCTTTATCTGAAGCTCTTGTATCTTTAGGGATAGCCTTAATTTCTCTTTCGAGCCTTTCTATAATCTCGAAATGTTCCTCACTTCCAATGATGACCCGCTGCTGGAACTCAGGCATAAACTTCTTCACAATGGCAGGAATGTCAGAAGCTTTTAATTTGGGAGGTTCAGCATCTTCTCTATCCTGTTTGGTTTTTATGCCTGACTTTCCCTTAGCCGCGAACTTATTGAGCTTTTCAATAAAGGCATCAATGTACTTTTTAATGGTCTCATCGTCGTTATACAGGTCAATATTTTCATGGATAAATTCAAATTCATCCACTTTTAAAACGTCGGGTAAGATTGCCTGGTCAATACCCGGATATTCCGAAATAATGTTTTCTAACGTTATCATAGTTGTGTTTTTTAGACCGTTTAGTGTTCCTTCATCTGCAAATGAGTAATAACCATCGTTGGTGTAGATGATATGGTCAAGAAGATTGATCTTAACTGTTTTTAGCGCCTGTATGATATTCCGGGTTAGTTCCCTGTCCGGATCTGATGGGGCAAGTGTTGCAGACGGATGATTGTGGGAAATAACAATTCCCTGGGCAAGGGCTTTTGTGGCCAGGCCTATAATCATAGGAATGTCAACCATAGTAGCCGATGATGTTCCAATGGTGTGCCTGTAATACCCGATCAGTTTATTTGCCCTGTTGAACAGGAGCATTATAAAGTTTTCCTGGATGGGATTGCGGCCATAGATCCTCTTAAGTATCTCATAAGCATCCCTGGAAGAAGTAATTTTGTTCACATCGAATGCCTTGCCCTTGTTCATCCTGATTTTTATCTCCGGAATAAATGGTTTTAGTGGCTTTGGTTCAACGCCAAACAAAACAATTTCCTTTTTCTGTTGGTACATGGCTACATGTTTAAAAGTTCAAGCATTTTAAGTTTGGCCTGCGCCTTAACCCGTGCAATGCGAATTCGTTTCTCCTTGTCAGCATCTGTGGAGGGCGACACCGGCGTTGCTTTTTGTTTGAGAGATGTTTCTCCTGGTGTGTCCTCCGGCTCCGGGAATGAATCGGTTTCCGGGTCAAAATCATCTTTCAGATACTTTAGCAGGTAGTTCAGGCGAGCAAAGTCCTCAGCCCTCTCTATCGGTGATTTGCCTTTTACCGCCAGGGTTTCTTTCTTGGCTTCAATCTCCTTGTGGAGCTCCATAAAACGTTTGGAGGTTTCACCATGCTGGCCACCCCGGTAATTTGCAAGCTTCGCCTGGATGTCGGATACGTCTTTATTAAGCTCGCTTTCCAGAGAACTAAGGTCATCGAAGATGGTAAGTCGTTTAGGTTTCAGAATGGTTCGCTCGATCTTGTAGACACTTGTCATGGATTGCTTAAAATAATCCACAACCCAATAATTCCCGAAATATTGAACTTCTTTTTGAATTTTTTTCCCGCATTCCAAAAGCTCAATATCAGAAACTGATGAATTCGTTTGTATTTTTTCGACCTCAGTTTTTAATGCTTCGGCCTTCTTTTGCAGATCCTTTATTTTCTTAACCTGTTCTTTTTCGTCCGGGACATTCTTGTACTCCTTGATCTTCCTTTCAACCTGCCCCTTGTCAAAAACCCAATGGCCAAGAAGCTTTTCATTGTAGAATTTACCAATCCACTCTATCAATTTGGATTTATAGCTAAGGTATTCCTGGATCCCATTTTTTACCATATCTACTTGTGAAAGGCTGGCATTGGCACGGGTAAGCTCACGTTCCACTTCTCTGCGTTCTTCATCAAAGTAAAGAGCAGTGATACGACCCACATCGGTGATGAGTGCGAGTTTTACTTCCTGCGGATCGAGACTTTCCACATCCAGGACATTACCCCGGTCAGCTTTAAACCAGATGTCGTTGATGCGTCCTGTTTTTTCTTCCAGCTTCTGAAATACGAAAACATCCATCGAATCCTGCACCAGTGGCATCACCGAGCGTACAAAGGCAAACTCGTTTCCCTGTCTCCAAATGCGACCTTCCAATTGCCGGATGTCGGTTGGGTTCCAGTCCGGGTAAAGATTGTATATCACCGTTCCCCGTTTTTGAAGATCTATCCCTTCACGGATGGTCGCTGTACCTATGATAATTTTTACTGTGCCCGCTAAAAATGCTTCCTTGACGTTTTCCTTTTTGATGTCGGAGATGGAGCTGTCAAGGATCTCCACTTCATCAAAACGGGTGTTGTTGTACAGGACATTTTTCTTGTAGCCTACCTCTTTTTCAAGGTATTCCTTGATGTACCTGAAAAACTCTTTTCCACGGTTCATATAGATGACTTGTCCGGAAACTTCTTTCAGCACTTCAGGAGCATCTCTCTGCTCCCTGGCAAGCTTTTCGTGGTACTGCTTCACTGTGCGGCAACATTCACAGGCAAAAAGGATTTTAGGGCTGTTCTCCACGAACTCCTTATAATCTTCTGGCCTTTCCATGTTACCAGCATACAGGTATGGGGAAAGGGCATTGTCAAGACTATAGGCCAGGGCTCGGAACAGATCGCCCATGTTCAGCTTTCCTTCTGTGGCATGTTGTGCCAATGCTACAGTTTTAGCCTGGTTCTGCCGCTGTTTGGGCGTAGGTTCAATGTAGGTTAATACCTGTTTGGAGGGGCTTAACTTTAAGGTTTTTCCATCGGGGGTTTTATCGTACAGCTTGGGGAGATTGACCTTGAAGGGACGTTTTACACCTGCTTCTTCGCCTGTTTTGTACAGGATGTGATTGTAGATAAGCTTTTGAAGAATAAGACGATTGGTGAAGCTCCTGATCACTTCCTTTTCTACAATTTCTTCCTTGTAGTTTGCCGTCCACTCCACGGTGGGAAGTATGAACATATCAAAGAAAGCATTGATGTTGTAAATGGAGTTCTTACGCATACTCTCGTAAGCAACGAGCGAAAGCATGGAATAAATTTCCAGTGGAGAATTGGCAAAAGGCGTTGCCGTCAGGAGCATTACATTGTTACCATAGGTGCGCTGGATGTAATTGGCATGAAAGAATGCCTTGATACCCGTTTCGGACACAGCGGATGTGATGTTATAGCGTTTGTTGCCTTCGTCATCGCTCTTTACCTGCTCAAAGACGTTTTTGCAACGGTGCGCTTCATCAATCACCAGGTAATCGAACCCAAGGGTGTCAATGTCGCAAACCATGTTCTTCTCACCCATACCGATCTTTTCACGGTATTTCTGGTAGTCGATCTCTGCATCACGGGCTGTCTTTTCCTCACTCTGGCCAAGGATGTTGACAAGCTCGGTAAAGAGTTTTTCAGACACGTTTGATGAAAAGCCTATCTGCTTGAATCCTTCGTAAGTAACAAGAGTAACAGAGTTTTCAGTAACATGCTTTGAAAAGTTTATTTTCTCTTTAATGCCTGTTCCAAGATTGCTCCAATCATTGAGTGTGATTCCCGTATAAGATAATACACCCGGCACAAATTCCTTCGTATTTTTATCCGTATAGCCAATGATCTCACCGATCCATTTTTTGTAGGTGGGTTTTGGCACAACAACCAATGGCCGCCTGCATTTCCCGGAGTAAATATTGGTAGCGATATTGATGATAGCGGTCATGGTCTTTCCAACGCCGACATCGAAAGCACAAATACCACTACCCAGTGCTTCAAAGAAGGCCGTTCCTTCCCGCTGGATAGGAGTAATCTGCAATATCCCGGATTTAAAGCGGGATGAACATTCAAAGCCGACAGGAACACGCTTGTGGTTGATGTCGCTTTGTGCATTGTACATGCGGTTCCAGGTTTCATCCAGGCGTTTTTGATCTTCGGATGTTAAAACTTCATGCAGGAAGCGTGAAAAGAGCTTTTCTCCTTCGTTACGGGCATTTGCTTTTAGCTCTGCCTTCTGGTCGGCTGTCATCTCATCAGCCTTCAGGGGCTTGTTGTAGATGTAATATTCCGCAATATCAATGGCCCCGCTCTTATCAAAGTCGGCTGATTGAAGCGTGTAGAGCCATTTTACAAATACATCACGAAGGGCATAATCGGTTTCTCCATCGAACTCTAAATGGATAACCTTGTACTTACTGCTGGCGGAATTCTTCTTTACCGATATTTTACCATTGACTTTGGTAAGCTGTTCAGCTTTTTCGGTATCCATGAATTCAGGGCGGACTGTATGAATGGAATAGCTGTTTTTGTTTCGTGCTATCTCGGAGATAGCCATGATGATAGGTCGTTCCTTTGGTTCGGGATCGGTGACACTAAGAGGCTTGGGTATAGCATCGGTGATAACTTTCAGGTGATTTTCAAAAACGGCATTCCCATACGTTTTGATAATATGCCCTTTATCCTGTAAAAGCTGATCACGCCGCTCGTACATATTACCATAAGAATACACGGGCAGGGGAAGATAATCCTCCCCGCAGATAAACATAGTCCCCTCTTTGACAAGCGCAGGAAGGTCTTTGTCGGACACATGGTAAATCTTTCGCCAGTAGGTCATGGGTATACCTTGCTTCTGCTTGTACCATACCCATGCTTTGATCTCTGCATCAGAAATCCCTTCGTTGTACATCTTTACTACTTCCTGGAAAGGTATTTTTCGACCTTCCACAAGACCAAGACCTGAGAAATGCTCAGATTGCCTGAGCACACTCCTTATAGTGTCTTTATGGTCGCGGATAGATTTACGGGCTGATGGAGAAAGTTCTCCCAGTCCAGTTAGTCCCTCAACGCCTGATAATGCGCAGTTCGTCATGTTTGCCATAGAAGTATGATAAGTTTAAATATTTAAAATCCAGTAGTAGCGTACCCTCTCCAACATCAATCAGCTTTAATTCGGGATAACCCTCAGCTTCGTAAACCTTGTTTGCAATAAGCCCTTTCCTGTACCAGGATTTAACCTTGGGAAACGTGTTTCTCTGCCGTACCATCAATAAGGCGCGCTCTGCACTGATCCATATTTTATCCTCTGTTCATTCAAGCCTCGTAAGATTAAGTAGTTTTAATTTTGCTTCAGCTTTAGTCTTTGCAATACGAAGTCGCTTTTGTTTGTCAATATTTAGTGGTCTGGATAATTCGGCAAATACCCGACTTATATCATCTTTTGTTCCTTTGATGGTAAGAGGAAAATCACGGCTTGTCGTTACCATCTCAATTCCGGCCACTTTTTCCGGGTGCATGGCAAACCAGGTATTAAAAGAGCAAATCTCGGTAAAACTCAGCGGGTCATTCAAAATCCAGATCCCCTGCTTTTCATAGTCTCCGATGCGATCCCCGAACTTTTCCCTAATATCAGGATGAATAAACCCCTGCTTTAATAACTCGTAAGGACTGTTCTTTTTTCCGGTATCATAAAGTGGATTACCTGGCAGTTCCTTTTGTATGAAATGGCAGAAGATGCCAAGCCTTGCCCTGTAATATGCCGGGGTATTCGCCTCCATCACATCAGGTCGAGTTCCTGTTCCAGTTGAGGAATGGCAGCCAACGGGGTGAGTCTTCCCGAGATAATACGCCCGATAAGCCTTTCTTCGATCTTTTGATAGCCTTTTACATTCAAAGTGCCGTCAGCTTTATAAATGGCAGACCAGAGATGCGGACTGTTTGCCCTGGTGACTTTCTTTAACCCATCGAGGATCTCCTCCCGGAGCTTCTTTTCCAGTTCCGGGGCGCTTATGTCTTTTATGTTCCTGGATTGTTTCATAACCTGTCATTTACGTTTTAGTACGATGATATCTACCGGGACATCGGAAAAGCGGAACACGGGTGGTAAACGGTAAGCATCCACCAGGTCTGCCAGTTTCCCGATTTCTTCCTTCGCTTTGTTATAATTGAGTCCGTTGCGAAGAAAATTAGAACTGGTAAGGTAAATGAGTAACCCGTCTTGTCTTAAGAGTTTAAGCCCATAATACATAAAAAACTGTTCGATCTGCGGCATCCTGGGGTTCGGAAAGTAGGAGCTATACCTGTTCTTGTACTTCCCGTAAGGAGGATTGCCGATCACAAGGGAAAAGGGATATTGTGTGAGCCAGGTTATCTTATCTGCGGGTAAACGCCTTGTAAAACGCTCCGGCTCCATAAAGGCTGTCTCGAAATATCCTTTGTAAACAACCAATCCCGGATAAGCCAATTCTGCAATACGGGCAGACATAGGATTGATTTCAAACCCGACGCATTTATTCTTATTCGGGGCAGGAGCTATTAACCTTCCGGTAGCAATGCCTGGTTCAAGGACAGTACCTGTCTCGTCATAACCATGATGATATGCCAGTTGCCACATGAGGTCAACAATGTAAGCAGGACTGTAAAATTCATACAGCACCCCTTCGCCTTTGGCTCCCTGTTTTCCTTGTCCACCGGAGCCTTCGTATTGCGAGATAAACTCAATATCAGAAGCGGAATAGCTTTCTTTATTGCTATCCTTTTCCTTTATAAAGGCTTCGATTCCCTTGTTAAGCTGATATTGATTCTTTCCAGCCATGCAGTTCTATTTGCTTACTTCCTTTTCCAATGCTTTTACATTGGATTTAATACTGGCAATGGTGCGTTTAATCTTTGTTTTGCTGGAAGCTGTTTTCTTCCTGGCTGCTGTTTTGCGAGTTCCAACTTTCTTTCGAGTTGACTTACGGGCTGTAGTTTTAGTCTTCCTGGTCTTTGTTTTTCGTGTCTTCATTTTCTTACTATTTGAATGGTTTTATTATACAAAATGGTGCTGTTCGGATTTTTAGAGGTAATCACCTGTTCCAGTCTCCGGCGGGAAAAGAACAAAAGCCACGGATGAATTCGTTTAGCCTTGTAAACCACCTGAACCAGGCTGTCTAGGGAAGTGATATGTACCTTTTGAGAATCGCCAATGGCAATACCTTTAACTGAATAAAAGCTATCCTGATATTTGAAAACCCTAGCATGAATAGTATCGCAAATCAGACTATCTCTGAGTTTAATTACGATTTCCTTTTCCTGTTTGACTACCGTTTCAGAATATTGGGTAACATGCCTGGGTTTGATATCCAGGTTATGAAGCTCCGAAAGAATAACTGGAAAGATTTGCTCGACCTCATTATAGCGAAGCTGAAGAACATGGCTCTTTGCAGCTAATTGTCCGTTCTGAGTTTTGTAATAAACTAACTTCTGTTCGGAAGCTTTGAAACTCTCTGTAATCCTTTCCCTTTCACGCTTTTCTTTGTAGTACATTTTTGCAAACTCAAAGCCTACAAACAGAATAAAAAAGAACAGAATTGTCGATATGGCTTTTTCTTTCATGGCTCAGGATAATTGGATGGTCGTTTTGTTTCTCCCCAGATATAGGTGGAAAGAATAGTCATGATGCCTCCCACACAAACAGTAGCAACTCCTTCCATTCCTTTTAGAACAGAGAGAAATGCAAGTGTTGAAAGATTAAAACCTGCAAGAACAGTGATGATGTATCGTTTTGATTTTTTCATTTTCGTTTTCCTTTCTTTTTGTCTTTTAGTTTATTGTACAGATACCAGGCTCCCATTCCCAGTAGTATAAAACCTCCGATTCCTAGTTCAAACTTTTTTTTCTAATTCTGAGACAACCTCGGCCACAATGGCTTTGGGGATAGATTCGTACATGCGCCGTTTAATTTCACCCACAGTGAGTTTTCCATCCTTGTTCACATCAAAGAATGGATTTTGCTTGGCGATGGCCGAAGCCGAGAGTTTTTTGGTTTGCAGAATGTAATCGTCGGGCTTGCCTATGGCATCCGGGAAAAAGGTTACCAGGTACAAATCGAAATAGCTTTTGATTTTACCAGTCCAAGGCTTGAAATACTTGTATACATAACCAAACTGATCAATAACATTCATGGCATAAAGGGCTTTGGTAGTAGTACCAAGGTACAATGCGGTATCCGGCATAAACTGTATAAGGCCGGTTGCCCTTGTTGCAGCTCTGACTTGTGGATTATCGCTGTCACCAGGCTGCTTATTTACGGACTGTGCATTCAGTCGGCTTTCGCTCCACATCACCATCATCAGCCAGGCTGGGTTAATTCCTAAAAGGGTACATACCTGCTGAATCCTGCGTTCAATATCCGGTAGTTTTTCGCCTTTGTTAAGCTTAAATTTATCAAGTAGAATCATGAATAAAGAGTTTAATGATTAAGAGTTAGCCACGAATGGCTGCATCATTGGCCTTCACCCAACGGAGGGAGTTATCAACCGTGCGGAATTTTACATAACTACCTTTCCCAGTGTCAAGGGTAAGGATATAATCGCCCAACAGGGTAGCTGAGCGAACAGGTAATGGATTTTTCAGTCCTTCATCCAGTACCTGTGTAGAGCGAACGGTAACTACCGGTTTTTGGATCAGACCGGCAACACCACTATAAAAGTCCAGAGGTTTTTTGTAAGCACTTTCATTCTGAGTAGAGGGATATTGCGACCACATGTTTTTGAAGTACGGGAAAATGTCTACGAACTCACTGCTGGAAGAAACCCAGTACATGAACTTTTTCCCAGCCTGTGCTTTTAAAGAAGCTGGCAAACCGTCTTTTTTCATGATGTAACCAACTTCAATGAACTTTACGTTATTCTTTTGATCGAAAGCCTGTTTGCCAGTTGCATAACCGATAAACTCTCCCGCTTTGGATAAACGGATCACATTGTTCTTCATCTTCAGCTTGGATAAAAGAGTATTGGTTGCATCCGGTGAAGACCGCAGATTGACCGCTTTCTTTGCAACTACCAATTGATCTTTGGCTGCAAATTTGATTGGAGCGGTACCTCCGGACTTCTGAGGGTTTGACGACACCATTGTCAAAATCTTCTGGTAATCCGAAGCACTGAGCTCGTTTTGCAGGTCAATCATCAAATCATCTTTATAAAGATCGCTGTAGGCCGCAATTACATCATCCAGTTTTTTCACCTGTTTGGCAGCATCAAATACGGCAGTCACATTGGTGGTGTCAAACGATTTCATCCAGGAGATACCGGAAGGGTTCATCGCAGAACGAAAAGCCATTGCCTGGCGAACCTCGGCACTGTCATCAGCTCGTTTTTCAGTACTTTTCTTCTTGGATTCATCAATCATCTTTTTCACGAACTTGTAAAGTACAAAGCCGCCTATCCCTATAACTGCACCTCCAACAAGAATTCGTTTGGGATGATCGAGGATGTTTTCCTTTTTAGTTTCCATTGCCTGCCATTATTTGTGCGGTACGAACAAGGGATGGCCTTTTCTGAAGAGCTTTGGCCAGCTTAAGAAAATCCTGCGTTGATGTTTCCTTGCGGATAATCTTCATCATTTCGATCATGGCCACCACTATTTCATCAGCCTGTTGATCGGTTTCAGCATCAATCTTTATGTTTTTCTTAAATGTCTGCATGGTGTTACTGTTTTAGAGTGTTCAAATACTGGAGTATCTTATCGGAAACCGACTCATCTTTTTCGATTTCGGAAAAGATGGAAAAGACATTGGCAAGCGTCTGATTGCTGGAGGATCGGAGGTATTCGGAAATGAGGTTTATGATCTCGTTTCGTTTTTCTTCCTCTGGAGAGACATCTTTATCCAGACCTGAGTTATCAATGAAGCCCACTGGTTCTTCCTTTGGCTTTTCTACAACGGAGATGCCCATCAGTCCGGCAAGAGGTGTCCTGATCTTTTCTTTTGCGATACCAAAGGATTCCAGGATGTCGCCAAGCATTCCGGCATAATACCGGATGTTCTTTTTGGACTCTATCTCTTTTTCAAGTCCTTCCTTTTCGCTTCGCAATGCTTCAAGCTCATCCTGTAAGCTTTGGTTCTCATCCGATAGTTCTGCCACCTGTTCTTTGAGCTGTTCGTATTCAAGGTTTTGTTGCCGATGACGGAAACGTTCATCAACTAACTGATTGATTTCTGCTTCACCTAATCCCTGGAAACTTGTAGTAGTTGTCTTTTCTTCTTCTGAAGTAGAATTGATCATGATCTCTGCAACCCACAGCATGTTTTTGGATTGCTCTTCATCGTAAAGCTCGATGCGAACCTTATCCGGGTTTTCATATTTCAGGTTACGGCCAACTAGGGCGAGCTGGGTTGCAGGAGCACGATCCACAAGCTTTACTTTATCTTTCCCGGTAATGAAGACAGCCGTGTAAACCACGTTTTTACCCTGCTTTTCGAACGTGCGGATTTTCTCACGGATATTAGCCATCTTATTCGTGTATTCCTCGGTAACGTGGTTGCTTTTTCCCATAGCTATATCGGTATTACACGGATAAATTCCAAACCTAAAGAACTCCAATTCCAATCCGGGAAATTGACTTTAATAACTCCTGTAAACTCCTGGATATAGGCAAAATCAACAGAGATGTATGAACTTTCAGCTTTGAAATAATTATTATCTGCCAGAATTTCAGTTCCTTCATTTACAGTTTTTGATACCAGGTAGTAATATTCGTTCTGAGCCTGTATCACATATTCATTTATCCCGCCATAATTCCAAACCAAAAGTACTGGCTCCATGCTATACTTTTTGAAGCCAAGCATTTCCATCCGGTGAGCGATATAAGCGATAATAAAACTGTCCATACACTTTGTTTAGAAGACATCCATGATGCACTGCAAATAAATATTGAGCTTATGCGGCATTTGCTGCAAGTTCCGGTAATACCCCGTAACATGAGAGCCGCCAATCAGAGGTTCTTCAAGCTTTAGAAGCATTTGATCCATCCTGAAAGAAGAAGATTTGTATACGGTAAGAAAATTGAGAGGGTGGCTTTTCCGGTTGTTAAACGAAAGGCTTATTTCTCCCATGAAATCACCAGGATTAGCTCCATTTACCTCAGAAACAGTAAAGGCTATTCCAGCACAATGATGCACGTTTCCCAGTATCCGGTAATCAATCTTTGTGATGGCATTGGAATCCACATGCACAGGAATGATGACCCACTTTTCAAATCCGGTATCCTTCTTTTCTTCCATTAGTGGTTTCTTTCTTCCAGTTTGAGATAGATATTTACGATATGAGGATAATTCACATTCCCGGTGCTCATGATATTCATGTTCCCGGTGCTGCCATCCTTGTATTTACCTTTGATGGTACTTCCATCCGCAGGTTCATCGAGGAGATAAAAGCGTTCGTTAACCGGTGTGGATTGATCCGTAGTAAGCAGCTTCACTTCAAAGTCGTCAGGAAAGATCTCCTTATCGTTCACCAGCAACGAAAGTGTCGACATGTTGAGATAAGGAACCTGGTAAGGCGTGGTGATAATCAGGCCGGAGATCTTCTTGTACAGCTTATCACTGTTCATGTTGATGTTAACCACAGCTCCCTCATTGGGAACTGTCACCTTGATGATCTGGTACTTGATCGCATTCATAATTCAGGTTAATACTTGATTACAGCAGTTCCAACCAGCATGGCTTTGACAAAAGTGTCAGCCGGAGCATTGGAACCCCATTCCACGTTCAGTTCCATTGCCTGTTGATCGTAAATGATCTTAGGATTGTCGAGCTTGTAATAACCTTTCTGACGTATGGTTCCAACCGAGTTGAACACCTCACATGAAGTAATTGGAACTAGGGTCGTGCCATTGGCCTTGAATTCCAATTCACCGTTACGGATCACGTCAGGCAAAATATCGTATTTCCCTTCTTCGGCCTTTGCCACACCGATAGAAGCCAAAAGGATTATGCCGCTAAGTAACATAACGTTACCTTTTTCAAGTTTTCCACTTGAGATGTTGGATAACCCCACGATCTTGGTATCATCATCCTTCAACATTTTGATGATTTTGGCATTCGATACGTTCTTGGTAACGTAGTAAGCAGCATCCACAGCCTGTAAGGTCTTATTTGCTAAACCTTCCTGGATTTCTTTAGGTAGGAGATAAACCCTCTTTTCGAATTCGGCACGTGAATCGCTTCTCCCATTTGCAGAAGCAGCAGCTCCTCCTTTTCCTCCCTTGATTCTCTTCAGGAAGTTTTTTCTTTCGGCAGTACTTGCCCTGTCCAAGGCTCCTAAAAGTTCATCTTCATTTACAGCGCCCATAAGGTCGTATTCGCTGTTGGCAATTTGTCCTAATGTTAACATAGCTTTTGATTTTTAAATGATTATAAAATGGTTCTTAATTATCTCTGGTAATCTGACCCTTTATACAAATGAGATTTCCTTCACTTCTTCATATTCGCTTAGATCGGTACCAGTGATGTCGGATTCAGTTTCCACCGGCAGGGCAGCCATTTGGGCTTCCGGTAATCGTGGCAGATCGGGCGTATAAGGTTCAATAGCCAGGCTAAGGGGTTCACGGAACACCTGTTGCGGCTGATCATCAGTTGTTTCACCCAGTCCGTTCACTCCGGTAAGTCCGGCCAAGAGGTCTTTCTTTAAAAGCACTTTCACTCCGGAAAAGACACCTCCAACAGCTACACCGGTGGCGATGAGTTTCAGGTTTTCATTTTTCAACAGGACACGTCCAGCAAGACCAGCGGAAATCTGGATAACCGGCCTGATTAGATTTTTAGCATTTTTCAAGCCTGTTGCATTTGGATCAGGCTTAATAACCTTGTCGATGAGTTTCCCCGCCATGTTACCACCAACCATCCCAAGGATGATCAGGCCGGGAACTTTGAATTCTTCCAGAGCTTTCGTTGCTCCGTGTTTTACACTGCTTATCGAGTGTTTTGATCCTTTCTTTGCCATAATTTTTGATTTTATGTTACTGTTTATCGAAGGGTAATCGCCTTTACAATCTTTCTTTTAGCAGGTTTTTGCCACGGCGATTTCGAAGCTATTTTCTTGCGTTTGTGTTTATTTTTAGATGGACCGTTTAGTCCTTTTGCACGTGAAGGCTTACTATTGCTATTAAAAAGCTTGTATAGTAGTAATCCTCCAAGAATGACACCTCCGACATACAGTATCGGTTTGCTTTGAACTATAAAATCCATCACACCATCTACAGATTCCTCACTGCTTTCCTGGCCAGGTTCCGTCGGTACTTCCTCCGAAGGTGTAATGGGAGTATTGTCCTCGGAACTGTTTTCAGTACTTTCCGAGTTGTATACCTCCTGAACTGAAGATTCGGATTCCGTTGAACTGTCTGGTAAAGCAGGCATACTTTCTGTTGCACTACTCTCCTGTGATGATGTTGCCTCCTGCGCTGTGAACTCGGAAGGTGCAGACTCAGGTGAGTATGAAGGAGCGCTGGACTGTGATGTAGCGGCTGGTATTGCCTGAGCAGACGAGGATGCTGGCTCAGTAGTGCTTTGCTGCTCTGAAGAAGCGGTATCTGTTTCCAGTGGTATTGATTCAGCCTCTAAGGCTTTGGCATTGATTTCCGATTCCACATTTTGTGCTTCATCGTTTTTCATCAGGCCGGTTTCTTTCATGATCTTCATGGCTGCGGCGATCACAGGTACTGCGGCTGCAAGTGCAGCGGCAGGTGCTACACCCAATCCCCTGATGTCTACTTCTTCGTCGCCACCGAAACCATTTAACCCACCTGCTTTGCCTTTCAGGATAGCGTTCTTCAATGCACTCTTTTTACCTTGCAGTTTATCGGCAAATAGCTTTTCAATTTTGGCCAAGGCTTTTTTCGACTTTTCCCATTGTTGTGTGGTTACTCCTTTAGCTGCGGCCTGCTGTTGAGTGGCATAACTCCATTTGAGTTTTGAGGCTACTTTTTTGATATTAAGCTTTAAGAACAGAAGGAAACCATTACGGGCTGCTATAGATAAAGGGTTGAAACGGATAACGGCTTTTACGCCTTTTTTGACGGCCTGGCCAACTTTACGAAAAAAGCCTTTCTTGTTCTTTTTACGATCAGCACGCTTGGCTTTTCTTTTGGCTTTACGAGCTTTCTTGCTTGTTTTGCCCAATTCTTCTTCTATTTCACCCAGGGAAAGACCATCGAGGTATCCCCAAAGATCATCTGTACCATCAAACTCAGTCTCATCTGGCATTCCTTCCATCCCGTTCAACCGATTGAGTACATCTTCATTTCTGGCAAGGTTTTCAAGGGCTGCCGTTCGATTAGGCGAGTTCCAATTAGCAATGGCGTAGTCGAGCATTTGCAAAAATGCAGGCGGATAATCTACCTGGGCAATCAGGTATGGCTTTTGCGCAATCAGGTTGCGCGTTTTAACCAGGTGCTCATAAATTGCCTGAGAACGGATAGCTTCGCCATCGGCTCCAAGCAGTTCCATATCATCCAAGCCATCTAGCCCGTTTACTATATCCATAACATCAGGGGTAAAACCTGAGAGGACTGCAATATTGATTTTATCTAAGCTCATGGGAAAATCTTTTTTTTCGGTATAAGGTTTTTCATAATTGAACTTGCTAAGCACACAGTCGATGATGTATTCGTTGGCCGAACTCGAAATGGGCACAACCACATACACGTGCTGAAAGGAGTCTTTCTCGTATTTTGTGATGCGAAAAGAATGAGGTATCTGAAGGTTGGTGAGAATGGAAGAAACGAATATGGAAAAGCAATCGCAGTCTATTCCTATCTTCCTTTCTGCCCAGCTCCGGTTAGGTCTCCTTAGCTGTTCCAGTCCTCTCTCGTCCAGCTTGTACTGGATATGGTGATATAGAAAGTTCCATACATTCTGACAGGAATCTTTCAAGGTTGATCCTTTGAGGTAAGCGGCTATTCGTTTGGTGTCATCAATGTACTTCCAGACAACACGTTTCATCAAATCTACAGTTTCAAACACATCACCATCACGGATTACACGGTCATTCCCATCCGGAGAAGTAAAGAACTTGTTATAATCTCCACCATCACGTATAGTGCGATATCCGGAAGAAATAAATCCTATGTTGAGTTGATTGCTCATTTACATGATCTTTTGTGGTGTGGATTCATAAAAAATATCGTTCGCATAGAGCGAGTACTTCATTTCAAGCGGTATCGCAAGGGCAGTCCCTATGGCTTTTGTGTCCTTCTTGCTAAAGGCCTTGATTATAGCCGGAGCCTTCAGCACGATTCCTGAAACATACCCGGCCAATGCAGTCCATGCAATGGAAAGTTCTATGGTGCCCAGATTGGTAGTAGTGAGCGGCTTTATGACAAAGGACTTTTGTTCCGGGTTATTGCTGGTAACGTATTTACCATTGGTTGAAAGCGTGACCACCGGTTTTGTGATCGTGATGGAGTTTCGAGTGGGATTCTGGATCTTGATTTCGGTGCGAAAAGCAATGCCTTTTAAATCTACTTTATGGATGCGGGGATTGGAAAGACTGCTTACAAACTTATCCGATGTACTTTTCATCCGGAAAAGCTTGAAAGCTCCGAAAGCGAGACCGCCAACGATTCCTATTTTAAGCAGTTTGTTCATTGGTGTTTGCGGTTGTGGAATTTTCTTAACTTGTCCATGCCTATCTTAACACCATAACCAGCAAGGGCAGAGATAACCGCATAAAAGAATACTTCACAAGTGCCCTGAAAAGTGATACTGCTTAAAGGATGGTGCATCAGGACAGCTTTACCAAGCCCCCCGCAAAGTCCGCACGTTGTGGTAATAAGTGAACTGTTTTGATTTGGTAACATAGCGGTGCGTTTTAATTTGATGTAAAGATTCATCGCTATGGAAGGTGTGTTGCAAGCTTATGCAAGCTTATGCAAGGATTTTCAAGGATTTGTAAACTTGTGCAAAGATTTTTTTATATTTAGTAAAAAACTATACATGAGAAATTATGAAATCCCTGAATGGATGCAAAAGAGAGAGTATATTATAAGCCGCGACAATTATACTTGTCAAAACCAAAATTGCAAAACCTTTAATCCGTCTCTGGGTAGAGTTGAAATGATAAATCCATCAGACGGGTCATTTGAATTTCATGAATATAAGAATAACTATGAAAGTGAGTATATAATTAGCTCTTCCCGTAGTGGATTAACAGTTAATATTAATTTTGGAAGCGGATTATGGATAAATATGCCGGTATTGCAAGTTCATCACAAAAGATATATTGAAAGTAGAAAATTTTGGGATTATGATGATGAAGATTTGATTACACTTTGTAAGGATTGTCATAGAAATTATCATGTTAATAATCAGATTTATCGCTATGATATTTCGGGTACGAATATTATACGAAAAGAACTTACTGAAGTGAAGGATTTTGGATCTGGTAAAGATCATGATTTCAAGCCGTGGATTTTTATCAATAAAAACAATAACGAATATTCATTATCAGAGACCATTTGTCCAACTTTATCCTACTTCCTTTTTGAAAAAGAATTTGAAAGAAAGGAAAGCATCAAAATAGAAGCTGAAAAAATGGTTCAAGATTTCTTTAAAGTTTATTTACCGGACTACAGTATCAATTACAAATAGAAATACCTCTAATACGTATTCATTTAATTAATTTCGAGCCAGAGAATCAAAGTTATTCATCTTTGCCTGCCTGCTTTTAACCGCCATTTAAAATCAATGCTTTCAAGTAACTTAATCCGATCTTCCAAAAGTTGGCCAACGTTGTATTTTCGTCTTTGGATGGAAACCCATGCAGCCAATTGAGGGTTTTCTCTCCATCGGCATGGGACGGCAGTATAACCAAACCGCTTGCTGAATTCTTTGAGTTCATTAAATCGTTCTGCCCAGGGGGTGATGTTTGCCCCCCAATTAAAGTCTATCGCTTCTAGCTTTTGAATTTTTTCAGGAGAAAGTCTTTTGTAACCTTTCTTATAATCTCTGCGCTGCTTACCTACCCATTCGGCCAGTTGTATGTCTTTGCTTTTGCCCTTAGGTACATCGCATGTGCCATGCTTCTTTTTATACTTTTTAAGTTCTTTGTATTTTACTTCCCAACGATAATCTGGTAAGTTCCAGATGAAACCCAACGATAGAAGCTTTTCTTTTCGGTCAGGGCTTAAGTATTCGCGATAAGCACGTTGGTGAATTACCCACCCTCCAAGAGATTTATTTTCTTTCCAATATTGTGGTACGTTCGTATGCCCGAATCGCTCTTTAAAGAGTTTAATCTCATTAAACCGCATGTCCCAATTTATATCAAACTGGTTGGTTGTCAATCTTCGCTTATTCTTCCTCTCCTGTAGCTTTACAAGCATTTATAAATTCATTTTATAATTGGGTTTTGTCCTGAGTTCAGGACTTTCAAATTCCTCGCCGCAGTGTAAACAAACAATTTTCAATGTTCCATTTTCATTATGGCGACCAGTGAAGCCCGATTCTCCACATTTTTTGCAGGCAAAAATAATGAACTTATTTTCTATCTCTGCCTGGTACTTAACCTTTCTATTAAACACTGATGTTAACTTTTTGATAACGGTGTTAATTGTTCCCATGATGAAAAAGCTTGTTAATCTTTACTAAATCCTATTTTCTTGCGTTCTTTCAGTTCGATTTCTTCCTGCTTTGCCTTTTCTAATTGTTTCAGGTATTCAAAGATGAGCATTATTTTCTCGTCCTGCTCAATATCTTTCTTTTCGAGTTGTTCAAGTTTTCCCAAAATATCTTTTTGAGTGGCAAGCAATGCCCGCATCTTGGTAAATACCCGTATAATCTGTATATTAACCGTGATTGCACGTTCAGAGTTTAAAACACTTGAAAGCATTGCCACTCCTTGTTCGGTAAAAGCTATTGGTGCTTTACGAAGTCCCATTTTCTCTCGATTGGAAATCACAATTTGTGACTTCCAATTTTCCATTTCTTCCACTGTTAGTTGGAACATAAAATCATCCGGGAACCGCTTTTCATTTCTTCTTACGGCCTGGTTCAATACTCTTATTTCCACCCCGTATAGTTCGGCCAAATCCCTGTCGAGCATTACTTTTTGCCCTCGAATAATCTAAATTTTGCTCATTACTGTTTCATCAGGTAACATGGGTTGTTCATTTTTCATAAGCGATATTTTGAGATTAAAAATTAGCGACCAGGGATAAGCGAAAATACAAAAAATCAGAAAGCTTCATAAAGAATCTGTTTTATGCCACGATTTTAAAGTGAGCATACATGCTGGTAACATATTTTTTAAACCCTGAAGCTCCCAACAGTTCATGCCCGCCATCGTATGTTGAACGATCAAGATTATAAAAAGATGTCTTTTTGAAAATGACCAGGGAGCCTTTAAAATCCTGAAAACTTCTCTCGCACTGTCAGGTATTTCCCTGCCTTGATACTCTTTATCATACCAATGGTGCCATTTTATATAATTCAATGGGGATAGCTCTAAAACTTCTTCTTCGTTAGCATCTGCGTGGTAATTTTCATAAACACCAGAAGGTCTTAGCCTGGAGATTTCTACCCTGAAATAATCCCAGTTAAAATCGCTGTCGATGGACTCGAAAACAAGTTTACAAGGCTTTAATACACATGGTACACCTGCATTCAGTTCAATGCAATCTTTCTCATGAGAGAATATTGCTCCTTCTAAATCCATGCCTCCTCCGGAAGGAAAAAATATGTGGTTTGAATCTTTTACTTTCCCGATGGCATTAAGCACCCGGATTATTTCATCACGGGTATTCCATTCATAATGATGTGGTATGTTTTCTCCGAAAATGGAGTGGTGTATATTCTTCCAGTCCTGATCATTTCTACGTAAATATTCTTGATGGGCAATATTGAAAGTTTTCATGTTGATGTGATTTAAATTTTAAGTGAAATAGGAGTATATCAGGTTGGTCTGTTGCGGTGTAAATACTTTCTGAGAGGTATGGTATCCGGTTCCCTGTAATTTAGTCCACAGCTCTGTGTTTTTCCTGATCCATCGCATAAGGGTGTCCCTGTGAACACCAAACTCGGCTGCTAATTCAGCTTTCGATAGTGACCGTTTCATGACCTGTATGGCATTTGTATTCCTTTTCTGCATACTCACCAAGCGTTTCCAGTAAACGCCACGCTTTATCTTTTAAATGATCCAGGTAACAACTTAGGTTCTTGTCCTTACATGAACCAGAAATTTCTATAACAAGCGCACGGATTCGCTTTTCAATAAACTCAATCTGCTTAGTCTCTGTGATTCCAAGCTTTTCTTTTATTTCCCAGACGATTCCGGTTTCATCAACCTTAATTTCAGTGATGAGTGTTATGTTACCAAGCGTATTGATAATTCTTTCAAGGTCTTTTTCCTTTTCCTTGATAACTGGTAACGGAATACGATCCTGGGCAAGGTATTTCTGCAATTCGGACGTGATAG
The DNA here is from genome assembly GCA_038213375.1 of Bacteroidales bacterium. Taxonomy (GTDB): domain Bacteria; phylum Bacteroidota; class Bacteroidia; order Bacteroidales; family JAAUTT01; genus JAAUTT01. The sequence goes on along the minus strand of JBBQTB010000023.1, from coordinate 56,214 downwards.
TGCCTATGGAATTAACAGCATCGAAAAACATCGAGTACAGCTTGATAAGCTTGGTAAGCGTGCCTACTTCCGGGCGACATAATAACGCCAGGTCTTCTGAAAGAGAATGATAAGTGGATTTATACATTTGTTTTTTCTGCTAAGGTAAATCTGAAATTATTAAGTTACACGCTACCTGTGTCTTACATGTATCATTTGTAACTCTTTTGCATAAAATTTACCTTTTTTGCCGCAAATGATTAAATTTGCAATGAACAGTTGCTCCTTATAGCGTGAACAAGGAAAATGGAAGGATAGTAGTATATTCCAAAGATGTTCAAAGGCTGACAGGAAAATGCGCGAGATCATGCCGCACGATCTTAGCAAAGATCAGGCAGAGCAAAAACAAAACGAAAGACCAGTTTGTAAGTATTGAGGATTTTGCAGAATATTCGGGTCTTCCTGTTGAGCTGATAAAGCAACATCTTAGCAATTGATATCAAATCGTATCGAGACATTCTCACCCGACCCTAACAACATACATTTTACGAATTATTGTTTATATTTGTCAAGATTTAGTTCTTTACATACTAAAAAATGAAGGTTTAAATTGCGGTTTAACCATCATGAAACCTATTCGGCTACCCGGATATGTTTCGATTTAGTCAAGATGCTGATAAATAATACATCACGAGATAAGGGGTGCATCCCGCTACCCCGACTTATAATTACATAATAATCAGTATGTTATATATTCAACATACTGATTATTACATATAGTTATATATTTGATTTATTAACGTTTATTATTTTTTGGTCTTATAGTACCAGCTAGAAACCCTATAACAGTTCCATCTTTTATCATTTGAGGATGCTTCCTCTCCAATTGACCGATACAATTATTTCATTCCTTCTTCCAATAAATTGATAGGGTGGATTGTACCCCAGAAAACGAAAGTTTCCAAAATAAGCTATACCCTTTTCGTTCAATAGGTTTCCTAATTTCTCTGAATATTTCTTAATTTTATCATCTGAAGCATAGCCTCCAAATCGTATAACAGCTACAAATTCATCTTTAGTTTGCTCGATTTTAATATTGGAATTATCAGGTTTTGGAAGGTTTTCTTTAATATATGAAGACGGCATAACAAAGCTCATTGCTGATTTGGAATTGTATATTTGATGAAATTCAAAAAATAAGAGTAATCCCTTGTAATAAGTAGGGAATAGAAATGAGTATTCCGGGAATACTATATAAAGAATCAAGAGGCTAATTTTCAACTATGGCGAAAATACAGTAGCGAAATATATTTTTTGTCATCACTAAAAATGTAGATGAATCGTTTAAACCGGTATACTTTTTACTGTAAGAAACGAAACCAAAGATGCATGCAAATTTGTGCTAAATTGTATTATTTTTTTGCGCACAATTCCTATTGCGGGAGTTATAGGCATAATATAATGATGAATAATTGATTATATTTTAAGAAATTTAATACCATCAATCTAATCATATTTACAAGAGCCTTTATTCAGGCTAAATACCTTTAAGTATTTTTTCGCAAATATCAATTGTTTTATCCAAATCTTCGTTTGAGTGCGCTACGGATATAAAATTAGTTTCGAATTGAGAAGGTGAAAAAAACAATCCCTGATCCAAAGATTTCTTAAAAAATTTCTCGAACCGTGCCAAATCAGATTTTTTTACATTTTCATAATTTACAATTTCACCTTCATGAAAAAAAATTGTAAACATCGACTGGAATGAATTGATTAATACTCCCTTATTTTTTGATATTTCTCTTAGAGTGGTAATAAAACCATTCGACTTATGATTGAGCGTTTCGTAAAAATGAGGGATACAAAGCTGATTCAACGAAGCAATTCCGGCGGTAACAGCAATCGGATTTCCGGCAAGTGTTCCTGCCTGGTACATCTCACCCTCCGGAGCTACCAGGGACATAATATCTTTTCTGCCGCCGTAAGCGCCAATCGGAAACCCGCCTCCTATGATTTTCCCCAATGTAGTCAGGTCAGGCCTGATGCCAAAATATCCTTGTGCTCCTCCAATTTGGGGCCGGAATCCGGTAATCACCTCATCAAAAATTAATAAGGAATGGAAATCTTTTGTAATATTTCGAAGGAATGGTAAAAACGTTTCTCGTGGTATCACAACGCCCATGTTGGCAGGAACAGGTTCAACAATTATTGCGGCAATTTCATTTTTGTATCTGGCAAATGCTTCGGTAACAAGTTGTTCATCGTTAAATGGAAGACTGATAGTTAGATTCACAAATTCTTCAGGAACACCCAGAGAAGATGAGATTCCTAAGGTTGCGAGACCCGATCCTGCCGAAACAAGCAAATGATCCACATGTCCATGATAGCAACCGTCGAACTTTATGATCATTTTCTTCCCTGTAAAGGCACGAGCCAACCGAACAGCACTCATAACAGCCTCGGTGCCAGAATTTACCAACCGTACTTTTTCTATGGCAGGTATGGCTTTGGTTATCATTTCAGCCAGTATTGTTTCACCTGGGGTGGGCATGCCATAACTCGTTCCATTCCAAATGGCTGCCTGAACTTCACTTAGCACTTTTTTGGGAGCATGACCCAGAATATGCACCCCCCACGATAAGCAAAAATCGATATATTCGTTGTCATCAACATCGTAAAGCTTTGATCCTGACGCCTTGCGTATGAATATCGGGTTTCCGTTAACTCCTTTGAACGAACGGACCGGACTATTTACTCCTCCCGGCATAAATTGTTTTGCCCTGGCAAATTCTAAAATCGAGTTGTCAATCATGGGTTACTCCGGTTTGATAAAATCCTTTGCATAATAGGTAATGATGTAATCTGCCCCGGCTCTTTTAATAGCCGTAAGGGCTTCCGTCATGGCTACCCGTTCATCCATAAAACCGGCAGAAGCCGCTGCTTTGATCATCATGTATTCTCCCGACACCTGGTAAGCAGCCAGAATTGTTTTCGGAAATTTCGATTTCACGCGATGAATCACATCCAGATATGTATGGGCAGGTTTTACCATTACCCAATCGGCCCCTTCCATGATATCTGCGGCAACTTCGTCCACCGGCTGACCAATGGTCCGATAATCCATTTGATAGCTCCTTCGATCGCCAAAGGATGGAGCCGAATTGGCCGCATCCCGGAATGGACCATAAAACCCGGATGCATATTTTGCGGAATACGATAATATTTTAGTTTGAATGAGCCCCTGTTTTCTGAGAGCCGAACGGATTGCTTCTACCTGCCCATCCATCATCGCCGAAGGAGCAACAAAATCAGCGCCAGCCATAGCATGGGATGCTGCCATTTGTGCAAGGTAAGGTAAAGTGGCATCGTTATCGATTTCGGTTCCCCGAATGATGCCGCAATGACCATGCGACGTGTAACCGCACAAACATACATCTGTAAACACTTTGATTTTAGGGAATTGCTGTTTAATTTCTCTTACTGCCCGCACAATCAGATTGTCAGGTGCATAAGCAGAAGTTCCTGTATCATCTTTCAACGATTCATCAATAACTCCAAAGAGCAATATTTTGTCAATTCCAAGAGATAAGGTATGTCTGATATCGATAATTAATTCGTCGATTGTAAACCTGCTTACACCATGGAGAGATTCTATTGGTTGTCGTTGCTTTTGACCTTCTATAACAAAGTAAGGATAGATGAAATCGTCAGCCTTGAGATGAACTTCTGCATTCAAATCGCGTGTTTCTTTGTCTTTCCGTAAATGGTGAAATCGGTTCATAATTATTTTTATAAAAGCTAAGGATTGATGAATACGATTAATTTTAATTACAATTTACCTAAAAGTTCTGTCATCGATTTAAAATCTTTTGATGTAATAACATTTGTTAAAGGAATTTTGAAATTCTTAATTTTTTTTAAAGTCTCAATGCCTTGTACAATAAACTTCTGGTCGTTAAAGTTTAGTGATTCATGAAATTTGAAAAAATTTTCAAGCCCCGATGGTGAATTAAAAACGATATAATCATATTCGTTTGGCTTCACCGCAATGATATGCTCTGGTATTACGTTTTTATAGATTTTGATAATGACTACCTGGTATCCGCAAGTTTTTAATCCTTCAGGCAATAGCTTTAATCCAAGATCAGAGCGGGGGATTAAGATTTTCTGATCTTTGAGATTCATCTTCTGAAAGAGCGTGATCAATCCTTCTGAAGATTCATCGTCAGGTTGCAGATCAGAAATTATTCCATATTTCAATAATTCAGCGGTGGTAACCCTTCCTATGGACGCTATGTTAATATTTGCCATTGACCGGGAATCCATACCAAATTGATTCAATACTTTAAAAAAGAACTCAACTGCATATCGGCTTGTAAAAATCAACCATTGGAAGGTTTTGATGGCTTCCAGCACTGGCTTTATGTGATCGTAATCTTCCAGAGCTTTTATTTCGATGAAAGGCTGATGTACCACATTTCCGTACTTACCAAAATCACCCGGTTTTGTTCCGGTAACCAGAAACTTAGGCTTTTCAAGATGTTCTGCTGTATTCCATTTAAGACGAACAACCTCACCAATTATAATGATGAGTGGCGTTTTTAAGGTTTGGGTGTGCAAAGATGCTTGCTCAAGAGTAGTATAGAATGCTTCCTGGTCGATGCCCGAAACATTGTAAACAAGAATAATTGGGGTGTCGGGCCGCCAGCCTTTTCGAATTGCTTGCGAGGCAATAGCGCGGAGATTCGATGCCCCCATGTAATATACCAGCGTTCCAGAGGTGGGTACATGAAGTTCCTTTTCGGAATGACCTGTAATGAAGGTAACAGACGAGGCTATTCCGCGATGCGTTAGAGGAATTTTAGTAAACGCGGAAGCTGCCAGAGCAGTTGTGATTCCAGGGATGACCTCAGTTTCTACGAGGTACTTTTGCAAATATTCAATTTCCTCTCCTCCATGGGCAAACAGCATGGGATCGCCTCCTTTCAGCCGGACCGTTTGCTTCCCGGAAATAGCTGCTTTATATAGCAGTTTGTTTATATCGATCTGTTCATGGCTGTGTTGATTTTTTCGTTTTCCAACATAAATTTTTTCTGCTTTGAACTGGTTTAGAAAATCTTTATTCAACAGATCATCAAAAAATATGATATCAGCAGTTTTCAGTAGTTCCTGTCCTTTGATCGTTAGCAGACCAGGATCCCCCGGACCAAAACCTACCAACCACACTTTCCCATAGTTTTTGCGAATATCTTTTTTCTCAAACAATTCCTTGTAATACTGATTGTCTCGCTTTGCAACCATTACCAGGTTCCCTTGCAGTGAATGCGTTTCGAACGGCAAAATTTCCGCGATCCGGTTTTCAAGCCCCAACCGTTTAAGGGCGCAGGTAGCAACCACCACCGCATCGACACTTCCTTCATCCACCTGTTGAATTCGTTCTTCAATTGTTCCGCGAATGCTTACTATTTGGATATCCTCTCTGATTTTTAACAATTCATCTTTACGAAGAAGGGAACTGGTTCCAATTTTCGGATTGGCCTGTAGATCTTTAAGTGGTATATTTTGCCGGCTAACGATGGAATCGGTTTGATCAAAGGCTTCGAAAAGTGCAATGATTTCGAGGCCTTCTGGCAAGGGATAAGGAAGATCCTTAGCAGAATGTATTGAAACATCCGCAACATCATTCAGGATTGCGATATCTAATTCACGGGTAAAGAAATCCTCCATTTTGTTGTTAATTAGCGAAATATCTTTTCGCCTATCACCATAGGATTCCATGGGCAATACCTGATACTTAATATCTGGAAATTGGCAAAATACCTCTTCTACTTGTTTTAAGGCAAGATTACTGCTACGTGAAACTACCCTGATTACCTTATTTCGTGATATTCTGTTCATAATTCAATTGACGATTTTGTTCTACGAAAAAAAGGTTTACCTCTTCCTCAATAATTTTCTCAGCTACTTCAACAGCTGCTCTGCGCTTTTCGATATTCTGGTTAACAAGTGTTTCAATATTTTCCAGGTTATATAGGGTTACACCAGGCAGACTTCCTATCCTTTCTTCAACATCCCGGGGAAATGCAAGATCAAGAATGAGCATACGACGATCCTTTGGAAAATCTTCGTATTTTACAATGAGATGAGGCGCAGAAGTAGCCGTAATGAGAATGTCAGAGAAATGAAGCATTTCGTGTAACTGATCCAGTCTCATGATTTGACAGTGATGGCTTTTGGCGATTACCTTTGCTTTTTCGTACGATTTTGTTGCAAGAATGATTGATTCTGCTCCCTTACTTTGCAAAAAACGGATTATATCTTCGTTCAACTTATGAGCTCCGATCAATGATATTAGCGCCTTGTTTAGAGTGAGTCCACTTTTTGTTATGATTTCGACAGCTGCCTGGCTGTGCGACATGGCACCTCGAGAAATCTGCGATTCAGTTCTAACCCTTTTCCCTACATATAATGCAGTTTGAAAAAGGTTGTGAATGCCTTTATCCAACTTATATTTCTCGCAGGCTTCCTGATATATGTTTTTTATCTGACCCTGGATAGCAATTTCGCCAATAAGGCTCGATTCAAGTCCGGAAACGACCCTAAACAAATGTCTTGCGATGTCTGACGGTACAAAACCAGCGCCATAATAATGTTCTATTCGATTGCAGGTTTGAACCAACACTCCCGTATTATCAATAAACATAGAGAGCTGTATTAAAGCGGCTTCCCGTTCTGCAAGTGAATTATCTAACTGGTTGATAGAAGATAGTTGGATCATGTTCTAAGTATTCTTTAATTTTATTACGTAAAGCAACGGACCGGTAAACATCCTGTGCATTAGAACCAACGGCAATGGTCATATGGTCGTGCTTATAAATAGCCGGTGATACAAAATCGCAATGCTTTGGATTATCCACCACGTTGGTAAGAATACCCAGGCTTTCGGCATCGGCTTTTACACGAAGGTTTAATTCAATGATGTTTGTACAGGCATATACAAGGAAAGCACCTTCGAGATCTGATTTTTCATAAGACTTTTCAAAAAAGGCATATCCTTTTTCCTTGATTGTATCTATAACTTCCATTGCTACAATAGATATGTTTTTCGTAAACTGTTCAAGGAAACCTATTTTATGACTGGCGATTCTCCCTCCTCCAATCAAGAGGATTTTTTTATCGGTGATGTTGATAGATATAGGTAGAAATATCATTTTTCAAAATTTATTTTGTTTAACAATTTAATCCTGATGATTGCTTTCTCCATGCATCATCCTATAACAATGCATGAGCGTTTTAAGTATCTCATTCATATATTCTGCTACTGCCTTTGGATTTCCCGGAAGACAATATACCAATGATTTTCCCGCAACTCCCGCGATGGAACGACTTAGTGACGCAGCAGGAAACTGCAAGCCATATTTCACTCTGATGACTTCCATGATACCCGGAATCTCCTTTGTAAGCAGCGGCCGTATCACATCCGGAGTAATATCCCGGGGACCAATACCGGTGCCTCCGGTGGTAAAAATAAAATCAATCTTATGGTCGGCCTGCTTTTGAAACAATTCTTTCAATAATATGGCTTCATCCGCAATGACCTTTCGCTGAATATAACAATTCAATCCGTTTTCCAACATGTATTTACCAAGTAAGTTTTCAATTTCACGCCCGCTAACATCCTCATAGATACCTTGAGCGGCCCTATCGCTTAGTGTAATAATAAATGCAGATAATGTATTTGCAGCCATATTATACCTTTGTTTTGGAAATAAGGCGAATATCGCTAATTATCATTATTTTATCTATCGCTTTGCACATGTCGTAGATGGTTAATAAGGCAACTGATACTCCGGTAAGCGCTTCCATTTCCACCCCAGTCGGACCCGTACATTTTGTGATACAACTCACTTCAATCGCATCCACTAGTATTGTAAAATTGACAGTTACCTGGGTAAGTAATAAATTATGACACAGGGGAATCAACTCCGATGTGGATTTGGCGGCCTGAATTCCTGCAATCCTTGCAACAGAAAGAACATCTCCTTTTTTAAGATTGTTTTCTACTATTTCTTGCAGAGTTCCGGCCTGAAGCTGTATCTTCCCTTTGGCTTCAGCTAGTCGTTGCTGATCAGGTTTTAAGCTTACATCTACCATTATTGCTTTTCCATGTTGGTTAATATGGCTAAGTTTATGCATATTTTCAAGGTTCTTCGTCCATTTTATAGGTTATTGCTTCCATACTAAATCTTATAACAACAATATATCGGCAAGCTGGCCTTCCAATATTTCGTTTATCCCAACATTAATAACTGCAAACCCATCGATTCCAGAAAGTGCAGTAATATGAGCCGATCCGTTGAAAGGCACCGGTTTTGCATAGCCTGATTCCGTAAAAGTAACCGGAACATATAATTGCCGAGTACCCTTTTTGCGTTTAATACTTTCTGACAAAGGTGTTTTAACGATTTTTAAAGCAGTAGCTTTGCATCCTGCCAAACGAAGGATCAAAAGTTTTGCAACAATCAGGAATTGTAAAAAGCTTGAAACGGGATTACCCGATAAACCAAGGATATGTGTTTTCCCAAGTGTTGCAAACAGAACCGGTTTCCCGGGTTGAATATTTAAAGAAGCAAAATGAATGGTCGCGCCAAGAGTGTTAAGCACTATTGGCATAAAATCAAAATCTCCAACCGAGGCTCCTCCTGTAATGATAATGACATCGTACTTTCCTACATTTTGGGTGATGGAATTTGTTAAGGAATCCTTATCATCAGCGACAATTCCCAAATAGTGCGGCTCGGCGCCAATGGAGGTAATCTGGCCAATTAATTGGGATGCATTGCTGTTTCTAATTATTGCTTTTCCAGGCTTCTCTCCAGGTTCTACCAGTTCCGATCCTGAACAAACGATGGCTACTTTTGGTTTTACCGCAACCACTGGTTGAGTTATTCCAAATCCTGCAATCACCGCCATGTGTTGGGGCTGAATCACCGTACCGGCAGTGATTGCTAATTTGCCTGCCTTGATATCCTCTCCCTGAAAGCAAATGTTGGTTTTGGTATTATTCTTGGTAAATAATATCTTTCCATTGTCATCCACAATTATATCTTCCTGCATTATTACACAATCGGCACCTGAAAGTACGGGAGCTCCTGTAAATATGCGAAAACAGCTTCCGGTTTCAAGGATGCGATCGGTGAATGTGCCGGCTGCAATTAGGCCGGCCAGCATGAATGGGCCCGGCAAATCTTTTCGTGCACAGGCATAGCCGTCCATTGCCGATTTATCAAAAGGAGGTTGGTCGTTGTCTGCCAAAACATCCTGAGCCAACACCCTTCCGTAACTGCCATTAAGCGATACGCTTTCGGTCTTGCCAAGCGATTCAATAGCGTTTATCAGCTGTAGACATTCATATACCTGAATCATGTGAGATTTAATTTCCATTGATGATCAATAAAAACAACAGATTTGTATGGTATTTGCAAATTTCCGGATTCAAAATTAAATATTTTATCGGCCATTTGCATTATATCTTTTACCGAATCCTTCGGTATCGTCCCTATGGTATTAACAAGGATAAACAAGGAAGGTTTGATATACTTTCGCAATGTACCTGATTCGCAAATGATGGCTGCATTGGCCGGGATTATTTCGGATAATTTTTGGAAGGCAGAATAAACATATTCGCGATCCGCCTCAATGAAGTAAACATTTGAGGCTCCTGCTTGCAGCATTCTTGAGGTGTCTTTATCGGAGGATGCCTGTGTTTCTTCATAAATGGTATATTCCGGATTTTGAAAAATGCGTTTGGTACCAGTTTGAAGATTAATGTGGTTTGATATTTTGATACATACAAGGGGGTTTGACGCGACCCATTCATTACATGCCTGACAGACAAAGCTGGTTTTTCCTGAATTTCTACCTGTTCCGGCAACCAGTAAAAGGTTAGGATAGACTGGACAATCGTTCATAATTTTCTACTTCTGAAGGCGTGTTCACATTTACAAGTTCATTTACCTGATCATCTTCAGTTTCTATATAACAGACATTTAGTCCCGATAAAAGTTTTTGCAAACTGTACACATTTTGACCAATGCTTTTTTCCACTGCCTCCAGAATGTTCTTTTTATATAATGCATACAATGGTTCAGCACGATGATTCAACATAGGAACCACGGCATCATATTGCTCTGCAACCCGAATCATTTTTTTCATCAGCAAACCGTTAATCAGGGGCATATCGCAAGCCAACACCAGATTTAGGTTATTTGTACTATACTTTAAACAAGCTTGTAAACCTCCCATAGGCCCAATATCCTGAATTTCGTCTCGAATAGTAGGGTAACCAAGAAAATCGAGCCGTCGGTCATTTACCGAGATCAGGATCTCAGAACAAAATTGCTGCATTATTTTCAACGGATAGGTAACCATGGGCATACTTTTCAAATCAAGAAGTGCCTTATCTATTCCCATACGTAATGATTTACCGCCACAAAGCAAAATTCCCGTTAATCCTTCCATTGTTAAAATATGAATAATTTAATTAATCCACCGTTAACACCACTATATTGAAAATCATTCCTTTACATTAAATCGGATGTGATTCCGATATACACATAACCATCTTCAACTTTTACCGGATATACTTCTATTTGATATGGATCGCCTCCCATGCATTGCCCAGATTTAAGCGAAAAATTTTTTTTGTGAAACGGACAAGCAACCTTTGGCTCATCGGCAATGTCGCCGATAATTCCACGGGAGAGTGCCATTTCGTAACGATGCGGACACATATTTTGGGTTGCATACCATTCGTTTCGAACGGTAAAGTTAAAAACTGCAATCTGTTTTCCGTGATATAAAACACATGCACCTCCATTTTCTGGAAAATCGCTTGTTTTTGCGGCTTTATACCAGACTTTAACATCCGGTACTGTTTTAATATTCAATAAAGTATCCATATTCTTAATTTTTAAAATTATTTAACCCAGGGAGAGGGCATTTTTTGATCGCGCATTGGTACAAACTCAATGGTACTGTCATGATTATCGGAATTGACAAAAGGCTTAAATTTCTTGCGAAGTTCCGGGTTTTCTATTACTTCCTTCCATTCGCACCTATAGGTATCCACTAAATGTTGCATATCTCTTTCAAATTCTTCAGCCATACCCAGCGAATCATTAATCACCACATCCTTCAAGTGCTCGATACCGCCTTCCAGGTTACTCAGCCACTTTGAAGTCCTAATCAACGGTCCGGCAGTTTTGATGTAATACATCATAAACCGGTCAAGGTATTTTATGCATGTCTCTTTGTCAATATCGCTGGCAAGTAAAACAGCATGAGCCGGATTCGCACCCCCATTTCCACAGACATAAAGATTCCAGCCCTTATCCGTAGCAATAATCCCAAAGTCTTTGCCCCGTGCTTCCGCGCATTCACGAATGCATCCTGAGACGCCACCTTTAATTTTGTGAGGTGCACGCAAGCCTTTATAACGATTTTCGATTTCAATTGCAAGACCTACCGAGTCGTGCAATCCAAAACGGCACCAGGCAGAACCTACACAACTTTTTACCGTACGCAATGCCTTTCCGTATGCATGGCCGCTTTCGAAACCTTCCGAAATTAAATCTTCCCAAATCTGTGGCAATTGATCGACACGTGCACCAAATAAATCAATACGTTGACCACCGGTAATTTTGCAATACAGATCATATTTTTTACCGATTCTACCGATAGCTTCCAGCTTCTGAGGTGTTATTTCACCTCCGGGAATCCGGGGTACCACGGAATAGGTACCCCCCTTTTGGATGTTACCAAGAAACCGATCGTTGGTATCCTGAATAACATCATGCTTTACAATTGTGTCATTCCATATGCTAGCTAACAAGGAGGCAACAACTGGTTTGCAAATCTCGCAGCCAGCACCTTTTCCATGCATTTTCAATAGATAATTATAGTTTGTGATGCCTTCAATCTTAATCAAATCGAACAATTCCTGTCTCGAAAACTGAAAATGCTCGCACAGTACTTTCTTCACTTCTTTTCCTTGTTTTTTAAGGGTTGCCGTAAGTAAATCGTCAAGCATGGGGACACAGCCACCGCAACCCGTTCCAGCTTTGGTGCATTTTTTTATATCTGAAACATTCACGATACCTGAAGTCTCAATTACATGGCATATCTTCCCTTTCGAAACACTTTCGCACGAGCAAATGGTGGCATCTTCGGGTAAATCAAGCACTCCAAAGGCTAGTCCACCTCCCTTTCCCTGTGCAACAAGCATGGAATCGGGATTATCTGGCAATTTTATTTTGTTTTTATAAGCCTGAAGCATTAAATTATAGTCGGAAGAGTCGCCTACCAGAATACCACCCAATAAATACTTTCCGTTTCCGCTAAGGTTTAAACGTTTATAAGTTCCTGTAAGCCGGTTTTCGAGTATCAAAGGAATGGATCCGGGAGTTTGACCTAGCGCATCACCAAAGCTGGCAACCTCAATGCCGATTAGTTTCAGTTTGGTTGACATATCGGCTCCAGTAAAGGATTTTTCACCTCCTTTTAACCGGTCTGCCAAAACCTCAGCCATCTGATAACAGGGAGCTACCAAACCCCAAATCATGCCGGCAGCCAGGGCACATTCTCCAATGGCATAAATGCCGGGAACGGAAGTTTGCATTCCTTCATCAACCACGATCCCACCATTTTTTCCGACTTCCAGCCCGGCCTTTCGAGCTAGTTCGTCTCTTGCTTTGATACCTGCCGAGATAACAACAATGTTGGTTTCCAGTATATTCCCATCGGCAAATTTAACTCCGGTTACCTTATCATTGCCTTCAAACCCACTGATATTGGCATTGGCAATCACTTTCAGTCCTTGTTTCTCAAGTTTTACCTGTAACATGGCGGCTCCTTTTTCGTCCAGCTGACGTCCCATAAGTCCTGGCATTCGTTCCAGTACTGTGGCTTCCACATGGTCGTCCATGATGGCTTTGGCTGCTTCAAGTCCTAACAGTCCACCACCAATAACGACTCCTTTTCGGGCATCTTTAACATAGGATTTGATGGCATCGAGATCCTCAAAAGTCCGGTAAACGAAAACGCCGGTTTTCTCCGCTCCTGCAATTGGAGGTACAAACGCGGAAGATCCGGTTGCCAATACCAGAACATCAAACGACTTAACCTCACCATGTTGTGTTTTGATTTCTTTCGATTCTTTATCGATTTCAGTTACAAGATTCGACGAAAGTACCTGTATATTGTTCTTACGATACCATTCTGATGGAGCCAAGGTTAGGGTTTCTATGGATGTGCCGGTATAATAATCGGTTAAATGAACCCTGTCGTAACCCAAGTATTTTTCTTCGCCGATAACCAATACTTCATAAGCATCGAGCAACCCGGCTTCTTCAATCTTTTGGCAAAACTTAACACTTGTCATCCCATTGCCAACGATAATCATTTTTTTTCGACCTATCATAATGCTAAGTTTGAATTATATGTAAATATATGATTATATAATCTAAAATTAGGGGGGTCAAAATCTATTTATACTATATTTATAAACATTACATATATAATATTAGGGGGTATATTAGAATAATATATAATTTAATAATTATTTCATATACTGATTTATTAATTTCTCTAATTGTATGGTTTAATTAGATAATTTTGAGAAGAATTGTGAATTTACCGAAGTATTGAAAGAAAAACACTCCCATTTTATTTAAAGGATGCGAGCGCAAATTCACTGATTATTTATAAGAAATATTTAATGCGCCATTGAACAAACAAATATAACAGGGACTTTATGTTAAAAATGAATATATAGGACGATGATAACAGATGAACAATACAAAATAGCTTCGGGAAAAATCGACAATGCCCACTCTGGAGATATTTCCAGTGTAACCGAAAATGGAATTGAGCTTCCTTGTGAATTACTTTATAGCATGCGGATGGTCCAGGTATTGGAATTGTTCAATCCCGGCAGTACCTATGTTCTGAAACTGGCGGTGCAATGTCAGCATTTACAACGATGGGGAATACCACGTGCGGATTTCCCCTTCGATCGAAGAGGTTATCACGAATGGAGGCGTGTGGTAATGGATTACCAATTAAATATTACCAGCCTAATTCTCACTGAAACAGGTATAAATGAAGCTGATATTTTATTGGTATCAGATACCCTAAAGAACCAAGGCAACAAATCGCATATCGAAGCTCAGATTATTATGGATATTGCATGTCTCGTTTTTTTGAAATGGTATATGGAACCATTCGCATCTAAACATCAAAATGAAAAGGTGATGGACATCATGAAAAAAACAATCAGGAAGATGTCGCAGGAAGCGGTAACAATAATACCAAAGCTCGATTTGCCTGAATCGGCTCAACTTATTTTGAATATGGCAATTCATTAATAACTATAATTTTTTGAAGAAAATTATTTTTTACCCATTATAAATTGACCAAAAACTCTATCCTTTCGTCCGAAGAAAATGCTTATTATGGCAAACAGCTTGTACTTCCTGAGTTTGGCCCGATTGAACAAATCAGGTTAAAAAATAGTAAGGTTCTCGTGGTTGGCGCGGGTGGCTTAGGATGTCCTGCGCTCCTTTATCTGGCAGGCGCCGGGGTTGGCGACATTACCATCGTCGATGGGGATGTGGTTCAATTAAACAATCTTCACCGTCAGATACTCTATTCCTATGAGGATATTGGAGTAAAAAAGGTGGTCGCTGCCTCAAAGAGATTGTCTGGTATGAACCCATTTATAAACATCACCGCCGTCGCTCATCACCTTACCATTCAAAATGCGGATGAATTGATCAAGAACGCCGATTTGGTAATTGATGCAACCGATAATTTCGACACCCGTTATTTGCTTGGAGAATACACTGCACAAAAGAATATACCGATGGTTTTTGCTGCCATCTTTGGATTCGAAGGACAATTAACCGTTTTTAATTATCAGAATGGATCTTCGTTTCAACAGATGTTTCCTGTAAAACCAGCACAGGCATTGGTTCGGGATTGCTCCACCAATGGAGTCCTGGGATTTGTTTCAGGCATCCTGGGAATCCTTCAGGCTGCTGAAGCAGTAAAAATTTTAACAGGTATTGGTACCGTAATGAGCGGAAAATTGATGTTGATAGATTTGTTAACCCTTGATAAAAAAGAATTTATTATCGAACAACCTTTGCCTGATTTCCTTTCTACTTCGAACAAACCAATCGAAAATTCAGAAAGAATGATTGATGAAATAACAGTATCAGCGCTAAAACATCGAGTTGAATACTTGAAGGAAGATATTTTTTTACTCGACGTAAGGGAGCCCTTTGAATACGGGCATTACAATATTGGAGGAAAATTAATTCCACTTGGGCAACTCCCTGCGCGAATGAATGAAATATCAGCCGGAAAAGATATTGTGGTGATGTGCCGGAGCGGGATTCGAAGTATGAAAGCTTGTAAGTATATAGCCGGCATCTTTGTTGATACCAGGGTGTTTAACTTAAAAGGTGGTCTTCTCGCGTGGGAAGCAGAGAATGAGCATGTATAGATTGTTCTGCGGTAACATTGCATTGGCAATCGATATTGTTACCCCATTCAAAGGAACCATCGGTATAATATTCTTTTTTCCAGATGGGTACTTCACGTTTCACCATGTCGATGATAAACCGGTTTGCATCATAGGCTTGAGCCCTATGCATTGAGGCAGTTAAAACGAGCACCGCGCAATCAGAAATTTCCAGTCTGCCAAGCCGATGCACACATAACGCGGTGTTTAATTCCCACTTTCTTATAGCATATTCTACAATTTCCGTTATTTTTTTCTGCGCCATCAATTCATAAGCTTCATATTCCAGAAAACTTACCTCCCTTCCTTTATTGATATTACGGACTTCTCCGCTAAACAATACAATGCCACCGGTAATTGGAGACCTCAAAGATGCCATTAGCCCGGGGATATCGATTGGCAGATGGGTTAATATCTGGATGGATTGATTCATGGTATATTTTTCAACCTCCACTAAAGGGAGGTAAAATGGCTATTTCGTGCGATTGAACAATGGAAAAGTCTTCACTTTTCAATTCGGAGTCAACTGCAATCTTACATGAACCCAGCATGGGAATTGAGTCCGGAACCATATCTGCTAATTGTTTGACAAGTAAAACCAAATTTGATCCTTTTGTTACATTCATTTGTAATTGGCTGCCAAAATACGATTTCAAAGAACCAAAAAAAACTATTTTAAGGGTTATGTTATCCATATTTATCCTCCTATTGATTGCATTGTTCTTAAATTGCCTGTAAAATGAGAAGGTTGTTTGTGTGTAATGGCCAATTGAAGGGCCGATGTTAATTCCTCTGCTTGAATTGCTGCCGTTACCGGAATTGGAACAAGACTGCTCAAACATCCATAAAGGTTTCCATAGCTGTCGAGCCGTAAACGGTTACAATCACTGCAAAAAGGTGACGAATCATTTGCAATAATCCCAAATGCCTTTTTGCCATCGATATTCCAATAATCAGAGGTTGAACCCCTTTCGCGCGATATTTCTTCAATTGCATATTGTGAGCCAATGAGATCAAGCATTTTCGATCGAGGAAAAAACAGTTGATGACGATTGTTGTGTAATGGCCCCATGGGCATGAGTTCCAAAAACCGGATGACAATGCCTTTGTCAATCGCAAACTTCAGCAATGGAACAATTTCCAGGTGATTTTTGCCTGCAACTACCACCGTATTAAGTTTTACATTCAATCCAGCGTTTAATGATGCATCAATGGCTTTCAAAACATTGATAAGTCCTTGCCGAAGACTCATCTGTTCAAATATTTCCGGTGAAATGGCATCCAGTGAGATGTTCACCGATTTCAACCCAGCATCAAAAAGTTCTTTGGCTCTTCCATGCAAAAAGTGCCCATTGGTGGTCATCCCGATATTTTTAATACCCATATCGCGGATGGCAGTTACAATGGATCTGATTCGTGGATGTAACATTGGTTCACCTCCGGTAAGTCGCACCCCTTCGAGGTTCAATTGGGAATGAAGTTTTTGGATAATTTCAATCAATTCAACCGATGGAATAATTTTATCCTTTGTACCCAGCTCGATGGTTTCAGGAATTTTTACCGTTTGTTCTTTTTTTCCATCGTCAACACAATAAACACAAGCATAGTTGCATTGGTGTGTGAGGCTAACACGTAATTTTTTAAAACTTCGTCCGGCGGTATCTGCAATCATGCGTTGGCATTTTTAATCAAATGACTCATAAAAATAGTTTTAAAAACTGTTTTAGGACTCTCGCATAAACGACAACAATAGGATTCCGGAAGGGTAACAAATAAGGTATTTTCTGCAATCCCTAGCGACGGATCCCCCTTTTTCTCATCATAAATACTAAAACAATTTTGACATTGGTATACGATTTGTTTGTCAACTTTGTCAATTTTAGGCACATTGATTTGTTTTTCGTTTGTTTTCAATAACTGTGCATAGAATTTTAAAGTAAGTTGTTGAAGGACTTCGGGCAACCTATAAGATGGCATCGGTGGCATATATTCTTCATATTTACAGGTATTGATGTTAAAATTTTGGGCTTGTAAGACCCTAAATGTAACAAACGGATCAAATTTTTTGAGAAACTTAATTCCCGGAACCTTTTCAATAACAATGGTACTAAACAATGGTTCAGGTTTTGTTTTTATGCTAAAGGTAAGTCCATGAACGCAAACATCAAGTATATTAAATTTTTTTACGATTTGCCTTTTTAAACGCAATGCAGCCCTATCACATACAGGAAGATGCCAATTGAGCTCAACTGAAGAATGTCGCATATTAATACCAAATCTGCCTAACAAGCGATGCCATTGCATTAAATCGTTTTCCCCGATTTCTTTTACCAAAAATGATTTCCAGGGAGTAAGGCAAATTTTTGAAATGTTGGTACGAAGACAAAGCCTGCATATTTCTTCCAAAAAATCTACATCATATTCATTGTTCCTCCAGTAAAATCCAGCCCAGTAGTTTTGCGAATTGTACATTTTGCCAAATCCTTCGTATTCGAGAGGAGTTATCAACTCAAACTGCAATTCCATTTCAGGTTTACGCCAATTATATTCCAGAGTTCCCTGCACCAGATCGAATAAATCAGGCAGGCTACCACGATTCAATGTGCTCCATTCTTCTTCTATTCTCTTCGATACCCTCCCAATGTCAACGCTTAATACAAGCATAGGCCATCGTTCGGGAATAGCTTTTTCATTTTTTCGGACATACAAATACCAATAATCCTTAATGGTCGATGCTATATAATTCAGATGACCATAAAAAAATGGCACCAGGCTTTGTTTGGGATCGGCAATATTTACTCTTATTTTTGGCTGATAATTAAAATGTTCCAGCACATTAAGATAATTACCCGACGATAACCATGGAGTAGATGAGGTTATATCCGACGAAACATATGACGAAACAATGTTTTGATCCTGCGATTCCTTTCGTCCATGAATGATGTAACTCACGTTTAAAACATCAAATGCGGCGCTTACTTCGGGCATTTGTTTTTGAGCTACCAGGAAAAGAATGTCCTGACGCGATCCAAAATGTACATGCCTTGTTCCTGTTGATTTAACGATATCAAGCACGTTCATTAGATATGATGGCGTAAGAATACCCCCTTTTGCCAAAACCCGGACCATTTGTTTTTTTTTGAATATCATATGGTTACAGGGATAAGGTTTTGTTGCAAAATTGTTTTTATTTCGGGCTTACAACTCCCACATGCGGTGCCTGCTCCTGTTGCGATGCAAAGCTTATCGAAATCAATGTTGTTGTTATGTATTTCCTCAATCAGGTTTCCTTCTCCAACGGAATTGCACGAACAAATGGTTCGCCCCAGGACTGGTTTTACTTGTTTACCATTACGAAGCAAAGTCATCCGCTTTTCGGATAGTTCTGTCTTCTGTTTTATCAAATCCTTAAATTCCGTAAATTCGAGTTTGTCGCCAAACAGAATGGCTCCTACCATGATGTTATTATGTATAATACATTTTTTATAGTATCGCGCTGCCTTATCATAGAATATGATCTCTTCGTAGGATTCATCATCGACGGGTGATTCCGGTATGCCAATCGAACAGAGCTCAAGACCAGGGTACTTGAGAATATTCATCGAAACCGATCCGGTAAAAACACCGGTAATATCGCCTGCAATAAACCTGGCTGCAGCATCGGCTTGTTCTTCCGCAACCGTGGTAATTCCATATAATGTATCGTTATGTTCAGCAATTTCTCCCATGGCAAAAACAGAAGTGTCACTGGTTTCGAGATGATTGTTTACAACTACCCCACGTTGAACCTTTAACCCGCATTCTTTGGCTAGTTCTGTATTCGGTATAGTTCCAATGGCAAAAATAACCGCTTTGCAGCTAATGCGGTGGCCACTTTTAAGAACCACATTCAGGAGGTTTCCCTCTTTCTTAAAAATATTTTCAATTTCATCGTTCAGAAATAGATTTGTACCATGTTCCTCAACGATTTCGCGAAGCATCGCAGCTGATATTTTATCAAGTTGCCGGCTCATGATGCGACTTACCCGGTTTACAATATCTACCTTTACATTTTTTTCCAACAGGGCGGCCGCCATTTCGAGGCTTAACAACCCGGCTCCGACTAATAATACCTTATCATTCGGTTGAACATGTTTCATAATCCGTTCGGCATCATTGCGGCTGCGTACAGAAAACAAACCTTCCATCGTCATGTCGAAATTAGAAGGTACGGCGGGTCTGCTGCCAGTTGCAAGAATCAGTTTATCATACGAATGTTCCATATCATTCGAATCAATTACCACTTTCCGATCTCTTATAATTTTTTTTATACTGGTAGAAATGTGAATTATTAAGTTCAATTCGGTTAGCTCCTTGTTGTTTGCCTTCTGTAAATCATCCCACGATTTCGATCCGGTAATATAATCGGGTAATAGAACACGGTTATAAAACGGATGTTTTTCTGCCGAAAATACATGAATTTCATCATCTATCCTCAGTTTCCGCAAACTGGTTACCAATTTAAAGGCAGCTGTTCCGGCGCCAATTACCACAATTTTTTCTTTGGGCTTTTTGAAAAGTGCGATTTTAGCAGCAGTAAATTTGAAATCGGGTTCTTTGGATCGTGCATCTACCAGCGAAGAGGTTAGGTTATTAGATCGCACCAGATCGGAGCCCAGCAACTTTCCCCAGTGCATGGGCAGGAAGATTACCCCTTCCTTAATTTCGTCAGTAATTTTAGCTTTTAGACGGGCATTCCCATGTTGGGTTTCAATTTCAACAAGACAACCTTCTTCGATTTGGTTACTTGCGGCATCGGCAGGATGGATCTCCACAAAAGCCTCGGCAATGTGCTGATTAAGCCTGCTTACCTTTCCCGTTCGGGTCATGGTATGCCATTGATCGCGAATACGACCGGTGGTAAGTATTAAAGGATACTCTTTGGAGACTGGTTGGGATAAGTTTTCGGGATCGGGTGCATGAATTTTGGCCCGGTGATCCGGTGTATAAAATTGATGATCGGTAAAAAGTCGTGCGGTACCTTCTTTGGCGTACTTTGGAAAAGGCCATTGTGCAGTTCCATATTCCTTTAGCTTATCGTACGACAAGCCACTTATATCAATTTTTGTGTCTTCTGTAAGGTTGGCATGCTCTGTAAATATCTCACTACCCGATTTATAATCAAAGCCTTTATAACCCATCCTTTTTGCAAAGTCGGTAATAATCTCTGAATCAGGTCGTGCTTCTCCCGGAGCATCAACTACTTTCGAAAGATAGCTGATACGTCGGTCCGAATTGGTCATCGTCCCTTCTTTTTCTGCCCAGCCTGCCGCAGGTAATACCACATCGGCATAGTCTCTTGTTATTGAATTGCAGGATATATCTTGTACTATTACAAATCGGGCTTTGCGGAGTGCCTCCTCTGCCAATCTTACATTTGGCATACTCACCAAAGGATTTGTGCAGATAATCCATATTGCTTTCAATTGATCGTTTGCCAAGGCTTCGAACATTTGGGTAGCTGTAAGTCCGGGTTTAGCAGGAATGGATGGTACGCCCCAAAAATTGGCCACTTCTTCCCTGTGCTGAGGATTGTCCATATTGCGATGAGCTGGCAGCAGATTACTTAAACCACCGACCTCCCGACCGCCCATGGCATTTGGCTGACCTGTTAACGACAATGGTCCGTTCCCCGGCTTGCCTATCTTTCCGGTAATGAGCGACAGGTTAATGAGTGACAGATTTTTATCTACTCCAATAACACTTTGGTTCAGTCCCATGGCCCACATCGAAATAAATCCTTTTGATTCTCCTATCCAACGTGCAGCCAGTTCAATTTTTTCCTTTTCAATTTTACAAATGTCTGCAAATTCGTTGATAGAATGTTCCATGACCTTTGTCTTAAGCTCGTTAAACCCATTGGTATGCGCATCCACAAACGATTGATCTACAAATTCATGTTCTATAATCCATCGGGAAATGGCGTGATGAAGGAATATGTCGGTTCCTGGTAATATCTGTAAATGCAAATCGGCAATGGCAGTTGACTGGGTTCTTCGCGGATCGGAAAGAATGATTTTGATGTCGGGATTTTTATTTTTATGATTCTCCAATCGACGGAACAGGATAGGATGACACCATGCAGGATTGGCCCCGCTGATGAGAAAACAATCCGCAAGTTCAATATCGTCATATGTAACGGGAACTGCATCTTCGCCAAGTGAAAGTTTATACCCCGCCACAGCAGAACTCATACACAACCTGGAATTGGTATCGATGTTATTAGTTCCAATAAAACCTTTGGCTAATTTATTTATCACATAATATTCCTCGGTAAGCAACTGACCGGAAACATAAAAGCCCACGGAATCGGGGCCATATTTGGTTGTTAAGGATTTAAAAACAGCTGCAACCCTGTTTAGGGCAGCATCCCAGGAAACCCGCGTTCGAACGCTATTTTTATCCCAACGCATTTCAGGATACAACAACCGGTCGTCGGTATTTTCAACAACATGGTTTAAGTTTTTACCTTTTGAGCAAAGCATCCCCTTGTTGGTGGGGTGTTCAGGATCGCCTTCCACAACCAGGCTTCCTCTGCTATCTTTGCTTAACAGGATACCACATCCAACACCACAATAGGAACAAGTACTTTTATATTTTTTTATATCGGTAACAAGCATAATAATAACGGATTTTTAACATTGACATAGTCTTAGTTTTGAGAAGATTATGAAATTCCTCCGTTGCTTTTTGGTATTTTAATAAAAGCAGGAACAAGATCGGAAACTTGCTTAATACTGAACAATGGCTCAATAAAGAAGGCTGTAAGTGCGATAACCATAATAAAAATCCCAATTAGTAACAAACCGGACTGGTAGGTGTAACCATCCATTTTAAATGCAAATCCCATAAGTATGGCTCCCACATTTCCACCAGCCCCAACTATTCCTGCAACCATGCCCAGCGATTTTTTATTGATAAAAGGTACTATTGAGTAACATGCGCCATTGCTCATTTTAACAAATAAAGCAAATAATAACATGGTTACAACCGACCAAACCAATAAATCAACCTGAGAGAAAATAATTACGCCAATGCCTTCCATGAAAAGGAAAAAGCCTAAGATAACTGCACGCCCTTTAAATCCAAATTTCCGATTGCTCATATCGCTAAATATGCCTCCCAGCGCCCGTGCAAATAAATTCATGGAACCAAATGTACCTGCAAGAATACCTGCTGTTGCAAGACTAACCCCGAATTTGTCAATGAAATAAAGAGCAGCTATATTATCAATGGTAATCTCCATGCCAAAGGAGCATCCGTATATAAGGAACAGTATCCATACCCTCCGATCCTTTAGTACGCCCTTGACATCCACCTTTTTTTTTATATTTGTTTTAGTTAATTTATTATTAAGCTCAAGAATATTTCCTTCCGGTGTGTCTTGTGTATATCTATAATACATAAATGCCATTACCAACATGGCTGTTCCTGGAATGATCATGCTATAACGCCATGCCATATGCGATGAAATTCCAAAAGCAATAAAGGCGGCAAAAAGCAAAGGCATGATGATTTGGGCAAGACCTCCACCTAAATTACCCCATCCGCCTGCAATTGCATTTGCCGAACCGACTACTTTACCTTCAAACATAGCAGAGGTGTGGTATTGGGTGATCACAAACGATGCACCGATCATGCCAATGGAAAGACGAAAAATTAGAAATTCCATATAACTATGTGCAAAACCTATGCATATTACCGGAATAGACCCTAATATGAGCAACCCTGTGTAAGTTAACCTGGGACCAATTTTATCGCAAAGCCAGCCCACCAAGAGCCGTGCAACAATTGTTATAGAAACCGAAGCAATGATAATGTTGCCTATCTGTGACTTGGTAAGATGAAACTCTTCCCTGACAATTGCCATAAGGGGGGCAATAGCAAACCACGCAAAGAAACATACCATAAACGACATCCAGGTGATATGGAAAGTTCTCATATTTGGTGCTTCAAAACTAAATAGCCTTATCCTCTCCAATTTTTCCGTAACTATAACTTTACTCATGGTAAATAAATTTAGGTGAAATCTGTTGATTATTATTTATAAAAATACTAATTAATTTTACACCCCCCTTTAATTAGTAATATAAACTAATTATAAATACGTTTTATAAATTTATACCCCCTATTTTTTATATATTTATTTACAATAAAGTATTATTTTAAATTTTAACCCTTCAAATATTATAATTAAACAATTGATTTGACTTATAATGAAAAGTGACAAATGGATTGTATTAAAATTCAACAGATATGTATAGAAAAAATGATATTATAAATTGATTATAAATAATGGGGGTTGAATATCGTTTAAGGCTGAAAGCACTAAAGCATTAGTAAAGGGCATGCGGATAGAATAGTCGTTTTACGAAGCACAAAAAAGGGAACAATATTACGTCCTTTCAGCCTTAGTAAAACCTTGTTGTACAATTGAGATTAGAGTTGCCCTACTCAAATGATTTGCTATTTTATATCTATGTGAAGAAAATAATAAGTTACCAAGAGAAAAACTAAAACCTATTGATGTAATTGCAAAAACGCTTAATGTTGATAACAGCTACTTTATATTGATATGTTTATTGGTCTAAACAACAAGTAAATGATTATGTTACTACAAAAAGAAAAAATCAAAATAGTTTTGTAAATAGAATAAAATTTTTACATTTATATCTACAAAGTATAAACGTGTATTATGAAAGCTACAGTTCAGAAATGGGGTAATAGTCTTACCCTGTATCTCTTGTAAATGAAGTAATCGAAATACTTAAAACTATAATATTTTAAACACAGAAATCATGAATAAAGAACTTTTCGATTTAATGTGCGTGCTAAAATTTGTGATCAAAAAATGAATTTTAAAATAAAAGACCTCGATAGTTTTAGAAAATTTCGATCCGAATTGTGTGCTTACTATAATAATGAAAACAAGAATTAACCTAACAATCTCACAAAAAGCATGGAAGTTTACACCCCAATAGAATTACTTAAAAATAAATTGGCTGAATTACAATCTATTATAGGAGTTGAACCTAATCTTATTACTGAATATGAAAAAGCGATTTTGGTGTTGGAATTTATTAATATTGGAGCTTTTGACAATAAAGTTAATGAAACCAATGAAATGGACATTTTAGATTCCAATTTGAACAATGAACCAAAAAAGGAACCCAAATCCTATTATGAAAGATTTATGGAAGGACAAAAAAATAAGAATAGTAAATCAAATTAATCTAGCAAAACGCGTACGTTTTGAATACAGAAAATGATATTTTATATTTGTTTAACCTACGGAGTATCAATGTCGTTGACTTAATCAAAACTAACCCCAACCCCTTAAAAAGGGGCAATAACTTGTGACTGGCACTGCTCAAGTTAGCCCTCCTATTTAAGGAGGGTTGGGAGGTAAAAACCTTAAGTCAACGACATTGTACGGAGTATTCCAATTAGGAAAGTTTATTAAACAATTAATTAAACATTGAAAGCCATATAAATTTTAAAATGTGTGGAGATGAAAAAGGATGAAATACGTAAGGTATTAATAAATAAGCTTCAAGAGGAAAATGCTTTTTGGTCTTACCAATATGTTGTGCACATTTCAGATGATGCCCTAATATCTAACGTATTGTTATATCTAGATATAGATGATATTTTAACCCTGTTCGTACTATTCCCTAAGAGAAAAGTTCAAAATGTATGGAAAGAAAAAATGCTTGCCCAGGAACCAATGTATCATGGTTTAAATAGACTTTATGCCTTCCTTTTTTTCAATATCCAGAATCCTGATAGGTATATCCGTGATTATAAGAATAAACGTTATAAATCGTTAATATGCAAGGTTTAGCAGAAAATACGAATAAGATATTTGACTCATTATCTAAATTAAATTGTATAAACAGTTATACCCTTATCGGAGGAACTGCCCTTTCGTCAGCAACTCGGCAACTATCATTTTTGATTGCCAGCCCATCAAAGCCATCGGGTTGGGCAAAGGGATTGCCGTTTGGTATTATCATTTGCGCTTTTTCAATATCTGAAATGAGTTTCTTTGGCTTGTCTGCGGTATGTCCTTTCCAAAAGAAAGTCCGAAATAAATCAAAATAAGATGGATTTTCGGTTTGTTTCATGCTTCTTGATTTGATTGTCTAAATGTTCAAGTTAGCATATTTCTACAATTGAAAAAAGTCTCAATTTACTTATTTAAGTAGAGCAATTACTCTTTTCAATTTTTCAGTAGCTTCTTGCGCCAACAGCTTCAATGCTGGGTTTTGAATGGCCATCATTGAGGCGATGGGATCAACGGCCGACACTTCTGTAGTACCGTTTTCTTTGTCGATGACAATAATGTTGCATGGTAACATTGTGCCAATCTTTTCTTCTATTTGTAAGGCTTTATATGCAAACGAAGGATTACAAGCCCCCAGTATCTTATATTTTTTGAAATCTACTCCCAGCTTTTCTTTGAGCTTTGCCTGCATGTCAATTTCAGAGACAATGCCAAAGCCTTCTGTTTTTAATGCTTCAATTGTTTTTGTAATGGCTTCGTCGAAGCTTGCTTGCAAAATTGTAGTGAAATAATATTCCATCGTTTTAAAATAATTGGGTTAATAAATTTTGATTTAAAGACAAACGCGTAGCTGCAAAGCGGTAATACTCAGTTTTGTATTTCTTTGCAACTTCGCGATATAGCACTTTTTGCTTTATTCCTTTTTCGCGCCCGTATTTATGCCAAACGGAAAGTACAACGGACAAAAGCTAATTACACTGGTAAGAATAAATATTACCGCAAATATCAGCAATACAATGGCTACAGTGCCGGAAATGATACCGGTAAAATACAATACTGCAACTGCAATGGCGATCAGTATCCTGATTACCTTGTCAATAGTTCCCATGTTCTTTTTCATGTTAATGATTTTTAGGTTAATATTAAATAATGATTAATCCAGTTCTTTGGCTATAGCAATGGCTGCAATAGTTCCATCGGCTACAGCTGTGGTAATTTGACGGTATTTTTTACTAATAACATCACCTACGGCAAATACGCCTGGGATGCTGGTTTGCATATCCTCGTTGGTTTTAATATAGCCCCACTGATCGAGAAGCAACTTATCTTTAAACAATTCGATGTTTGGTTTCATACCAATAAATATAAAGACACCATCGCTTACAAGTGTTTTGCGCTCCTTGGTTTTCATGTCTTCCAATTCTGTTATCATTTTGTCGCCGTCGCGTTTAAATGAGCGTGGCTCATGTTGAAACAAGGTAGATATTTTAGGATTTGCGAAAATCTTCTCCTGTGCTTTTTTGTTGGCTGTAAACTTATCAAACTGATGCACAATGGTTAGTTTTTTTGCAAAACGTGTAATGAAATCAGATTCTTCAACGGCAGAGTTGCCACCACCAATTACTACCACTTCTTTATCACCAAAATACTTGGCATCGCACGTGGCACAGTAGGATATACCCTTGCCTTTAAGTTCGCGTTCGCCAGCAGCTCCTGTGGCGTTGGGTGATGTACCTGTGGCAATAACAATTTTCTTTGCCTTAATAGTTTCGTATTCGTCAATAATAATTTCTTTTTTCTCAAGATCAACTTTGGTCACGTCTACGGCAACTTTATATACTGTCCCGCAAAGCTTGGTTTGTTCACTCATATTATGCGAAAGCATGTAACCAGCTTGTGGTTCAATAAACCCTGGGTAGTTCGAAACTTCATGGGTAGTAGCCACCTGGCCACCAGGCAGGGCAATATCTACCATCACCGTATTGATTTTGGCCTGGCACAAATATAATCCGGCGGTAAGCCCACCTGGTCCGGCACCAAGAATAATTACGTCATATTCAGATACACTCGGTTTTATTTGTGCTTTGATTTCTTTTACCCTATCGGAGGGAAGTAAGCCATCGAGGTTGTGAATGATGTCGCTACGTTTAATTCCTCCACTAAAGCGGTTTCCAACTTCATTTCCCTGATCGAAAAATAGTAATGTTGGAGACGATTTAACGCCGAGTTTATCTGCCAGCTCACGATTTTGTTGACGGAAGATCTTAAGAAACTTAATGTCGTTTCCATATAATTTTGCCAGACCTTCAAATTTTGGAGCTAAGGCCTCACATGGCGGACATTCGGATGAGTAAAAATCTAAAACAACTTTGCCTCCGTTGGTAATTTCTTTCTCAAATTCAGACGTGTTAATCTCTTTCATTTTTGTTGGTTTTAACTTATGTATAAATTATACCGATCTGTTATTTAAAATATGCACCAAAACCTAATTCCAGCAATTCTTTTACCGGTCGGCAATCTGAGGAACAAACTGTACCGGTTTTATTTTTTGCAACAGAACCACAACCTCCGCCACAAGCCAACTGAACATTGCAATTTTTGCATTCTGGAATTGAAGATACATCCCGCATTTCCCATTGATTAACAATTTCCGTTTTCTTCGAAAGTTCAGGGTAAAATGTCCCTAATGATTCGTCTGCCTTGCCGACAGTGGCTGTGCATGGGTAAATGTGACCGGTATAGTCGAATGCCCATTCTGTCTTACATGCAGGACAGGAATCAAACAACGGGTCAGGTAAACCGCCATTTTCAGAAAGAAATTTGGAAATGGAATATGCTGGTTTGTAAAATTCTAAAATATGGGGATATTGATTGGTAAGTGCATACAACTTTTCGTATAATGAAACACGGTTAAAAAGTTTAACAGAGGCCGACTGGCAATGATGTAGTTCATAATTTCGCCCGATTTGTGTTTTGAAATAGTTACTTGAAGTCCAGCCTTTGTCAATGGCAAATTGAGCCAAATCTGAAAGATTATCAATGTTCTCATTATCAATGACCATCCTTAAATTTACTGTCAAACGATTGGCAATACAGGCATCAACTCCTTCAACTATTTTGTCAAAGGTTCCTCCGCCTCCTTTTAAGAAACGCCGGGCATTGTGAACTGAAGAAGTTCCATCCATGGTGATCTGGATTTCCCGAACATTTCCCTGTTTTAATATTTCGATATATTCTGCTAATGTATACCCGTTTGTAACAAAGCAAACATCAATATGAGTAGCATTAGCCTGTTGAATGAGGTATGAGATAAGTTCTTTTTGTTTTAGAGAATTCAGTAATGGTTCTCCGCCAAACACAGTAATGTATTTTCGTTTTCCGGCAAACTCTTTTTGAATGTATATAAAAAACGAATCTATGATTTCGAACGATAATACACCCTGAGAAGGAGCGTATTCGTCCTGATAACAGTATGTACAGGCAAAATTACAGCTATAGTTGGGAACAAAGAATAATTGTATTTCATCATTATCCCGGGTATCAATAAAATCGAGGTATTTACGACGAAATAGTTTATTTTCTTCATTTTCGTCCACCAGATACCCTTTTTCCAATAGATCGTTTATAAATGCATCTTTGGAAATGACTTCATTGTTTTTGAGTTTTTGAATCGTTTTAGCTTCGTCAATACTTAAAATATCGGCATTGCCGGATAAAAGATTGACGATAAAGAAATTTTCGGAATCTTTAATTTTTGAAAATATGTTGTGTTTTGAGAATTGCATTTTTGGTATGATTTAGAAGTGTTCTAAAAAGAGTGCTACACAATGCAGCACTCTTTTGCGCTAAAATATTAATCGTGGCAGCCTGCAACGGTTTTTGATATTTTGGCACAACATTGGGCAACTTTTGCCTTTGACTCAACTTCTTTTTTTCTGATCAAACTTTTCATATTTAATGGTATTAAGGAATTTATTTAACTAATAAAACATCATTGATTGTTTTCACCAGGGTTTCTTTCGGCACAGCGCCCATTGTGGACTGAGGTTTGCCTTTAAGCGGAATAAACAGAAGGGTTGGCAAACTAGTTATTCCAAGGCTTTGAGATAGTAATTGCTCGGCATCGGTATCGACCTTATAAACAACTATCTTTCCTGCATATTCCTTTGCAATTTCTTCAACCCTTGGTGACAAGGTTCGGCAAGGACCACACCAACTGGCATAAAAGTCAATAATGGCAGGTAAGTTTCCTTCGTACTTCCACTCTTTGTTGATTGTGTAATTGAAAACCTTTTGTTTAAACATATCATTGTTCATCACAATTACATTTCCAGGAGTATTGGTACTCTTTGATTTTTCCGGATTCCCGGCATTACAATTGCTTAACAATATCCCCAGGCCAAGTGTTATAGCTACTATACTTTTTCTCATGATTATAAAATTACTGATTATTAATGGTTTTTCATTGTGTTTTCAGTAGGTTTTTTCCCAGAAATGGTCCAACTGGAAACCTGTATTTTTCCTTTTTCATAAGGCATCGATTCTTCAAAAATAGTCACTGCTGAAAAACCTGCTTTTTCAAGTTGTTTCAGGTATTCTGCGCGGGTTACAGAACCTGCCCAGCATTCAGCAATAGCCACAGGATCATTTTTATATTCGTTAGGCACCTGAGTGATGGAATAAATGTCGCTTACCACAAATCGTCCTCCCTTTTTTAATATCCTATATATTTCATTCCAAACGGCCTGTTTGTCCGACGCATGATTTATCGTACAATTTGAGATGACAAGGTTAGCAATGGCATCGTTTAACCGTATGTTCTCTAAATTGCTATGAATGAATTTGACGTTGGTAATGCCAAGTCGTTCGGCAGTACTATATGCTTTTTCAATCATCCCTTCCGAAATGTCGATGCCGAACACAAACCCACTTGTACCAACCGCTTCAGCAAGACGCATCACATCAGTGCCACGTCCGCTACCCAAATCAACACAAACTTCATTGGGCTCTGCCATGGCGTAGTTTACAGCTCCCCCGCAAGACAGGCAACAATCTGATGCAGCCAGTTCGTTATATCTCTTATTAATCTCCACTAAACTCATATTATTTAGATTTTTAGATTTTTGAAAAAGGATCCTAAACGAAATATTGATTATTCAGCTCAAAATTCATGGTTCAATTATTAACATTTCCCATTGCTACAAGGACTGCTTACCACAAACAACCCCATCATGCCACCCCAAAGAGTGCTCATATAGGGGCTACTTGTGATTGCACAGGTACCGGAGGCGCAACCTACAAAATGATAATATAAAAATCCTGCTAAACCACCTATCGCAGCGCCAATGAACGGTCTCAAAAAATACCTGGACGTAAAAAATTCTTTTATCGTCTTTGGCCTTGGCTTTACTTCGCAATTATTTTCCATTTGTTCAATTTTTAATTATTTAATTTTATGTTTAACCGATGCCACGCACCACCATTGAAGACATTTTCATAGCCATGTGATTTCAAAATGCTTTTAGCGGCTGCACTTCTAGCTCCCGATGCACAACATGTAATAATGGATTTATTTTTGGCTTTCAACTTGTTAAGGTTGTGAGCGAGTTTATCAACGGGTATGTTGATTGAACCTTTGATGTGTCCAGTTGAAAATTCACCGCTGGTACGCACATCTATAATTATTGCGCCCTCTTCCATTAATTGGGCATAGTTGGTTGTCTTTAAACCTAATAGGTTTTTTATTGTTTCAAACATAGCTGTTACGATTATTTATTATTTACTCATCATTTGCATAATTCCACCACCATTTTTTACATTCGTAAAACCCGCTTGACCTAATATACGTTGAGCATACGATGAACGGCCACCAGAGGCACAATAAACGGTTATATCCCTTGTAAGGCTTCCTAGTTCATTCATATGATTAGGTAATTCATCCAGTGGAATGTTAACAGCACCGGGATATGCTCCGCCCTTAAACTCCTGTATAGTTCTAACATCAATAATCAATGGCCCATTTGATGCGGATGTGTTTGATTTGCTTACCTGACGAGACATCATAGAAGTAATACCTCCGCCATTTTTTACGTTCGTAAAGCCCATTTGCCTCAGCAAATTTTCGGCATAAGCGGAACGGGCTCCTGAAGCACAATACACTGTAATATCCCTTGAAAGATGATTGCCTATTTCTGCAAATCGCCGGGGTAATTCATCCACCGGAATATTCACAGCATCTGGGTAAGCTCCGGATTTAAATTCGCCCGCGGTTCTAACATCCACAATAATTGGCATATTTTGATTTGTTTGTTTAATTTCGGTTTTGATATTTTCAATATTTTCTTCGGCACTAACCGTTTTTAATTGGATAGGCATAATTTCAAGTTTAATATTCTTAAACCCAATAGCACGTGCTTGGCGTTGCAGGGACATATACCCCCCCGAAATATTGGTTACCTGTTTAAAACCTGCACCAAATAGTTGGCGAAGTGCCTGGTGTCCTTTTTTGCCAGTTTCATCATAAACAACAATTAATCTGTTTGATGGTATGGCATGTATTTGTTTCAAAAGTAATTCCAACGGTATGTTGCTAGCACCGGTAATATGGTTTTTCTCGAAGGAAAAAATGTCCCTCACATCCACGAACAGCGGGTTTTTACCCTCAACATAACCATCGAGTTCCGCAACTGTTACCGAAGGACTAAAACCGGACAACTTGTTTTCGGCAGTGTAAGCCGCCATGTTTAAAGCATCGTTGGCTGTACCAATTGGTGGTGAGTAGGCGAAGTCTATATCGGCAAGGTCGTGAATGGTTAATTTTGAGGCTGTAGCAGTGGCAATAACGTCTAATCGTTTGTCGGCTCCTTTGTATCCTGCCGTTTGTCCGCCTAAGATCATTCCGGTATTCCGGTCATAAACCAAGGTAACTGTTACCATTTCGGCATTCGGATAATACGAGGTATGATGTTCTTTATGGACTACTACTGCATCAGCATCGATTCCGGCTGTACGGGCTTGTTTGAGCGAAAGTCCGGTAGTACCTGCAACCGCTTCGAAAACACGCACCACCGAAGTTCCCAAAGCTCCTTTATATTCGTGGTTTCCACCCAAAACATTTTCGGCTGCAATACGGCCTTGTCTGTTTGCTGGTCCGGCTAAAGGTATGCGTATTTTTTTACCATTTACCCGATGTACTATTTCAACCATATCGCCTGCTGCAAAAATATCGGGGTCGCTGGTTTGTAACTGCGAATTTACCAATAAACCACCAGCTTCTCCTAACTCAAGCCCAGCTTCTTTGGCTAATTGTAATGTTGGACGAACTCCAATCGACAATAATACCATATCAGCTTCGAGCAACGAGCCATTTTCTAGTTTAACAGCATGTGGCAAAATTTCACTAACTCCAACATTGGTGTGTATTTCAACGCCGTATGAAAGTAGTTCGTTTTCTATATACCCGGCAGTTTCGGCATCCATAATGCTCATAACATGCGGCATCATTTCTACTACATGTACTTTAAGTCCGCGCTTTACCAGAGCTTCAACCATTTCGAGACCAATAAAACCGCCGCCAACCACAACTGCATTTTTGGGTTTCTTTTCATTCAAATGAAGGGCAATTTTATCCATGTCTTGCAATGTCCACAAGGTAAAAACATGTTCTAAATTTGCTCCCGGAAGCGTTGGGGTAACAGGGCGTCCGCCCTGGGCAAGGATCAACTTGGTGTATTCAAATGTTTTTTGTTCTCCGCTACGTATATCAACTGTCTTTATTTTGTGTGCAACCCTGTCGATAGTCGAAACGAGCGTATGTGTATAAACATCAACGTCGTACTGTTCTTTAAAGCTTTCAGGGCTTTGTAATATCAGTTTGGAGCGGCTTTTTATGTCGCCTCCTATGTAATACGGCAACCCACAGTTGGCAAACGAAATGTCGGGACCAGCCTCAATCATGGTTATTTGTGCTGATGCTGAAATGCGGCGTACTTTGGCTGCGGCTGTTGCTCCGGCGGCCACCCCGCCTATAATTACTATTTTTTCCATTTGTTTAAATTCTGTTTTGTTTGAAAATGTTACCTATTTCACTGATGGTAGGTTGTTCTGGCTCCATCCATTAAACCCATCCATCATTTGATATAAGTTTTTAAACCCGCTTTGTACCATATGGTCAACCGCAATTTTGCTACGGTGACTAGTGCGGCAATGCACAATGTATTTGGCATTATGGTCGAGCTTATCGATTTTAGAGAGGGCGTCGGGCTGTTTGATGTCGATATTAATGGCACCTTTGATATGCCCCGCGCTAAACTCTTCGGGGGTCCGCACATCGAGTACCACCAATTGCTTGTCTTTCTGAAGTATTGCGTTTACTTCGGCGGAGTTTATTGGTTTTATTTGCTGTGCGTGAATAAAAGTCCCCGTTATAGATAATGCTATGAGTGTTATTAATAGTCTATTTTTCATTGTTTTATATTATTTATTTTGATTAAAAGTTTCCATTGGGTTATGCTTGTGTTCCCTATCTTTCACAATAAGCGTAGTAATTGGGGCTTGGGACTTGGTCGAGAAAACCAAATCGTGACCAACGCATAAACCCATTACAACATTAAGTTCGGTATTTCTTTCTGCCAAAAAATCGGCTTGTCCGGCAGGGTTGCACGATATACCTTTGGCGTCGGCTCCCAAAAATTCACTGGCCGGTACTTTTCCACATTTGCAGTTAATGGCATATACTTCAAATTCACTACCCAGCGTTTCTTTAAGCATGTTAGCTTCTTTCTGTATTGTTACACAGTTGGCAATTCCAATACGTTTTAAACCAGCCAGCTTTGCGTAATTACGTATTTCTTCCACGCGGTTTTTACCGGGAAGGTGGGCTTCGTTGGCCAGTTGCATGGTGCGAATATCAGTGGGTGTATAAAGCTTAATTGAATCCATATCCAATAAATTTACAAATTCATTAATACATTCATTAATTGTGGCTTGGTATGTAATCCGGCCTGTTGGTATTTTGTTTCGCCATTTTTAAATACCATAAGTGTTGGAACACCCTGTATATGAAATCGGTTTGCTAATTCGGGGTTCTGGTCAACATCAATTTTAATTATTCTCACCCGTTCGCCAAGTTCGGCAGCCACTTCTTTTAAAATAGGAGACTGCACTTTGCATGGGCCACACCACATCGCATGAAAATCTACAATAACAGGGCGTGTGTCGTTAATTATCAAATCAAAATTTGCTTTCATTTTCGTAGATATTATATGCTTTGAATCTGTTTTATAAGGAAATCTTTGTTTTTAACCCCCACAAAACGGTTTACTTCAACACCATTCTTAAAAAGGATCAAAGTTGGAATACCACGTACTTTGTATTTCTGAGAAAGCGACTGGTATTCCTCAACGTTAACCTTACCTACGTGTGCATTGCCGGTTAATTCATTTGCAATTTCGTTAAGTACCGGCGCCATCATACGACAGGGGGCGCACCAGCTTGCCCAGAAATCAACCAGCACAACCTTGTTCTTTGTTTGATGCTGAAAGTTTTTGTCTGTAAGAGTTAATATGTTTTCATTATCTGCTACCAATGGGATGTTCCCCACTTTGGCTTTTGCTATATAAAAAAATATACCGAAAGCTACAATTAAAAGGCTGAAAATGACGATTGTTGTTTGCATACTGTTTTGTTATATTTAATGTTTTTAAACTTTTGCCATTTCTTGGAAACTATTATCCAGAAGACTTTTAAACTGTTGTTGAGTTTGATTGCCTAATGATACATTTACAAGATTCCCCGATCTAAAATACGCAACTAGAGGAATGTTGGCTATATTATAATACTCCAACGTATTTTTTAAATCTGACGATTCTGGATTGTCGAACTCCATGTCATAAAACTTAACATGAGAGTACTGTTTTTCAAGTTCCTCGGCAATTCGATAAACCTCAATGCTCGCCGGCTCCATACGACCACATATAACCACCATGTTTTCGTTCTCTTCTATCATTTTTGTCTGATAGGCCGCCGTTTCGATGTGTTTTAAATTTGTGTACAACATGGCTTTTTATTTTTTAAACTGATAGTACAAAGATACCGTCTCAAACTTCCATCGGAAAGGGTTTTGCTATCGGGTGCAACAACCTGTGGGTTGAAATAAGACAGGTTTTTTATTGAGGTAGAACAATAGTCAGAATAAAATTGTTTTAAAATATTAATAACCAGCAATATAATAGTTTTATATATTTGCATTATAAACTAATATATTTTATTAAAATAAAATATTATACATTTGCAATATAAACTTTAATAAAATGATTTTATATACTGAAATTGAGACGGCATATAATGCTCAAAAAGCAACCTTCTTTTCGGGAAACACCTTTGTTTTGCGGACAACAACCGGAGCGATTGGCAAAACCGGTCATGTAGATATTATTACCGGAATAAGACGTTGTGGTAAAAGTACTTTTATGCATCAAATAGCTGCAGAAAGAAACGAACAGATAGGTTTTTTTAATTTCGAAGACCCGAGAATATTTAATTTTGAAGTTAGTGATTTTTCAAAATTGCTTCTAGTTATAGGTGAAGGGGTTAATGTGTATTTTTTTGATGAAATACAAAATATTGTTGGATGGGAAGTGTTTGTACGAAGCCTTCACGACCAAGGGAAGAAAGTATTTATAACTGGTTCAAACGCTTCGCTATTGAGCAGAGAGTTAGGAACAAGACTAACCGGAAGGCAATTGAGTTACGAGCTATTCCCATTCTCCTATAAAGAGTTTTTGCAATTTGAAAATAAGGAAGCATCTTATAAATCCTTTGGTGAGTTTCTTGAACATGGCGGTTTTCCTGAATATTTAAAATATCGTACTATTGATACCCTGCAACAATTGTTTAAAGATATAATATACCGGGATATAGTTGTACGGCATGGGGTTAGAAATGTTAAACCTCTTATAGACATTGCGCTACATTTGATTTCAAATGCTGCAAAAGAATACACATTAAATAAGCTTAAAAATACATACAATATAGGGTCAACTAACTCTGTGGCTGAGTATGTAAGCTGGTTCGAGGATTCGTATTTAATATTCTCGGTGCCACAATTTAGTTGGTCGGCCAAAAGCAAGGCCATAAACCCGAAGAAGGTTTATACCATCGATACTGGTTTTGCAAAAGCAAATTCGCTTAGCTATACTAACGATATCGGCAGACTGCTCGAAAATGCTGTGTTTTTACACTTACGACGAAACGGATTTGAAATTAATTATTTCAAGCAAAAAGGGGAGTGCGACTTTGTGGTATTCCGCTCGAAAGAGTTTGCAGGTGCTTTTCAGGTTTGTACAGAGTTCAACCTCGACAATAAAGACCGTGAATTAAACGGATTGGTAGAATCGTTAATCTTTTTCGACAAGCCTGCCGGAACAATCGTAACTTTGAATCAGGAAGATTATTTTACCATTTCCCAAAAAGAAATAAAGGTTGTGCCCGTTTGGAAATGGATGATGGCTTAAATTTGAAATCTATGAAACCGATACTCGAAACTGACCAGGACTTTATTTGCGATATACAAGCTCCCTGCTTTCAACTGCTCGTGCCTGAAGAAGTTGAATTGGTAAGGGCAAGCAAAACACAGGTATTATTTCGTAAAGGCGATAACCTTACTAAGCAGGGCGCATTTGCCTCGTATGTGTTGTTTATCATTACCGGATTGGCCAAGCAATATCTGGAGGGCTACAATGCGAAAAGTTATAATTTGAGGATTATACAGCCAGGTGAATTTGTAGGACTTTCGGCTGTTTTTACAAAAAACACATTCAATTATTCGTCTGTTGCTTTAACCGATTGTCAGGTCTATTTGGTAGAAAAAGATGCGATAGCTAAAGTTGTTAAACAGAATGGTTTGTTTGCTTTTAATATTATCAAACGTTACTGCGAACAAAACACAAACCTGTTCGATACATTGCGAACAGTATTGAATAAGCAAATGAATGGTCGTATGGCCGACACCTTACTATATATTGATAATTTAAAGAATGATCATCCCGAAATATTTCAACTCCTTGCTCGCAAAGATATTGCCGATTTTACAGGAACATCGACTGAAAGTGCTGTGAAACTTTTGAAAGCCTTTGAAAAAGATGGATTAATTGAACTTAATGAAAAGAATATTACCATTTTAGACCATAACGCATTATCGGAAATAAGCAAGCGGGGATAAATAAAATTTTCAATTACCTTAGGTCGAAACAATCCAAACTTATCATAAAACCAAAAGCTTGCAAAAGTGCTGCAAACTAATGCAGTGAGCCATGAACACCTTTTGAATTACTTTAATTGTGAATATTTAACCCACCGCAACCGCTTCGTTGATTGGTTATTGCAACTTGATAAAATTAATTTTCCTGAAACTGTAAATCCAATTCATTAGTTTATATATTTGTAAACTAATAAACACATGAACAGTTAAACCATGAAAGACAAAACGATTTATACTTTACATTCTAATATCTGTAAGGCTTTGGCTAGTCCTATAAGGATTGAGATTATAGATATTCTTAATGATAAGGAAATGACTTTTGGCGAGATACGGGAGATTACAGGCGTAATGAAATCAAATCTATCTCAACATTTATCATTAATGGTTTCAAGTGGTATTCTATCACAACGTAAAGAAGGGTTGAATATATATTTCAAACTTTCTACAGATAAGATAGCAGTTGCCTGTCGCATGATGAGAGAAGTGTTAATAGAAAACCTAAAAAAACACCACGAACTCATCAAGGATTATTAGTAAGTAAAATACATGAAAGTAAGAGACAGCGGAATGCCCGAAGAAACTATGTGGTCGAAGTTTTTTGACCCTGAATTGATTTTGCAACAAATGGAAGTAACCCCCAACTTACATTCTGTTGTTGATTTAGGTTGTGGTTTCTGCACGTTTTCAATACCTGCATCGCAAGTAATCAAAGGTAAAATACATGCTTTTGATATTGACGAAAAAATGCTTCAACTATCAAAAAGCAAAATTGACCAATTGGCTATTAAAAATATTGAACTGCACCTAAAGGATTTTATTACCGAGGGTACAGGACTTTCCGATAATTCAGCAGATTATGTAATGCTTTTCAATATACTGCACCACCATAACCCATGCCATATCTTAAACGAAGTACACCGGATATTAAAACCGAAAGCGAAAGCAGGGATTGTCCATTGGCGCAGCGATATTCCAACCCCTCGTGGTCCACAATTGGACATTCGCCCCAATCCCGAACAATGCAAAACCTGGGCAATCGAATCAGGCTTTGCCATTAACAAAGAATTGATTTTAGAGCCTTATCATTTTGGCATAATTATTACTAAATCTTAATCGTTGATTATATGAAAGCAAATACCCTATTATTATTCTTTCTTTTAGGCACAGTCCAGCTATTTGGCCAAAATTACAACAGCATTACCACGCCAACAAAAAGCAAATCTACTTCCATTGGAATAGTTATTTATTCCAACGACACTGAAACGGTTTGGAATGCTTTACGCTTTGCAAACTACTCGAAAAATGAAGGCGATACCGTTTGCGTGTTTCTTTTAGGAAAAGGGGTAGAACTCGACACGCTTGCAAAAAAGAATCAGGACATTAAAGAGCAAACAAGCAACCTTTTAAACAGCGGAGGCACAATCCTTGGATGCGGCACTTGTTTGCAAAGCCGAAATAACAATGCCCCTAAAGTATGCAAGTTCTCATCAATGTCCGACCTTTATGAATTGGTACGAAAAAGTAAAATAGTGTTAACATTTTAAATACGAACAGGTATGAAAATCGGAATCATCCTCGAAACAAAAGAATACGAAAAAGCCTGGAATGCTTTTCGTTTTGCAGTAACCGCTAAAAAGCAAGGTCACGAAGTAAAAGTGTTTTTAATGGGCGAAGCAGTTGAATGCGAAGGTTTGACGCACGAAAAATACAATGTTGACGAGCAACTAAAAAATTATGTAAACGCTGGGGGCGAAATATTTGCTTGTGGCACTTGTTTAAAATCAAGGCAGATGGGCACTACCGATGCTTGCCCCATTTCAACAATGGTTGATTGTGTTAACGTGGTTGTTTGGGCTGATAAAATGGTCACTTTTTAAAACAGATGTTCTATTTCCTTATATTATTCATTACAGGTAAGGTAACTGATAAACTTAGAAACGCAATAAATATTCGGAGGATTGCACATGCTTTACTTTATAAAAAATATGGTTTGCAACCGCTGTATAATGGTTGTAAAGAATATATTTGAAAATACTGGTTATTTTCCTGTTAATATCTCACTTGGCGAGGTAGAAACGCCAAATACCATTCCCGATAATGATTTGGAGTATCTCAGAAAAACACTTCATAGCTATGGCTTTGAATTAATAGACGATACGAAAAGCCGTATCATCGAAAAAATCAAGAATACCATTGTTCATTTAATACATCACAGCACTGACGATTTGAAAGTAAACTATTCCAGTTATATCGAATCTCAACTTAACAAAGATTACTCCTATCTAAGCAGCCTTTTTTCGGAGGTAGAAGGAACCACTATTGAAAAATATATTATCAATCAAAAAATAGAAAAGGTAAAAGAATTACTGGTTTATGACGAGCTGACAGTAAGTGAAATTGCCTACAAAATGGGGTACAGCAACGTTGCTTACCTTTCAAGTCAGTTTAAAAAAGTAACCGGATTAACTCCAAGCCATTTCAAACAGGTAAAAGAAAACAAGCGAAAACCATTGGACGAGGTTTAATCCTAAAAATATCATAAACAATAACGGAAATAGTATAACATACATAAAGTTTCCATTTCTTAACTTTGATGAAAAATTAAAGTCATGGAAACATCTGTTAAAAAGAACTTCCCTGTTACCGGATTAAGTTGTGCATCCTGCGCTATCAGCGTTGAAAGCATGCTTAAAACCCAAAAAGGTGTACTTAACGCATCTGTCAACTTTGCCAATTCTACCGCTTGGGTCGAATTTCAACCTGAAATAGCCAAGGCCACCGATTTCAAATCAGCCATTCAATCCATCGGGTACGATTTGCTTATCGAAGATGAAGGACATAACCACCAGGAAGAGTTACAATACTTACATTTTCAAAAACTAAAAAGCAATACAATATGGTCATCTGTTCTGGCACTGCCAGTGGTTGTTATTGCCATGTTGCTGATGAATATTCCTTATGCAAACTGGATTATGCTGGCTCTCACAACGCCTGTAATAGTTTGGTTTGGTCGTACTTTCTTCATTAATGCTTTTAATCAGGCCAAACACGGCACGGCAAACATGGATACTCTTGTTGCTTTAAGCACAGGAATCGCCTATTTATTCAGTGCATTCAGTACAATTTACCCACAATTTTGGCATAACCGGGGCCAACACCCCCACGTTTATTTTGAGGCTTCGGCTGTGGTAATTGCTTTTATACTTTTGGGTAAAGTTCTCGAAGAACGGGCAAAGTCAAACACATCCTCTGCTATCAAAAAGCTGATGGGTTTACAGCCCAATACTGTTTGCGTCATTCAGGAGAATGGGCATGAGATGGAAATTCCCATTTCGCAAGTAAAAACAGGTGATAAACTTTTAGTCAAACCCGGAGATAAAATCGCTGTAGATGGCGAGATCATCTCTGGGTCATCCTTCATTGACGAAAGCACCATTACTGGAGAATCGTTACCTGTCGAAAAAGAACTAGGCGGTAAAGTATTTGCCGGAACCATCAATCAAAAAGGAAGCTTTGTTTTTATAGTCCAAAAAGCTGGAGGTGATACTATTCTTGCACAAATCATTAAAATGGTCCAACAAGCTCAGGGAAGTAAACCTCCCGTACAAAAGCTTGTGGATAAAATTGCCGGGATCTTTGTTCCCGTTGTGATAGCTATTGCAATCATAACTTTCACAACATGGATGATTTTAGGTGGCGAAAATGCCATTACCCAAGCTTTATTGGCAATGGTTTCTGTATTGGTTATTGCTTGCCCATGTGCTTTGGGTCTTGCAACACCCACCGCCATAATGGTTGGAATTGGAAAAGGGGCTGAAAATGGCATTCTGATAAAAGATGCTGAAAGCTTGGAATTAGCCCATAAAATAAATGTGATTGTTCTCGACAAAACCGGAACCATAACCGAAGGTAAACCGGCGGTAACAGACATTGCTTGGAATGTTTCAGAAACAGAACAGCCGGAACTTAAGCAAATCCTTTATACAATTGAATCACAATCGGAGCATCCGTTGGCAGAAGCTGTTAAGGCATTCTTAAAAAACAATACGGAACAGTCGGTTAACCTAAATAAATTTGAAAGCATAACAGGCAAAGGAGTCGCAGCAAATCACAACAATAAAGTTTATCTGGTTGGCAATACAAAGCTTTTAAATGATTACTATGTAAATATCTCCGAAGCCAGTTTAAACCAAATAAAAACATGGCAGGATGAAGCAAAAACTGTTGTATGCTTTGCCCGCGACAAAGAGTTGTTGGCAGTTATAGGCATAGCCGATAAAATTAAAGACACATCAGCAAAGGCTATTACAGACCTGCAAAATCAGGGCATTGATGTGTATATGCTTACAGGCGACAATCCACAAACGGCAAAAGCCGTGGCTCAAAAAATAGGTCTAAAAAACTTTAAGGCCGAAATGATGCCTTCCGATAAGGCTGATTTTATAAAGCAATTACAAAAACAAGGGAAAGTTGTCGCCATGGTTGGCGATGGTATTAACGATTCTCAAGCCTTGGCTCAATCCAATGTAAGCATTGCAATGGGCAAAGGCTCCGATATCGCTATGGATGTAGCTAAAATGACCATCATTTCGTCCGACCTTCAGCTTATCTCAAAAGCCATTAGGCTATCGAAGTTTACTGTTAACTCAATTCGCCAAAACTT
Source organism: Bacteroidales bacterium (assembly GCA_038213375.1). Classification (GTDB taxonomy): domain Bacteria; phylum Bacteroidota; class Bacteroidia; order Bacteroidales; family JAAUTT01; genus JAAUTT01. The sequence goes on along the minus strand of JBBQTB010000023.1, from coordinate 13,901 downwards.
ATTCTGGGCTTTCATTTACAATGTAATAGGAATTCCCTTTGCAGCAGGCATTTTATACCCAATTTGGGGTTTCATGTTAAACCCAATGATTGCCGGGGCAGCTATGGCATTAAGTTCTGTTTCGGTTGTAAGCAATAGCCTTCGGTTGAAAACAAAATCCATATAATTCAATAAATATCTAGCATAAAAATCAAATACCATATACAATACTTTGGTAATATTTTGATATATATAAATGATTATCAGTAAATTATTTTCAATAATCTTGGGCTTTTCTGCTTCTTTATGAATTATTCAGGCTAGAGAAATGTTAATAAATTTTATTACCATAAATTATCCTAATACATTTGCAAGAATTAGGATCAATAAAGAAAAAAGTGAAGTTTTTAAAACGAATTAACATAAGGCGATTGATAAAATCTCTAAATATCAAAGAGAAGATAACACGTATTTTGTTAATCCTTGCAGGGTATAGGTTGAAAAAACCAAGGACCTTTATTCTAATCCAAAGTTTGCTTATTGGGCTAATAACAGGTTTAATTGCAGTATTACTAAAAAATTTAGTACATTTTACTGGAACTGAATTGTATAAGAATGCATCGCCGGCACATCCGCAATTTTTATACCTGGCATTACCTGGCTTGGGAATATTGTTGACTGTTTTATACCTTAAATTTTTTGTCAAAGACGACTTATCTCATGGCATCAGTAAGGTTTTACAAGCTATTTCAAAAAAGTTTAGCCGCATTAAATTTCACAACACCTATTCTTCAGTAATTTCAAGTACCCTCACTGTTGGTTTTGGCGGTTCAGTAGGATTGGAAGCGCCTATCGTTTATACTGGTGCGGCTGTTGGTTCTAATCTGGCTGGTTTGTTCAGGCAGGATTATAAAACGACCACATTATTGTTAGCTTGTGGTGCTGCAGGAGCAATTGCCGGAATATTCAAAGCCCCAATAGCTGCTACAATTTTTGCATTGGAAGTATTAATGATTGACCTTAGTATGTGGTCAATCATCCCGTTACTTATAGCATCTGTAAGTGGCGCTTTGGTTTCGAACTTTCTTATGGGCGATAGTGTAATGTTTAATTTCACTTTACACGATTCGTTCGAGAAAAAGAATATCGCTTACTACCTAATATTAGGGGTAACTTGTGGTTTCATTTCTGTAGCTTTTATGCGACAACTATCATTTTTTGAGAAAAGAATGGGACGCATTAAACATACATGGCAAAGGATTGCAATAGGTGCTGCTATTCTCGGAGTTTTGATTTTTCTGATGCCGCCTTTGTTTGGCGAAGGCTACCTGACCCTTCAGTTTTTACAGGGTAATACACCTGCACAAATTACCCAACTCATTCAATTTGATTTTTTAAAAAGCAACATCAATACGATATTGATTTTTCTAACAGTTGTTATATTAGTAAAGGGATTGGCCGTAGCTGCTACAACTGCAAGCGGGGGTATTGGTGGAGTATTCGCTCCCGCACTTTTTATGGGTGGTGTTACAGGTTTTATCGTAGCGGAGTTGTTAAATAAATTGTCGTTCATTGATGTATCTGTGCGGAACTTCTCTTTAGCAGGAATGGCAGGAGTTATGGCCGGAATTATGCATGCCCCGTTAACGGCAATATTTTTAGTAGCCGAAATTACCGGAGGGTATGGATTATTCATACCACTCATTGTTACAGCTTCATCTTGCTATTTGACCACGAAATATTTTGAGAAAGATTCAATTTATACTAAAGAACTAAGAAGTAAAGGAGAAACATTAACCCATCATAAGGACAGAAACATCCTTACCCTTTTAAAAATTGAAAAAGTTATTGAAACTGATTTTATAAGTCTGACAACATCGGATAGTTTAAGGCATATTGTTGACCTTTTCAGAAAATATGACAGAGACTTATTTCCGGTTTTAGGTAAAGAAAATGAATTACTCGGCATGCTAATGCTTAATGACATACGAGATAAGATGTTCAATCAGGAATTATTCGATACTACTTTTGTATCTGATTATTACTTGCAATCACCTGCCGTAATAGACCACAAGGATTCATTTGAGCTTATAATGAAAGTATTTGATGTAACTCAGGCATGGAACCTGCCGGTACTGAAAGATGGAAAGTTTGTTGGAATTATTTCCAAATCTAAACTATACAGCGAATACCGCAAGTTGATGGTACAATTGTCTGATGATTAATAGTTACTAAAATAATAAAATGATCGAAAGCAAAATAAATCAAAAGATATTAGTAAATGGACAATCTTTTGAAATTCCTAATCGTGGCAACCAGCTACATTTTTTGATATTTTGGCACAGCATTGAGCAACTTTAGCTTGCACTTGCACTTCTTTCTTTTTAATTAAACTTTTCATATCTGTAATTATTAAGATTGTTTTTTAGCTTTCAATAAAAATATAGGATATTCACGGCCATTTGGGCGTTTCATAACAAAGCAGGTTTTAAATTCGGAGCTAATAAAGCCGTTGACTTTCATTGTATGGGCGATTTCTGAAGGCTCAAAACCCCAATGTACTTTTACTTCCGGACCGTGAAACGAGCCATCCTCGGTATATAAATCGGCAATGGCCAAAAAACCTCCAGGGTTAAGGAGCCCATAAAACTTATTGAGCATAGCATCAACATCAGGTACATGGTGCATTACCATTTGAGAGAAAATACAATCAAATTTAAGGGCGTGATAATTGGTATGTTCAAGGTCGAAAAGCAAAGGTTTCAGATTTTTCAATTTGCTGGTTGATACTTTTTCGTGCATCACTTTAACCATTTCCTCAGAATTGTCCATTAAGGTAATTTCAGAAAAAATTTCCGATAGCAAAAAACTTAAAATTCCTGTTCCTGCACCGTATTCCAAGGCTTTCATGTTAGAATTTACCGGAATCATTTCTAAAAAGCTTTTTGATATTGCTTCGGAACGTTCCCAATTAATTGGATTATTGTCCCATTCGCGCGCTCTACTATCGAATTCGCTCATTTATTTTATTGTTATTTCGTTTCCTGTAAAGTTATAAAAAAGCTTCGAGTCGCATTCGTTAATCATTTCCGAAAATTTTACGACACCAGTACAATGGCAAGTTCCAATAAGTTTTGGCTGTATACTTCTTAGATAATGAGTGACATGCACATATTGACTTACGCCGCATTCTTTCATGTGAAAACCTCCTAATATAAGGTTTATAGGCAATTTGAAATAGGCGGTTGCGGTTTCGCATATATTGGTAATACCACGATGCGAACAAGCTGTAAGAATATTAATGTGCTTATTCTTTTGAATTACAAGGAATAGTTCATCATCAAAATTGTCGGGACAAAACGACATGCCTTCTTTCTTGTAAAGATTGGTAAAATTGGTATCAATATCGTGGTGTATTTCGATGGTTGGAAGGATAAATATATCTGGGGCCACTTCAGTAATTGTCCTCACAAAAATCAAGCGGCCGGTAAGTAATTCCTCATTACGCAGTGTGCCAATAAAACGAGTTTTACCACTATACTTAGGTGTGAAAATATCTTTTTTGGCATATATTTTAGCTTTCTTATTAATTTCAAGAAAAGGGTACAAGCCGCCAGTATGGTCAAAATGACCATGTGAGATAACCAAGGCATCGATTTCGCTTACATCAATACCCAGCTTTTGGGCATTCTGTATAAACAGTCCGCTTTGTCCTGTATCGAAAAGTATCTTTTTATCACCAATATCTATATAGAGTGAAAGTCCGTGTTCACCTATTAAACCAGGACTATTGACTAAATTATCGATAAGGGTGATTATTTTCATTATTTTACCTGCTTAATGGCAGCTAAGTACATCGCAAAGGAGCGATAAAGAAAGTGTGTCCATTTCCCGAAAGGGACGATAAGTATTGCCCATTGCACCAATACAATCATATGGACCAAATACAGCCACACGTTTTTCTCAATAATGTTGAGGTCGATAAACAAACGTACCAGAAATGCCGTTAATCCCATAAGAAACAACCACACAACAAAAAACCAGTCCGAAGGCCGCGAATGTTTGTTCACTTCTTTTTCCTTTTGCATCCGGCGGCGCATAAAATCGAAGGTTACGGCAAATACCAAAACACTTTCGATATATCCCAACGCTACAATAAAGATGTTTTGAGCCGAAAACCAATCAAGAAATACAGTGGTAAAAAGCAATGCCAAATAGCCAAATACGAGAATAAGATGCTCGAACCAACGGGTCTGGTTATCGTCGCAACCCAGGGAGCGTTTTTGAGTAAACATGTGGATAAACAATTCGCCCATGCTTTTGAAATATACTTTGACAGGTATTTTTTGCTTGTGACGGCCAATTACATACCACCACATTCGAACAAGGTTCGGAAGTAATATAATTACAAAAACACTGCCGATGGCTATCATTTCGAAGTAATGGCCTATTGGCATAATAACTTCGAGCTTGTGACTGTATTGTAGGCTAACCCAAATTACAGCTATAGCGGTGATTACAAAAAGGATGGTGGAAATAAGAAGCGATTTGTACAACAATCCCGACAAACCAGTCCAATCATATTTGGCAGTAAGCCAGCGGCGGAGCGACATCATAAGCTCACCTGGATTGGCTTCACGAGGACAATTTGCGCTACATTCACCACAGTAATAGCACATCCAGGGTTTTAATGAGGATTTTATCTCATCTTCCAAGCCTAAAGCACTGTATCGAACCATTTCTCGAGGAAACGAATCATCTGTTGTAGAAAGAGAACAAGTGGCAGTGCAGGTTCCACAGTTGTAACAGGCATTGAAATCGAATGCACCGTATTTTTTCAACTCTTTACTGAATGACGGATTAATGCTTGCCATTGTTATTTTAGTTTATAAAAATAATACTCATCCATATCGTCTAAACTATCAACCATCACCTCGCCGAACTTTTGCATGGCCATAAGGTAATATGTAGTTTCGTGCACCGGCATTGTTATCTCAGCCGCAATTTGCGGTATCGACTTAGGCGCTTCTTTCAGCGCTTCTTTAATGGCCTTTTTCATGCTGTTGAATTTCTTCCGGCCTTCAATAACACTATCGGCTACACTGCGTTTCTGCTTAATTATATCGATGGTTCGTGTTTTCTTTTCCATGTTGTTAATTACTAATTACAAATGACTGATGACGAATTAAAAATAAAACGTTCATTGTTTGTCTTTTAAGTCCCCTATCGGGCATTTAGGGGGCTCCTAGTGCGTCAATCATTGCCTCAATCTGAGGTGTCGTAAACCCAGCCAAATCAATAGCATCTGTTGGACAAACAGGTGTACACATACCACAGCCTTTGCAATTCGATTCGTTAATTCTCGCAATTTTGCGTCCTTCGTAATCGGTCATTTCAATGGCTTCGAACTGACAAGCTTCGATACACTTACCACACCATGTGCATGAAGCCGGATTGAGTTTTGCCAAAACTGGTTCGAGCGAAATTTCACCTTTGGTTAATACCGAATTGGCTTTAGCAGCTGCCGCTTGCGATGAATTTAATGTTTCGAGAATGTTCTTCGGCGACTGACATGTTCCGGCAATAAATACTCCGTCGATCACCGTTTCAACCGGTCGTAGCTTCATGTGAATCTCGTTAAAGAAATGGTCGCGGCCAAGCGGTATTTTCATCATGCTTTCCAACGCTTTGTTTTCGCGTGGCACCATGCCGGTAACCAATACAACCAAATCAACTTCCGCTTCAAGGGTTTTGCCAGTGGTAAGTAAATCTTTTACTTTCACAATGGTTTTTGCACCATGTTGTTCAATTTCCGGTATGCTTTCGAGGTTGAATTGCAGGAACAGGTCGCCTTGCTTCGAGGCTTGTTCGTAAATGAGTTCCTGTTTCCCATAAGTGCGTATTCCACGGCTGTAATGGATATTCGTAATGTCTCCGAATTTTTGCTTTGCCACCACAGCCGTATGCGATGCTGCCGTGCAGCAATATCGAGAACAGTACTTGTTGTCGCCTTCCTCGTCCTGTCGGCTGCCTACGCAATAGATGTATGCAATGGTTTTTACCGGTTTGTTTTTATAAACCAGTTTGTCAGAAGTGTCAACCAACTTTTTGAAATCGGGTAAAGTAATTACATTATCGAGCTGGTTAAAACCATATTCCCCATTGGCTGGTTGATACGGCTTAAAACCTGTATTTACAATAAAAGCCCCGATATGTAATGGAAGTATTTCAGTGCCCACCTTTACTTTTAAATCAAAACTACCGATGCTTCCTTTTTTCTCTATTAATTCGGCATTGGTAAATAGTTTGATGTTAGGGCGTTTCTTAATTTCTACATGAAGTTTTTCAATTAGTTCCTTGCCCTTGTCATTGGTAGGAAATACGGTTCCCAGGTTTGCAACATGTCCACCAACAGTTTCTTGTTTTTCAATCAAATACACTTCTGTGCCCATGTCGGCCAGCGAAAGTGCGCTGCGCATACCACCAATTCCTGCTCCAATAACGGCAACGGCATTGGTTGCCGTAATCTTTTTCGAGAAAAGTGCTTCCGATTCACGGGCTTTGGCAATGGCTGCTTTAACAAGCTGTATAGCTTTTTCGGTTGCTCCCGGCTTATTGTCGGAATGTGCCCACGAACTTTGTTCGCGGATATTGGCTTGTATGTAATTGTATGGATTCAGTCCCGATCGCTGTGCAACAGCCCTGAAAGTGTTGAGATGAAGCCGGGGCGAACACGAAGCAACTACAATGGCATCAAGTGCGTCGTTCTCAATATCGGCAACCATTTCCTTTTGCGACGAATCGGAACAGGCAAAAATGGTATTTTTAACCAAATAAACGTCGGCTTCGTCTTTGATGGCTGCTTTTACTTTTTCTATATCTACATAATCGGAAATATTGCCGCCACAGTGGCATACATATACTCCTATTTTTTTCTTACTCATGACAGTGTTTTTAAATAGCTCGATGTTTCAGTAGCGGCAGCTCCGGCCGACATAATGCTGTCGGGAATGTCCATTGGGGCAGTGGCCGTACCTGCAACAAAAACTCCCTGAATAGAAGTGCTTGCCGGACTTTGAAGCAAGTCAACCTGTTCAATGTAATTCAAAGCATCGAGGCTTAGGGTTGAGTTTTTAAAAACCTTTGAAACCGCTGGATTGGCCAGTAATCCGACAGACAGAACTACCAAATCATGTTCGCTTTCGGTGACCTTGCCGGTAATAACATCTTCGTAACGAAGTATGAGGTTACCGTTTTCTTTTTCGGTAATTCCGGCAATTTTCCCTTTTATGTATTTTGCACCCATGTCTTTTGCTTGAAGGTAAAACTCGTTGTATCCCTTGCCAAAAGCCCGGATGTTGATGTAATACAACGACACATCGGCCAATGGTAAAGCTCCCATCAGTAGCTGTGCCTGTTTGGTGGAATACATGCAGCAAACCTGCGAGCAAATCGGGTTTCCAACAGTATGGTCGCGCGAGCCGGTGCAAAAGATATATGCAATTTTATCGGGCATTTTGCCATCAGATGGACGCAATATGTTGTTAAATGGACGGGTTGGAGCCAGTAAACGTTCCATTTGCATTGATGTAATTACGTTTTTGTATTTACCATACCCAAAACGTTCAATCGAAATGGGGTCGAAAAGTTTAAAGCCAGTTGCCAAAACCACCGATTTAACTTCTACATTCAGGGTTTCTTCTTCCTGCGAAAAGTCGATACAGCTCGAAGGGCATGCTTTTTCACAAGCCCCACACAACTGGCAGCTTTCTATGTCAATAAGGGCAATACGCGGATTGGCAATACTAAACGGTATGTACACTGCTTTGCGGGCGACAAGGTTAAACTGAAATTGGTCCTGCGTAACCACAGGACAAACTTTTTCGCACTCCTGACAACCCGTGCAGTCTTTTTCGATGACATAACGTGGTTTTTTCTTCAGGGTAACTGAAAAATGACCATTGGTTTTTACAATTTCTTCAGGCTCTGTAAGTGTATGGATGGTAATGTTTGGGTGTCGGGCAGTTTCAGAAACCTTTGGTGTTGTAATACAAGCAGCACAATCGAGGGTTGGGAAAACCTTGCTGAGCAAAATCATTTTACCACCAATAGAAGGTTCTTTTTCGACCAGCAGTATTTTATAGCCCATATCGGCTAATTTCAATGCTGATTCTTCTCCGGCAATTCCGGCTCCAATTACCAATACATCGTAATCTTTATTGTTTTCAGGCATAATTTGTCTTTTAAAGTCCCCTATTGGAGGATTTTGGGGCCTTGTAATTCTTTCATAAATCCGGTAACTTGCTTAACGAAAGGTTCGGCGCACACCGAACAGATAGCCGCCATTTTCAGTTGCGAGGGCTTTAACCCTTTTTCTCTCATTAGGGCATGTGTCGCTGCGATGATGTCGGATGTTTTTTCAACACACGATTCGCCATAAGAGCAATCAGTGCCGTCGGCTGCAATAAATACACCGGAGAATCCCTTTTCGTATGCTCGCATTATCCAACGTGGCTTAATGCAGCTCGAACAAGGCACACTAATGGTGTAAACTGTAAACGGATAGTGTTTTTTCAGTAAACCCGCCATGTCAATGGCAGGGTCTGAAATCTTTTCGGTCGAGAACACCAGTAATTTTGGCTGCGAGCTCGTATCCATAGTTTATTTTTTTAGGAATAACTTGTAAATACCGTCTTCGTCAATGAAACCGAAATATTCGAAATTCATTTTCTTGCACCATTTTGGAATATCGGCCTTAGTCCCTTCATCGGACGAAAGGATTTCCATAATCTGGCCAGCTTGAATATCACCAATCGCCTTTTTGGCTGCCAATAGTGGACCTGGACAAGCTGTTCCGCGCGCATCTACTACTTTATCGCTCTTTAATGCCTTTAATTCGTCTGTTGTCATGATTGTATTGATTTGAAAATTAAATTAAGTAATTTGAAAATTTGAAAATGAAAAAACAATTTGTTGATTTGAAAATTCGATGATGAATTTATCAAGACCTTGAATCTTCAAATTTCCTCTTTTTCATATGTTCTTTAAATAAACAGCTGAATCCTACTTTCTTCTGCATCGGCGAGATAGCTGCCAACACCAACATAATGAAGGTTTGGATAATCAATCATTTCTTCGCGTTTGAAACCCATCAAATCCATCGACATTTCGCACACGTTGATTTCAACACCCAATTCACCCGCTGTGGCCAAAAGTTCTTCGAGCGATAACACACGCTTTTTCTTCATCAAACCTTTAAGCATTTCGGTTCCCATTCCACACATGTTCATTTTTGAGAGTTTAAGTTTTTTGCTACCACGAGGCATCATAAAACCAAACATTTTCGACATAAAATCTTTGCCTTTGGCTGATTTATTGGGATCGCGCAACATGGCCGTAGCCCAGAACGTAAAGAACATTTTCACTTCGGTGTCCATGGCCCGTGCACCGGTGGCTATAATCATTGCTGCAAGCAATTTGTCCAAATCGCCTGAAAAAGCTATAATAGATATTTGATCTTTTGCCTGTTTCCCTTGCAAACTCTTTAATTGGCTCTCAAGCTGTTTTACTTTTTCTTCTATTTCTGTTGACATGATATTGCTTGTATTTTAAAAATTATATAGATATTTAATATGTTACTACTGAGGTTGCAGAAAGTACTTCAGAAACCACAGTGCCTGCTGCAATAATCATTGAACCTTCAATTAAGTCCTCCTTTGTTATGTTTCTTGCTTTAAGGCATGGAGAACATAAATTTAACTTACCTCCCAAGCTTATATAAGCATCTATAAGTTCCTTCAAAGGCATAAAGTCTTGGGCATGAATTTTTTCAGCTTCTCCCTTTTTAGCCAGAACTACCGATGAGGCTTGAAGAATGACGACAACTTCAACATCCGAAGCTTGAGCTGCCGTAGCTAAAACGAAAGGCAAAGATGCTTTTTCAGGATTTTCGTCTCCAATTGTACTAATAATAACAAGTTTTTCATTTGTTGCCATGATAAGTTGTTTTTAAGGATCGATGGCAAAGGTATATCTCTGTTTTACCTGTTTTAAGGAAACGGCTGTGCAGTTTTATAAAACAAAATGTGATATACTGCACATTTTTTATTTTCGTACCTTTAGATTTTTAAATAAGGTATGGAGAAAACTGTTTGCAAACTCTGCAATTTGAAGTCGTCGGCGACACAGAAATTGAGCGATGCTGAATTTTGTATGCTAGGGGACAATTGTGCTGAAGCTCATTTTGAGGCTGGAGATATTATTATTAAGCAGGATGCACTTTCAACTAACGTAGCCTATATAAAGTTGGGTTTGGTTAAAATTCATATTAATGGACCTCTCAGGGAAAAGATTATCAAAATAGTTAAAGCGCCAAGCTACCTGTGTCTACCAAGTACATTTGGCGATAAGATAAACCATTTTTCTGCTACAGCGATTGAATCAACAAACGTTTGTTTTATTGATGTTACTATTTTCAAAAAGTTTATTTACGAGAATGGCGATTTTGCTTATCAAATTATATTAGATATGAGCAAAAGCGAGCTTCAAAATTTCCATAACTGCCTTAATAATGCACAAAAGCAAAATATTGGCAGAGTAGCCGATGCTATCCTGTTTTTTGCAAATACCATTTATAACTCAGATACCTTTAAACTTCCGGTTTCAAGGCAAGACCTGGCTGACCTTACCGGTATTACCAGAGAGAGCGCAAGTCGTATTCTTACCGATTTTCACAACGAAAAGATTATTGAACTGGATGCAAAGAAAGTAACCATTCTGAACCCCGAACTTTTAATGCAGATTAGTGAAAAGGGATAACCGAAAATTTGAAAATGATTCAATTTGAAGATTAGTTTGAGGTTTTGGAAGTGCTGATTATTTTGGAGATGATGTTATGAATTGATTGGAGTTTTTCTTTTAGACAATAGGGATTCGGGTAACTTGAAGATAATTCGTATAAGATAAGCCAGTATTCAGTTTCATCAATTTCTTTGGCGGCAATTTTCATTTTATGAATAAAATCGGCTTTACTCTCAGCGTTTTGAGATTCCCTAACATTTGCTCAAATAGATGTGCCTGATTTTAATAATTGTTTGGCTATTACATACTTTCTTTGTTCTTCAAGCAATTCTGTGTATGTAATAATTTAGAGAGCGAAATCAAGCGTTAGTTTTACAATCACATTTTCTTTATCGTTTCTCATAAAACTTATTTTCTAGTTTGAAATTTATTAATTTGAAAATGAGGTAATTTGAAGATAAATTGCTCCGATAATTTCATTACTCAAGTTTATAACTCATTTTCAAATCTTCAAATTTTTTTTTCATTTCCAAATTTTTCTTCCATTTTCAAATTTTCAAATTTCTTCAATGATTACATACATGTCCATCTTCTCCGCCGTGATGATGGCAGCCTTCGCCCGAATCGCCCACTTTACCTTTCAAAAAGGCTTCGGCAAGTTCACGAACATCCCCGGAATTTCCACGGTAAACGTCTATTCCGTGATTGCTTAAAACGTTTAATGCACCATCGCCCATATTTCCTGCAAGCATTACATTAACTCCTTTGTCTTTTAAAATACTTGCAATATTCGATTTACATCCACAACCTTGCGGCGATGCCAATGTTTCTGTTGCCTCAATCGCCTTGTTACTATTTATTGTATATAAGGTATAAAATTCACAATGGCCAAAATGGGCATCAACTGTGTTATTCTGTGTTGTAGGAACTGCTATTTTCATACTATTTTTATTTGATTTGATTAATGATTTCTTTTAATGTATGTTGTGTTTCCGGAATTACTATTTGAATGTTGTTTTTCCTAAATACATTTATGACTTTAGAGCCAAATCGTCCAGCAACTTTCTGATTTTACTCAATAACTGCCTTCCATACCGGTCGCTCTTACCTGTTATCCGTTGTACATCCTTGGGATAAATTATAATGCGATTTGTTTTCATTTGTTTTTACCATGCTTTATCCATGCCTTTACTATACTTCATATGTATTGTTAATATGAATAATTCCAGCCCATGACTTTAATACGCTGTTGCAAAAGTAAACGATATTTTTCCTTCATTTCCGAAGAAAGAAAACTATTATCTATCAAGATGAACCATTCGGATAGTTTTGCCTTAATTTCATTCAGGTTATTATCGATTACTTTATCAGTTAAGCTACAGCACTCCTTCCCAAAATAGTCGAGTAGAACACTGATGTTGAGATTGCTCTTTTTTCCTTTAATTGGTAATGCAATTTCTTCGATATCACCTTTCAGTACAATAGTGGAATTGAGAAAATCGTACGCAGGAGCGAGCTCTACTTTGCCATTCCGAACAATAACAGAGTAGTTCTTCAGGTGCATATCTTCATTCCCTACCAGGTAGTTGAATATTACCCGTTTGAAAAGTTTTGCTTTTTCGATGGCTGGGAATGTGCAGAAATCGTCGATCAGTTTTACCAGTTTTTCCATGGTATAATTGTACTTGGTATCACGACTCATGCCTGCCAACTGGGCAAAATCTTCTACCTGGATTTTATCTTTTTGCCCTTTCCTGTCAAATCGCCTGATGAAGTAGGTAAGAGAACGGTCTTTTGAATACACCATGCCATGCACAGGAACTTCAATACCGATGGTGGATGCCATGCGCATGGAAAGGTCTTCATTTTGGGGAAGCTCCGGGAAAATATGGTGCTGAGGTTTCAGTATGTACCGACCGTTTTTATCAACAATATCAAAGCGGCCGTCTTTGATATTTAAGACGGCACTGAGTTTGGGTTGGACTCCCTGGATGGACATTTTGGAAGCTCTACCCATGGCCTCGTTCCTGAGTTCTTCTGCAGAAAAGTTGAGTAAAGCCAGTTCTTTCAATACTGGCGAAAGGAGCTTTAATCCTTTTTCACTGTATAGGAGTTCTCCGCAGGGATCGTATGTGATTGGGCAATGATTCATGCCGGTACCTCCTTCACAGTTACGTTACCCACTAAATCGTCACCAACTGCCATGAGCTGGGCAAAGAAATCGTTTCGGTCTATCTTACCAATTTTTAAAAGGCCTTCCAGTTGATACCCTTCTGGAAGTAATCCGTCGAAAAAAGATGGAAAGGAATCGAATTCAAAGACTTTATGAGATAAAGGCATAGTTAGAGAAACCTGAATCCCCGCATAGCCTTGTAGGTATTCGAATCGGTATTTTTTGCCAAATTCCAGTTCAAGAAGCGTTCCGGCTTCCGTGCCATTTACAAATATCTTAGCTTTTCTCATTGTTCAGGATTTGGTTCATGAGTGGACTGGTAAGCTGTACTTTGATATTGAGTACCGAAAAAACTTTTCGTAATGTATCAAGCTGAACAGTTTCTTTCCCTTTTTCGAGGTCGAATACAACAGTTTTTCCCACACCTGCCATTTCGGCCAATTGAAGCTGGCTGAGCCCTGCAGCCTTTCGGTGTTTTCGTATGATTTCTGCTAGTATTTGAGGTTCAAACATAATATTTTTGTTATAGCAGTAAAATTATATCATTTGAGATTAATAAACAAATCTATTAACGAATATTTACTGTTATAGAAGTAAATATACGTATTTCACATCAAATATATCCAGTTTTAGCATTTTATCGCTGCTATGGCAGTAAATGTTCGTGTACCATTTCGGAATATTTGGCAAAAAGCACCAGAAATAAGCAATGCCGGAAGTACTTATTTTGAAAGTGTTTGTACATAAAATAGCTTTGACGTATGCAATCCACCAACCCCGATATGGGGTCGTTTTTTAGATGGTTTCCTACTATTCCGGCCAACCCATCGAACCCATTTCGCATATCAACCGAATTACAACACAAAAAATATCGGAGGTTTGCACTTAACCCCAGCATCTATCCGAAAATTTTAAGACACAAACCGCTCGGAAAAGTTAATTCTATTTG
>JBBQTB010000022.1:0-87558 GCA_038213375.1 Bacteroidales bacterium | reverse complement strand
AACTGTTTCTTCACGAAATTCATTGTTTTCGTAGGCTTTCTCTATAAGGCCTATATTATACCCCTAAGATAGAAAATATACCCTAAACTCTGCTATGTCAAAGAACTATTTTTATCTTTATTCCTTAAGTCAACGACATTGGAATAAGGTTACTAATAAATTAATTAAGATAATGAAAAAAAACTATTTTTTTATTTAATATTAATAAGAGTGGTAAAGGATGTTAAGTAAAGGTAAATAGTGATGAAATAATTACATAATTATTAAAATGAATTACATCATTCACACATTTACTGTGTAATGCCTTTTGCCTTTCTTAATTCTGCAATTCTAATTCTAATTCTGGTTGTTTCATCGGTTTTAAAATTTTCAACAATATTAGATGTTTGGATGGGAGTATGCAAGTATTTGATTTGAATTTCACGCGGCATTTACCCGTCATTTTCAATTCAGACTCATATACAGATTAATATAAATACCAAATCCTATTCTTAACGTATGCGGAAATCTCTATTCGAAGGTCCTGAGGTGGCAAAAAATCCAGTGTTTGGCAAATTATTATTACGAACACAATTTTACAAAACGCATCGAAATGCTGAGCACGAATTGTTTATATTTACCATTTTATTAATATTGGTGAATATTTACAAATTTCATTTCAAAAACTATATATTTGAATGAAAATTGTGCTTATTTTAATAAATTGACAAACAACCTTTATTACAAACTTAGGATGTTTAATTTTGCTGGTACATTATGGCTTAGTTGACAATGGTTCTTTCCTATAACCTTTCATAGTATATCTCCAATTTTAGTAATAAAAAGTAAGGAGGATCTTTCGAAAAACATGAAACCTGAAGATAAAAAATTAGAACAACTCCTTAATGAAGTAGCTCAGCTAAAAATCGAAAATAGCGTTCTTCGAGAACTTGAAAGCAAACATAAAGAAATTAAAGAGACATTAGATCAGGAACGTAGCCTATATTTAGACTTAGCCAATGCATTTCCCTCAGGAATATACCGCTTACGTGTTTTTGCATCTGACTATACAAAACAGGAAAAATGGATGAGCTCTAAAGAAGCTCCTTATATTCTTGAATTTGTAAATAACCGCTTCTGTGAGATACTCAATCTTAGCAGGGAAGATTATGAGCACAATCCGGCAATAATTAACGACCTGATCTTCGAAGATGATAAAACAGAATTTGCAAGGCAAAATATTGAAGCAAACTTAAATCGGATTCCTTTCTTATGGGAAGGATGTTTGATTGTTAAAGGTGATAAATTATGGGTACATTTTGAATCACATCCACGCCTTTTGGATAATGGAGATATACTTTGGACGGGTATCCTTTATGACATTAATATTCGCAAAAATTTTGAGCAAGAAATAAAACGTAAAAACGAGGAGCTTAATAATATCAACATCGAAAAAGACAGAATTTTATCCATTATTGGTCATGATTTGAAAACTCCTTTTAATGCAATCATTGGTTTTTGTGATCTGCTATCTGAAAAAATCAAATTGAATGATTTTAAGCAAATTGAACGATATGCGGACATTATCCGTAATTCGTCTCAAAGAGCCATGGACTTGCTAATAAATTTGATACAGTGGTCTCAGTCCCAAACGGACAAGAAGAATTTCAGTCCAGAAAATTTTGAAATGACCGATACGATTAATGAAGTCATACTTTTATTATCGGATATTGCAGAACAGAAATCAATATCAGTCACAAAAAGAACACCTTCTCAAATACCTATTTTTGCTGACAAAACAATGATTAGTACGATTTTACGAAACCTTGTTTCAAATGCCATAAAATTCACACCCTTTGGAGGGTCAATTTGCATTCATGTTTATCCCACTTCAGACACAATTGTGATGTTAGTGAGTGACACAGGTGTTGGAATAAAAAGAACGAATATTCAATTGCTTTTTAAAATTGGAAGCAACATCACCACACAAGGAACAAATAATGAACAAGGAACTGGTATGGGCTTAATACTTTGTAAAGAATTTATAGATAGGCATAACGGTAAAATTTGGGTAGAAAGTGAAGAAGGGAAAGGGACTACAATAACCGTTACAATTCCCAATAATAAAAGCAAGCAATAATAATCGGAATAGTTAAATTTTATTTTCTCCACAAGGCCGTATTTGAAAAAAGACGCTCAATTTTCAACCCGATCCTTGCAGCAGAAGTTATCAAAAAAAACGGCATAACCGTTTTTGGAATATTACATCTCGATCAAGAAAATTTGGTGGTGAGTAGTTACAAATTACTATGAAGTTTTCTCTCGTACAAATCATTCATTCATGTGAACAAATTATACAGAATACTATTCCACAGCCCCATGATTCTTTGCAGTATCGATCCAATGTTCAGCAAGAATTTTTGGATTTGCCCCTATACCTCGAGCAAGATGCAAGGCCACTCCCATTATTAAAACAGACGCTTCATGTAATTCTTGATTTGTTTGCAAGGCTCCAAATTTTTCCTGCGCTTTTAATTGGAGTAAATCATTATGTTTTCGAGCAAATGAAATTGGATCTTCTAAATCATCAGAAATTTCCGGAAGCATCAAACAATCCATCCACTCCTGCCCTATCCTATCTGCTAATGCTTCTGGAAGCTCTATGCCCATTTTTCGCCATAGTGGCAATGTTTTCTTATCGCCAGATTGTGCTAAGCCAGTTTCGAGGAGAAGCACAAATGCTATATCAGCTAAATTTTGCATCAGTTCCAAATATTCATCCTGAGCCTTTTCAAACTTATCTGTCATTTGGCCTTTAAGATATTCACCTATGCTCAAATGAGGTAATCCAGAAACTTCGGGGCATCCATCCAAACACGGAAATTCATTCCCTTGGTAAATATAGCGAACCTCTTCACTTTGTATTTGACGACCAAGTGGATATAACCGACAGGATAGGGGGCGCCCCAAATGTACACTACATCCAAAATTATCGACATATTGACTACAAGCTTGTTGCTCCTTCCACCCTACTTTTCCGTCAAACCGTAAACGAATTCCTCCAAACTCACAATAAAGATCGCGAAATTCCCTTGGTGTATTTTTTTTCTCCCTGGCAAGACAGACCAACTCCCATGGATTAAGCAGCACAAGTTTCCCATGACAGCAAGTTCCAGTTCGTGTGCAGGTGAGAGGCAATTTATCTTTAATACTCAGTTTGGTTGTTACCATCATTGTTGCTTTATTTTTGATATTACAAACTTATTACATATAACAATTAAACATATCAAGCAGTTACAAAATAAAAAATTATTATCTCAAAATTACAAATCTATCAAATCACACAATCTGTTATTTGCAATATTTCATTAATTCTGAAAAAGTTGGGTTAGTGGGTTGTAAAGTTGGCGGTATTAATAGAAAAGGATTGCCGCCAATGGTTTGCAGCTACACGAAGTTAAAGATTTCGAAGCACTAACCTGTCCGCCAACACTAAGCTTGATAAGAAGCACAAAGCTTCATATAAACACTGAACCGCCAGTTTCTAGGAAGTCCTGTTACCTGCTGGCGTTTTTGATTTTTATTGTTGTGCAAGACGGTGGTTCGCTTTATAAATGTGTTAACTATGTTGGTCAATTAAAATTATATTTCCGTCTGGATCAGTTAACATAAGACTTGCAGAGCCAGAAGTTTTCTCGTCTGCTTCGGTTGTCAACTTAATATTTATATTTTTCAGGTGTTTTTGGATTTTTCTAACGTCCTCAAACTTTTCAATATTTTTAGCGTTTTCGTCCCAACCCGGATTGAAAGTTAAGATATTACCTTCAAACATTCCCTGAAACAGTCCGATGAGTGAATTCTCATTTTTCATTATGAGATATTTTTTTTCCATACCCCCTGCAAAAACTTTAAATCCAAGGTTTTCATAAAATTGTTTTGAAGTATTAATGTCCTTGACATTAATACTAACTGAAAATGCTCCTAATTTCATATCGTCCTCTTTTTCTTTGTTTGTATTGATGCTTGATTGATTGATGTTAGTTTCAGGTTGTTTTGTGATAATAGTATTGATGTAAAAACCAAGTCCAAATGATGTTAGAAGTCCTGCGATTAATAATGTTGCCTTTTTCATTTTTTATTTTTTAGTGTCTCGCGACTTTGTCCACGGTTGCAGGTAACGGTAGCGGTATGCCCACTAAGCGATTGCTGAGAGGGTCACTATAAAACGACACAAAAACTTGATGCGGATGATAATGCTCGAAAACCACTGAAACACTTATTGAGTATGAGCCGTTGTTGAATTAAATCCCTCTAGGATAGCTCCACTCGTCCATCAAAAATAACCAAAAATTTGATTCTTCGTTAATATGCTTTTATTGTCAACACTTTGCTTAAAAATGAAAAATATACCAAACTTTATAACTGAAACGCCTATTTCTTACCTCTACTTTTAGCAATCCTGATCCATAAAACCTTCAATAAGTGCATAACCGAACCACCTTACCTTGGATGGAGTTCAACCGGCGCTTCATGCTGGGTTGTGCCGACCACATGGAGCTTTATTTATTACCACACGTTCTTATTTTTTAATCGTAATGAAATCTGCACTTTGCAATTAATATTTCACCCTCCTTCACTTGATATATCAACCGATGTTCTCCATCAATCCGACGAGACCAAAATCCTTTATATTTATATTTTAATAGTTCGGGTTTGCCTATTCCTGAAAACGGATTTCGAGAAATCTCTTTCAATAAATCATTTATTCTTTGAAACATTTTTTTATCGGTTTGCTGCCAATACAAGTAGTCTTCCCATGACTCATCTACAAATATGTATTTCATAAGTCAATCAGGTTTTTTTGAAACAAATTGCCACCTCTTAACTTATCAATTGCTGAATCTAATCTCTTTTCATTTGTCTTTGACGACATCTCATGTTGTGTCGCACATAAAGAGTTGTACTCTTCCAATGAAATAACCACGACTCCGCTATCCTTTCCACGATTGATAATCAATGTTTCAAAGTTATTTGTCACTGAATCAAGATATTTTCTAATGTCTTTTCTGAAATCTGTTATTGTCGTTGTTAACATATTTATTTGTTTTATGTACGTTAATACGTACAAAAATAGGTGAAAAATATTTAACTAGCATCAATTTACCGTGTTTTTTTAAACTGGGTTATAACGCTCGCGGGTCGAGTAGGCAAGGGCATTTCAGCCCGAGCCTCTACGGAACCGTACATAACAGTCTCCCATCATACGACTCTTGTTATACAAATCTATGCGTTACTTTACGAAAATCCTAACCTCCACTGGTAAAATAGATTTGGGAATTGTTCCGTAACCGTTTCAGCCAATCATAGGATTTGTTCAGATTCGTTTTGTAACGTTTGTACCGTTGTCGTACCCACCTTACCAATCGCTTTCGCAACAATTGAAATATTGGATTCATTGCTGATATCCTAAACTTACCATAATAGTTGACCCAACCCTGATATAGGGTTCTAAAATTTGAGCCACGCCTACAATGCTTTTAAAGTTCAGGTTCACAATATCCTGTTCTTCCATCTGCTATTCGTTTCTTCGACCGGATGCTAATTGCACAGTCATATCCAAGAAACAGTCTCCCATTTTGCTTTGACATGGCGGACCGGGGTTGAAACGAATATCCCAAGAAGTCAAACTTTACTGTTTTGTATATCTGTTGTCGCGGATAATCCCGGCAATATACCAGTTTAGTCTTTTCCGGATGCAGCTCTAAATTGCATGTTTTCATCCGTTCTTGCAACTTTTGAAGTACATAATTTGCTCGCGATTGGCTCCTGCAATGCAATATGGCATCATCGGCATAACGCACGTATTGTACTGTAGCATGGTTTTGTTCCAACCATTTATCCATTGCATAATGGAGAAACATGTTTGCCAGCAATGGACTTATGACACCTCCTTGCGGAGTGCCTTTTCCTTGTTTTGCTTCAACTTCTCTAGTCACTGAACCTTTGCCCCTTTTTCAAAAAAGGACAGGATAGAGGAGTTGCCAAAGGTGCGTTCCCCTGCAACCTTTTATGCCCTGTTGAATAATACCAGTAACTGATAATTAACGCTATATAACCCCATCTTTGTGGGGATGGCATTGTATTGCCTTTCTTTTGCAAAAACTACGCTTTTATCGCCTTAAACTTTTGAAAAATATGCGTTTATTGTCAACACTTTGCTTAAAAATGAAAAATGAACCAAACTTTATAACTGAAACGCCTATTTCTTATCTCTGCTTTTAGCAATCCTGATCCATAAAACCGTCAATAAGTGCATAACCGAACCAGCTTACCTTGGATGTAGTTCAACCGCGGCTTCATGCTGGGTTGTGCCGACCACATGAAGCCTTATTTATTATGGGCAGTTTTTATTTCTTGCTGATAAAGTTAAATATGCCATCTGCAATATCGCTAATCCTGTCGGACGTTGAAGGGTCGGATTCATTTGTCAAAACAACAATACCGCTATTTATTTCGGGGTAAAAAATAACGTAAGACGTGAAGCCATAAGTTCCTCCTTCCGCCCAAAATTGTCGGTTTCCATTTTCGTGTTTATATATCAACCAAGTTAGTCCAATATCGCACCAACCTTCATTAAAAGTCTTTTGATGGCTAAGATTAACTGCTTCTTTCGTTGTGTCAAGTTGAAACTTAATGAACTTTAATAAATCCGAAGTTGATGAATTTAATCCACCAACTCCTTTCATAAATGTCGCAGTAAAATATGGCATTGTATTTCCCTTGTCACTGTAACCTTTTGCTAAATTATTAGAATTTTTCTTTGAAGCTAAAAAAGAAGTATTGTCCATTTTGGTTGGCCCTAAAACATACTTAGCCATTAAGTTTTCAATTGAAGTTTTGTAAACTTTTTCTAAAATATAAGTCAGCAATTTTGCTGCTGCATTTGAGTGTTTTGCTTTTGTGCCTGACAATGTATCTAACACAACTTTGTGTAAAGCTTTCAAGAAATCATTGTCCGAATAGTTGCCATAGACTTTTTCTATAAGGTAACAAGTCGAATCGGTTGATGCTTTGATAATTTCATTTGTAAATATTGGTAGCCAATTTGGAATTCCTGATGTCGTGTTAGATAACTGCAATAAAGTTATTGGCTTCTTACCGTATTCTAAATTTGGATAACTGCCATTAAGATACTTACGAATATCGTCATCAAGTTTTACCTTTTTTTCGATTACTGCATTTGCTAAAATTAAACTAACAAATGCTTTTGTTACTGAACCAATTTCATAAACTGTATTTTGAGTTGGTGGTTCTGTTTTGCCTTTTTCTGTCGTACCGAAATTATACAAGTAGTTTGTGCCATTATTATAAACTCCAATTGAAAGTCCAACTGATTTTTTTTCTTTAATAAACGCTTCTCCCAATCTTTTGACAAGAGTGTCGGGATTTGCTTGTCCATACAAAGTTGAAGCAGCAAGAAAAGTTATTATTGTAAAGCCAATAGTTTTTTTCATTAAGTTGTTTTAAAAAATGTCCCCTGTAAAGTTTTAGGGTGTCTGCAAAAATTGCCTACAACTTTGGCGGTATGAAATGTTGGGATTTCGTGAACACGAACTTATCAACCGATAATAACCTTGCGCGCGAGCGATGCACTTGGCATACCTCTAAGACCCCAATATTTTAAACCGCGTGTTGAACTAAATCCCTCCGGGATAGCTCCACTCGTCCATCAAAAATATCCAAAAATTTGATTCTTCTTTAATATGCTTTTATTGTCAACACTTTGCTTAAAAATGAAAAATGAACCTAACTTTATAACTGAAACGCTTATTTCTTACCTCTACTTTTAGCAATCCTAATCCTTAAAACCGTCGATAAGTGCATAACCGAACTAGCTTACCTTGGATGCAGTTCAACCGGGGCTTCATGCTGGGTCGTGCCGACCACATGAAGCCCTATTTATTGGCAGCAGTGTTTTTTATCTTGCGTCATTTTTTTTACGAATTTGCCTATCGTTGCAACTCTATTTTCTTAATATTGTTAAGATTTATTGGCTTTATATTTACTCCAATAAAATGATCATTCTTACCAGTTATCAAACTATCTTTGACCAACAAGGTATTAAAATAAAATGTTTTCCTTGTACCATCGTTTTTTGTGATTCGCACTCCAGTATGGTTAGTAACAGGGATAACACATTCCCGTTCATTTTTGTCAAGAACGCTTATTTGGGAAAGTGAATTGCCCGTCACAGTAAATGGAACAAAAATGGGAAAAGCAACGAGATAAACGGTCTTGGCTTCTTTATGTGTTTCTGTAAGCTGTTTAACTAAGTTTTCGGTAGTTATATGATAAGTTGAACAACTGCTAAAAAACAAAGCAGAAAGAAATAACAGTCCTAATTTTATTTTCATTTTATTTTGGTTTTAATTATTAGTTCGTTGTGATATCGCTGAACAATTGTATATCAGATAATTTTACAAACGATTCTGTCTACATAACATTGCTGCCAACGCCTGCGCTATGAAACGTAAGGTAACCACGGAGTGAGTATCTTTAAACCGATAAGAACTTTACCAGAGAAGCGAAAACCTTGCAAAAACCTCTGAAACCCTTATGTTTTATAGCGTTTGTTAGGGGCTGGGCTTTTTCTGAATCATTTTGCATAATACTTCAGATTTAAAAAAAATCAATCAAAGCTTTATTATTTTCTCAATTCTATCTTTAAACCATTTTGTTGTAATAAGCTCTGTATCTTTTAATCCATATTTTCCAATTATTGTTTTGTTATAATAATCTTTCATACTGAATGCTTTAAAAAAAATCTCAATATCATCTGACATCAGATATTCAATTATTTTATCTTCATTGTTTTTATCTCGTAAGTTTTCATGTTCTATTTTAAATTCTTGATAGGTATTTCTAGAGTTTCTGTAAATAGAAATTATATGGTTCTTTTTTTCATTTTTCTGTTTAATGATTTCATCCTTATATAAATCTTTATCGAAACTGGCAAGTTCAAGTTCTTGAATATTATCCGGATGGTAAAGATAATTTTCGAAACAATAATACTCAAGAATAAAATAATAAGGATATTTGTTAGTAATTCTTTCAATTTCAGTATCTAAAAGAAAATCTCTATCTCTAATACCGAACATTTAATGTTTAGTTTTTACCTTTATAAAAACAGTAGAACTGTCCTTCTCTGGATAAATTAAGTTCCCCCCTTTCTTGGGACAGTTAAAAAACAAAATTAATATATAATGATGTATGTATTGTTCAATACTTCGGTAGATTTTGATATAAATAAATGATTATCAATAAAATAAGTATTAAATAAGTTTGCGCTGTGCGTTTTTTTAAGCTGACCGCTAACGTCGGTTTTATGCTTTCGGTTTTGCTTGTATAAACTATCAATATATACGAAACTAACTGCAAAACTGACGTATACAACGTGTTGAATTAAATCCCTCCGGGATAGCTCCAATCGTCCAACAAAAATAAGCAAAAATTTGATTCTTCGTTAATATGCTTTTATTGTCAACACTTTGCTTAAAAATAAACCTAAGTTTATAACTGAAACGCCTACTTCTCACCTCTACTTTTAGCAATGCTGATCCATAAAACCGTCGATAAGTGCATAACCGAACTAGCTTACCTTGGATGTAGTTCAACCGGGGCTTCATGCTGGGTCGTGCCGACCACATGAAGCCCTATTTATTGGCTCCAGTTCATTTATTTTTTCAATTCTTTAATCTGTTTTTTTGCATCTTCCTTTGCTTGTTCATCGCCATTTTTTATTGTCTTTTCGTAATATTCTATTGATTTGGTTTTATCTCCTTTTTCTTTATAACAATGAGCAATATTTGATAATACAATATAGTCATTAGGACTAATCTTTTCAGCCTTTAAAAGAACATCAAGAGCTTTAATATAATCTTTCGATATCATGTAAACAATCGACAAATTTGATAAACTTTCAACATGATTTGGATATAGCATTAAAACTTCTTTTGCTATATTTCCCATATTTACCAACAACTTATCATCACCCGTGTTATACAATTGAACTTGGTAATCTTGCAGAGAAGAAAGAAAAAATTCCTTGCCACCATTTTTCTTTTCATTTTTTGTCCAAGTCCAGTTATTGTTATTAATCTTGGAGTAATGAATTGCAGCAATTATCTCTTTTGAAAAGTTATCCCAGTCCTTAATTTGTCCTAATACATATGTTTTTCCGAACCGCATATCAAGTCTATTGGGATATTGCTCAATACCTTTTTTTATCCAATCAATACCTTTTTTTAAATCCAGTTGAGCATAATCAATCTGACTGCCAATGTATCCAGCAGTTTTATTTGTACTATCTTTTAAAACAAGCATTTGTCCTTCAGGTTGCTTTGTTGTTAAAGTAAGCATCTCTGTTTTTGACTTTGCAAAATAATAATTAAAATAACTTGTATATAACTCTGCATCTTTGGGTTTTGCCCTTTCCCATGACTTTAATGATTTTAACTGATTTATTGAATCATTTGATTTTTGGAATTTGATAAAATCGCCATAAAAATCTTGTCCAAAAAGTTGATTAATGAATAAGATTGAGATAGTTAAGATTAATAATTTCTTCATTTGTAACTTGTTAAGTTATAATCATTGTTCGAAGGAATGTCTTGTTGAATTGGAGCCAACATCTCTATAACCCCAATTGCAATTATTTCCCCATAAGCTGAAACCTATCTTCTGCTGTTATTCATTCTAATGCTTGTAAATATTTCAAAAATGCATCTCATATTCAGGCCATTTTGTTTGCAATTTAGTAAACTATTCTGGTCAAGCTTGTTTTTTGTTTAAATATCTTATCCTTCCTGAGGTATTACTGAAAAATAGCTCCCATATCGAAAGAAGGTTGAAATCATTCCTCCCCATGGCATATTCTAAATATGGATTCACCCGAAATTATAAACAATTGGTTTAAAATTATTTGTAAATTTTGAGATGAAATAAAAACCAACATGAATTCAATCCAATCTTGAATGGATTAAAAAATTGTGGATCAAAAAGTGTATTGAATAAAAAAAGCCACTTCCAAGTGTTAACTTGTAAGTGGCTATTAATTAATGTGGGCCCACCTGGGCTTGAACCAGGGACCCTCTGATTATGAGTCAGATGCTCTAACCAGCTGAGCTATGGGCCCTTTTTAATTGACAATTCTTTACAGAATTCATCAATTATTACTTATTTTTGGGATTGCAATATTACACATTTTAAAGGAAATTTATCAAAGGATAATCAAATTTTTTTATGCTCAGTCAACACGTTTTTAATAAGCTTGAAATTAGCGACATAGAATTTAAAAAGATAAAAAATATTATTTTTGATCTTGGTGGTGTTATTATTAACATTAGTTATCAAAGGGCTCTAAATGCCTTTAAAAAACTTGGATTCAACGATTTTGACATTATCTACTCTCAAATTAAACAAACTCATTTATTTGATTTGCTCGAAACAGGTAAAATTCCTCCACAGGCTTTTTGCAACGAATTACGAAAATTCAAAAACAACCTGAGCGACGAAGATATTAAACAGGCTTGGAGCTCAATGATAGTAGATATGCCTCCAGAAAATATTCCATTGTTGAAAGCTGTCCGAAAAAATTATAATACCTATTTACTAAGCAACACCAACGCCATACATATCGATTATTTCAACGAATATCTCACGGAATCTTTCGGTAATAATCCTCTTTCGGAGATGTTTGACAAGTTATATTATTCGCATGAAATAAATCAGCGCAAACCCGATGCAGCCTCTTACGAAACTGTTTTAATGGATTCAGCGCTTAAACCCAACGAAACGCTTTTCATCGACGATTTATATGCCAATATTATTGGGGCTCAAAAACTTGGTATTCACGCATATCACCTCGAAAATGAAAAAATTTCAGATTTATTCGATTTATCCTGATCAGATATACAGGTAGTTTAAACTATGGCAATAAAATTCGGCAAGCCGGACTAAAACAGATGACAATGTTCTTTAAATAGTATTTTAGACAATAGCCACCAATGCACAAATAATTATTCGTGCATTCGTGGCATATTTTATCTTAATTTTATTGTTTTTCGTGAGAGACTATTAGAAATTTTAGAAAAATAGCTGGTAGCGAACTAAAAATACCAAATCGTCAAAATAAATATCTCTTTGCCTAAAAATATATAATCTATCCATCTTAATATTAGAGCTTTATTATTAATAACAATAAAATCCATATGTCAAAAAGAAACAAGAAACAAAGCGACGAACCTAAAAAACAGATCGTTAATAAAAAAACATTATACGAAAATATTATATCCATCTTCCGGACATCTCCCACAGATACGTTCAATTACAAACAGATTTCCTCGCGTCTTGAAATAAAAGACCATCCTCTTAAAAAAATGATCACCGATATTCTTTACGAACTCACTACCGAAGGAGTTCTGGAAGAAATACAAACCGGAAAATTTAAACAAAAATCCGAAGGCTTTTATGTTACCGGTATAGTGGACCTTACATCACAGGGTTACGGGTTTATCCAGTCAAAGGATTACCCCGACGATGTTTTTGTTTCAATGAAAAACTTAAATCACGCGCTCCATGGTGACAAGGTAAAAGTTTATTTGTTTGCTCAACGCAAAAAGGCTCGCCCCGAAGGCGAAGTGGTCGAAATTTTACAAAGAGCAAGAAATACGTTTGTTGGGACTATCGAAGTATCTAAAAATTTTGCTTTTCTGATACCCTCGACGACAAAAATTCCATTCGATATATTTATTCCTCTTCGCAGTTTAAATGGCGCCCAAAACGGCCAAAAAGCAGTGGTGAAAATAAATGAGTGGCAAGCCGGTACTAAAAACCCGATTGGAGAGGTTGTTGAAGTTCTCGGTTTCCCCGGAAAGCACGAAACTGAAATGCATGCCATACTTGCTGAATTTGAACTTCCAAACAAATTCACCAAAGAAATAGAAGCTGCTGCAAGTGTTCTGACTGAGAATATTTCAGCCGAAGAATATAAAAACAGACGCGACTTTCGTGATATTACTACCTTTACAATTGATCCTAAAGACGCAAAGGACTTTGACGACGCTTTATCGATCCGCAAACTCGAAAATGATAATTGGGAAGTGGGTGTTCACATTGCGGATGTAACACATTTTATTAAACCCGAATCGATTCTTGATCACGAAGCGCTGGCACGCGCAACGTCGGTTTATCTGGTTGACAGGGTTGTTCCCATGCTTCCCGAAAGGTTATCAAATAACATCTGTTCGCTTCGTCCTAACGAGGAAAAATTGTGTTATTCAGCAGTATTTGAAATGAATAACAATGCCGAGTTAATTAATCAATGGTTTGGACATACCATAATTTTCTCGAATCGCAGATTTTCGTACGAAGAAGCCCAGATAATTATTGATACCGGTGAAGGTGATTTGAAAGATGAGGTACTTACTCTTCACCGTTTAGCTCAAATTCTGCGAGCAGATCGTTTTAGAAAAGGTTCCATTGGTTTTGAACGTGATGAGGTTCGGTTTGAAATTGATTCAACCGGAAAACCACTTCGCGTTTTTAATAAGGAATTTGGCGAATCAAATCAATTGGTTGAAGAGTTCATGCTTCTGGCAAATAAAAAAGTAGCTGAATTCTGCACGGGAGTGCTTTCAACCCCTTCTCCCCCCAGGGTAGGCAAAGGTAAAACCTGTGTGTACCGTATTCATGATAAACCAAATATGGAAAAGCTGGAGACCTTCGCTACTTTTATCAGTAAGTTTGGATACTCTATTCAGACCTCATCAACCAAAAAGATTTCGGAATCCCTCAACGAACTCATTGGGAAGGTGAAGGGGAAAACAGAGCAAAACCTGATTGAGACGCTTGCATTACGATCGATGGCCAAAGCAGTTTATTCCACCGACAATATAGGTCACTATGGGCTTGCCTTCAAACATTACACCCATTTCACCTCTCCTATTCGACGGTATCCTGACATGCTGGTGCATCGTTTGCTCGATTATTACCTACAGGGTGGCACAACTCCAAACCGCGAACATTACGACGAGATGTGCAAACAATCATCGGATATGGAAAAACGTGCCGCCGATGCCGAACGTGCCTCCATAAAATACAAGCAGGTGGAATTTATGAGCGATAAAATCGGACTGATTTTCGATGGCGTAATTTCGGGTGTAACGGAATGGGGGTTCTTTGTCGAATTGATCGAAACCAAATGCGAAGGACTCGTCTCTATGCGCGAATTAACGGATGATTTTTATGAATTTGACGACGATAATTACTGCATCACAGGCCGGCGAAAAGGAAAAAAATATCAGCTTGGCGATACATTGAAGGTGGAAGTTTACAGAGCAAACTTACCAAAGAAACAATTGGATTTCAGACTGGTGAATGAAGAAGTATAAAAACCGATAGGAGCATAGCGCAGTGTAGAATAAAAGATAAGGTTGTCCATTTTTGTTTATAAACCGAATTTTTATACAGCTACATCAGTTCTGTATTTTACATGTTGCTTAGCCTTCCTGCTCCACAAGTTTCTCTTTCTCAGCCTTGAAAAATTTCTTTTGAAAAAAGAGGATAATAAAAACTCCGATTGTAATAGACGAATCGGCAATATTAAAGACGGGACGAAAAAATATAAATTGATCAGTACCCACAAATGGTATCCAGGATGGGTAATGTCCTTTAATAATTGGAAAATAAAGCATATCCACTACCCTGCCATGCAAAAAAGTTGCGTAACCTCCAGTATGTGGAAAAAGATTTGCTACCTGATAATAACTTTCAGTGAAAATAAGTCCGTAAAATGCACTATCAAGAATATTGCCCAAAGCGCCGGCAAGAATTAATGCGATGCTTAAAACAAATCCTGTATGAGCTTTCGATTTTATTAAATGAACCAGATACCAGCAAATCCCACCTACTGCAAGAATACGAAACATGCTAAGTATCAACTTTCCGGCATTTCCACCGAATTCCATTCCAAAAGCCATTCCATTGTTTTCAGTAAAATGGATAATAAACCAATCACCAAATATTCGATATTCCTGCCCCATCATCATATGGGTCTTTATCCAGAATTTTAACGATTGATCAATCAATAGAATCAAAAAAATCAATAAAGCAGCCTTTTTCCCGGTAGAAAAGTTCATACAAAAATAAATTTATGGACGCAAAAGTAAAAAAAATGATTGAAACACGGGTTCCAATCATTTTTTCAGACAAATTAATATTTTAACGTTGAGCCTGTTTCGCTTCGATGCTCAAGGTGGCATGGGGTACAGCGCGCAAACGATCTTTGGGGATCAATTTCCCCGTTTCGCGACAAATACCATACGTCTTGTTCTGAATACGAATAAGCGCGCCTTGCAAGCTTTGTATGAATTTCAACTGTCGTTGAGCAAGTTTACCGGCTTCTTCTTTCGAGAGGGTAGCAGCTCCTTCTTCAAGCACCTTGAAGGTAGGAGAAGTATCCTCGGTATCGTTGCTTTCACTGTGCGTAATGGCACTTTTAAGCAATTCATAATCTTGTTTGGCCTGTTCGAGCTTATCAAGAATTATTATTTTAAATTCCTCTAGCTCAGCATCCGAGTATCTATTTTTTTCTGCCATAACCCAAAATTTTTCGACGAATATAATCAAAATAACTATTCATTATCCAACCTTAACAATTCTCATGAGAGTTTTAATCTCATCATCAATCTCAACTTCCTTTGCTGTAATATCATTGCCAATTTCGGCCCATGAAATATTTTGTGCCAGAGTCTGGTTAGCGATATAATCTTTGTGAATATTGATGGCTTCAAAAATAGCATCGTGTTTTTGAATTTCAACGCTAATCTTATCCGTTACATCAAATCCGCTTTCTTTGCGGAGGTTTTGAATACGATTGATAAATTCACGAGCAATACCTTCTTGTATAAGTTCGGTGGTGAGAGTAACATCAAGGGCTACAGTAAGTTTACCTTCGTTGGCCACGAGCCATCCGGGGATGTCTTCCGACATAATTTCCATATCTTCCGGAACAAGCTCCATATTTATGCCTTCGACTGTCAACTGCCAGCTGCCCCGTTGTTCAAATGTAGCAATATCGTGTTGACTAAAAGCAGCTATCGCCGCAGTGATGCCTTTCATTTGTTTACCATATTTTGGCCCAAGAGTTTTGAAGTTCGGTTTAATTTTCTTTATCAGAACACCAGTGGTATCAGAAATGTATTCAACCTCTTTCACATTAACCTCAGTCAAAATAAGGTTTTTAACAGCATCGATTTTCTCTGACATGTCATTGTCCAGAATAGGAATCATTATCCTTTGAAGTGGCTGACGTACTTTTATACTCACTTTACGACGAAGAGCCAATACCATTGAGGAGATTCGCTGGGCATGATCCATCCGGTCTTCAAGTTCCTTATCAATATAGGATTCGGTATATTTTGGAAAATCTGACAGATGAACTGATTCTGCCGAATCGTTACCAGACACATTGTTCAAATCCATATATAACTGATCCATAAAAAATGGTGCAATTGGCGATCCAAGTTTGGCAATAGTGATCAAACAGGTATATAAGGTTTGAAAAGCCGCCAGTTTGTCGCTGTTCATCTCACCACCCCAAAATCGTTTGCGATTTAAACGAACATACCAATTGCTTAGATTTTCGGTTACAAAATCCTGAATTGCGCGTCCGGCCCTGGTTGGTTCATACGATTCGTAACATTCCCCTACTTCCTTTATTAATGAATTCAGTAATGAAATAACCCAACGATCTATTTCAGGTCGCTGATTAACCGCGACCATTGGTTCGTCTCCTGAAAAATTATCAACATTAGCATAAAGCGAAAAGAAAGAATAAGTATTGTATAACGTCCCGAAAAATTTACGGGTTACCTCATCAATACCACCGAGGTCGAATTTCAGGTTATCCCATGGAGAAGCATTTGTGATCATATACCAACGTAATGGATCGGAGCCGTATTTTTCAATCGTTTCAAACGGGTCAACTGCATTCCCAAGGCGTTTCGACATTTTATTCCCATTTTTGTCGAGAACCAAACCGTTAGATATGATGTTTTTGAAAGCCACAGAATCGAAGAGCATGGTTGCAATGGCATGTAAGGTAAAAAACCAGCCTCGGGTTTGATCAACACCTTCGGCAATAAAATCGGCAGGGAAGGCTCCCGGCCCCTCCGATAGGGGTGAGGCCTCGAAAGGATAATGAAACTGCGCATAGGGCATGGCTCCGCTATCAAACCATACATCGATAAGATCCAATTCACGCTTCATGGGTTTACCCGAAGCTGATGACAAAATAATTTCGTCGACAAAGGGACGATGCAAGTCAAAATGATCGTAATTTTCCTTTGAATTGTCTCCAGATTTATACTTGGCCAAAGGATTTATTTTCATGAACCCGGCTTTTACCGAATTCTCAAGTTCGGCTTTCAGTTCATCCAACGAACCTATGCATATTTCTTCAGAACCGTCATCGGTGCGCCATATTGGTAAAGGAGTTCCCCAAAAACGAGACCGGCTGAGGTTCCAGTCCTGTAAATTTTCGAGCCATTTCCCAAAACGACCGATTCCAGTGGACTGAGGCTTCCAGTTGATGGTATTGTTGAGCTCAATCATTCGGTCGCGTGCAACAGTAGTTTTAATAAACCATGAATCAAGCGGATAATAAAGTACCGGTTTATCAGTTCGCCAACAATGAGGATAAGTGTGAATATATTTTTCTATTTTGAATGCTCTGTTTTCCTTCTTCAACATAACAGCAATTTCAACATCCACGGAGGGATCATCTTCGGTAAGAGAAGGATCGTAAGCGTTTTTAACATATTTACCGCTAAACTCGCCCATGCCATCTACAAATTTTCCCTGACGGTCAACCAGAGTAAGAGATCCAATCCCATTTTCGCGAGCAACTTTAAAGTCATCGGCACCAAAACTGGGGGCAATATGTACAATTCCGGTACCATCTTCAGTAGTAACAAAATCACCAACAACAACGCGGAATGCATCTCCCTCCTGGGGTTGGTGAAAGGGAATCAATTGCTCATAACGAATCTCGTTCAATTCAGAACCTGAATATTCAGCCAGAATTTTATAAGGGATTTCCTTACTTGCTTCCTTGTAATCTTCCAGCAGAAGGTCTTCATATTTGGGATTGAAAAAATTCGAAAAAAGGTTCTTAGCCAGAATAACTGTTATAGGAATGCCCAAATACGGATTGAATGTACGTACTTTCACATACTTAATATCTTTACCAACAGCCAATGCCGTGTTGGAAGGTAGTGTCCATGGTGTAGTTGTCCATGCCAGAAAAAACAGATCGGAATCGGTATCTTTGAATAGAATTTCAGATTTATCATTTCGTATCACCTTAAACTGAGCCACCATAGTGGTATCCTTAACATCGCGATAGCAGCCGGGCTGATTAAGTTCGTGAGTACTAAGACCTGTTCCGGCAGCGGGTGAATATGGCTGAATAGTATATCCCTTATAAATCAATCCTTTTTCATACAATTTTTTTAATAACCACCAAAGTGTTTCGATATAGCGGTTATCGCAGGTAATGTATGGATTGTGCATGTCAACCCAATAGCCCATCTTTTCGGTAAGGTCTTCCCAAAGATCGGTATACTTCATCACATCTTTCCTGCATTCCTTATTATAGTCAGCAATTGAAATTGTCTTACCAATGTCTATTTTGGTAATTCCCAGATTCTTTTCAACACCAAGTTCTACAGGGAGACCATGCGTGTCCCATCCGGCTTTGCGCTCGACCAGGAAGCCCTGCATTGTTTTGTATCGGCAGAAGATATCTTTAATTGACCTGGCCATAACATGATGAATTCCAGGAATACCGTTCGCTGATGGCGGTCCCTCATAGAATACATACGTAGGTTTCCCTTCGCGGATTGATAGGCTTTTGCGGAAAGTATCGTGTTTATGCCAGTAATCCAGAATATTTTTATTGATTTGCGAGAGATCAAGCTTTTTATACTCCTGAAATTTTTTACTCATCGGAATTTCTAAACAGTTGATTATTTTATATTTTATAAAAGTTCACAAAGATAGATTTATAGAAATAAAAAAACAATTTACATACATCATTTTACAAAAAAGAGAAATACATTGTTAAGTTTTGAAAATTATTTGACTTGTTTCTAATCTTTAATTATTTCTCAATTTAAAATGAGAGAATAACATCCCTAAATATTGATTACTTTTTATATTTTTGCTGACATATAGAACGATAAACTATCATCAAATGATTCTTGGAATTGCAAACGACCACGCAGGTTATTATTTGAAATTGAAATTACTTGAATATCTAAAGCAAAAGAATATTCAATTTATAAATTTCGGATCTGATACTCCCGATGCGGTTGATTATCCTGATTTTGCTCATATATTAGCAAAGGCAGTTGAACTTAAACAAGTTGACTTAGGTATTTCAATTTGTGGTACTGGAAATGGAATAAACATTGCAGCAAATAAACACATGGGCATACGCTCGGCAGTTTGCTGGCGAAAAGAAATTAGCCATCTGGCTCGTCTTCATAACGATGCTAATATTTGCGCCTTACCTGCCAGATTTATTACACCTGAAGAAGCTTATGAGATTGTGAATGAATTTATAAGCACTTCTTTCGAGGGTGGACGACACAACCAAAGAATTAATAAAATTCCATTACAATCATAATATTGAAATACAACATCTATGCTATCAAATACTAGCAAATATGCTTTACGGGCAGTAATTTATCTGGCATTAAAAGAAAATGGACTAGTGAAAATCGGAATTAAACAGATATCAAAAGAGCTGGATATTCCCACTCCTTTTTTGGGTAAAATACTCCAATCATTAGCAAAACATAAGTTATTAGTTTCCACAAAAGGACCGCATGGTGGTTTTGGTTTGGCAAAAAATGCTCGTGAGATCTCTTTGATGAACATTGTAGAAATAATCGATGGATTGGATAGTTTTAATATGTGTGTACTTGGTCTTCACCCATGTAGCGATAAGGAAGATAATCACCATTGCCCTATTCACCAAAATTACGCTGCTGTGCGAGAACAATTAAAAAATCTTTTCGAAACAGAAAATGTTGGCGAATTGGCCGATCGAATTAAAGAGAATAACTCTTCCCTTGTTTTATAAAAAGCGACATAAACCAGTTTAACATTTGAATAAGTTGTTTATATAAAATACTTGCCACAAACGCTCCAAGTGAATTTGCCAGAAAATCATAGAAATCCTTGCTTCGATGCAATTTCGGAATACCTTGTAATAATTCCATTGATCCACCATAAATTACAGCAATTAAAACACAAAAAATTATGATTTGCCTAACGGAATAGGTTGATCCGTACGATCTTATTAAGTCGTTAATCATCAGAAAGGTAAATGTAAAATACATTCCAAAATGAACAAATTTATCAAAATGCGGGATATTTACTTCACCTATCTCTTTCACTGTTTCGCCCGTTATGACAGATAAAATAAGCACAACAATACCGCAAGTGATCGTTTTCCAGAAGGATTTAAAAAAATTCATATTACCCAATTTTAAAAAGTTACCATGCAACAAATATCATCCCTTTTTGGTTTTATGCAAAGTTAATTAATGTTAATGAACGGAATTTATATTCATATCCCTTTTTGTAAAAAAGTATGTTACTACTGTGATTTTCATTTCACAGTGTCTTTTAAATTAAAAGACACTGTAATTAAGTGCATTGGAGAAGAGCTTTTTAAAAGGAAAGATTACCTTCCATCAAAAATTATCGAAACAATTTATTTTGGAGGAGGTACCCCTTCTATTCTTACTGTTGAGGAAGTCTCATCTTTTCTAAATCTTATTCATAAACATTTTTCTGTGTCAGAAAATCCTGAAATTACGTTGGAAGCAAATCCCGATGATATCACTCCTGAATACCTTACAGGGCTTAAGGCAATTGGAATTAACCGCCTAAGTATTGGCATTCAATCCTTCGCAGATGAAGATTTGCAATGGATGAACCGACGACATTCAGCTTCTGAGGCTATAAACTCAATAAAACTTGCTCAGGATGTGGGGTTTCAAAATATGAACCTCGATTTAATTTATGGCCTTCCCAATTTAACAACCGATCGCTGGAAAAACAACCTCGATACTTTTCTATCATTACAAGTACCTCATCTTTCGGCTTATCATTTAACTATAGAACCCAAAACCGTGCTGGGTTACTACATCCGAAAGGGTAAAATGAGGGAGATTGAAGAAAATTATAGTATTGCTCACTATAATTATTTGGTGGAAACCATGAAAGCGAATGGTTACCTTCATTACGAAATATCAAATTTCTGTACCGAAGGAAATTATTCAAAACATAATACCAATTACTGGAAACAAGGAACTTATCTTGGATTAGGACCGTCGGCTCATTCTTACAATGGACATTCACGTCAATGGAATGTTTCGGTGAACAGTGCCTATATTGAGGCCTTGGAAAATGATCGAAACTATTTTGAAATTGAACATCTTACTGAACATGAACGATTCAACGATTATCTGTTAACCCATCTTCGAACGGCATGGGGAGCGAATTTTGAGGAAATCCGTTCACAATTTGGTATCAAATACACCAATCATCTGCAAAAAGAACTGGAAAAATACTCGCACTCTCCTTTGATAACTATTACAGATGAGTTCATGTCTCTTAACGATCAGGGCTTGTTTGTATCCGATAGGATTATCTCCGAATTGTTTATGGTTTAGAAAGCATCATCAATAATATTTCAGTATACAACACTGTTTTTTGCATAATTGTCTGAAATAATATTTTGTGGAAAATTTACTTTATACTTGTTAAGCATTTAATTTACGAGCTCACAAACTGCAACAATGCTGCTGTTGGCTGTGTTTATAATTTAAAAGATACTATATGAATCAAGTATTGAACGAAAACATACAACAGGTTGGCAAACCTTACTCGGACTTACATTTTTTGCTCGAATGTTTTGTAGAAGTGTTGGAAGAAAACAACGAAAAATCTCTTATAGTCTTTATGCCCTGGATAAATAGTGATGTGCCAACACCCGCATTTGATCAGGAACAAAAAGTAATTCAGCTTTATTCTATCTGTTTTCAGATGTTAAATTTATGCGAAGTAAACTGGGCCGTGCAAAGCAGACGTAATAAGCAGCAACAGCAAGGACCGCAAAGTGTAAACGGAAGTTGGGCTCATACTTTTGCAGAATTGAAAAATTCGGGCTTTTCACAAGACGAAATTATTGAAAGGCTTTCCCAGATTGAGGTTGAGCCTGTGCTAACATCTCATCCCACGGAAGCAAAACGCATCGTGGTGCTCAAATATTATCGCGAACTTTACCTGCTTCTGGTAATGCTCGAAAATCCAGTATATACTACCATTGAACGTTTGCGAATACGTTCTGAAATAAAAGAATCCCTCACCCGGCTTTGGTTTATTGACGATATTTACCTTGAAAAACCGAAGGTTGAAACAGAACTCGAAAACGTGTTACACTACCTCACCGATGTATTTCCAGACGTGTTTGACCTTCACGACAGGCAGTTGTTACAAGCATGGATTGATGCCGGTTTTCAACCTCAGGCTTTACAAAACTACCGCAACTTACCTAAAATAAGTTTGGGAACTTGGGTTGGCGGCGACAGGGACGGACATCCTTTGATAACTCCCGAAATTACAGAATATGCCTTAAAAAAACTCCGCACCAATGCGTTACGCCTCATGCGTCAGCGCTTAATTCTGCTTGCTGAAAGTTTGAGTATTTATACTTCCGAAAAAAATATTTCGCCAGACTTTCTGAAAAGTAAAAACCTGTTAATAGAACAGATTCCCGGCATTACTGATTCGGATTGGTTCTTATCAGCTTCACGCGAACCATTTAAGCAATATGTACTTCTACTTATTGAAAAACTGCCTATAAAGCATGATTCATTATCGGGAAACAGTATGCTCACTGATTCCGCGTGGACTTACACACATTCGGCTCAACTGCTTATCGATCTGGAAAGATTGTTGGAAGCCGTTTCAGATTGGGGAGCGCCAATGCTTGCATCAAACGAAGTGTTAAAATCATTGCGATTTGTTCATAATTTTGGCTTTCACCTTGCCCATTTGGATGTACGTCAGAATAGTTCATTTTATCAAAAAGCTTTTTTAGGCCTATTAGAAGATGTTGACTGTACCAGTTATTCACTTAACACAAATGGTTCGTTGGATAAAAAATTTTTATTACGCGAACTAGGCTTTTACAGACCTTTCACTCGTAACTATACCGGCAATACTCATGAAACTAGCAATGTGCTTGGTTATCTGGGAGTAATGTCCGAACATGTAAGAAAATACGGGTCTTATGCATTAGGTCCATTAATTGTAAGCATGACCCGAAAAGTTGAAGATTTGTTTACAATTTATTTATTAGCCCGGGAAACCGGTTTATATGTTAAAACGCCAAATGGTCCTGCTTGTCAGATACCTATTGTTCCTCTTTTCGAAACCATTGACGACCTTCAACATGCCCCTGAAATTATGGAAGAGTTTTTGGCTCATCCGGTAACTAAAAATACGCTTAGTTTGCAAATGAAAAATAAGGGATATCCCAGCCCGGTGGCCGAGGTAATGATCGGGTACAGCGACAGTAATAAGGATGGAGGCATTTTATCCAGCCAATGGCATCTATACGAGGTGCAACATAAATTGTCGGAAACTGGCAGGAAACATGGTGTTAATATCCGTTTTTTTCATGGAAAAGGCGGCAGCATCAGCCGTGGAGCCGGACCCACTCATTGGTTTTTGCGAAGCTTACCTCCTGCTTCTCTATTTGGAAAATTACGATTAACCGAGCAAGGCGAAACCATTGAACGTAAATATGCCAACAAGGTAAATGCAGCCTATAATCTGGAACTACTAACTTCCGGTACCCTTCGCAACACACTTGTCAGTGCCGAAGCTCCCAATCATCAATTATTTGATCTTATGGGCTATATGGCGCATGAAAGTTATCTATCATATACTGCACTAACAGGCCATCCAAGTTTCATTCGTTTCTTCGAAAAAGCGACTCCCATCGATGCCATTGAAACAAGCAAAATAGGTTCGCGCCCTACCCGGCGAGCCAATCAACGCA
The DNA here is from genome assembly GCA_038213375.1 of Bacteroidales bacterium. Classification (GTDB taxonomy): domain Bacteria; phylum Bacteroidota; class Bacteroidia; order Bacteroidales; family JAAUTT01; genus JAAUTT01. Next base: position 63,374 of record JBBQTB010000022.1, on the reverse strand, counting down.
CCCTTGCCGATCTGAGAGCCATTCCATGGGTTTTCAGCTGGACTCAAAGCCGCATTAACATTACCAGTTGGTATGGCGTTGGAAGCACACTTAAGCTTCTTAAGGAACAACAACCACAAAAATATGAACTGTTATGCCAGCTTCTTCCAACCCACCCTCTGGTGCGTTACATACTCACTAATGTTGACTCGGGACTTGCAGCAACTGACCCTGCCATTATTGAACTGTATGCATCGCTTGTGGATGATGAACAAGTAAAAAATGACATTTTACCTCTCATTTTATCGGAATATCATCTGACACAAAATTTACTGGCTGAATTACTCGAAACACCCTTTGAAGAGCGACGCAGCAACCATTATCACTCAACTCGTCTCAGGGCCGTGGCACTGGAACTTATGCACCAGTTACAAGTAAAAACTCTTCGCAGGTGGCGAAGTGAAAAGGAAACTGAACCCCTTGATATAACAAACCAGCAAAATATTGTTTTACTTAAAACCATCAACGCAGTTGCAAACGCATTGGGAGCTACAGGATAAGCATTTTTAATGTTTGTTTGCAAAGACCCGGCATGTGACTGGCAGAATTTACAATTAACATTTCGAACCGTGCAAAAAATAATAAATCAATATTTCGAAGAGTTTTCCACCATGTCAGAAGCTGCACATAACGCGGTTCTTGAAATTACCGCATGTGAAAACATTGAGATGAGTAATATAATAGTTGCCACCTCATTCTGTTTCGACGAATTAAATCACCAACCTGCCAAAATGAACCTTCCGGCCCCTCAGGGCACTTTTATTATGGGTGGTTTAGCGGGGTACCCATTTGTAGGCGAAATTGGCCTAACCGCCTTTTCAGACCATATCCCTGATGGTGGCGCCGCACTATTTATTTTTGGACCTCACATCGGGTTTTCACGCACTGGCGAAGTTGGCAAAATAAGACGAGTAGGTCAACAACGCCATACCAATACCTGCGGTGCACTAATGATGGTGCAGGATCATCTTTTGTCAACATCTATTCATCAAATTGATCCGGCAGCTTACTCCGAGTTTCAACCCGAATTTCTGGCATTGCGCTTACTGCCTAAAGCCGAAGAAATTCGTAACGCCGCTGTGCCAATCATTAAAACAACTCATTTGGTTTACGACGAAATAGAAAAGGAAATACTTGCGCTCATTCTTAACCACCCCACCCTTCGGAGTAGATTCCCGGTATACATCCTTGGCGGGATTGTTATTAATACAGACGAAACACTGCTGAATTATTTTTCGCAAAAAACCTTCCGCAAAATAGCCTAGCTGTTAACTATTAACGTCGTTCAGAAACTTATTTTTTCATGGAAAATTTGGTACTTCCAATTAAATTGCCTTCTGTAAATAAATCGATCGTATATTCACCCACTGTTAACTGATTGTTATTGTCCCAGAAAATACAAACATCAATATCCTTATTTTCATATTCGATCTGACGTTTGGCCGAATAAACAATTGATTGGCCTTGGAAATTAAACACTTCCGATTCGGAATAGGCAATCACGGATCCTGCCGGATTGGTTATTCGAATGTAAACATCTTTATTCCCGGCTTTAGCAATAGCATTTTCGCGAAGTGTAAAACATACTTTAAGCTTAAGCGTTTTACTTATGCGGCTTGCATCCCTGCCACGTTTATCAAGTGGCGTGATAACTATATTACTTGTGGTAATAACAGCTGCTTTTTGAACCTGAGTATTTAGTTGATCCTTTTCCTGTGAGATCTTTGTATTTTCCGATCGGGCTTGTTCCAAATTCGTTTTTACCTTAACATTTTCGGAAACCAACTGCTGGTTACGAGTATTAAGTGAATCTACCTGAGCTATGTAACTTTTCAAAACTTCCCGTAGAGTGGATAACTCCTTTTTATACTTTCCAATAAGTTCAACATTAGATGCCTGATAACGTAACAGTTTCTTAATTTTCTCCTGTTGTTCGCCAATTTGCTTATTTAGAGTGTCGTTATTGCCTTTCAGATTATCGTATTCTCCAATAAGGTTTGTTAATTCTGTCTGAAGATTTTCCTTTTCACCTTCCAAAATTGTTTGAACTTCTTGTGCGGCTACTTTCTGCTGATTAATCTTCGAAAACAAAACTGCAATAGTAGCTCCCAAAGCGATGATTACGATGATTAGAAGAATAGTTAAACCTTTATTTGATTTAGGTTTTTGTACTGTTGTTTCAATATCTGTATTTTCCATTTAATGAGTTTTTGGGTTAGGTTTTAGGTAACAAATTTAAAGATATTTTTGTAAATCGATAAAATTAAAAAAATTTGTTCGATGATTACCCTATTCTCCACAAGTTTTTAGCATTTATGTTCATTTTAAGTACCATCGGGACAACATTATGGTAATAAACAAAAATAAACCTTCCGTTTCAAGTCCTATCGGGACGGCAAATTTTTATTGACTTTATATATTTATTTAACGTCAGTTCGACTTAAGCAGCTTTTTTTAAAGATTTATTATCAATAATTTCAATATTCAGTGAAGGTTTTTTATGAAAGAAAGAGCATCCAATTAGGTCAGATAGAAGGTTTGTAATAAAATTACTAAGACCACTATGTTTGCTGTGTTCCACTTGACATATATTTTTTAATTTATATAATATTCTAACTGAATTGCAGCCAAATTATACTGCCGTATTGCTTCGAGGTAATCGAGTTTTATCTTACGGGCACCGCTTAAACTTTGTAAGTATTCAAGGTATTCTATTTCCTGCTTGGTAAACTGTGTGAAAGCAGTTTTTATCATTAAATCGGCTTGATTTAATGCATTTTCCCTAAAAAATGAAATTTGTACATACAATTTATCAAGTTGAAGTTTAAGGCTTTCAATTGTTTTATTCAGCGTAAATTTCTGATATTCAAATTCATTTTGTGCTAAATCGCAGTTAATCAGTGCTTCCTTAGTTTTTGCCTTTTGGGGTAAAAACCAAAGTGGAAAGGAAACTCCAACTTTAAACCCATTAAAACCTTTTACTTTATCTATTTCATGAGTAAAATATCCGGCATGAATTTCAGGAAAAAACTTTGAACGTTCGATTTGCAATTCAGATTGACAAACAAGATAAACTCCTTCATAATAAGACAAATGACCTAATGGGAAAAACTTATCGGGTCCAACACGCTTAAATTCTATGGAATACATCTCAAAAATTGAATCGGTAGGTAACAGATTATCATTGGTATATACTATTTGCTGTAATTGATTTATCGCAATTTGGTAATCCTGCTCAGCCTGAAACTGCTGATTTTGCATATCTGCGTATTGGGTTTCGGCCTTTATCTTATCAAGCAAATTAGTTTCTCCCAAACCATAATAAAGCCCCACATTTCGGATAAAATCAGTATATAATTTAGCCTCGTCACGTAAAATTTTTAGACGATTTCGATGATATATCAAATTCATATATGAGGATTTCACCTCAACAGTCAGTTTTTTAATAGAAAGTCTTTGTTCATATTCACTTACCTTTATTATTTCCTTAACGTAGTTGCCTTTTCGGATCGAAGTTACCGGCGATCCAAAATTCTGCACAAATTCGAAATAATTATCATTAGCCGCTGAATATAGTTGACCATGCTTATAATTAATCTCGGTGTTACCAAAAACCACAATCGAAAGCTTTTTGGCATTAGCTAACTGAACTTTTAATTTGGCATTTTTGGCATTGGGATTATTCGCTAACGCACTTTGTACAGCCTCATCCATTGTTAGTATTTTCAATGCATGTGGTTGTGCAACAATCTTTTCTGTAATCAAAAAAAATAGAATAAGAATGCCCGTCTTTCCTAATACAAAAAAAAGTCTTTTAAAACGAAGTTTAACCATTGGATATAGGGTATAGCTTCTGCCAGTTATCAAAATACTCTTTAATTTTTATTGAAATACTCGAACGTAATCTACAGTCATCGATTGAGGAAATACAGTGGTATCGTCAGGATTCCCCGGCCAGTTGCCACCAACCGCCACATTAAAAATTAAAAATTGCTTTAATTGAAAGGCTGAAAAAGCAATATCACCTGCACTAACTTCAAAATATTTTTGGTAATCGACATACCAAATCATATAATCTGCCTGCCATACTAATGTGTAAATATGATATTTTTCGCAGAAACTATCAGTAGTAGGCAATACATATTTACTTCCTTTGGATTGATGTCCTGATCCATTGTAATGAACAGTACCATATACTGTAGATAAATCGTGTCCCAGAAATTCCATGATATCAATTTCACCGCAAGCCGGCCAGTTTACCTGATCAATATTTGCCCCCAACATCCATAATGCCGGCCATATACCTTTACCTTTTGGCAGTTTTGCCCTAATATCGATTCGGCCGTAAGTAAACTCTTTTTTCCCCTTTGTTGTTATCCGTGCTGAGGTATATGTATTTGACCCGTTTCCTTTTATCGCTTTTATAATCAAATTCCCGTTTTCTAAATAAGTATTGTCTTTTGAGTCAGTATAATTTTCAAGCTCATTATTTCCCCATCCACTAGCCCCTTTTTCATAATTCCACGATTCTGTATTCAGTTGAGCATCTGAAAACTCATCACTCCAAACAAGTTGCATGCCGGGATAGGTGTTTGGTGTAATATATCCATCAGGCAAAAGCTGAGGTAAATAAGTGTCATCATTTAAAATTGTAATTGTTAACTTATTCAAAGTTGTAGTGGCATTTTTTATGTCTGAAAGTTCTAATTGGAATGCCTTATTAAATTCAAAATAATTATTCGCTATTACTGATATTTCAATCGTTTTGGATTTTTCGCCAGAGAGAATACTTACTGAATTATTTTTCGATTCAATATAATCGACGCCTGCTTTAGCTGATCCATCAACAGTTGAAAATGTGAATGTAACATCGTTTGATCTGGTTTCAGATAAAGTAAAAGTAACCTTAGCTTTCGTAATACCGGTATTTCCCTCATAAATCGATACATTCGAAAATTTGAGATCCGGCAATTTAGTGTCATCCTTTTTACAGGAATAGATATAATTCATCTGTAAAATAAATGTTATAAGCGCTATCGTTATATTTTTCACCCTCATATTTCCAAATTTTATTTATCAAAAGTATCGATTAAAAACATAAATCCCTGATTTTATTTCACAATAGAACCAAGGATAAAAACTAACTATTTACTACAAAATTATTCAGGCATACGCGCTGCTGTTTCAGGATTAGGAGATCCTGAAAATCCCATACAACGATTCATTTTTGAACGTCTACCCTTTTTTACCGTTCTAGAATCAAATTGAATTTTTTGCTCATCGGTTAGTAAACTGCGTACCTCCTGACGCTGCGCTGCCATGGATTTCATTAGTTGATTCTGACCTTGCATTATGTCATCGATATTGGTATTTATTGTTTTGAAATAATGTGGAATTTAGTTATTGATAAATTTGGTATCCTATTTGCATTTTGGACAACCCCTTCAGGAATTTCTTGCAGTTGATTTTCCCTTTTTTTCAACTTTAAGTAATTTTGATTGTTTTACATATCGAACAAACTATAAGGTAGGTTTTTACCTCGTTTAATAATTATAAAACGTTCATTCTTCGAAATTTTTGCCAACAATAATTTTCGTGAAAAGCGATAATACTTTATAGAGCGTAAAATTGAATAGACTAAATAGCAGTGAAATCAATAGATGGGGAAATCGGTATAGAAACAGCGACTTTTGGTGCGGGCTGTTTTTGGTGTGTTGAAGCAATATTCCAACAACTTAAAGGTGTCATCAAGGTAATACCCGGGTATGCAGGAGGTAAAATAATAAATCCATCCTATCGGGAGATATGTGAAGGATATACCGGGCATGCAGAGGTATGCCAGATTTTTTTTGATATGGAAATAATTACGTTTGAAGAACTATTGGAAGTCTTTTGGTTAATTCATGACCCAACATCTCTTAACCAACAAGGAAATGATGTTGGCTTTCAATTCCGTTCTGTTATATTTTATCATTCGAAAGAGCAAAAGAATTTAGCAGAAGAGTTTAAAAATATGATTGATAAATCAAGATCGTATGAAAAACCCATATTAACTGAAATTGAAATTTTATCTTCATTTTACGAAGCTGAAAATTATCATATTAATTATTATAATTCTCATGAAAAAAGGCCGTATTGTTCTCATGAAATCAGACCAAAAATTTCAAGATTCCGAAAAGTCTTTCAAGATAAAGTTAAAGTCATTGAGCCTTTAAATTAGGCTTATCATGAGTCCATCCTTCTTTCGAATCCCTATGCCTCATAGGTCTTTCAGGTCCAATAAGTCGTTGATAAAGTGAATCGAGTTTCACATTTTGTTCTGGCGTACAAATATTTTTGAGTTCAAGTAAATGCTTAATTTGTAAACGTTTTAGCGAAGCATGCAATGCTCCAATTTCGTCTGAATATTTATAAAGTTTCACGGTATCCGGCAATACCCTAGCCATTTCTGCAATCATGGCTGTTCTTTTATACTCTAACTGTCCAAAAATTGCATTCGATTCACTAAAAAAATTGCCTCGATACTCCTTATATTTCACTTCCTGTTGGGGACTGAGATTGAGCTCCTTTTGAAGGAAAAATTTCCCTGACCTTCCATGATCAGTTTGTTTACCACCCTTCAAATGATTGGATTTCCATTTATATGTATGATAAACGATAGTTCCAATGGTAGCCAGATTGGTCACAGTTAATATGATGACAATCCAAATAGCAAATTTCATTTTCCGAAAATAATTTATCATGGCCTTATTCATTATTAATTAAATTCGAAACACTCTGTTCACCCAAATCATCCAAATAATATTCTGAGGCATATGTTTCCAGCGTTTCATTGTTTATCACTGCAGTGGAAACAATAGTTTTAGAACCTGCCAAATTTTTACCTAAATATATTCCTGCAGTTACTCCAATAAGAAGAAGAACAGATGCCGCGATGGGTTGCAATATCCTTATAAGTTTATGGGTTGTGTTGGTTTCAATGACCTCGATGTTATGGAGTCTTGATAAAACACGTGTGGAAAAGAACGGATCCAGTATCGGTAAGCGTTCTTTTGCAAAAGCGGTATAAGTCTCTTTTACGTTTCGGTACAAACCGGAGCAAAGTTCACAAGAATCTATATGATTTTTAACCTCGAAACTGACATTATCAGCCAACGAACCTTCAATAAACTCCAAAAGGTTTTTTTGTACCAGACCACAATTCATATTTTTTCTTGTTTTCATGGTTAAATTCCCATTTCTATTTCATTTGACACCCAATTCTTTTAAAACTTGCGCAAATTGATTTAGCTTTTATAATAATTTATCAGTTTCTTTTGCAAATTCATTTTTGCCCGATGGATTAACGATTCCACAGATGCTAATGAAAGATTCATTATTTCTGATATTTCCTGATATGGAAGTTCATCGAGCTTATGCATACTAAAAGCCAATCGCTGATTTTCAGGCAAACTACCAATAGCCGTTTGAAGTACATGATTGCGTTCTTTATAATCAATGGTTAAAGGTGAGTTTAATGCTGATGCATCTTCAATTTCAAGCTTACTAATTCGGTCACCGGAAAAAAAATTCTCAATACTGTTGAGCATCCCTTTTAATTTATTTTTCCGTAAATGATTCAGCGATTTATTGATGGAGATACGATATAACCAGGTAGATAGTTTTGATTCATTGCGGAATTGATGAATTGATTCGAATACTTCAATAAAAACTTCCTGTGCAATATCTTCAGCATCCAAGTTTTGGTGTAACAAATGAAAGCAGGCATTATACACCAATGACTGATATTTTTCAATCAGTTCCTTAAATGCTGATTCGTCTCGTAAAGTAAGGCGGTGGATTAAATCCGAGTCGGTCATGCGCAAAATTCTTATTGTAACATCATCAAAAAGTGAATGAATATAACACAATTCAAACTTAAAACTTGCAATAAGATTTAAAGCTTTTTAGGATACCTTCAACACTAATTTCGATGAGAACCTATGGATTCAGGTAAACCTTATTCGTCGTCCGATTTTAAGAAGCGATGTACGTCGAAGGTTGTTCAGTTTGCAAATTTGAACGATAGATACCCCGTTTTTTAATGCAATCCTCCCCAACGTATCGCCGCTGCGGACCACGTAATAACGAATTTTTCGTAATTCATTGATATATTCGAAATTTCTCCTGCAAAGAAATAAACTATCGCTAATTACCTTACCATCTCCGATATTAATTATATCCAGAGGATTGATTGAATTTCCTAGGTAACGAACCTCATAGTGCAGGTGCGGTCCGGTAGAACGACCAGTATTGCCTCCTAAACCAAGCACATCGCCAGCCTTAATGCGTTGATTGACATTTACCAAAATTTTCGATAAATGCCCGTAAATGGTTTCAAGTCCATTATCATGACGAATTACAACATAATTACCAAATGTTCGGCTTTTTTTGGCAATCCTTATCATCCCACAAAAAGCACAGTGAACTGAGTCTCCAACCTGAAGTTTAAGATCGGTGCCATAATGCCAGCGCCAGCGACGAAATCCAAAATTAGAAGTAATTCTGCCCGGTACCGGGTGAATATAACCGCTGAGGCTGATAAATGTAGTATCTGGTTTTTTAGTTAAATCAATATTATATGGATTTACGGTGGCATTACTCCATATCGGATAGATTTTTGACGCAGGCACAGCAATTGAATCAAACAACATCACAACAGTTTCTTTAAGGGTAGAATCGTTTAGATTATCTTCATCTAGGTTTTCTTCAATTACTTCCTGAGAAACCGGAATTGTGTCATTCCCTTTTTGCGAAAATGCATGGGTTGAAAAATTAAAAATTAAAATACAAAAGCTGGGAAGTAGAAGTCTGAATCTCATGCAATAAGGTTTTAATTGTCTTATACTGTATAATTCTTCATCCATTAATTGATCTTTTCCAAATCAATATGAAAAACGAACTTTTTGGGGTTCTGCAGCAAATATAAAAAAATTTAACCATTACCTGCATAATCTTGAAACAGCAGTTTTTCTTGTTTATTGCAAAAGCCGGATATTATTTATTGATGTTAACAGTTCATAAATCTTATCGCAATCAAGCTCAAACACGTTTTCTATGTATCCGATTGTAATCAATATAGTACAAAACTTTTAATGAAAGGCTGTTTATTTGATCGCTATGCCAGGTACGATCAAGGTTGCGCCAATACCCTCCCAAAACTTCATTGCCGCTTGTTGATATGGAGTTCTTCCAGGCGAAAGATAATTCCGACCCAGGTGCAAATATCCATCGAAATAACATATCAACATTAAAAGCATTATAATTGGTATCTTTATTTTGGGTGTAAGTATCGTCAGTTTGCAAATTTCCACTGGTTTGTAACTGGTAATATTTTTTATTTGCTGCTCCCGACCAATAATGTCTTGCACGAATACTTATGGTCGTTTTATTATTGAAAGCATATGAGGTGATAAAAATATTTTCGAGTGTGTGAACGTTTCTTTGTGCGAAATAAATGCTCTGGTCATCATTTGTTTTATCAACAAATCCATAGTCGTTTATATCAGTATTGAAACTTCCCATGTAAGAAAACTGAAGTCTTTGGCCAATCCTTAAATAAATTTCTACATTGCCCATGTAACCATGTCGGTCAGTGCCTGGTAATTTATAACCACCATAATGAAAATATCCCCATAAAGGTTTACGCGTATCAGTAGTTAATTTATAATTATACCAAAACAGATGTGGACTAACAAAATACCTGCCACTTACACGAGGCTCGAAATAATCGTGCTTTTCAGTGCCATACCCTCCGTTTACAGAAATGCGGTAATTATTTTTAAGTAAGGTACGGACATTAAACCCAAATTTATTGTCAAAGACGGCACTCGGATTAAATATACGTGTATAATCCCACCAAAGATTTCCATTGCATTCGCGAATCTTCCAGAAAGGCTCAATTATTTGATAATAAATATACGCCTCTGTTAGAAGCTGATTGTTATTGTGAAGATATCCCAGATCGTTGGGGTTGAATTTATCCGAATAAACATTTTGTAAAATACCATATTGCAGATTTCCCCGGTTTTTATCAATTCCTAAACTTGCAAAATAACCGTTTTGTCTTGCGGTGTCGCCTCGTGTACTCAAGCCAGCCTTTCCTTTGAGTGCAAATTTCATCGATTTATCGCGAAACTGAAATTCGGTAGCCGTAACGTTAGCCAAAAACGGATTATCTACCATCGAAACATTTGAATTTATAATGCTTATGTAAGAATTATTTTTTAATGACTTATCAACAACCGACACGTTATAATTAGTAAATGGTTGCACCTGAATTTTACGCTTGGCTCCGGTTATCGTATCACGTAAAGTAGCATATGAAGCTAATGAATTAGAATTTAAAAATCCGAGACCCCATCCATTGGCAGTGCGACCCGAAATTTTGCTGGCGTTAATAAGCTGTGTCTCGCTAGGATTATAATCCACAACTTCGTGCTCAACCAACGACTGGGAAGGTTTATCGGCAAATTTGGGTGCTGCTCCAATGCGGCGGGAATAAAAAATATTTCCCCGTTGAAAAAGTTCTGTTCCTTCGGTAAAAAATTGTCTCTTTTCACTATAAAATAATTCATATGGCGAAAGATTCAATTGTTTGTCATCCGATTGTATTTGGCCAAAATCGGGTATCAGCATCATATCAAGTGTAAAACTTTCATTAATTCCATATTTTAAATCCAAACCACCTTTGTATAAAAAGTCGGTCGTATTTTTCCCTCCGGCAACCTGAAAATATGATGATGAATAAGGACTAAAAGACAAACGCACAGGAGGTTTTATATTTTTTATACCGCTCAACTGACCCTCCTGATGAATAAAACCTGACACTTTTCGATCAACCAGGTTCCAAGAGTTGTTGGAATTGTAACGACGAATATTCCGAAACATATTTAACCCCCAATTTGAGTGGGCTTTTTCCGAAAAACGTAATGCAGAATATGGAATACGCATCTCAACTACCCACCCTTTTTCAGTTATTTTTGTTTTGCTTTCCCAAACAGCATTCCAAGTGTCATCTTCACTATCAAAATCACTTTTTACAGCCTTAATATCAGTTTGTACACCAGCGGGAGTAATAAAAAACCCATATGCCAATTGTCCCTGATTATAAGGGTCTAAATACACGCCAAAGTAATCGGACATACCTATATCATCACGTTCCGAAAAAAAGTTGAAAATACTATCGGGTGCACTATCATAAAGCATAGCGCCAACATATATTGCAGTTTGATCATAAAAATAATATACTTCTGAAGGTTGAAAGGATGGTTTGCCGTTGTATGGTTGTATTTGTACAAAATCCTTTGCCGGTTTCACCATTTCATAAACCGAATCATCAAGCACACCATCAATTACCAAAGGATGGGAAATATAAAGAGCCTCTATTGATTTCTTGTCCTGCGCGAACAAATTACCACCACAAAAAAAGAAAAAAGAAAGAATTGAAATGTATTTATTTAACTGGCTTACTTTCATTACTAAAAATGGTTTGGTCAAATTCATTATAACTGGTACAATCTTCTTAAATTTATATTTCAATAAGAAATGAATTACTACCATTCTACAAACTTTATAAGTTAGAAATTTATATTATTGATGTCGCTGAAATTAATTTATTGAATACTTTTGGTTCTGATAAAGCTTACATTATTGTTTGGTGATACCACTTTTTCTCAATAACGATTTAATGACGAGTAAAACGCTGCAACGCTGCATAAAATTGAAAATGATATTATTTTAATTTAAAGGTTTACCTTCTCAATATGGTTCATTAACATAAGAATAGCCTGTTGCCTTTTTAGTAAATAACCGTTTGGAGCAGCTGGATTTCTCTTTCGGGGATTTGGAAATGCCGCAACAATCAATGCTGATTCACCGCGCGTCAATTGACTGGCTGGTTTTCTAAAGTAGATTCGCGCAGCGGCTTCTACTCCAAAAATTCCATCACCCATCTCAATAGAATTTAGATACACTTCCATAATTCTTTTTTTGCTCCAAACAACCTCAACCATAAATGTATAGTATAGTTCCAGTCCTTTACGGGTGTAATTTCTACCCAACCATAGATAAACGTTTTTGCAGGTTTGCTGTGTAATTGTGCTTCCACCTCGCATGCGTCTGGCTCTTATGTTATGTTTTTGAGCTTTTTCAATAGCTTCGAAATCGACGCCAAAATGATTCTGGAAATTGTTATCCTCAGCCGATACGGCCGCTAAAACCATATTTGGTGATATTTGTCCAATGGAGACCCATTTGTGCTTTATATGGACTTTCTTTCCATCTGCCATTTGCTCTAAAACCCTCTGAAACATTAAAGGTGTAAAAGGTACTGGTATGATCCGGTAAATAATTACTCCAGATATTGTGAATACAAAAAAAAACAGAACTAAAAAACGCAATTTAAGCCAAGGTTTTGAAAGTAAAATTTCAATGTTCATTATGGAAATATCGTTTAATCTGCAAAATTAATCATTTGTTACAAGGGTTAAACTCCCTACCCGATTAAAAAAAGAATTTAACAACTGAACTAAAGAAAATACAATATAAGCACCTCTTCAGGAAATTATCCAAAAAGAAAATGGGCTTTTAGATTTCTCTAAAGCCCATTTTTCACAGTAAATTAACCGAAAAATTTATGTTTTAATTGGTTCCACAGTTTTGGGAGGAACATCAAATCGAACTGTTTTATCCCACACGTTTGCTTCCTTTTTGATATTATCAAGATAGAATGCGCGTAGCATAACAAATATCCATAGTTGACAATAGGTAAAGTACATGATAAGAATTAGACCCAAATTTTGAAAATTATCTTCTTTATCGAATGATATTGCAAGCATTATTTCGAATATAAATAACACAAACGCCATCAGCCAAACCACCGAATAGGGACCTGGCAATGGAATGCTAATTACTCCAAACAGGCTCAAAACAAACATGATATCCGAAACGATGATCGCTACAAAGAAAATATAATATAACGCTAATGTATAAAGTAAGTCGAACCGTAAGCGCTTATTTACAAAATGAGGAATCAGTTTAAAAAACTTAGCAATCACATAATTATTACCCCTCACCCAACGCACTCGTTGCTTTATCCAAACCTTCCATGTTTCGGGCTCTTGCTCATAAGTGATAGCATAAGGAATAAATTTAATTTTATAGCCAAGTTCGTATATCCTAATGCTCAATTCGGAATCTTCCGTTAACGCTTCTTCGTCCCAACCTTCGAGTTTCTCAATTAACCAACGCCACATCACAAAATTGGTACCCGGCAAAGTAGCGATGTTGTGCATTTGCCAGCGACCAGCCTGAAGCATGGATTGAAAACTTAATGTCTCAATATTTATGAAACGGGTTAATAAGTTGCGATTCTTATTTACAGTACGGAATTTCCCGATCACTGCCCCTAGATCTTTCTGCGATATAAGATTAGCTACAAGGTAGTGCAAAGACATTGGATCGGGAGTATTATCAGCATCATAAATAGCTATAACATCCGATTGAACTTGCTTTACGCCGAGATTTAATGCCCTCGATTTCCCTTTACCACCCTGGCCTTTTGGCACATCATATAAAACAACACGCGAATCTTTGGCAGCATAACTTTCAATGATTTCTTTTGTTGCATCATTTGAACCATCATTGATAACCATCACTTTTAACTTATCTTTTGGATAGTTAAGATTTAGCATGGCTTCGATGGTATTTGCAATAACCTTTTCCTCGTTATGTGCCGGAATCAAAATGGTACAGGATGGAAAATCGTATGATTGCTTATCAACCATTTTCCGCTCTTTCATCGATTTGATGAAATTAATGTATCCATAGATACTAAATATGAATTGATATCCAATCATAAACCAGATTAGAATAACGATTAATAGGAATACGACTTCTAAGATTGTCATAATTTGTATAGTTGTTAATTTTTCTTATTCTGTTTATTATAATTCATCATCAATTTTCTAAACGCTTCCGTACAATTTTTAAACCCAGGTACATAAAAACCAGCATAATAACTGCTAGTGTCCCATAAATAGCAATAGCACTTACGGACCATAAACTGGTTACATTAATCCCATAACTCAATTTATTGCCGGTTACTATTTCGACCCTATGTTTACCCATTGGTAAAAACACTGAGAAACAATCATTTCCTTTTAAAACATCCAGTTGATAATCCTGACCATCCAATTTAATTGATGTTGGATTTCTATTTACGGATACTATTGCTCGTTCAGTACTTTCGTAACTAAACGCCAAATTTCTCATTCCATACTTGATGGCTAAAAGATTTCCGGTAAACGATAAAATTTGTGGTTGGAGTTCAACTGTTGAGAACCCAGGCAAATCGCTGGTGTGATAGTTAATGGTATGATCACCGGCAGGTATCAAAAACAAATTCTCCCGGTAACCAATCACTTGCTGTCCGTCCACCGTTATCACTTTGATGCTTTTAGGTAACTGAAGTACAAACGAAAATGGAGAACTTACCTCATATCCATCATCAGTATATTCATATTCAACTTTACCTGAACTGGCATACGAGAAGAATGACATATCCTGAGGATTGCACGTTCCTTCGGAAAATATGGTAAATCGGGGTGCACCAATTGATGCAGAATTTATCAAATGATAACTCTCAATCCCAGTCTGAATTACCGTAGGAAATGGAGTAATATCCTCCCGATTGCGAAGTTCAAATATATTGATGTCAACCAATAATTTTGAAGGATCTTTCATTTTTTGAGCATAAAACTTTCCCATTTCATAATATCGCATCGGACTGGTTGACCATTTGTTAGCAGGATCTTCCACATTCATGAGAAAGTTGTATTTGTTTTGCAACGCCACAATGGCATCAGAATTTACACCATGATTCTCCTTAATTTCCGGAGAAAAGTAAGTATCCATAAACGTTACCATTACACCAAAACCAGGCTTTGATTTTGAATAATCGGTAATTGTTTTTAATAATCTATCGTGCAATTCAGAAATTTTATCCACTCTATATTTAATAACCTCTGCCTTAGCTTTTGCATTCTGTTTCCAAAAATAATCAGATGAAGGATTAAAAATTTGACGCATATCGAAACCAAATTCCTTTTTAAATTCAGATAATGCAGAAGGGTGCATTGGGGCAAATCGTTCAGGTTCCGAGAATCCGCTTAAACCAGCTTCAAAATATAATTCGGCCAGGTTAACCCCATCCCAATCATAATTTTTCAGAAAACGAGTATATTCTAAAATAACTGAATTTAAACAATTCTCATCCGTTAAGGCAACCGGATAACGCCAGGACGCCTTATTTGCCTCACTAGTATGCAAACCCTCTCCCTTATAATTTTTCTCCTGCCATTCCGGATGGTTTTTCCAAAATTTTTCGCTCACATAGGGTGGTTCAAGCCATGCATACACCAGCAATCCATTGGCATGAGCCAAAGTAATGAGACGTTTGTAATCATAAGTATATTTCTTATAATCATTCCATCCACCTATATGTATTACTCTAATTCCCTCTTTCACCCATAACTTAACCAAATTTTCTACACTAGTATTTTTACGATATGCCGGATCGAAAAAAACTTCAAGATTTTCTCTTTTAAAAACAGGACTTAATTGTAAATACCGTTTTATATATTCCATGGCATAAGGAAAGTAACTATATCCTAAAGTTGTATTGGGGTCAAAAGCAGTATTAAAATAAAGTATTTTACCCTTACCGTACGATTTCCCTAAAACAACCGGTAAGCCGGTGGTTGCATCTTCACATAGAATATCGTCATTCTCGTCATATTCAAATTTGTAGGCTAACTGACTATATTTCCAAGATATAAATTCCTGTGGAAAGTATTTATCGCGTACTAAATGAAGCTTCATTTCAGAATTCAGAAATTTAACTCCAAATTTTTCAATGAGTTTATTTTTTCTGTCAGTGATAAGTTTGCCCCCCTTTTTTACAAATCGTACAATTTCATTACGCTCAAAATAAGTAAGTGAATCAACACATGAGTAAGGCACAACCAATAAATTGCAGTATTTTAGATCTAAATCCTGTCCCAAAAATATCGTATCAACTACTATATTAACACTTTTAAAAATAGAGGCAAGTGAAGATTGGTCATAGAATGCAGCTCCTTTTGCTGAGGGGTTCCAGCAAAGATTTACGCGTGCCTCGTGCCAGTCTTTATCTTCAAAAATATCGTTGTACTTATTTCGAACCTCATACATTATTTTTTCTTTCCAGGTAGGTTCTTTAACTTGATAATCTATTCCTTCAGCAATATAATAATCTCCTGGTTTTAATACAATATCCTTCGTTACTATCCCTTTTATGCGCTCTGGCGAAGAAATCTTTTTGGTAATATTCCCATCGTCATCAAAATAAATTTCGTGCAAATAGGAATTATCGATGTCCATTTTGTATAACTGACTTCCCGTTAATATGATCTTTTCTCTTGATTTGACCCAATTAGTTCCATCACGCAAATCAATTAACGAAAACCCTTGTTTTTTAATCCCATCAATTAACTCCTTTAGCAAGTTTAAATCAAGAAACGGATGAAAGAAACACGATACAATACCATCGCGCACCAGATGTATCATCGCAGCGTTTTTAATAATTCTGTTTACATATGCACGACTGGTGTCAGGATTTGTACTTAAAGGTACATAGCCTAAGTTTTCGGGATATATCTTTTGACCATAAATATCTTTTTCAATAATATAGGGGAAATATTGACCGTAATCGAAATTGTCAATTACCATCCTCTGTTCCACCACTGTTCCGAAATATTTGGCGAAGGTTTCATAAGATTTAACAGACGCTTCGTAATGCGGCGTTTCCCAAGCAACAGGGTATAATCCATTCTTGAAAAACTCATCGATACCTAATTCCAGCTTTTTCCCAATATCTTCGACATTTTCACCCGGTATTGGTTTGGCATTGTTTCCATCCCAAAACTCACAATCGTCGGTTGAAATTCCTTTGTATTGATGGGTTACTCCATGCATAACAATACTTCCTCCGTTTCGAACCATATATTTCAAAGCATCAACTAATTCGGGCCGATCAGTTAATGTAACACGCCTGTCCTCGCCGGGATTAACATAAATTGGTACTACGCCTACCAGAAATGGTTCTCCCCGTTCTGCAAAAATATCTGCTATTTCACGAAGTTTATTTGGATCATGTAAAGGTGTTACATCCTCGATGCGGATGATTGCTTTGTGAATTTCCTGATGTTTTTCACCAAGTATATCGTGTAATTTATCGGCAAAAAGCAAATAACGATCGGTTTCGTTTGCAGCAACGAATGGTAAATCGGCAACATATATCAAATTTTTCGATTTAACCATGTAAGGCATTTCCTTTTTGGGTTTAACTGATAAAGCTGTAGCCCAGACCTCGACGGCACTTTTATTTGTAATTTGAATCAGGTTCAATTCGGGAGAACCTTTAGTATATATCACATTTCCAGCCTTTACAGAAGTAAATGGTGTATTTTTTTCATAGTATGAAACCGAAAAACCAAATTTATTTTGAACGTTGTGTCTTTTACATAATTGTTCAAATCCTGAATTAAGCCAAATTACTTGCTTTGTTGTACTAAAAATATCCTGATCAAATTCGGAAGAAACCTGATAATTTCCTGAAAACCCGATATAAAAAATATATTCGTATTTATCAATATCGTGTGGTTTATAGCTGGCTACTCCTATAATATTTACAGTAGTTTTAAAATGCCCTAAAAGTTGAGCCATTTGTCGACCATAAGCTGTTGAAAAACTTTTAAGGTTATAGTCGCCTTCCACAACAACTAAAACTTTTTTAACGGGGTAATTTTCAGCGTTTATAATATTTGCTGATAAAAATATTATCAGAAAATAAACGAGAATTTTTTTCATCTATTTGTTTTTTAAATATTTAATAATTAACGGGGAATAAATTCATCGACTACTTCTTTCGAGAAACCAAAATAGTTTTTAATAATCTTAATCGTTCTAAACGAGGATAATCCATCTCCGTAAGGATTTACAGCATTTGCCATCTTTTTGTATTCCTCTTCATCCTCAATTAGTTTAAGTGCAGCATTGTAAATGGTTTCTTCTTCCAAACCAACAAGCTTAACTGTACCATAATCAACCGCATCAGGCCGTTCAGTAACATAACGTAATACCAATATGGGAACGCCAAAATGAGGCCCCTCTTCCTGAACTCCTCCTGAATCAGTCAGAATAAGGTACGATTTTGCCATCATATTTACAAAATCAAGGTAATCCAAGGGTTCAATAAGAAAAACGTTTGGCATGTTCTTTAAAATTGGTTTAACAGCGTCCCGAACAATAGGATTTAAATGCATAGGAAATACAAACGCAAAATCCGGGAATTTCTGAGCAAGACGTTTTATCGCAGAAGAAGCGCCTTCCATGGGTTTTCCCCAATTTTCCCTTCGATGCATGGTTACCAATACTACTTTCTTTTTCGTGTCTGCAATTTCATTTAATATTGGAACTGTAAATTGATATTTTTCTTTCACTGAATACTTTAAAGCATCAACAACGGTATTTCCCGTTACAAATATTGTTTTTGGATCAACATTCTCCAATAACAAAGATTTCCGGGACGTGCTTGTGGGTGCAAAATGCAAATCGGTAATACAACCTGTAATTCTGCGATTTATTTCTTCAGGAAATGGATTTGCTTTATCGTTGGTTCTCAATCCGGCCTCGATATGCCCAACCGGAATTTGACGGTAAAAAGCTGCAAGACTTCCAATACAGGTAGTAGAAGTATCACCTTGAACTAACACCATATCAGGTTTTTCCTTTTCAAGAACCTCATCAATACCTGTAATAATTTTAGCTGTAAGGCTTGCCAACGTTTGTTTTGGAGCCATAATATCCAAATCATAATCGGGTTTAATTTTAAAAACTTCCAAAACCTGATCCAGCATCTGACGGTGCTGCGCAGTTGCGATAGTTAATACATCAAAATACTCAGCATTTTTTTTCAATTCCAGGATAATAGGAGCCATTTTTATAGTATCAGGCCGGGTACCGAAAATGACAGCAATCTTCTTTCGATTCATTTCTTCAATTATTTAATTGTTCTATATAATTAAGGTATTGTAAATTAATATTATTCAATTTAGGAGCTGGCAAATTTACTTCTTTTAAAATCCAAATATCATTCTATTCCTAAAAAATCAATTTTTAAATCTTTGATTTTTAATTGTTTTTTATGGGGATTTCGAATTTCAATACTAATAAGATGCCCCTCTTTATCAGGTATTTTCTCCAGATCGTAAATGTCTTCGTCCCTATAAACTGACCATCCAAATTCATTTTTTATTGGAATCATAAACTCTCCCATATTTTTTCTGGAACTAACAAGTTCTGTTTTCTTGTCGGTTTTATAAATACTTGTTAAGATATTTGGAAGAGAGGCATTATTTATGCTGTCACATTCTGCTTTAAATGATATTTTTATAACCAATTTTTTATAGTTTTTAGGTGGCTTAAAGTCCTTCACTAAATTCTCGCTTACGCCATCGTGCCTAATCATATAAATCTTATTGTTCGAAACCGTCTGAATCTCTGTAGGATTCACATCGTAAATATTTTCACTTGAAGGAAAAAGCTTATTATTGTGACATACATAATTATTTAAAGTTTTAAAGTTTTCTCTGATGCCTGCAAACTTTGAAGTTAATGCTTCATCATTTGATTCCTGCAAATTCATCGCGGGCTTAATGATATATAACTGCTCACCACCAATGTACTTATCCCCATACAAATAATCATTAATGTCCCTGTTTGTTAACATAAATGGAGTATGGTGAATATTCCGAAACGACCTGCAAGTATCTAATACATCACCAAGCCACGGAACATAACGGGGATAATATTTTAAATGATAATTCTCCTTCAGCAAAGCCAAAATAGTGGGGGCGATATTTAAATGTGAATTTACCGAATTAAACCTGACAGGCTTTGTTAATAAAGGCGAGTAAATAATTAATGGTACATTAAAATCGTCAATCTCATTGCGTGCAGGGTAATATCCGTGATGATGGTCGCCTGTAATTATAAATATAGTATTTTTATACTCGCTTTGCTTTTTATATTTTGAAAAAAAATTTCGAACACAATTGTCACTAAATAAACAACTTCCCCAAAGTTCTTTATAATTTCTGAGATTTCTTTTTTGAGCATCTGATAAATTTCGTCGTTTCATTTCTTTCTCAAATAGCTTTTGGTATTCAACCGATTGATCAAAAATAAAGGGTGTATGAGTTGTTAAAGTAAGATATACACTAATATATGGTTCATGTTTCATGGATTTGAGTACTTCGAAACTAAAATTAAACAACGCATCATCGGGATATCCGGCTGACATACCTTGCTTATCAACTCCCATCATCTTATATTTATTGCTGAATTTAGATGAGATATAATCAACTCCCTGCAACCTCATGAATCCTCCGAAATTATCAAAATTAATTTCGCCTCCCGAAAAATAATACGCCCCCCAGTTATTTTTTTTAAGAATTTTAACAAGTGATATATGCTCTGGAGGCTGTGTTAACAATGTAAACCCGCGATCACCAAAAGGTAACGATCCAATGATTGAAGGTAAGGAAGCAAAAGTGCCCTGTCCGTTACTGAGACAATTATACCATGATAAACTATGATTTGATAATGAGTCCAAAAACGGGGTAAAACTTCCTGCTATCGCATCCTTGCCACTAAAGTCGCGAGAAAGCCCTTCGAAAATAATAATCACAATATTTGGTACCGTATCGTTCTTCCTGAAGAAGTCCTTCAAAACATTTTTAGAATCATCTATATGCAGCAACGGATACTCCGGATCAACAAACCGGAAATGATTTAACGTTTGATATTCTGTAATTGCCTTTAAAACTGTAGCCTTACTTTCAACCTGTTTGTGGGCATTCATGTAAAGAAAAGTATAGCTGTCAAAAATAAAGAAATGTAACTTATTATTAACTAAGTAAAATGTCTGTATCTGCTTATAATTTGGAGTATTAGGTCTCGAAAACCGAATTAATATTACCGAAATAATCATTAATGACCCAAATGTTAACACAACATATTTATTCCAGCTTTTCTTTTGATTCAAAAATATACTTAAAGCAATATAAATCAGAATATATATTATTAAAGGAAAAACTAGCATAAACCGACCAGTGACTTCATTAACCGTTGTGGAAATTGTATCGGAAAACGAACGAACATAAAGCTCGTGATCGAACGGGATTAGGCGCTCAAGGTAAACAACTAAAAGTCCAAAAAATGTAAATATTGTGATAATGTTAAGGAAATGCAGAAAATAGCATGCTACTTTTCGATTGATAAGATAAATGAATAAGAAGGGTAAAAATAATAATGCACAATATATGAGCCATGTAAACGTATCATAAAAAAGACATTTTGATAAAACGCTCAGAAAACTCTCTCTAATAGTAAGTTTAATCCCTGCTGTAAAATACTCATATATCCGTAACAGGTAAAATATAATAAGTAGGACAACATTGACTTTTAGATACTCGGTAACTCCTTTTTTTACTCTGTTCATTAAACCTGATTTCGGATTTTGAAAACACAAATTAAATCACATTTCTCTTATTATTCCAATAATCTTAACTATGAAATAAATTATGCTTCATCTACCAAACAAATTTTTAGTTATTCAGCTTTAGTTCTTATTACAATTACATTAACCAAACCAACTCAATAGTTGGTCTTTATACTTTTCCCTAAATTAGCCGCTTAGTTTTTCAGTAAGTGCTTTTGATGACTTTGGGGGTAAAGCCTTTCTAATAAATTTCCCGTTATCATTATAATAAATTGTTAATCTCAATGCTTCATGTTTAAGTCTAACTTCGTAACTTATAACCCCATTATTGTTTACTTTAAATGCTTCTATAATTAAGTAATCAGTAAAATTTGTTGCAATATCATTAGTAATCTCTTTCATCAATTCACGCGGTTTAATAGCCGTTTTTGTAATTGCTCCAACTGATTCAAAAAAAATAATCAGTATAAATGCTATGGAAACCAATTTTTTCATCCGAATTTTCACCCAATTTTTTATTTTCTGTTGTAAAATAATACTTAAATGAAAACTCCGCTTACTAAAAATTATTTCAAAATAAACGAAGCCTTCATTCAAACATTTAAACAATTACTTTTGAGCTTTTTCTACCGGTTTTTGTGTTACTTTTTCAGCCTTTGCTGACCCTTTGGTTTTCGTTTTACCAGCTTTATGTTTCTTTTTACCCGCCTTTGTTTCAGTTTTGACCTTTTCCTTTACTACAGGTGGATTTTGTGCCACTGCCATGCCGCCAAGAAATGCAACTATAACCATTATTGATAACAACTTTTTCATGATTAAATTATTTAAGTTAATACTTCTTGATTTAAATTATGCTCAAACATATTAACCAATTCTGATTTAATTCTGAAGCAAACCAATTTTATTTAGCTGGAAAAATTAAAACAACCGAATGTTGTTCTTCCTGGTAGTTATACGAAATATTTATTTGATAGAAATCACATATCTTTTTAACTATGGCAAGTCCAAGTCCCAATGAATCTGAACGTTTACTTACTTTTTTAAATCGGCTAAATAATTCTGAAGTATTTTCATTCAAAAAGTTTCCCGAATTTGTAATTGATAGTGACGCTTTGGATAGCTCAATTCTGATAAAACCTCCTTCGACGTTGTGCTTGATTGAATTATTAATGAGGTTCGTAACCAGTATTTCTGTTAGTGTATGATTCATTAAAATCCCGGAAAACTCCTCCAGATTAGTAGTTATTTTTAACTGTTTATGTTCAATAAACTCCTCATAAGTTTTTAAAGCCCGTTCAATCACTTTATTTAAATACACCTGCTCAAGGTTTTCGAACTGATTGTTCTCAATTTTGGTAATAAGAAGCAGCCCCGAGTTCAATTTTGATAACCTCGTAATTGCCTGATTAATTGCTTGTATAGTTCCCAGTTCAGTTGAACCAAGGTTTTCTGATTGAATTAATAGCTCGAGTTTAGATTTGATGATTGCCAAAGGGGTCTGAATCTCATGCGATGCGTTTTCAGTAAATTCTTTTAAATTAAAAAAATCGTGACGTATTTTTTCCGACATAGAAAGCAATACATGATTTAGTTTTTCAAATTCAGTTACATTGGTCTGTGGAAAATTCATTAATATATTATTCTTAACATCATAACCATTTATAGCCTTAATGGTTCCATAAAAAGGCAGCCATAATCGTCTGGAAATTATATAATTTATAATAATCAACACTAAGAGTAACGATATAAACATTATAAACATCACCTTTACAATAGTTTGCATTAAAATATGTGTTTCGCTTAAAGGATGTAAAATTGCAATGGTATAACCTCTTTGGTTGGTGTTATCTGAAACAAACATAAATCGATATTGACCATACTCATTCTGAATTGTATCGAAAATCATGGTATCCTTCAATGAAAAAGACTTTCTCAAATAGCGATTGTTTAAAACAACTTCAATTTCATGTCCAAATCTGGTAGAATAATCAGGAATATTCAGATTATGTTGTATTTCTTCTTCAATGATTGCCTTTTCAAAGTACAGATTTTCGTCGACTTGTTTGTAAAAAACGATCTTAAGTACTTCAAAAAATACAATCCCACCAACCAAAAATACAATGATTGCTGAGCTAAAATAATAGACTGAAGTTTTGGCAAGAAGTTTCAAAAAATAGCTTTATATATTGATATTAAATTTATATCCTGCTCCATATATTGTTTGAATGTAGTCGTTTCCTCCTTTGTCCACCATTTTACGCCGGAGATTTTTTATGTGCGTATAAATAAAATCATATGAATCAAGCAAATCCACATTGTCACCCCATAGATGTTCAGCGATAGATTCTTTCGTAACCACCCTATTTTTGTTCGACAAAAAGTAAATTAGCATATCGTATTCCTTTTTTGTCAATGTAAGTATTTGATTATTAATAAAAACTTCGAAATTATCAGGATTAATCGTTATTTCATTGCAAATGATTTGGTTGCTCCCATTAAAGGATCGTCGGCGAATCAACGATTTGATGCGCGCATTAAGTTCAGATAAATGAAATGGTTTTGTAAGATAATCATCGGCACCGATTTCCAAACCATCTATTTTATCATCAAGTGCGTTACGAGCCGAAATAATAATGATTCCGGCATTTGACTTAATTTTTTTTAGCTCTCCAATAATATGTAACCCACTACCGTCTGGCAAACCAATATCTACAATAACACAATCATATTTGTATAGATTAACCTTTTCGCTTGCTTTCGCATAAGTATAAGCCAATTCACAAAGGTATCCTTCCTGTTTTAAATAGTTTTCAATGGATTCGGCCAGAGCAATTTCGTCTTCAACAATTAGTATTTTCATGAACTTCAAGTTACAACAATATTCTTATTGCCATATTCTTAATTATAAAAGAAAAAATCGTAAAAATTATATTACATTATTATTTTCCTATTCGTAAATACATTTTATTATTCATTGTTCGTGTAAAATTACATCGATTAATTTCAACTAAAGTGACATTCGTAAACAATAATCGAGCATATGCTATTTACGCTTATCATGCCATAATGGCATGATATAAATAAATAAATCGGCCATTTTGTCTTTGTTTGGTCATTGGTACATAAATTGAATGATCTTGAGCATAAAAATAATTAAATTATAGGAGGATTAAACTATGTTACCAATTGTAAGATTTAACAGACCTGCTTTGGCCGATGATTTTTTCAGATCAAGTTTATTAAGCGATTTATTTGATAATCAAACCCATTTTAGTACACCAGCAGTAAATATTGCCGAAAACGGAGATGATTTCAAAATTGAAGTCGCTGCACCAGGTTTAGACAAGGATGATTTTAAAATCAATCTGGATCACAATGTTCTAACTATTTCGTCGGAAAAAGAAAGCGAAAATGTGGAAAATAAACCCGATTTTAATCGTAGAGAATTCAATTATAGCTCATTCAAACGAAGCTTTTCTCTGCCAGATTCCATAAATACGGAAAAGATTTTGGCAACACACAAAAATGGTATTCTCAGCATTCAAATACCTAAGCGTGAAGATTCAAAAGTTAAACCAGCCCGGGAAATTACCATTGCTTAATTTCGGCTTTTAAAAAGCCATCCGGAAATGGATGGCTTTTTTGTTTTATAAAACCAGAACAATTACACGTTTTAAATAGTATCTTTACGCCCGTCGATCAAGCATTTATAAAACGGTAAAACATGAATTTCAAATATTATTTCTCTCTTGTCTCAGGTATATTATTAAGCATGATTTCTTTGAACATCGGTGCGCAAACCGCTTTTGCTGCTGATGGGAAAACTACCATTAATAAATATGACAACTGGCATAACCTCGACTATAAAGTTAATAAGATTCAGGGAATTAGTACCGATGAAGCATACGAAAAACTTCTAAAG
The DNA here is from genome assembly GCA_038213375.1 of Bacteroidales bacterium. Taxonomy (GTDB): domain Bacteria; phylum Bacteroidota; class Bacteroidia; order Bacteroidales; family JAAUTT01; genus JAAUTT01. Next base: position 37,770 of record JBBQTB010000022.1, on the reverse strand, counting down.
GGCAAAACCATGAAAAGGGTCATTGTTGCCGTTATTGATGGCGGTGTAGACATAAATCATGAAGATTTAATAGGGAAAATTTGGGTGAACGAAGGCGAGATACCAGGGAATGGCATTGACGATGATCATAATGGATACATTGACGATGTGAATGGATGGAATTTCATTGGAGGCAAAGATGGCAAGAACATTAAAGAAGAAACAACAGAGTTAACAAGACTTTACCTAAAATTTATCGAAAAATTCGATGGTGTTAAAAAATCTTCTTTATCAGGAGATGATCTAACTGAATTTCTATATCTTGAAAAAGCAAAAGAAAAATACTTAGAAAAATCAAACAAATCAAAACGCGATTTTGCTGATATTTCAGCCTTTTCAAATGCATTCTGGTTTTCTGACAGTATAATGATAAGTATTTTTAATAAAACAGATTATACTATCGCTGATATTAAATCAATTAACCCTGGAAATGACAAACGGCTGATCTCTATAAAAGCCTTTTTATCTGAGATTTATAAAAAAGGGTTTGATCGGAACCAATTCAAAAAATACACTGATTATATTAACATCAAAGCCAATTATCATTATAATACCGATTTCAATCCCAGAACAATTGTTGGTGACAACCCCGAAATTTGGGACAACATACCGTATGGTAACAACGATGTTATAGGAAGTTCTCCGGATCATGGAACTTTTGTAGCTGGAATCATTGCTGCAAACCGACACAATGATCTTGGAATTAAAGGAATTGCCGATAGTGTTAAGATAATGGTTATCAGAGCTATTCCTGATGGAGACGAAAGGGATAAAGATGTTGCCAATGCAATTATTTACGCTGTACAAAATGGTGCACAAATAATTAATTTAAGTTTTGGAAAAGATTTTTCTCCACAGAAAAATTTTGTTGATGATGCCCTCAAATTCGCAGCTTCAAAAGATGTTCTTATTATTCACGCGGCTGGCAATGATTCTGAAAACACAGATACGCTCGAGCGATTTCCGAACAATACCGATAAAGCAGGTAATAAAATCATGGAAAACTGGATGAATATTGGTGCTTCGTTTCAAAAAAAGAATAAAACCTTACCCGGTGATTTTTCTAACTATGGTAAAAAAACAGTAGAGTTCTTCGCGCCTGGTGTTAGTATCTATTCTACACAACCTGGTAATAAATATGGAGTTATGGATGGTACAAGCTTTTCTGCTCCGATGACCGCCGGAGCTGCTGCGCTTATTAAATCGGCTTATCCCTCCCTTAATGCCTCCCAAATAAAAGAGATCTTAATAAATTCAACCATTAAATATCCCCGGCTGAAAGTTTATCAGCCAAATCAAATCAGCAAGAAAAAAGAAAAAGTTCGTTTTGGTACATTATCCATCACCGGAGGGGTATTAAATGTTTATAATGCATTGGAATTGGCTGGTAAATATAATACCATGCAGATATTAAAATAGAAATCTGTTTTAAAAAGAAAGCCATCATCTCTGATGGCTTTCCCATTTTAACCCTATAAATTTATATCAGTTTTTTAATTTCCATCAGTTTTAGTATCGACTCCGCGATTTCATCTATGCCCAGAGTCATGCAATTATAACGAACATCATACCAGGTATAATCATTACCCCTTCCCTGAAAATAATCGCGATACTCTTCTCTCCGTTTATCTGTTTCTATAGCTATCTTTTTTGCTTCATCAACAGTGCAATGTTGCCTTTCACTAATAACTGATGCTCTCCATGGCAGTGGAGCCTCAAGATAAATGTGAATCGACTTTTTGATGTCCCTTGTTATTGCCACTCCTCCACGACCAAGGATTATCGAATGACCATCATTTGCCATCGAACGAATGGTTTGACCGATTGCTATTCGGATACTCTTATCATTTTTATAAAACTTTGAGGATTGAGCGCTCAAAACCTGATCGATAATACTTCGCCCGGTTTGCTTAAAAACTTGTTCCACCTCTTCGGGTTGAAGGTTTAATTCCTTTGCTGCTTCGGTAAAAATTTCTTTACCTACCCATTTCCATTCAGCCTTTTTGCCTTTCTGTTGTAATCTCTCATTTAAAATATCATTCAGACGTTGTGCAATTTTTTGCCCGGGACAGCCGTTTTCTCGCGATATGGTCACAACCGGTCCCGGGTCTTTACTTTCCAGGTTTCGCTCCTGATATTTGTCCTTCAGGTATTGTACCAAATCAATTCTCATAATTCCCAGTTTTAAATTTTAATAGTTTATGAAATTAACTTGTTGGTTTCTTAATTCCAATTAAAATTGAGCTTTTATTGGAAATAATCAAAAATAAATTTCCTCCCGTTTGAAATAAATACTTTAACAATCAAATAATTACCCTGTCACGAAGGTTTTTAGATATTTCATTACGGAGATTATGAAGCAGAACCATCTGTTGTTGTAATTCGGTTAGCTTCTCGGCATAGTCCTCTTTTTGAATGGACAATATCTGTAACTGAACCTCTTTAATCATTAAATTAATCCGTTTACTCTTATATGTGAGAATCATCTCCGGAACAATGGTTTTTAGTTTCATATCTTCCGTTTCAATAAATATTTCCTTCTTTTTGAAACGTTTGCTGAGTTCATATTTTTGAGTAATAAGATCTGCTGCTACTTTACTAATCTCTGCCTCGGGATATTCTATAAAATATTTGTTGTCCAGAAGTTCTCCATTGTTTACAAAATGTTGAAATTCCTGAAGTATTCGGTTATATAAAGGCTGGCTCAACTCAAGTTCATCACGTTGTAATTCTTGAAGAATATATTCTTCAACTGAAATTTCGTGAGTTACTTCATTGTCTTCGTTATACAATGGAAACAGAGGTAAAATCCCGTAATTCAACAGCAAACGAACTATTTCCCGTTCCACAACAGCCAAATCATTTATTTCGATTGGTGAGAATACCTTGTTATCAATCTGTGGTTGAAGAAGTACCGGGAAATCTCTGGTTCCCTTTTTCGCGATGGCAGCTTTGCGTTGGTTATTTACTTCGGGGTACAATATATTCTCCTCAACATGAAGTAGTTTTGAACACTCCCGAAGAAAAAGAGATCGGGTAATGGCATCGGGTACTATGGCAATTGACTTCACAATCTCCGAAATTGCCTGAGCCCTTTTCATTGGATCGTTCTCGGCATCGGAGATTAATAAATTGGTTTTGAAATGAATAAAATCTGTTTCGTGTGTACTTAAATATTCCACCAGTTCCGACGAACTATGTGTACGCGAAAACGAATCGGGATCTTCAGGTTCTGGCAACAGAATAACCCGAACGTTCATTCCTTCTTCCAAAATAAGGTCAATTCCACGTAAAGAGGCTTTAATGCCCGCCGGGTCACCATCATACAAAATAGTAATATTGTTGGTAAAACGCTTAACAAGACGTATTTGCTCAATTGTTAATGAAGTTCCTGATGAGGACACAACATTTTCAATTCCAGCCTGATGCATAGATATTACATCCGTATAACCTTCAACCAGATAACATTTATTTTCCTGAACAATGGATTTTTTTGCATGAAATATTCCATATAAAACATTACTCTTATGATATATCTCCGACTCAGGCGAATTAAGGTATTTAGCCGTTTTTTTGTCGGCTTTCATTACTCGTCCACCATATGCTATCACCTTACCTGTTAGGTTGTGAATAGGGAACATTACCCTTCCCGAGAACCGATCGAATGGCGAATGCCCCTCGCTATGAATACTTAATCCCGTTTTTACTAAAAACTCAAGTTTAAATCCCTCTTTTTGAGCCCTTTTTGTAAAGTGGTCGCGCTCTTCCAGACAGTATCCGAGTTCGAACTTTTTTATGATATCTTCGCGGAAGCCGCGTTCCTTAAAATAACTCAGTCCTATCGTCTTTCCCTCGGTGCGTTGAAACAAATTTTCAATAAAAAGCTTTCGTCCAAAGTCAGAGACAATCATCATACTTTCACGATCGGTCCTCTGCTGTATTTCTTCCTCTGACTGTTGTGCTTCAACAATTTCAATATGATAACGTCTGGCAAGAAATTTAAGTGATTCATAATAACTGATCTTCTCATTTTCCATAACGAAGTTCACCGGATTTCCACCTTTTCCGCACCCAAAACATTTGTATATATTTTTAGCAGGCGACACAGTAAACGACGGCGTTTTTTCGTTATGAAATGGACACAATCCCAAATAATTAACCCCTCGTCGTTTCAAAGTAATATAATCCTGAACAACATCAACAATCTGTGCTGCTTCAAATATCCGGTCAACAGTACTTTGGTCAATCATTTAGAATAAAAAGAATTATATGGTGAACAATTAAATTTGAATGTCTGCAAAGTTAATAAATTATTAGGCGAGGGCGTGAAGTAGTGGTAGGATTTATATAAATTTGAATGTCCTATAAAATCAATCTGTTTGGCTTCGAAACCTGTAATTATGCATAAAAGAATGATTTCCCCAGAAAATAAATAAATTATCTCTGATGAAGAAAAAATTGTATATTCTTACAGGTGCTGGTATGAGTGCCGAAAGTGGTATTAAAACTTTCAGAGACAGCGATGGCCTCTGGGAAGAATATGATGTTATGACCGTGGCCAGTATTGACGGCTGGAATAAAAATCCTCCCTTGGTTTTACAATTTTATAACGAACGACGAAAACAACTTGAGACTGCACAGCCTAACGATGGGCATAAAGGTCTAGCTGAACTTGAAAAATATTTTGAGGTGCACATCATTACGCAAAATGTTGATAACTTGCACGAACGTGGAGGAAGCAGCAATGTTGTTCATTTACATGGTGAGTTGACAAAAGTCACTAGTTGCGCCGATCCTTCCTATGTTATCGATATTGGATACAAAGAAATTCAATGGGGCGACAAATGCCCTAAAGGATCGCAACTTCGCCCATTTATTGTTTGGTTTGGCGAAGCCGTTCCTGTATTTTATGAAGCCAGCCAGATGGTGCGCGATGCTGATGCTTTTGCTGTAATCGGAACTTCTTTAAACGTATATCCTGCTGCAGGTTTAATAGATTATGTACCCTCTAACGTTCCAATATATCTTATTGATCCAAATGATGTTCCATCTCCATCAAACAGAAAAATTGAATATATCAAAGAAAAAGCAAGCGATGGGGTGAAAATACTGACTCAAAAATTACTCAATCAATTTAAAATCACGGTAAAAAAATGAAAAACAGTACATTAGTCTTTTTTCTATTGATAAGTTTATCTATTTCATCAATGGCTCAGCGGTTTGAAGGAGGTTTTTTGGCCGGAATGGTGGCCAGTCAGGTTGATGGCGATACATATGCCGGTTACAATAAACTTGGCTTTTCTGCTGGAGCATATGTTTTTACACCTCTATCGTCAAAAACAAATATACAAGTGGAAATAAAATATATTAGCAAAGGAGCTAACAAAAAATTAACAGATCAAGATATACGACAATATACCAGTTACTTAAATTATATTGAACTTCCAGTTTTGTTGAAACTGAGTACAAGTAAAAAAATAGACTGGGAGGCTGGTATTGGCTTTGGATATCTGTTTTCTTTCTCCGAACGGGATGAAAATGGGGTCTTGCCTTCTGAAGAATCTGCTCATTTCAAACCTTTAGAACTAAGTGCTTTATTAGGAATGAATTATGCCTTTACTGATCATTTAAGTGCTAATATCCGATTTTCTTATTCCATTTTGCCGATAGTGAAATATGGTCAAACTACGGCCAGGTATTTTCCAAGTGGCGCCTTCAATAATCTATTTAACATCAGTGTTTATTACCATCTTGGTGGAAAAAGAAATTACTAAACCATAGACATGAGCGATTTTGTAAACTGAACTTAGAAATTGAAAAGAAAAGTTTTTTTAAGCCATTGCCACAACAGCTATACTAACCTTAACATTTGGAGCCATTTGTAGTGCTTCAACACACGCTTCGAGTGTTGAACCGGTTGTAATCACATCATCTATTAGCAACACGTGCTTATTAGCAATATCTTCCACATCGGTAACCAAAAAAATACCTTCCACATTCGTCCATCGCTCGTAGCGGTGCTTTTTAGTTTGTGATTGATTTGCGAGTGATCTCACAAGACTTTTTGTATCAAGTGGTTTTTTCAAAATCTCTGAAATTCCTCGGGCAATGTATTCGCTTTGATTATAACCCCTTTTACGGAGCTTACTTTTATGCAATGGAACAGGAATAACCATATCGATCGCCGAATACGCAGTTCCCAATAAATCAAATCCAATTATTTTACCCAACTCTACTCCTATTTCTTTTTGATTCTTGTACTTTAATTTGTGCAATAATTTCTGCACGTGGCCTCCCTTTTGAAAATAAAAATGGGCCGTAGCATTCTCAACAACCACTCTCCCCCAAAAAGTTTTAGCTACCTCGTTTTCAATATCGTTATGAAAATTAGTTTTCGGAAGTTCCCACAAACACTGGGTACACAGAAATCTTTCGTTGCGCATTAAGTTATTATCGCACGATGCGCAGATTTTGGGGAAAAATAAACCAATAAAATCTAATATATACTCTCCAGATTTCATGTAACTAACAATATACAAAATTGATACTATTTTTATAGACTTTTAATAGTTATTCCATCTTTCAATCTACACTAATGTTTTGCCCTTTTGATCGTATTTGATAGCAGAGTAAAGATATTCAATCTTTTTAAAGAGAACCAATATCTTTTATTAGTTTTGCCAAGTTCATGTCGCCTTTAAATACGAATACTCACACGAATGACTCCATATCTTAAACAAATAGCAAACCTTTTATATCGGCTAGCTATTATTCTTATTTTCTATAGCTTATGCCGTTATTTATTCTATATATTTAATCATCTGACGTTTTCACAAAATTCCTCAAGTGAAATATTGAAGGTTTTTTTCTTCGGCATCCGTTTTGATTACTCGGCAATCATTCAGTATAATTTGTTATTTCTTTTGCTTTATCTGTTTCCCTTCAATTTCATTCATTATAAGAAATATAAACAGGTTGTCGGTTTTTTATTTTATTTCGTCAATTTTTTTCTGTTACTGTTAAATCTGATCGACTTAGAGTACTTTAAATACACGGGAAAACGTTCAACTGCTGATATTTTCAGTTTCATTTTCATGAACAATGATGTTCTTACTCTTTTGCCTCAATTTTTGAAAGATTTCTGGTACATCGTTTTATGTTGGCTGGGTTTCATATTTTTAGGTGTTTATCTTATTAAAAGAGTCCCATTCAGAAAATCTGAATCTTTTCAATTTACATTCATTCAATGGATTGGAGCTGGTTTACTTTTTGTTCTGGTGCCAGGTCTTTTATTTCTCGGGGCACGGGGCTCCGGATTGAAACCTATTCGACTTATCTCTGCTGCAAGGTATACTTATTCACAAAATATTCCTTTATTGCTAAATACACCTTTCTCTATACTTCATACACTTAACAATGAAGAATTTAAACTAAAAACATATTTTAACCCTGCAGAACTTGATAAAATTTATTCACCTGAAAAGCAAACTGGGACAAATATGATACCACGAAAGGATAATGTGGTTATCATCATTCTTGAAAGCTTTTCAAAAGAATTTATTGGTTCACTTAATGGAAAAAGTGGTTATACTCCCTTTTTGGATAGTATTATTCACCATAGTTTGACTTTTGAAAACGCTTTTGCTAACGGAAAGCAATCAATTCAGGCTTTACCAGCTATTTTTGCCTCTTTGCCGGGATTAATGGATAATCCTTATATTTCATCTCGTTTTTCTAGTAATCAACTGGAAGCATTGCCTTCTATTTTAGGAGCAAACGGCTATCATACCTCCTTTTTTCATGGTGGAAGAAATGGTACCATGGGATTCGATGAGTTTTGCAATATTTCAGGAATAAAACACTACTACGGATTAAATGAATATGAAGGGCCTACCGCCTTTGATGGCAACTGGGGGATCTATGATGAGCCCTTTTTGCAGTTTTATGCTAAGAAACTTAATTCTTTTCCACAGCCATTCTTCAGTTCTGTGTTTACCTTGTCGTCTCATCATCCGTATAATATACCTGAGAAATACAAAAAAAATTTACATGCTTCAAATCAACAACTTACATCTATCAGATATGCTGATTATGCTTTGAGTAAATTTTTTAATTCAATTTCAAAAATGCCATGGTTCAAAAATACCTTATTTGTCTTTGTAGCCGACCATACTGCCAAAGAGCAAACGGCTATATATGGCACTCGTGCTGGCATTTACCGTATTCCAATAGTCTTCTATCATCCCGGAGACAGTTTACTAAAAGGAATTAACCCAAATGTTACCCAACAAACCGATATTATGCCTTCCATTTTAGATTATCTGGGCCTCACCAATCGTTATTTTGCTTTTGGAAGAAGTGTTTTTTCGAAAGAAACAGGTTTTTCAATCAATTTTGCAGGAGGAATTTATCAATATTTTGAAGGGGATTATATGCTTACTTTTGATGGAGAAAGAAGTACAGCTCTTAATAATATTTCAATAGATAAATATCTAAAAATAAATATATTAAATGATTCGCTAACGATTGCCTCCAGAATGGAATTAAAAATGAAAGCTATAATCCAGCAATTTTCATCCAGAGTTCTGAATAATAAACTGTACAATAAAGACTAAAAATTACCCACCAAACGTACTGAACGTTCCTTTTATCTGAATTTCGCGGGGTGTAATATTTAGAACAGGTATATTAGCCTTATTCAGAACTTGTTGCGCATAATTACCTAAAATTAAATTTGTAATGCTACTTTGTTGTTCGGTGATAATCGAAATCATATCCGCCTGAACACTATTTGCATATTCAACCGTAATATCGGCAACATTATCTCCCATAAGGGTTCGGTTTACTACAACTATGTTTTTACTTTTCAAATAGTTGTTAACTTGTTTCGAATAGGCGGCTAATCGCTTATGAACTTTGATGCTTCGCGAAGTGCTGACTTCAATAACATGAACTTCTGCACCAAAAATTTCGGCTATTTCAGCTGTCAATGGCACTTTCTGACGCGTTTCCGGCATAACATCGATAGGAAGAATAATTCTTTTTATATCTTTTGGAATGGGTCCTTTCCGAATAGCAATCACTGGTCGTGTTGTTGCAGAAATTATTTTAAATGCATTACTGCCCATGAAAAACTCCTCAAATCCTGAGGCTCCGTGAGTTGACGCTGCAATAATACTTTCTTTGTATGATTCGGCCTGATTCACAACTTCTTCGTAAACTTTTGGCCCCTTTTTAATAATATATCTCAGTTTTGAATTATTTCCAAATCGGTTAGAATAATCCTGAACTATTATTTCAAACTTTTCCTTAGCCTTATTATATTCCTCACGAACAGCACTTGGAAAGTGTTCCGCCGTTCTCTTTTGCACATAAACCATTTGAACATTCAGATACAACCTGGTAGAAAACAGAATAGCTAATTCCAAACCCTTTAGAGAATCCTCGGAAAAATCAATAGGTACAATAAAATTTTTAATCATTGCTTGTCTTAGTTTGGTTTCAATTAGCTAAGTTACAAATATTTTTAAAAATGTTGATAAATCTGTTGAAAAACCCTGATAATAAAATTTCATAAGTATGTATCTTGCATTGATAAATAATGATAAACTTATTCACTGTTTTATGCTTTTCCCGAGAAGTATAAACCGTCCTTTAAGTCCAATAAAATAATAGTATTAAACAAATCTACATGAAGTATAGTAATGATAAAAGAATAGTAATGACGCTTGATGCAGGAGGTACAAATTTTGTATTTTCAGCAATACGATCCAATCAGGAAATTGTTGAAACAATAATTCTCCCGTCTAATGGTGCCAATTTAAAATTATGCCTCGACACAATTGTTGAGGGTTTTACAAAAATTAAAGAGAGACTCCCTGCAAGCCCAAATGCTATAAGTTTTTCTTTTCCAGGACCATGTGACTACCCAAATGGAATTATTGGAGATCTTGAAAATTTACCCGGGTTTCGCGGTGGTATCGCCCTCGGTCCAATGCTTCAGGAAATTTTTGGGATACCTGTATATATAAATAACGATGGCGATTTGTTTGCATATGGTGAAGCCCTTGGTGGCATGCTTCCTGAAATTAACGAAAAATTAAAGCAAGCCGGCAGTCCTAAACGATATAAAAATCTTTTTGGAATAACACTCGGTACTGGTTTTGGCGGTGGAATTGTACGAAATGGAGAATTATTTATAGGAGACAATTCCTCTGCTGGTGAAATTTGGATCACGAGAAATAAAGTAACCCCCAAGTGTTATGCCGAGGAAGGCGTAAGCATTCGCGCGATACAACGCGTTTATAATGAAAACGCTAAAGTAAAACCAGAGAACTCTCTTTCTCCCAAAGAAATTTACGATATTGCAACTGGTAAAGCTGATGGAGACAAAGATGCTGCATTGAAATCATTTGATCAAATGGCTGAAATAATCGGCGATGCTCTTGCGAATGCCATTACCCTCATTGATGGTTTAATAGTTGTTGGAGGAGGTCTCTCCGGAGCAGCACCTTTATTTATGCCACGTATAGTAAAGGAATTAAATAGTACTATCGAATCAATTGATGGGAATAAACTTTCCCGACTTGATTCCAAAGCATTTAACCTTGACGATGACAACGAATTAAAATCTTTCATTAATGGTGAAACTAAAAAAATAACAATTCCGGGAACCAATAAAATATTGACCTATGACCCTATGAAACGATTTGGTATTGGCCTTTCAAAACTGGGTACTAACCATGCTGTTTCTATTGGTGCTTATGCATTTGCCCTGAACGAGCTGGATAGATAATTAATTTAAAAAACATTTATATATCTAAGCAGGAGAACAATTATTATTTATCCTTCAAATTTCTATCTTTGCTCTTCTTTTAAATTTTCAGATTTTTTTAATCTACGAAACTCATTTAATTTTAACTTTTAATACTAACTGACTTTAATTTTTTTATCATGAAACAAGTAGTAATTGGCGTTGATATTGGCGGAACTTTTACAAAGTTTGGAATCGTTGATCGTGATGGGAATGTACTTATCGAAGGATCAATCCCTACTGATACTTTTGATAACGTAACTGATTATCAGAAAAATCTATTTGAAGAAATTGAAAAGGCTATATTGCCTATTAAAAATGAAATTGAAATAAAAGGGGCTGGATTTGGAGCGCCAAATGGTAATTACTATAAAGGTACCATCGAATTTGCTCCAAACTTAAAATGGAAGGGTGTAATCCATTTTGCCGAATTATTCAAAAAATACATCAATGTCCCAATTGTTCTCTCCAATGATGCAAACGCCGCTGCCATTGGTGAAGGATTATATGGCGGGGCTAAAGGCCTTCGCGATTATATTGTAATAACACTGGGTACTGGGTTGGGTAGTGGTCTTGTGGCCAACGGAGAGATGATTTATGGTTTCGATGGTTTTGCGGGCGAACTTGGTCACGTTATGGTTGAACCCAACGGTCGACGCTGCGGTTGCGGAAAACTAGGCTGTTTAGAAACGTATTGCAGCGCTACTGGTATTAAACGTACGGCTTTCAAACTTATGTGCGATATGTCGGAAGATAGCGAACTTCGCCAGTACAATTTCTATGAGCTTACTTCAGAGAAAATTTTTGAAGCTGCAAAAAGAAAAGATCCTATTGCCATTGAGGCCTTTGAATATACCGGTTTTATCCTGGGTGCAAAATTAGCCGATGCTGTAGCTCATACCTCTCCCGAAGCTATTTTCCTGTTTGGAGGTTTGGCAAAGGCTGGCGAAATTTTATTCAAACCAACTATAAAAAGCTTTGAAGAACATCTATTGCCAATTTATAGAAATAAAATAAAAATTTTACCTTCCGGATTGCAAGACAAAAATATTGCTGTAATGGGTGCAAGTGCCCTAATTTGGAAGGAATTAGGAAAATAATTTTCTTATTGATAAAGCTTTACCGCTTGGTTTAAATTCAAGTCCCTTTTATAGCTTGAAAATTAAATCAGGCGGTTTTTCTTTTTGAAGCAAAAATTATTATTTGAATCGTTTCTATTAAATATTCATAAAAACAGCGTATTAACAATTGATATCTCCTTTCAGATTTTGTTAATAAAACGTTAGTACTTCTTTAAAAATACTTATAAAATAAATTTGAATTGAAAATATCCGATTTATATAATCCTTTTTACTGAACATCCAATATTTATACCTGTTATTTTAGGTAAAGTATTCAACCGAATTTAAACACTTTTATGTAGTGAATCAGTTAAAAATTATCAAACTTTGTAGATATTAACAACTGTTAATAACTTATAAAAGTATTTGATAATGAGAATAACTAAATAAAATATGGTTGTTAACTAAACCTTGGTTTTTCTTAATAACGAAGAAAACAAGGATTAGTGCTTTTTTTTGTAAACAATATTAACAGCCTATTATCATTACTATATATAATTTTAATTAAAAGAAATAATATTAATATAGTGTTCATATGATTAATTTATTAAATGAAAGAAATCACCTAAATTTGAATCTTAGTAATGAAGAATTAATTTATGAAATTGGAAAACTAAGAAAGCAAAGGAATGCAATTATTTTAGCTCATTATTATCAGGATGCGGAAATTCAGGATATAGCTGATTTTGTAGGTGATAGTTTGCAATTGTCGCAACAGGCAGCTAAAACACATGCTGATGTGATTGTATTTGCAGGTGTAGTTTTTATGGCAGAAACGGCAAAAATTTTGTGTCCGGAAAAAACTGTTTTAATACCCGATTTGGATGCAGGATGTTCTTTGTCCGATTCATGTAATGAAACTGATTTTAAAGAATTTTTAAATAAATACCCAAATCATACTGTTATATCTTATGTAAACACTAGTGCAAAAATAAAGGCTTTGACTGATATAGTATGTACGTCATCCAATGCTTTAGGTATTGTTAATTCATTGGATAAGAATGAAAAAATTATATTTGCTCCTGATAGAAATTTGGGAAATTATATAAAAAGTATTACAGGACGAGATATGGTGATATGGGATGGTGCATGCCATGTGCATGATAGGTTTTCACTCGAAAAAATTATTCAGCTTAAAAAGGAAAATATAGGGGCTAAAATAATTGCTCATCCTGAATGCGATAAAAAAATATTAATACTGGCAGATTACATAGGTTCTACGTCTGGCTTGTTAAATTTTGTGCAGAAGGATGATGCTAAATCATATATAGTTTGTACTGAGTCCGGTATATTGCATCAAATGAAATTAACCATGTCTCAAAAAGTTTTTATACCTGCTCCTCCCAATGACTCTACTTGTGCGTGCAATGATTGTCAATATATGAAATTAATTAGTATGAAAAAGATTTATATAAGTTTAAAATATAATAAATTTGAGATTAAATTAGACGAAAATATTCGGGCAAAGGCTGAACTTCCTATTCGGAGGATGCTTTCTATTTCTGAAAATTTAGGCTTTAAATAGATTAATATGAAGAAATTATTATTCATTTTTATATGTGTCTATTGTAAGGTATGTTTGGGACAAGTTACTAAGCAGGAAAATGGATATGTAAAAATTTACTTTCCAAATGGAAAATTATCCAGTGAAGGGATTATGGTCAATGGTAAACCGGACGGTTATTGGAAAACTTATTATGTGAATAGTGTCATAAAATCGGAGGGTAATAGGAAAAATCATTTATTGGATAGTGTGTGGGTTTTTTATAGTGAAGTGGGAGATACGTTGGAAAAAATAAATTATGTAATGGGTAAAAAGAATGGATATTCTTATAAGTATTCTTCTTTAGAACAAAAAAATACGGGTAAAAAAAATATTGTTAAATCAAAGGAATTATACGTAAATGATAGCAAAGAGGGTTTATCATTCTACTATTATCCCGAAGGGTCAATACACGAAATAATCAATTATAAAAATAATAAGAGAAACGGTAACGGAAAAGAATACGACAAACAAGGTGTTCCTATTACTTTATATGTATTTTATAATGATTATATTACTGACAAACAAAATATTAACAGAACAGTGAATGGATCTAAAGTTGGTATTTGGAAAGACTTTTATGAGGATGGAAAATTAAAAACTGAAAAAGAATATAAAAGTGATCAATTATCCGGTTATAATAAAGATTATGATAAGGTTGGAAAACTAACGTTAAATTTATTATACAGGGATGGAAAATTAGTTGATAGACCCAAACAGGATAGTTTGGATATTGATGAAAAAATAGACTATGATTCATCGGGTAAAATAATAAAAAAGGGATATTTTAGGAAAGGTGTACCTGTTGGGATTCATCGGGAATATGATGGTAATGGAAAGGTTATAAATGCTTTTATTTATAATGAGTTGGGAAAAATTGTTAGTCAGGGTATTATAAATGATGATGGTTCCCGGGAAGGTAATTGGACTTATTTTTTTGATGACGGATTTAAAAAATCACAAGGATTATATACAAATAATAGACAGAATGGGGAGTGGAAATTTTTTTTCAAAGAAGGTTCGAATGAGCAAATTGGAAATTTTAAAAACGGGGTCCTAAACGGCGAATGGAAATGGTATTATAACAATGGCAAGCCTTTAAGACTCGAGACCTTCACTAACGGTAAAAGGGACGGGAAATATTTGGAATTTTCAATTACGGGAGATACAATAGAAAAAGGGAGTTATTTAGACGGCGAAAAGGAAGGATTCTGGAAGGTTATTGCTGGTGATATTATTGAGCAGGGAAATTATAGTAATGGATTAAAAGACGGAATTTGGAAGGAATATTTCAAAAATGGAGTGTTGGGTTACGAAGGTAACTTCATTCAAGGCAATGCTGACGGTAAACATATCTATTATTTTGAGGATGGTAGAGTTCGTGAAGAACAATATTATGTTAGTGGAATAAAGGAAAAAATATGGAAAAAATATACTATTGTAGGTGCCCTTTTATTAGCAGTTACCTATGAAAACGATACAGAGACAAGAGTTAATGGAATTAAGCTCGAAGGAATTAAGAAAAATTAGCTAATGGATGATTATAAAATTAGGGATAACATCTCTGATGATAAAGATAAAGAGTTTGAAAAAAATGTTAGACCTGCTGAATTTATTGATTTTTCCGGACAGAATAAGGTTGTTGAAAATTTAAAAATATTTGTTCAGGCTGCTAAAATGAGGAAGGAATCCTTGGATCATGTGCTTCTTCATGGACCACCAGGGTTAGGAAAAACTACATTATCAAATATTATTGCGAACGAATTAGGGGTAAACTTGAAAGTTACTTCAGGTCCTGTTCTTGATAAACCAGGGGATTTAGCTGGGATTCTTACGAACCTTAATGTGAATGATGTATTATTTATCGACGAAATACATAGGTTAAGCCCCGTTGTTGAGGAATACTTGTATTCTGCAATGGAAGATTTTGTTATAGATATTGTGTTGGATAAGGGTCCAAATGCACGATCTATTCAATTAAAATTAAATCCTTTTACTTTAATTGGAGCCACAACCCGTTCTGGCTTGTTAACTAGTCCATTAAGAGCACGATTTGGTATTAATAGTCACCTCGAGTATTATGAAATTTCTGTTTTAGAAAAGATTGTTATTCGGTCAGCCGCTATTTTGAATATTAAAATTGAGAATGATGCTGCAACTGAAATAGCTTTCCGAAGCCGAGGAACACCTCGAATTTGCAATGCATTGTTGCGTAGAGTTAGAGATTTTGCCCAGGTGGTAGGAAAAGGATATATCGATATAGAAATTGCGAGGTACGCCTTAAACGCACTTAATATTGACAAGAATGGTCTTGATCAGATGGATCATAAAATAATGAGAGTTATTATAGAAAAATTTAGCGGTGGTCCTGTGGGTTTATCTACCATTTCAACGGCTATTGGAGAAGATTCTGGCACAATTGAAGAAGTATATGAGCCTTATTTGATTCAAGAAGGGTATATTAAACGTACCCCACGAGGTCGTGAGGTTACTGAATTGGCTTATAAATGTTTGAACTTGATAAGGAATCCCGATCAGGGAAAATTGTTTTGAACAATTAATTGAAATTAGCAATTTTAACCAGAGCCTTATAATTAAGTAGTTTAATTTTTCTGCCATTAATTTCGATGACGTTATCAGATTTAAATTCAGAAAGAAGCCTAATTACAGATTCGGTAGCAGTACCAACTATATTGGCTAATTCCTCGCGGGTTAAGGATATTTGAAGTACATTATCACTGTCTAAGCCGAAGTTTTCTTTCAGGTGAATTAGAATTTCTGCCAACCTTTCTCTAACAGTTTTCTGTGCGATGTCAGTAATATATTCATTAGCCTCACCTAATTCGCGGCATGAAAGCTGAAGAAGCTCTAATGAAAAGTTTCCGTTGTTTTTAACAAGGTAAAAAAGTGATTCCTGTGGAATATAACATAACGTGCTATCTTCAAGTGTTTTTGCTGTAGTGCAGGCTAACTCACCACTTAAAACTGACCGAAACCCAATAATATCAAATGGTTTAGCAAATCGTATAATTTGTTCTTTTCCGTCAATCCCAGTCTTGAAAATTTTTAAAATACCACTCATTACCAAATAACATCCTGCAATGCGATTACCTTCGTGGTAAATATAAGTACCTTTTTTATATGAACTTTGTGTTTTTTCTAAAATAATTTTTTCAACTTCTTCTGGAGTTAAGTGTTTAAATAAAGAACTAAGAGAGAGGTCGCATTCTTCAATTGATTGATTGAAATGCTGTTGTTTCATAATGTATAGTAATTTATTATTTTATTTAAAAGTTGTTAAAATTAGTAAAGAAAAAGATATTGTAGTAGTCTATTTTGTAAAAATATGAAATTTATCATGTATGAGAAATTCAGTAAATGTTGTCTGGGACAAAAATATGAAATTTATTGCAGAGGTTGAAGGGCATAATATTATTTTAGATGCCGGGAGTAGTGTTGGTGGTAATAGTGAGGGACCGAGTCCTAAATCGCTAATGATGGTTGCTTTGGCTGGTTGTACTGGCATGGATGTAATTTCTATCTTAAACAAAATGAAAGTCGACGTTTCCTCTTTTAATGTTAAAGTCGAAGGTGAAACGAAAGAGGAACATCCTAAAAAATTTGAGAAGATGAGAATTATGTATGAAGTTAAAGGTACTGATATTGAATATGAAAAGGTAAAAAAGGCTGTCGATTTATCTATAGAAAAGTATTGTGGGGTAAATGCCAATTACAGAGATTCTATGGAAATGGAATATGAAATTGTTATTTTATAATTCTGATGAAAGGCCTAATCTATTTGAAAATAGGCCTCTCATGTTAACTTTTATTAGAGAACAGGCGAAAATTGAGAAAGAAACCTAACATCATTTTCTGAATATATGCGAATATCTTTTACCTGGTATTTTACAAGAGCTATTCGCTCAATACCCATTCCGAAGGCATATCCAGAGTAAATTTTAGAATCTAAATTGCAATAATCTAGAACGTTAGGATCTACCATCCCACATCCAAGAATTTCTAACCAACCGGTATATTTGCATAAATTGCATCCTTTGCCATTGCAGGTGCATGAAATATCAACTTCAGCTGATGGTTCGGTGAATGGAAAATAGGAGGGACGTAACCTTATTTTAGTGGCCGTGCCAAAAAATTCTTTAGCAAAAAAAAGTAACGTTTGCTTTAAATCTGCAAACGATACATTTTTATCGATGTATAAACCTTCTATTTGATGGAAAAAACAGTGTGATCTGGCAGAAATGGCTTCGTTTCTATAAACTCTCCCTGGCATAATCATTCTAATCGGGGGTTTGGTAGTCTCCATAACTCTTACCTGAACGGACGATGTATGCGTGCGTAAAACTATTTCAGGAGTTTTATTAATAAAAAAGGTATCCTGCATATCTCTGGCCGGATGGTCAGGTGGAAAATTTAATGCAGAAAATACATGCCAATCATCTTCTATTTCAGGGCCATCGGATATTGTAAATCCCAAACGGTTAAATATCGAATTAATTTCATTTTTTACTGTCGAAATGGGGTGTCGGGAACCAATATTTTGAAAATCTCCCGGAAGACTTAAATCATAATTCGTTGTGTGCGTTGTTTCCTGTGATAGGTTATTTTTTTGTATAGTATAAAATTCAGAGATAAATTCTTTTAACTCATTAATTTTAAGCCCCGCTTGCTTTTTATTGTCGGATTGTAATAATTTAAAATCCTCAAATAGTTGATTGAGAACTCCTTTTTTACTCAAATATCTGAGCCTGAATTTCTCAAGTTCCTCTAAGTTTGTAATTATTGTTAACGCTAATTCCTGCTTAATTTTATCGATTTTGGAAATCATAGTTTAAGATTGAAATTCAAATGTTAATTATCGTTTAATTAAATATACAAATTTAATTTTATTCACAGGATGTAAAAAATTATTCAGTATTAAATATCTTTAAGCTCCTAATTTAATAGAATTTCTTGTTAAAATTAATACTATGAAAGTACAGATAGTTAATAAATCAAAACATTCCTTGCCTAGTTATTCTACTCCGTTTTCTGCTGGAATGGATATAAGAGCTAATATTTCTGAGTCAATAGTTTTGCAGCCAGGTCAACGTAAATTAATACCTACAGGACTTTTTATTGCCTTGCCAATTGGATATGAAGCTCAGATAAGACCCAGAAGTGGCTTGGCCCTTAAACATGGTATTAGCTTGGTTAATACACCCGGTACAATCGATGCAGATTATAGGGGAGAGATAGGGGTTATTATAATTAATTTTTCTGATGAACCTTTTGAAATTAAAGATGGGGAACGAATTTGTCAGATGGTAATTAAAAAATATGAAACGGTTGAATGGGATGACGTAGCCGATTTATCGGAGACGAAAAGAGGAGATGGGGGTTTTGGTCATACTGGGAGATAAATATATGAGAGTTATATATTTTTTAATTTTAATTTTATTTATATTTTCTAATTGTTCTATTATCAGGAGAGCACTAAATCAAGATGAAGATAACTTAAGTTCAATGTCTTCAGCTGATTTAGAAACATATAATTATTCTTTTACAGAAGCTACTAAACAGAAAATATTTGCTAATTATAATCAGGCAATTAATTTGTTTTTTAAATGTGTGGAGATTAATCCTAAGAGCGCTGCGGCTTACTACCAATTATCTGATATTTATTTAACTAATGGAGATAAGGAGAGGGCTTTAAACTTTGCCAGGATTGCATCTAAGTTAAATAATAAAAATATATGGTACAAACTTCAGTTGGCCAGGATATATCAATCGATAGGAAAGAAAGATAGTACCATTGTAGTATATAAAAAAATTGTAAAATCTAATCCTAAAAAATTTGAATATCAGTTTAATTTATCGCTTTTATATGTCGAGGTGGGAGAAAACCGCAAAGCCATTGGTATTTTAAAGGAATTAGAAGATACTAATGGGCTAACCGAAGAAATAGCTTTGGCTTTATACCAAATTTATTCAAACCTAAAAGAGAATAGGAATTGTGTGAAAGTTTTGAAGGAGGCCATTCGAAAATACCCTGAAGAAACAAAATTTTATGGTTTATTGGCCGAGCATTATGCGTCAAATGCGGACTATGAATCAGCGTTAAAATATTATCAGGAATTGCTTAACCTAAACCCTGACAATGAAAAAGGGTTATTATCCATTATTGAATTTTATCGTGTTAATGGTAAGTATGATGAATCTTTTAATTATTCAAGTAGTTTTATCAAAAATGATAATTTTAAATTGCAGGATAAAATTGAAATTGTAGTTGGTTATCTCAATGATGCCAAATTATTTGAAATTAGTAAACCTAAAGTAAAGGAATTTATCGACTTCCTATTGAAAAATTATAATGAGGATGCCAAAGTTCATACATTAAGCGCAGATTTTAATATTAAAACAAATAATCTTCTAGGGGCAAAAGAAGAACTTCTATTTGTAACTCAAAAGCTTGATAATAACTATGTTTTATGGGAGCAGCTTTTTTATGTTTTAAGTTCTCTTTCTGATTATGAATCCATTTATAAAATTTCTGATAAGGTACTTACTAAATTCAATGATAAACCTATTATATATTTATTTCGGGGGATATCAGCATATCAATTAAAAAAATACAATGAAGCTATAAATATTTTGTTGGCAGGTATTAAATATATTAGGAATTCTAATGAATTGGAAGTTCAATTTTTCACTTTTCTAGGTGAAGCTTATAATAGCCTAAATGATTATGATAATTCTGATTTATTTTTTGAGAAAGCTTTAGCTATTGAAATATCAAATCTTTATGTATTAAACAATTACAGTTATTATCTGGCTGTTCGAAATGATAAATTGGATACCGCCTTAAGGTACATTCAAAAATGTCTTGATATTGAACCTAACAATTTAAATTATCTTGAGACTTTTGGGTATGTTTTATTTAAAAAAGGAAGTTTTATTGAAGCCAAAACGGTTTATGAAAAAGCTATTGAATTAGGAGGAATTAAGAATTCAAATACGATAGAACATTACCTTGAAATACTTTGCAAGTTGGAGCTTAAAGATTTGATAAGTAAGTATTTTAAAATATTTTTAGATTTGGGAAATGATAATGAACATATTAATGACCTTGTAAAACCATTTTTAGATTGAAAATTATTTTTTTATTTATATTTTTAGTTAGCTGTACGGTTGGCAAAATTGCTGTTTCAGAAGAGCTTTCAGGTTCTACCGTTGCCTTTGATAGAGTAAAAATTTCCTATACAGATGAAAATAATTCTGTTTCTCTTAAAGGTAAAATAACTGTTTTTAAGGATTCTGTAGTTTTGTTTAAATTTTTTGGTCCAATTGGAGTTGAAGTGTTATCTGGTAAAATTGACTCCGTTTTAGTTATTAAAAGTAAGTATGCCGATAATATACAGAATAATTTAATTGATAGGATCCAAAAGGATTTCGGAGTTAGAATTAATAGAAAAATGATGGAGTATTTGGTGTTATTTAAATACACCGAATTTTTTCAGGAATTAAAAAACAATGTTAAATCCAACCTTAAAGTTACCATGTCGGTACAAAATAACTCCCGACATATTATCTCAATAATCGAAAATGATACAAATTCATCTTATGTGATTACTTTTGTAAAAAAGAATAAATTTCCTTTGCAGATATTGGTAGATTATAAATGCCCGAATAAATTCTTTAAATTTTATATTGGTGTTTATAGTATACATATTTAAATTTGCATAACTAGTTGTTGAAGTATGAAGGTTATTTTTTTATTCGTCTTTTTGGGTATTACATGTTTAAGTTTCTCTCAAAATAGAATTGAACTTGAAAGGAAGAGAAAAGCTACTTTACAGGAGATTTCGGAAACAGAAAATTTACTTGAAAAGATAAAGCAGAGTAAAACTGAATCAGTAGAGAAATATAATTTAATCGATAGGAAGATTGTTTTACGTAATAAGTTGATTGAAAATTTGAATTTTGACCTTGTTGAAGTTGAAGGTAAGGTAACTGATCTGGAAAATGTAACAAATTTGCTAGGTAAAGATGTTTCGAATATTAAAAAGGAATATGCCAAAATGATTTATTTATCCTATTTAAATAGGGGAGAACTTAATGGCCTAATTTATATTTTAGCTTCAAAGGATCTCAATCAGGCATATAAGAGGCTTGTGTACCTAAAACAGTACTCTGATTACAGGAAAAAGCAAATTAATATTATTAAAGGAGTTCAAAATACATTATTTACGCAGATTTCGGATTTAGAAAACACTAAGAAGGAAAAGGCGAGGTTATTGGGATCAAAAGAAAAGGAGAATGAAAATTTAAAATATGAGTTGGAGGAAAAATCTAAAAGTGTAGCCAATTTAAAGAAACAGGAAAGTATTTTAAGTAAAGGACTTAAAGAAAAAAACAGGATTGCGGAAAAGTTAAAGCTTGAAATTGAAAGTGCTATCCATGCTGAAGTTAAAGCAAGGGCTAATACTAAAAAGGATTTAGCCATTAAGTTGAATAATACAGATGCTTCTTTATCTACTAATTTTAGAGATAATAAGGGAAAATTGCCATGGCCAACTGATAATGGGGTTATTTCAAATTCCTTTGGAGAACATCCAACGATATACAAAGGAGTTAAAATGACAAATAATGGAATTGATATTTCTGCTGCACCAAATTCAGAAGTAAGAGCTATCTTTGATGGTGAAGTTACCCGGGTTAAATTTATTTTAGGAGCTAATTATTTTGTTTTAATCAGGCACGGAAATTTCATAAGCGTTTATTTGAACATCGTTGATGTTAATGTTAAGATAGGCGATAAAGTTAAGGTAAAGCAACAGATTGGAAAGGTTTATACAGATAAG
Source organism: Bacteroidales bacterium (assembly GCA_038213375.1). GTDB lineage: Bacteria > Bacteroidota > Bacteroidia > Bacteroidales > JAAUTT01 > JAAUTT01. Next base: position 15,393 of record JBBQTB010000022.1, on the reverse strand, counting down.
GATTCAAAATCAACTATTTTACACGTTGAGATTTGGGAAGAATCAAAAAATTTAGATCCCGAAATGTGGCTGAAAAGGATTTAATTTTTTATTTTTGTAATTGATTTGTGTTACTTGGTCATTTTAATTTTCATTTCGGTAACAAATAGTAAGTTTTTCAGTATAAAGAAAAAAAACTAAATGGAAAAAGTCTTGAATATACCGTCTAAAATAGAAAATCTTAGGATTGTAGAAAAGGCAATTGATGAATTATCTGCTGAATACAATCTTAAATCTGAATTGTACGGAAATATACTTATTGCTGCAATAGAAGCGGCAAATAATGGTATTTTGCATGGAAATAAACTGGATGAAACTAAAAATATCAATGTTACTTTTTTAGTATCTAAGGAAAATTTAGTAATTACTGTAAAGGATCAGGGGCAAGGGTTTGATTATATGCATATTCCGGATCCTACATCACCTGAAAATATAGAAAAGATTAATGGAAGAGGAGTTTTTTTAATGGAAAAACTATCCGATAAAATTAATTTTTTCGAAAATGGAAGTAGAGTGGAGTTGATTTTTAACCTTTAACCTTGAGTGTTAATTTTTTTACTGATGATATCGCTTTTAAACTTAAAGATAAGCGGAAATTAAAATCTTGGATAGGACGCATTTGTTTTGTGGAGAATAGAGTTATAGGCAATTTGAATTTTATTTTTACTTCTAAAGATAAAATATTGGATATTAATGTTCAATATTTAAATCATAATTATTTTACTGATATTATAACATTTAGTTTTAATTCAGACAATATCGTTAGCGGGGATATATATATTTGCGTTGAAAAGGTGAAAGAAAATTCTATAAGTTATAATACCTCCTTTTCTGAGGAACTTAACCGTGTAATTATTCACGGTGTTCTCCATTTAACTGGGTATGACGATACAACCTCCCAAAAGCAACATGTCATGAGAAAAAGGGAAGATAAAGCCCTAAAAACTTTGAAAGAGGAATTCTTAAAAATCTAAACGATTTTTGTTCTCGGTTGTTTCACTATTATAAAAAGGGAAATTAAAGATGGTGATGGAATATGATATTATTGTGGTTGGAGGCGGGCATGCTGGATGCGAAGCTGCTGCCGCGGGTGCTAATATTGGCGCCAAGGTTCTTTTGATTACCATGGATATGAGTAAGTTTGCACAAATGTCATGTAATCCTGCAATGGGTGGAATAGCAAAAGGGCAAATTGTAAGGGAAATTGATGCATTAGGAGGATATTCAGGAGTGGTAACCGATCGTTCAACAATTCAATTTCGCATGTTGAATAGATCAAAGGGTCCTGCAATGTGGAGTCCACGTGCACAATGTGACCGTTCTTTTTTTTCATTGGAATGGAGAAATATGCTTGAAAATACTCCAAATATCGATTTCTGGCAGGATTCTGTTAATTCTCTCATAATAGAAAATTCTTCAATAGCAGGAGTTACCACCAATGCAAAAGTTTCGTTTTATTCAAAAAATGTTATTCTTACAAATGGTACATTTCTAAATGGATTAATGCATATTGGAAAAAGCCAAATGGTTGGGGGAAGGGTTTCAGAACCTGCATCCAAAGGGATTTCCGAACAACTTTTTGATTTTGGCTTTGAAGTAGGTAGAATGAAAACCGGAACTCCTGCAAGATTAGATGGGCGGACCATAGATTTTTCAAATTTGCAAATGCAGGAAGGGGAAGAACTAGGTGGAAGATTTTCTTTCCTTCCAGATATTGAAACCACTCCAAATTTAAGACCCTGCTATATCACTTATACCAATACTGAAGTTCATAATATTTTAAAAAAGGGATTTGATGATTCTCCACTATATAATGGGTCTATTAAAGGTATTGGGCCACGTTATTGCCCGAGTATCGAAGACAAAGTTGTTCGATTTGCAAGTAAGGATTCTCATCAGCTTTTTTTAGAGCCTGAGGGAATTAGTACCGTCGAGTATTATTTGAATGGATTTTCTTCATCCTTACCATGGGAGATTCAGTATGAAGCATTACGTAAAATTCCAGGACTTGAAAAAGTAAAAATATTTAGACCAGGATATGCAATTGAGTATGATTTTTTTCAGCCAACGCAATTAAAAGCCACGTTAGAAACCAAAGAAATTTCAGGTCTGTTTTTCGCTGGTCAGATTAATGGAACTACGGGATATGAAGAAGCCGCAGCTCAAGGGTTAATGGCAGGCATTAATGCAGCCATGAGGACTTTTGGAAAGACCCCTATTATACTAGGTAGAGATCAGGCTTATATTGGAGTTCTTATTGATGATTTAATTAACAAAGGTGTTGATGAACCTTATAGGATGTTTACTTCGAGAGCTGAATACAGAATATTACTGAGGCAGGATGATGCAGATTTTAGACTTACTCCTTTGGGGTATAAAATAGGTCTGGCTTCAGAGAAGCGATATCGAATAGTAACTAATAAACTTTCCAGACGAAATGAGATTATTGAAGCTTCAAAGAAGATAACGGTTAAACCTGAATGCATCAACGTAAAATTGATTGAGCTTAATTCGTCTGAGATAAAACAGTCAGTAAAAGTACATGATTTGCTATTACGTCCTGAAATCACAATTTCTACTATTAGGAAATGTATCGATGAATTTGATAATTTCATTGGTGATGATACAAATTCAGCAAAAGATGTATTGGAGTCTGCGGAAATAGCAATAAAATATGCGGGGTACATTGATCGGGAAAGGCAAATTGCTGAGAAAATATTACGACTTGAAGGAATTAAAATTTCGCAGGAATTTGATTACTCAAAATTTGTTTCTCTTTCCACTGAAGCTCGGCAGAAGTTGAAAAAGATAAAGCCGCTTACTATTGGGCAAGCTTCGCGAATTAGTGGAATTTCTCCTTCTGATATCAATGTTCTTTTAGTGCATTTAGGGAGATAATTGTTCCACGTGGAACAATTTATAAGCTAAATTTAGCTCAAATTGTAATAATAGTTTGGAGTATCAATGCGAGAGTATAAAATTTAGGGGTGTTTTCATGACATTGCTTGATTTAATGAATTGTTCCACGTGGAACAATTTGTTTTTGCAAATTTATTTAATGATACAAAAATGAGAGAGCGTCAATTTTAAAAAATCTTGTAAATTGTTCCACGTGGAACAATTTAGCTTGTAAGGTTTCTAGTTTGAAAGTAAAGTAAATTGTAAGTAGATAATTCCAGCTAGTTTAAGCTTGTAAAGTTCTTTTTGAAACAATTTTACATCATTTATGTAGTTTATAATTTCATCATCATAATGTTCTGTTTTGTGTATTTTTACCTAATTGTATCTTCTTTAAAACAGGTTTAATTGGAAATAAGTTAAATATGAATCCTATTGATGTACACAATAAGATAGCCTCTATACTGGAAAACCTTACCGATACACCAGGGGTTTATATGTTTTACAACAATCAGGAACAGGCTATATACATTGGCAAAGCCAAAAATCTAAAACGAAGGGTCTCTTCTTATTTTCAAAAATCTCATCAGGATAATGCCAAGGTTCGCCTCATGGTTTCTAAGGTGTGCGATATCCGATTTATTGTGGTTCAATCTGAATCTGACGCGTTATTACTCGAAAATAACCTTATCAAGAAATACCTACCACGGTATAATATTTTGCTTAAGGACGATAAAACTTTCCCGTGGATATGCATTAGTAATGAAACTTTCCCACAAGTTTATTCGACACGTACTATACTTAAGGATGGATCTTCTTATTTTGGACCATACACCTCGGCAATTATGGTTCGCACCTTATTGGATATGATCCGCCATTTATATTCGTTGCGTACATGTCAGTTGCCTTTAACACCTGCAAATATCAACGCCGGTAAGTTTAAAGTATGCCTTGAATATCATATGGGAAATTGCAAAGCCCCATGTGTAAACAAACAAACGGAGGAAGATTACAATATAAGTATAACCCAAATTAAGGATATTTTAAAAGGGAATCTTTCTAAAGTTATTGCTTATTTGAGGGATACAATGCGATTTTTTTCTGACAAATATAAATTTGAAGATGCCGAGTCCATAAAACAAAAGATTGAGATCTTAGAAAAATTTCAGAGCAAATCTACCATTGTAAATCCTAGTATCAATAATGTTGATGTATTTTCGATAGTATCAGAAAAAAATATTTCGGTAGTTAATTTTCTCAAGGTTATGAATGGTTGTATTATTCAATCGCATACCGCAGAAATACAACGGAAACTTGATGAAGAGATGCAAGAAATGCTTGAGTTTTCTATCATGGAGATTCGGGATCGGTTTCAAAGTAATTCTTCGGAGATTATTATTCCTTTTACAATTGATACTGAAATATCAGGTGTAACATTTACTGTGCCAAGAATTGGAGATAAAAAAAAATTGATTGAGTTATCAGAGCGCAATGCAAGGTATTATTTGGTAGAAAGAAATAAAAATGCTGAAAAAGCAAATCCTGAATTAAGATTTGAAAGAGTATTGAAACAGATGCAAAATGATCTTCATTTATCTGTTCTGCCTATACATATCGAATGTTTTGATAATTCAAATATACAGGGTTCTAATCCTGTGTCTTCCTGTGTTGTGTTTAAATCGGGAAGGCCAGTAAAATCAGAATATAGGCATTTTAATATTAAAACTGTTGTTGGTCCAAATGATTTTGCCTCAATGGAAGAAGTTGTATTAAGGCGATATAAACGTTCAATTGATGAGTCAAAGCCGTTACCTCAATTGATCATTATTGATGGAGGAAAAGGTCAATTAAGTTCAGCTGTTAGTAGTCTCGAAAAACTTGGCTTGTATGGTAATATTCCAATCATTGGAATTGCAAAACGACTGGAGGAAATATATTTTCCCAACGACTCTATTCCAATTTATTTGGATAAAAAATCCGAAACCTTGAGATTGATACAACAAATTCGTGATGAAGCACATCGATTCGGTATTACATTTCATCGCGATAAGCGATCCGATTCAATGATTGGCTCAAAAATGGAAACTATTCCGGGAGTTGGGCAAAAAACGATCGAATTATTATATACGAAATATTCTTCGATATCAAACATTTTGAATATTCCTGAAGATGAATTAATTGAAACAATTGGTAAGAAAAAGACCGAAATCCTACTTGGTTATTTGAAATCGTAGGCCTTATTTATTTCTTTCGATGGTGTAATTAACCAGATCGATCATAGACTGTTTTACAGCTGAATCAGGGTAGGATAATAAAATGTCCAGGGCTCTATTTTTATATTCATGCATTTGAGAGGAAGCATAATCAAGGCCTCCTTTGGCAGTAACAAATTCTATTACTGTTTTTACCTTATCTGCATTCTTATTATTCTTAGATATTGTTCGTAGTATATGTTTTCTTTCACTTTTACCTGAATTCTCTAAAGCGTAAATCAAAGGGAGAGTTAATTTTTTTTCCTTAATATCGTTCCCGGTTGGTTTCCCAATTAAACCTTTCGGTTGATAATCGAATAAATCATCTTTTATTTGAAATGCCAGCCCTACATTTTCACCAAAATGTTTCATATTGGTTACAACTTCGTCGCTGCATCCAACTGATTTGGCCCCGCTTGCTGTACATGAGGCTATTAAGGTTGCGGTTTTTTTACGAATTATTTCAAAATATTGTTCTTTGTTGATATTCATTGTTCTTGAGTGCTGTATTTGAAGTAATTCTCCTTCACTCATCTCTCTAACAGCCTCTGATACAATTTCTAACAGGTCATACGCTTTATTTTCTACCGAAAGTAAGAGTCCTTTAGCTAATAAATAATCGCCCATTAATACGGCTATTTTCGATTTCCAGATTGCGTTAATTGAAAAAAAACCTCGTCTTTCGTAAGCTTCATCTACCACGTCATCGTGAATTAGAGTCGCCGTATGTAGTAGTTCTATTAATGAAGCTGCTGTGTATGTGGCATCTGTTGGTGTACCATTTAATTTTGCAGATAGAAAGACAAACATGGGGCGCATTTGTTTTCCTTTTTTCCTGATAATGTAGTTTGTAATTATATCTAGGATTTTTACTTTACTTTTCATTGAAGATTTGAACATTGTTTCAAACTTCGCCATCTCTTCTTTTATGGGAGCTTTAATTGTATCAAGAAGTGCCATTCACTTTTTTTTTGTCCGACAAACTTACATCACTTTTTAAATTAAAAATGAGTTTGCTTATGATTCAAATATAGGCAAATTTTCAGCAATCGGAATGGTTGTATTCTATTCTCATGCATTATATTTATATATTTGTATTAGATAATGATACAAATACTATTAATAAAATGCATTTTAAAGAGTTAACTCCTCAACAAATAGAACAAGCAGCAAATATGCTAAAGGCTATTGCTCACCCCATTAGAATATCCATAATTAACTATCTTGAAGACGGAAAAAAACTGACTGTTACTGAAATCAGGGAATTATTAAATATAGAACAATCAACTACTTCACACCATTTGGGTATATTAAAAGATAAGGGCGTATTGGTTTCAAAAAGGGAGGGGAAAAATACCTTTTATTGTTTGCGAAATGTAAATTTATCGAGTATTGTGGAATGCCTAAGTAGTTGTCAGAACTTTTAGATCAGTTATATTATTTTGAAAATTTACCTCGAAAATGTTAGGAATATTTTGTATTAAATGAATGACGGATTAAATTGTATTTAAATTCACATTATGATTAAAGCTAAAAAATTATTTCTTCTGGATGCTTACGCACTGATTTTTCGGTCTTACTATGCATTTATTAAAAATCCCATGTTTAATTCCGAGGGCCTTAATACGTCATGCATTTTTGGCTTTGTTAACACTCTTGAGGAAGTAATTAATAAGGAAAAGCCTACACATCTTGCAGTTGCATTCGATCCGGCAGGCCCAAATTTTAGACACGTTATGTACCCGAATTATAAGGCAAACAGAGATGAAACACCTGAAGATATCAAGAGGTCGGTACCGATCATTAAAGAAATATTAAAAGCTTATGGCATTCCAATCCTTCAGATGGAAGGGTTTGAAGCTGATGATGTTATTGGTACTATCTCCAAAAAAGCTGATGAAGATGGGTATACGGTATTTATGATGACTCCTGATAAGGATTATATTCAATTACTTTCTGATAATATATTTATTTATAAGCCGAGTCGTTTTGGAAATGGAATTGAAATAGTTGATAGTGAAAAGGCTTGTAAGGATTTTCAGCTTCAAAATCCGCAACAATTCATTGATATTTTGGCTTTAATGGGCGATGCCTCCGATAACATCCCCGGCGCCCCGGGAGTGGGAGAGAAGACGGCTATTAAACTGATAAGTGAATATCAAACTATAGAAAACATTTATGCAAATGTTGATTCACTTAAAGGAAAACTTAAAGATATTATAATTAACAATAAGGAAAAGATTGATTTATCCAGAGCGCTGGCCACAATTGATAGAAATGTACCTATTGGAGTATCAGAAGATGATCTTGTATTAACTAAGCCTGATGTAGATGAGATTAAGCGAATTTTCACCTTTCTTAATTTCAAAACACTTGAAAAACGCGTTTTATCAAGATATTCAACACCGGACTCAATTCAAAATACCTTATTCGACTTACCTGAAGTTGTAGTACCTAAACAGGAAAATACTTTTAGCACAATTGGTAATACCGGTCATACATATCACTTGGCGGATACTTTTGAAAAGAGAGCCGGGCTTATTGGTCAGTTGCTATTACTAACTGAAGTTTGCTTTGATACCGAAACAACCGGACTTGATGTAATGACAGCTCAACTGGTAGGATTCTCATTTGCATGGAATAAAGGAGAAGCCTACTATATTCCTATACCTGCTGATCAAATTGAAGCTAATAAGATTTGTGATGAATTTAAGCCTGTTTTGGAAAGTGAGGTAATTGGTAAGATAGGTCAGAATATAAAGTTTGATATTTTAATGCTTAAAAATTACGGGATAGAAACAAAAGGTAAGATTTTCGATACTATGATTGCTCATTATCTGCTTCAGCCTGAATTGCGCCACAATATGAATGTGTTAGCAGAACAATATTTGCATTATTCCCCCGTACATATCGAGGAACTGATTGGTTTAAAGTCCAACCATCAAATTACTATGAGATCGGTGCCTATTGAAAAAATTAAGGAATATGCTGCCGAAGATGCTGATATTACCTGGCAATTAAAAGAAAAATTTGTGACTGAATTGAAAGATCAAAACCTTGCTAAACTGGCATATGAATTGGAAATGCCTTTGATACAGGTTTTGGCAGATGTCGAATATTATGGTGTGTCTCTGAATACGACGGCATTGAATGAATCGGCAGAGATATTACGTACCGACATTATTGAATTAGACAGGAAAATTATTGAAATTGCTGGTATTGAGTTTAATGTTTCTTCGCCAAAACAGTTGGGAGAAGTTCTGTTCGAACGTCTCAAGATTGACTCAAATGCCCGAAAAACTAAAACCAAACAGTATTCCACCAATGAGGATGTATTAGCTCAATTGGCCGACCGACATGAAATAATTCCGATGATTCTAGAATATCGGGGGTTGCGTAAACTACTGAGTACATACGTAGAAGCTCTTCCCAGGATGATTAATAGTAGAACCGGGAAAATACATACCTCATTTAATCAGGCAATAGCGGCAACAGGACGGTTAAGTTCAGTTGATCCGAATTTACAGAATATTCCCATACGTGATGAGCGGGGAAGAGAGATCCGTAAAGCTTTTGTCGCGTCAGCCGACGACTTCTCTCTTTTATCAGCCGATTATTCTCAAATTGAACTAAGAATTATGGCTCATCTGAGCGAGGATATAAATATGGTGGAGGCTTTTTTACACGATTCCGATATTCATACCGCCACTGCTGCAAAGATTTATAACGTTACTCCAAACGATGTTTCCCGCGAAATGAGAAGTAAAGCTAAAACTGCCAATTTTGGAATTATTTATGGTATATCCGCTTTCGGTTTATCTCAACGGCTTAATATTCCCCGTAAGGAAGCTGCCGAATTGATTGACGGATATTTCAATACTTTTCCTGGAGTAAAACAATATATGGACGAAAGTATTCGTCGCGGCCGGGAATATGGGTTTGTTGAAACAATTATGGGACGAAGGCGTTTTCTTCCGGATATAAAATCAAACAATGGACATGTTAGAGGTATGGCTGAACGAAATGCTATAAATTCACCTATACAGGGGTCAGCTGCCGATATAATTAAGATAGCTATGATCAATATTCATAGGAATCTTAAAAATCAAAATCTGCGTTCAAAAATGATACTTCAGGTACATGATGAATTAGTATTTGATGCTTACAACCCTGAGCTGGATCAATTGAAGAAAATAGTGAAGTTTGAAATGGAAAATGCAGTTAAATTAAAAGTTCCATTAACAGTGGAGCTTGGTGTTGGAAAAAACTGGTTAGAAGCTCATTAATCTGCTATTTTTTCCCTCTAATCTATAAAATTGGATAGTTAGTAAAACTGATTTGCTTAGCAGGACTGATAAGTTCAGAAACTTTATTCAAAATTATCAACTTCGTTATCTGACAACTGGAACAGAATTTTTCAGGAAAGCGTTCTGGATTCCTTTTAACCTGTTCCCTTAATTTTCCCCATTTATCAAGTTGATTTTTTCATTTGCTTCTTGAAAATAATATAACTCTTGCATAACATAAAATATTTCGTTCTGGGAGCGATGCATATTTAATGGCATTCCCTTTCCTTTAGAGAGCGAAGTATGTTCAAATATCGCAAAGGCTCTATTAGGTTCTATTCAAACCGGAAACAATTTTTAGCGTTATATCTTTATAGGAGTATTCGGTATGCCCATATGTGAAGTTCTAAGAAAGGCGTTTTTACTATTTATGATCATTTTCAAGGATATATTGATAATCTAATATTTAGATAAATTTAAAGAACCATTACCTTTACCAAAATAAAATAAAATGAGATTCGTATTAAACCTGATTATTTTGATATTGCTTACCAATACAGGTATTGCGCAAAATAAATTTAAGGCAGTTATCAAAGACAAAGAAACCAAAGAATTACTTATTGGCGTAAATGCAATTATAAAAGGTACAATAAAAGGTGCAGTTACCGGTATAAACGGAATGGTTGAAATACCCAATGTTCCAAATGGACAGCAAACAATAACATTTTCAATGATTGGTTACCAACGGATAACCCAAAGTATTGTATTTCCATTGCAAACAGATAGTATTATCATTATTTACCTTCAAACAGAATCGGAAGAATTAGAAGAAGTAAATGTAACAGCTACAAGGAGCAGCCGTGTTATCACTGATATACCTACACGGATTGAAACTATTGCAGCAGGTGAGTTAGCTGAAAAAGCAGGCATGCAATCTGCCAATATAAAGATGATTCTTACAGAGAGTACTGGTATTCAAACACAGCAAACATCGGCTATTTCTGCCAATACAAGTATCCGTATTCAGGGACTTGATGGGAAATACACTCAATTGCTTAAAGATGGATTTCCGTTATATTCCGGTTTCTCTGGTGGTTTAAGCATTATGCAAATTCCACCTCTCGACCTGAAACGTGCAGAAGTCATTAAAGGCTCCGCTTCTACACTTTATGGTGGTGGGGCAATTGCTGGTTTAGTAAATCTGGTAACCAAAGAACCCACCGATAAAAATGAATTTACTTTTATGGCGAATACAACAAGTGCAAAAGGACTTGATTTAAATACGTTTTATTCACATAAGTATAATAAAATCGGGTTCTCCATATTTGCTTCTCGAAACTCTCAAGTTGCTTTTGACCCTGATAAAGATAACTTTTCTGATATACCGCAAAATGTACTTTATAACTTCAACCCTAAGATATTTTATTACATCAATTCATCATCAACAATAACTTTAGGATTGAATACAAGCATCGAAAACCGAATTGGTGGCGACATAAATGTGATAAACAATAAAACAGATAATGTGCATACTTTTTATCAGCGAAACATTTCTGACAGATATTCAACCCAGCTTAAATTTGAGAAAACGTTTGAAAATAAAACTGTTCTTACCGTTAAGAATAGTGTTGCCTATTTTTCAAGAACTATTGAAATGCCATCATATCTATTTGGGGGCAAACAAACGTCAAGTTATTCTGAAATCAGTTATTTGATTCCCGGCCAAAAAAGCGAATGGATTGCAGGATTAAATGAATGGACAGATAATTTTACTGAAACACAACCATCATTCTTTTTGAAACGTAATTATACTCAAATAACCGCAGGTGGATTCATTCAAAACAACCTGAAAGTTACTGATAAATTTATAGTTGAATCTGGTGTACGTGTTGATTATATTAATCTTCAATCGCCATATTATACCGATAAAAGTTATGCTTTCTTTTTACCCCGTCTTTCAGTTTTATACAGGTTTACACCTAACCTTACTTCAAGAATTGGAGGAGGATTGGGTTATAAAGCTCCAGGTATTTTTGCAGAAGAAGCCGAAATGCAGGGATTTCGTAACGTTATGCCAATCAATTTAAATAATGCCAAGCCTGAAAAATCAGAAGGTATAAATTTCGACATTAACTATAAGACAAGGATATTCGAAGAGTTATCTGTAAATGTTAATCAAATGTTCTTTTATACACGGCTTAACAATCCAATTGTTGCAAATGCTTCTCTTTTAAATCGTGATACCCTTAACTACGAAAATACAAATGGGACTATAAGCTCACAGGGATGGGAAACTAATGTTAAGTTCCGGTACGACTATTTTTCAATTTATATTGGTTACACATTTATTGATGCTCAGCGTAATTACCATGGCTCGAAGTTTAAGAACCCACTAACAGCCCGCCATCGTTTGTATTTTACTCCTATGTATGAAGTTGAGAAGAAAATTCGTATAGGATATGAGGTATTTTACATTTCTTCACAAACACTAACAAATGGCGAAAAGGTTCGGGACTATTGGTTAATGGGTATTTCGGCCGAAAAGTTTTTCAAACACTTTAGTCTGTTTGTCAACTTCGAAAACATGCTCGATTCACGTCAGTCCCATTGGCAACCAATGTATACAGGGAACATACAAAATCCCAAATTCGCCGAAATATGGTCGCCAACAGATGGATTTATATTTAATGGAGGGTTTCGGTTATTGTTTTAATGCAATATACATCCTCGTATGAGTGAACTTTTAACTTGGGTTTAAAAGGACTTTTTATTGGTTATATAAAACTACTTTAATGGTGTTGACCTTCCACTGCAAGGGTCATTGAATGAACTCAAAACGGCTGTATACTGCTTAACGAATATGTTAAAATATGTTAAGTGGATATATGGATCATTAAACCTTTGTCAACTTCGCCAATCTAAAAGCAAAAGTCACAATTTGAATAAAACAACTTAAAAATTGTAATTATGAAAAAGCTATTGATCGTATTAGTTGCATCTGGGTTTTCCTTAGTAACCATCGCCGATCAAAAAGCACTCAATCATCAGCTGAACCAAAACAGTCAAAATATTGATAAATAGTGCCTTCTATTAGGGGTTAATAATTACGATAGGATTTGGTTAAAATGGATTGAAATGGCAACTTCTTGAGATGTTCCTGTTTTTTTGAACTTAAAAATTGCTTAATGATATTTTAAGCTACTAAAATTAATATGGTAGTTAGATTGGCAAAGAGTGAATGAATAATAATGACGGGTTAAGCAAGAAATTCAAATAACTTATTCAATCAATTATTTAATAAGTAATTAGTACTGAATTTATTTTTTTTACAGATGAAAGCAATCAACAATGGTATTTCAGTAGTTATTATAACGTTTAATGAAGAAGACAATATCTTTCGCTGCATTGAATCTGTGAAAGATTTAGCCGATGAAGTAATTGTAGTCGATTCATTTTCAAAAGACAGAACTAAAGAATTGTGTCTATCTTATGACGTAAGTTTCTACGAGCGGGTTTTTGATGGGTATAGTTCCCAAAAAAGATATGCCAACTCTTTGGCAAGGTATGATTACATTTTATCCTTGGATGCAGATGAAGCATTGAGTGATCAACTTAAGCAATCGATCCTAAACGAAAAGCAAGATTTTCGACGTGATGGTTACTTTATGAGCCGGATGAACAACTATTGTGGTAGGTGGATCAGGCATGGGGCATGGTATCCAGATAATAAATTAAGACTTTTCAATAAACACAAGGGCGAATGGAACCATAGCATAATTCACGAACTTGTTGAAATGAAAAATAATTCCAGAATTGGTAATTTGAATGGGGATATTTTACATTACTCCTATACTTCACTCGAAGGCCATATCCTTCAATTGAATAATTTCACAACTTTGATGGCAGCGGAACAATTCAAAAAAAGAAAAAAAGTTCCACTCTACAAGGTATATTTAAGCCCAACCGTGAGTTTTGTGAAAGGATTCTTTATTAAACTGGCATTCCTTGACGGTTATTATGGTGTTTTAATATGCATCATCAATGCTTTTGCAACGTACATGAAGTACGCTAAATTACATGAACTTAACTTAAATGAACAACAAACCATTAAAAATTTATCAAGAATCAGGCTTACACCGATGGCCCCCACTATTCATAAGAAAGTATTAAGGGCTAGCAGTTTTTAAAAAACCCCTCCAAAACATTTGGATGGGTATCTTGAACCCTAAACATAATCCAGATGCAGAGGCTATGAACACTATTTTAAGGATAACTGTTTTAAGTTTAGATTGATAGTCCGTTTGTTTAACCAGATAAAAAGAATTTTACAAATTAATAATCTGGACAGGATCACTAAAGAGGTTTCAGAAGCAGCATGAAAATGGTTGATAATTGCATATCCTGAATAGCAATATACTTATCAAATATTCCGGCAAAATAATTCTCAAATTCACTGTAAAGTTAAAAACCTGATAAGTCCGTTTAAATGATCGTTTGAATGAACTCAAAACTGGAGTTGTGTGAAACCTTTATTCAGATTGTTTTGTAAAAGGGTATATTGGGAATTATCGGTGTTGCTTACGATAAAGAAAATATTACATGTTAGGGCTTTATGATGATTTATGAAAACAAACTTGCAAAAATAACGAGGTCAATCGATGTGAATGCTCATAGGCCAGAATGCAATAAAATATTTTAGTCTGCGGTGGTTGCTCAACCTGTATATTTTATTGTGTATATAACTCCATATTGGGGAGATATACACAATAAACTATTTTTTAATTCTTTGTGAGCGCTTATTAACATTGGCTTTGACGTTTATGTAGTTAAACATATCCATGAATTTCATCTTCAATAAACGAAAACTATCAAATTTTGAATCATGAAAAGTCCAAGGTGTGAATAGGATTTCTAAACAAAAAAAGTTATGTTTACTTCATAAAACCATAAGGTTATGCCAATAAACAAGTATGGATATATTTGGTATATACGCATTACTGCGGATACAGTATTGTTAGGGCACATTGCAAAAAAAACATACTGCAAAAATTGAAATTTTATTAATGAAAAGACCGATTCAATTTGGAAAACTGACATTTGAAACGAAAAAAGATGCATTAGCACATTTCAAACATATTCTAAATTCTTATGATTTTGGAGAAAAACTAGATGCAAAGGATTTTAGTGATATTTGTGAATTGCTGAAAATTCATGAAAAATCAAAAGAAAAGATTGGTGTAGGGATTAAAGAAATCGAGATTGCAGAGGTTCGGTATCAAACAAAATGCTTCAACTTGATTCGGATAGATTCATCGTCAGACATTTTTTCATATACAAAAAGTATAAACGGTGGATTTACACCATTGATTAAGTTTAGCCGTACTTGTAGAGACCTGATTTATGAGGATTTGAGAAATGTAAAACTTGAGTATTTTAAAGCAAATTCCGAGAAAGGATTTGTTAAATGCCAAGAGACTGGGGAATTATGTAAATGGGAGGAATTAAATGTAGACCATAGACAACCAAATACTTTTTCTATAATTCTTGACAGATTTATAGAAATTAAACAGATTGATATTAACAATATTGAATATGAGAAAGTTACAGATTCTGTTTATACATTAAAAGACAAAGAATTAGCAAAGAGATTTAGAGAATATCATAGAATAAAAGCTAATTTGCGGATTGTAAAGAAAGATAATAATCTCGGTCGTTCTCATCAGGCTCGACTGGGTAGACAAAAGAAAGATTTAACGATAAAATAAAGCAACATTGCCCTAATAAATAGGGCTTCATGTGGTCGGCACGACCCAGCATGAAGCACCGGTTGAACTACATCCAAGGTAAGCTAGTTCGGTTATGCACTTATCGACGGTTTTATGGATCAGGATTGCTAAAAGTAGAGGTAAGAAATAGGG
>JBBQTB010000021.1:0-90664 GCA_038213375.1 Bacteroidales bacterium | reverse complement strand
GATTTAAAATTAACAATTTAACTCGAAATATGCAACTTTTTACATACTTTATTTAGTTAATAATCAATAATTTAATGAAAATTGTGGCAAATATTTATACGCCTGCCTATCAATACTATAACATCTCCGAAACTTCAGTTACTTATTTTGTTTATTTTTTTGGACCAACAGCCGGGTAAACTGTAGTTTGTGGTGTCCAGTTAGCCCAACCATCTGTCCAGTCGGTAGTACCAAATGCACCACGGAATGTTGGGGTTTTATCGATGAAAGTGCTTAAATCAGTGGCAGTAAAATCAGCACCGGTAAGCAGAGGTGAGCCAGCTTTTGGTAAAACAAATCCAGATGGCAATGTTGTAGGATCAACAGCTTTGTTTTTCAGATAAAACAGTTGATTTATACCGGCTTTGGTGGTGCTATTGATCGTGTCGTTGCCGCGTGAAGCATCCCAATACCAGGTACGAACATCGTTGGCGGTAAAACCTGGACCAGCGGCATCATAATATTTCTGCATGCCTATCAAAACGCTGTTTTTAACCTGCATTCCGGTACCATCATTTGCAGAAGCAGATGTCCAGGTGCTTGTGCCGATAGAACCATCAATCAATAAACCAACCGGCCAGCCGGCAAATACAGAATTATATGCTCTTAGCCTTGAATTACGGCGGATGTGCAAAGCACGTTTAAAATCACTTGCCATGCTACTAGTATTGGAAATAGTATCCAAAGGTCCGATGAATGTACAGTTTGAAAATACACAGGATGTCAATGGAGTATTAGTACTTCCATTGGCATCGTTATCCGATTCAAACCCATTCGATCCAGAATAGTCAGCTTTACGGGGATCGCGGATACCCAATGCAAACTGAACTTTTCCATGATAACCAAAATCAGTATCATATTCATCATCTGTACCTCGGATACAGATAAGGTATTTACAGTTTACTGAACCGCCGAACCATTCGTATGAATCATCACCCGAATAAGATACCTGAATATGGTCAATGGTTGTTCCATCACCAACAGCGCAAAGAGTCAAACCATTGATTTCTTTATCAGGAGCTAAGGGGATACCTGGAAATTCAATACGGCAATAGGTGAGAGTTCCTGAATTATCATGGTCGTCAGTACCACCATATACAGTTCTCGGGCCACCTTCAACTTGTGGATTAACCTGATTTACTGTTGCTTTCCCGCACAAAATTACGCCACCCCAGTCACCATAAGAACGACCACCCGGATCAACATTTGAGGTAAAAATAACAGGTTTGTCTTTGGTTCCATTGGCAATTAATTTTCCACCTCTTTCAGCAATAATAGTTCCTTTTGAAGCTTTATCACCTCTAAGGATTGTTCCTGCAGGTATAGTTAAGGTTGCTCCATTGATAATATAAACAAAACCATTTATCTGGTATACGGTGTCTGCAGATAATACCCTGTTGCCAACGATCGAATCTTTTAAGATATAAGAAGCCAATCCAACAGTGATGGAACAAGTTGCTGTCTTACTATTTTCAGCTGTTACCGTAATGGTAACTGTACCGAGTTTAATTCCAGTCACTTTACCCGTCGCATCTACCGAAGCAATGGTAACGTCAGATGAACTCCAGGTAACCGTTTTAATGGTTGCCTCGGAAGGAAGAACAGTTGGAACTAACATCAAAGTTGTTCCAGTTTTGATAGTTGCAGCAGTCTTATCCAGTGTAACACTTGTTACGCTTACTACGTCAGTTGCAACTGTAACGGCGCTGGTGGCGGTAAAATTTCCATCAACTGTTGTTACGGTAATTGTAGCCGTACCAATTTTCAATGCAGTAACAGTGCCGTCAGAACCAACAACAGCTATTGTGGGTTCTGAAGATGTCCATTTTACATCCGATTTTACTCCAGATGGGCTAATGGTTGGAGTAAGTTTAAAGGTATCGCCAACCTTTATGGCTTTAGAAGTTGCATCGAGTGCAACCCCGCTGATACTTGCTTTTTCATCCTTTTTACAGGAATTTAAAAATACGCTCCCTATAGTAAGGACAGAAAAAAGCAAAAGGCTTAATAACGTGAGTTTTTTCATACGTGATGATTTTAGATTTAGAATTTAATTAATTAATACAAATGAACTTTTATAAGATGATGTAATTGTTAATCATAAATTAACTTATTCTTAAATTTATTGGTATTAATTGTCAGGTAGTTAACCTATAATTTAAGATTCCGTTAACATGTACTAGAACAACACAACCCTACAATTTAAAATTTCAATGAAACTCCAATGGAATAAACTGAACCGGGATGGTAATAATTTGTGTTGCCACTTCTTTCCTGTGCTGCACCATTCTTATTTGTAAAGGAAAATATTTGTCTGTACTCTACCGGTTGGTTTAGCAAATCCTTTATTCCTAACTTAATTTCAACAAGACGGCCTATTTTTTTGACAATGGTAAAATCGATAATGTTACGTGGCATTTCATATTCGTCAGGAATATCAGAATCATTATTTTGATTTACAATACCTACGGCATAAATCCGTTTCCCTATGACATTATATAAAGCACTTATTGTTAATCCTGTATTGGCCTTATTAAAAAACAACCCAACATTAGCAATATAAGGAGATTGACCCTGCAAAGGCCGGTTGTGCGATTTTAACTTTTCATCGCCTTCAAACATCACAAGGCTTTTAATTAACGATCCATTGGCTACAACACTAAAATTTTGTAAAAATCCCTGATTGGATAATACTTTGCGAATATCCAGCTCAACTCCATAATTCACCGCACCTGCTGCATTTGCAAATGTGAATGATTTTCCACTTCCTTCGTTGGAAATTACCGCTTCTATTGGATTGACAAACTTTTTATAAAAAAAGGCGAAAGAAAAAGTTTCTCCATTGGCAGGATAATGCTCAAACCTTAAATCAATATTTTGAATATCTGCATCTTTTAATGAGGGATTTCCTCTAAAACTAGCGTTGCGTTCAAAATCGATAAAATAATAAGGAGCTATTTCCCTGAACTCCGGTCTGTTTACCGAACGTCCGTAGGCTAAGCGAAGTAAGGTTTTTCGTGTGATATTGAAGCTGACATTGGCCGATGGAAACAGATTCAGTTTTTTGTTATTGACCTTTACAGGAACATCAGGTTGGTCCTGCTTAAAGCTTGACAAGTTCAGATCGTTATGTTCAGCACGGATACCCCCATAGATATTAAATTTATAAAACAAAGGGATGTTTAAAGCAATATATCCGGCAAACAACCTGTTGTTGGCTGAATACGAGTCTGATTTGTTAGTTTGTTCAGCGATGGAAATTTTAGAATTGTAATCAAGATTTTCCTGATTAAAAATCTTATCTACAGGCAAATATAGAATACTGTCCGGGTAGGTTGAGAACTGGCTTCCAGTAATATATCCAATATTTCGGGCTGTAAATTCCCTGTTTTTAAATTCACCAAAGTATCCTGCTTTAAGGGTAGGCACGATCATATTCAATGCAAATTTATGCTCGAAATTTATGCTTGATGAAAGAATAGTTTCAATAGTTTTTTGATAAAAACGCCCTGCAAAATTTGGCTGAGGATTACCCTGGTTGATAATAAATTGATATTTGCCTGTATTTTCGTCTTTTGAAGATACCATTACCTTTCTGTCGGGTTCATCCCTGTTTGCCAAAGAATACCCCAGTCCCCAGTTCAGTTTTGTTACCCCCTGCCTGAAAGAATGTTCTCCTCCCAATTGTCCACTATATGTTGTGCGGCTCATAAACCGTTCCTGGAAGGATCGTTCATCACGGAAGTTTTCAAGAAACTGGCCTTCTCTTACACTAGTTCGTGTAAAACCATTCTGATTAAATATATTCCGAAATTCAATTTTATTCCGGTCATTAAAAACAAAACCCCAGTTATGAAGTATACTCCAGCTTATATTATTGCAATACACCCGATCTACGTATTTATATTTGTAAGTTAATGTATCATAATCGGTATTATAAGTAGCAAAAGCATTATTATTATTGGAGTAGCATTTATTAGAATTGCTGTAATTCAATACCGTCATATTTCCAATAATTACTTTCCCAAGCTTCATCCTTTTCGCGAGGGTTATACCAATTTTTTGATCGGGTCTTGCTTTATTTGCAGAGATAGCATAGGTGTTTTGAAATTTCTTTGTTAAACTATTCATTTGGGCTGCATTACTTTCTACATTTGACCAATCTGAAGGAAACCCTGTTGGCAAAGCGCGTGTACCATCGTCAATGGCCAGCCAGTCCAGTTTTCCACCCTGGAAACTCTTGAAATCTTTAAACGTAGTGCTGCCTCTATAGCCGGTTAAATAATCAATGGCTATAAAAGAGGTATCCGGTATGTTTTTGGTTACTATATTAATAAACCCTCCGGAGAAATCAGCAGGTAATTCAGGAGCCCCCGATTTATAAACCGTTAAATTATCAATCATCCCACTGGGGATGACATCGAATGAAAAAGCTCTGACATCTGCCTCACTGCTTGGGGTAGACGAATTATTTAACCATACATTGTTGTATCGTTGGTTTAATCCTCTTACAATTACAAACCGATCGTCGTTTATAGTTACACCCGGAACCCGTCGGATGACTTCGGAAGCATCCTTATCCTGCGATTTTTGAATTTGCGAGCTGGAGATACCACTTGTTACCAGCTGGCTTGCTTTAATGGCGCTAATCATGGAAGCCTCTGATCCTGCACGACGTTTCGTACTTACTGTAACTTCCTCAATAGCTATTTCCGATTCAGCTAACATGGCGTTTATCTGAATGGTTTTATTGGCAAATATTTGTACATTTTCAATTTTGGAATCGATATATCCCATATAGGTAACCTTTAAAAAGTGAAATCCTGCCTTCACATTTGTCAGGCGATAACGACCGTCGACATCGGAAATCGTAGCTTGTGAGGTACCATCTACTGAAACGGTTGCGCCAATTAATGCCACATTGCTGGACTTATCAAGAACAAAACCTTCAAGTGATCCGGTTTGAGCTAATAATCTGGCGGAAACCAAACAAAACAACATTATTATAATAACTTTTTGATAACGAACTAAATTTGTACGTGTATTTTGCACCATATAATTATCATTTATATTTACGGATACAAAAGAATGATATTAAGATTACCTATATCTTAAACGGATGTTAACAATACATGAAGAGAATCTTAAATTTAGTCGAACTTATATCCTACACCCTTAATTGTTTTGATTCTTCTGCCGCCAAGCTTTTCCCGTAACTTACGGATATATACATCAATGGTGCGTTCGCTTACATAAATATCATCGGGAGCATTGACTGGAGCCACTTGTATGTGGGTTATCAAACTAAGTGAGTTGTAATCACAGGTTTCGGTAACGATTACACTATAGCCCTTTACCTGCTGGTCCTCTTTTTTGCGGTAGCTGCAATCGGTGTCGTGCGTTGACTGCACGCTATCGCATTTGATTTCTTCCTTTGAACGTAATTCAATCTTGTTTTGAACCTCTGTTTTGAACTGTTCCTCAAACACCCGTTTTAAAACCGGGTAATATTTACTGTTCCTTTCATCAAAAAGACCTACAAGCTTATATATCAATGCTCCTATTTTTGTAGTTGGCAGTAAACCTCCTCGCGGGTGCTGCAATAGACAACCTTTTTGCCTTGTCGACTTATTAAAGTGGATTTAAGATTGCTTTTTTCAATAAACAAATGCTGATTTTCGATATTTCTAGCTTCTGGTCTTTATTTTAATATGATTGAATTCCCCTAACTTAACCGTCTATCTATTTTTGTATGATTTTATTTCAGAAAATAAAATATAAATAATGCATTATAGCTATTTATATTGGGGCAAATATTTATATTTATATCATTAATACAATAGTTCTTTGACATTTTTTTGATTTTTTGCAGTGTACGGGTTGATAGCGAACATGCACATAAATCGTTCGAGCATCAAAGTATTGTTATATAATGTTTTATAGTTAGACATTGAGAACGGTTTTGCAATTCCATTTCTGTTGGCCAGCCAATCTTGTTTGGCTAAATTTATTACGGTAAGTGCAGCGTTAAAATGGAAATCAAGCTTATTTTTACCGCGGGCTTGACAGGAAGTAAGTCCTGTAAATTGCTTTGCATCACGATATAAAAATTCTACTTGAAAACGTGACCGATAAAACCGGACAATTTGTTTGCCCTCCTGTTTCAAATCGGTTGAGAAATATAGTTTTCGAGCCATCTCTTTCCCATCCTTAGAGAAAATGGCAATAGCCAACTTTATATCTCTTTTGAAAGCTTTGGAGTAAACAATTGCGGAATAGATTTTAATTTCTTCAATGCAAAGCTCCAATGAGAAATAGTTGGTATCGATGTTTTTAACATCCACTTTCCCATTGAACTTTTTAGGTGCCCCTTTTTTACCTGTCGGCTCGCCGGTGTACTTATACTTCATTACGCTATCGTCCCTCAAACGGCTAATAAAATGTAAGCTGGATGAAAGTATTGCATCAACAAAAGGCTTTTTGGAGAAATAGGCATCGGCCACCATATAGTCAGAAAACTCTTTAAACTTTTTTGCGTTTTTAGTCACAAGGCTCGCATAATACGTTAAAAGGTTCAAGCCTTTTTTCACCAATTCGGCAGCCGATGGTGTTTACCAGGCATTTAGGTGCAAGGCGGTATTGTGGACAATATCCACCACGGCAAACCCGCAAATATCCAATCCCCATTTTGCTGCTTTGGCAACACCCGACCAATATCTGCCCCTGCCATATGTTGATTTGCCAGCTTTTGGGATATAACTCGGGTCAAGTGCTACTATTCGTTCGGAAGAGGCAACTTGGTTTATAAGCGTTTTGTTAAACGATAATAAATCAAAACTCCTTCTCGAACTGGTTTCGATAGGTTTGTTCGCTATATTGACTAAACCTCCCCAATTGCAAAAAATTAATTTTACCTTTGATACTCAAAATATGCCAAAGAACGCTGACTATAAAATCTTTGCATGGCTTATTCAGCTTAATAAAGACTTTACTGTTTAATATACTGTGAATTTGACACTTAACAATTTTACTAACCTTAGGGATTATCCTTAAAAAATTACGGAATAATCTTTTAAGATACTTATTTATAAGTTTATAACCTATTTTTAAAACTTATTTTATTGATAATCATTTATTTATATAAAAATTTACCGAAGTATTGTAATAATAATGTTTGATAAATGGGAAAATCTAATTGGGATTAAGGATGGATAATTACAATTGGGAGCGGAAAAAAATATTAATAGCTGAGGACGAAGAAACTAATTTTTTATTTATTGAAGCTATTTTGGAAGACACCAAAGCCAAGTTACTTTGGGCTAAAAGTGGTATAGAAGTAATTAATCAATTTAAACAGAACAAAGACATTAATTTGATATTAATGGATATAAAAATGCCGGAAATGGATGGTTTAACTGCAGCAAAAAAAATAAGGGAAATTGATCCAAACGTTCCAATTATTGCGCAAACCGCATATGCAATGTCAGAGGATAAAAATAAGTGTTTAAAAGCCGGCTGTAATGATTATCTTACTAAACCAATTAACCATAGACTACTATTATCAACAATTGATAAATATCTTGCGCCTGAAGAACTACTTGGTTCATGCAAGTAATTGGTTTTGTTCCGAATTTTGATGATTAAACACTTTACCATTTTCAAAAGGTAAACTTAGGTTGATGCAAAAAGTACCCTGTATAGTGACGACCGAAATTTTTCCGCCCATGTATTCAGCTAAACTATTACTTAGTGCCAAACTCAAACCCTCCAAATTATTATCATTTGTATTTACATTTGAATTACTTATTTCAAATAAACCATTCTGAATATTTTCGGTATTTTTAGTAACAACTTTTACGTAACAATTTAGTTCATTTTGCTCTACTTCCCAACCAAGGTGCAACTCGCAATTTTTATTTATTTCTTTAAGATGTTCTATGATCGTAATTAAAATTTGTGTAACTCGCTGCTTATCAATTGATAATTTAAAATCTACATTATTCGAATCTAATATTAAACAACAGTTTGTTTTTGTTTTATCGGAATTTCGTTGCAGGGTTTGGTAAACATCAGCAAAAATTTCAGAAATTGAAGAATCAGTGTGGATCAACTTTAACTGTCCAGCTTCCAAAAGCTGAAAATCAATAATATTTGTCATCGTCAACATCAATTTATTACCGCTAATCTCAATAATATCAAGATATTGAATCAACTCAGTGTGAGTCACTTTATTACTTTTCAATATTTGTGTAAATCCGATGATTCCATGAATAGGAGTTCGTATTTCGTGACTAATATTGGCAAGATAAGCTGATTTAAGTTTAAACTTGGTTTCAACTATTTCATTGGATTCATATAATTTCTTTTCAAGATTCTTACGTTCAGTAATATCCCAATTAACCCCGATTAATCTTACGGGATTTTTTTCCTTATCTAAAATCACAGCTGCAAAAATTCTTATATACTTAATACCCAACTTTGAATGCTGAATACGAAACTCGTTACGAAATGGACTTTGTAACCGGATTGCATCGGCAAATTGATCATTAAATTTAATTAAATCAGATGGATGTATTAGTAGCTTCCAATTTTCCATATTAAAATCAAAATTTTCAGCAGAGAGTCCATATAACTCAAACATGTTTTTATCCCAAATTAATGAGTTATTGCGAATGTGCCAGTCCCATATTCCAATATTTGCCGAATTAATGGCTAACTCAAATCGCTCCTTTAGCTTAGTTAAATCCTTTTCCACTTTTTTCCTTTCCAAATCTCTGACGCGAAGTTTGGAGGTCATTTGATCAATAGCGATACTAAGCTTACCCAGTTCGCTGGATGACTTGATTAAATCAGTTTGAGATTCTAAATTTCCTTCGGATATTAAATCGGCCGATTTTAAAAGCTGATCAATAGGTTGAATAATATAACGGGTACTAAAAATGTAGGCCAAAACAACAACTATTAAAGCTACTAATAACATAATTATTGTATTTCGATACAGTGTATTATTATAATCAGCGTATGCAACTTTTTCAGGAATACCCACATAAATATACATATAAGGATCTTTGTTTGACCCTTTTAATCGTTTAAATCCATACAGTCGTTTAATTCCGTCATTTCCCATTGCTGTAAAAGTTCCAACAGATTTATTATGCGTAAAATACTCTAAAATATCTTTACGTTCCTTTGAACCACTGGTTATAGAAATATTAGCTGAGTGATACAATATTATACCATTATGATCTAAAAATGTAAAAACAATTTCATTTGAAAATTCCGGCAATTTTATAAAACTATCATAATATTTCACATCAAACGAAGTAACTAATATCGCTTTAATTGTGCTGTCGGAGTTAAACACGGGTAAAGCATAATGTATTACTGGCTTTCTTGTTAGCCTGCCCTTTGTATATTCACCAGCAGTAAATTTTTTATTGATAAGAACATCTGAAAAATATTTTCGATCACTTATATTTAGTCTGCTATTCCCGTTACCCGATATAATCATTTCCCCTTTGGAGTTAACAAGTAATAATGATGCATAATACGGATTTTGGCGAAGCACTGCCGAAAACAATCGATGAATACGAATGGTATCGAGATCTTTTATTTCAGGCAAATGACTTAATAAAGTGAGCAACTGTTTGATATTATTCTCGACAAATTGTTGCTGTTCAGCTAAATTTTGGGCTATCCATTGAGCATTGTCAATTGACAATTCGTGAGCCTTTCCCTTTTGCTCAACAGAAGTATAAATTATTAATGAAAATAACGGAATGAATATTACTAAAAATAAGAAAATTAATCGAACCCTAATTGATTTGAACTTAAAAAAACTCATTTTAATAGCTTAAAGTCTTTGATTATTGGAGTCTGATAAATCATAATAAAACATACATGTATACATTATTTTGGTATAAAAAGTTGCAGTATATTTCCAATTAAATACTATTTGACGGAATATTATTACCAAACAACTATGAAATTATTTGAAAGTGCTAGGAATGAAGGGGTAAAAATAGTGTTGCAAAATATAATTATTCAAAACACGAACCATTTTTTGGCTAATTTTGGTAGGTCAAAAACGATATTTGATGAAACACTACAATATTAAAATAACCGGGAGAGTGCAAGGTATAGGGTATAGAAATTCAGTAAAACATCAAGCCAGATATTTGGGCATTAAAGGTTTTGTAAAAAATCAACCTGAAGGTTCAGTTTATATTGAAGCGGAAGGCAACAGTGATGCTCTGGCTGAATTTGTAAAATGGTGTAAAAACGGACATCCGGTTGCCAGTGTTGAGGAAATATCAATTTCCGAGGGAGAAGCTATTTATTATCCGTCATTTGAGGCAAGATATTAGTAACGATAAAGTTCTTTTGTAATGTTTTACCAGTTTATTATTAGCGTATTGCAGACTAATGATTTGTAATTACTATTTTTATAACGGATTAATCAAAAACATTGATCTATAAAACAAAATATAGTATGAAACCATACATTTTAAAGGAAATTTCTCTGAAAAATTTAAAAAAATATTCTTATAAAGTTGCTATATTGCCATGGGGAGCAATAGAAGCTCACAACTATCATTTACCCTATGGAACCGATATATATGAAAGTGAGTATTTTGCCATAAAATCAGCAGAATATGCATGGAACCGGGATATTCAAACATTGGTTTTGCCTGTAATTCCATTTGGGGTTAATACAGGCCAATTCGATATCCCTATTACCATCAATATTAATCCGTCTACCCAATTTACTATTCTAAAGGACATTATACAAAGTCTTACCTTCCACTCTATTAATAAACTTGTTATTTTAAATAGTCACGGAGGAAACGATTTTAAGCAAATGATCAGAGAATTTCTGGGAATATATCCCGATTTCTTTATTTGTCAGGTAAATTGGTATAAGGTCCTGCCAATGAACACTTATTTTGAAGATATTGGAGATCACGCAAGTGAAATGGAAACCAGTATAATGCAAATAATTGAACCTAACCTTGTTTTACCTCTTTCTGAAGCAGGAAACGGGGCTCACAAAAATTATCGGTTTAACGCAATCCGCGAAGGATGGGCTTGGGCGCCCCGCGAATGGACAAAAGTTACTTCGGATACAGGTATCGGTGACCCTTCAAAATCTACTCCTGAAAAAGGTAAAATATATATTGATAAAACAATTACTCAAATAGGAGATTTTTTGATTGAACTTGCTGAATGTAAACCCGGCGATTGGTACATATAACCTTTTTATATTGCCCAAAACAACTTATATAATGTGTGCAGTAATGTTTTTATGTTTCCTGAAAAAATTAAAAAGTGAAATCTTACTCAAAAAGTTCCCTATTTTTGTGTTGTGATATCATCTAAACCCATTACAATTTCTATGATTCAGTCCTGGAAGATTCTGACTATCTTATTTTTCATTTTTACAGCCATTTCCTGCAGCTCTAAGGATGATCAAATTTTCTATGATCGTCCGATAATTGAAAATTGGCAATTCCGAAAAGCAGGAGATAAGCAATGGCTACCTGCTCAGGTACCAGGGGGTGTTATATCTGATTTATTCAAAAATAAAAAAATTGCCGACCCGTTTTATCGGATGAACGAAAAACAGATTCAATGGATTGAAAATGAAGATTGGGAATACCAAACCACTTTTGATGTAAGTGCCAATATTTTAGAACAGGATGCTATTATTCTTTGCTTTGATGGATTGGATACTTACGCAGATGTTTACCTAAACGATTCAGTTATTGCTAAAACCGATAACATGTTTCGTTCGTATGAAGTAAATTGCAAATCAAAAATCAAGGAAAAGCACAATCTATTGAAGATTTATTTTCATTCTCCGATAAAAACAGGAATGCAAAAACTGAATAATGTTCCGTATATAAAGCCAACATCTAAGGAAACAACAACAAACGGATGCCAAACGACTGTTTTTACACGTAAAGCGCCTTTTCATTTTGGATTGGATTGGAGTCCGCGATTGGTTACCAGCGGAATATGGAGGCAAATTCATTTGCAAGCTTGGTCCTCTGCTAAGATAATAAGCGTATACTATCAACCCAAACAAATTTTAGAAAAATATGCTCAATATAGTTTGGATTGTAAAATTAATTCTAAATCTAACCAGAAAATAGGTTACGATCTAATTATCAACAATAAACCAACAAAAGTTTCAGGCGAAATAACATTAAAAAAAGGTATAAACAATCAGCGTATTTTATTTTCAATTGATCATCCCAAATTATGGTGGAGTAATGGTTTGGGAGTGCCTTATCTTTATCATATTACTTTTCGCTTAAAACTAGGAAATACAGTTATTCATGAGAACCAATCGCGTCTTGGAATACGAAAGCTGGAATTAGTGCATAAAAAAGATTCCATTGGAGAGAGTTTTTATTTTAAACTAAACAATGTTCCAGTTTTCATGAAAGGAGCTACCTATGTACCAGCTAATATTCTTACAACGCAGGTTTCCAATGAAACATATAAACGAGTGATAGAGGATGCCAGAGATGCAAATATGAACATGATTCGGGTATGGGGAGGTGCCATCTACGAAAACGATCTGTTTTATGATCTTTGTGATGAAAATGGAATTCTGGTATGGCAGGATTTTATATTTGTCTGTTCGACGCAACCAATTGATAGCGCTAACCTGGTAAATATGCGGCTGGAAGCTACGGAAAATATACAACGACTTAGAAATCATGCCTGTTTGGCCTTGTGGTGTGGAAATAACGAAAACCTTTTTACTAAGGATATTTCTAAAAAGTCAAGGACAGATTACGAAAATTTAATCTATCAAATTTTACCTGAAACAGTTAAAACAAACGATCCGGAAACTGATTATTGGGCTTCTTCCCAATCAGCTGAAAGTAACCGCATGCACTATTCGAAATCGGGGGAAACGCACAACTGGAATATATGGTCCGGTAATGCTCCCGTTCAGGATTATGTCAAAAACTCAGGCCGATTTGTTAGCGATTATGGTATGCAATCATTTCCATGCATGAAAACTATAAATAGCTTTAGCCAAAAATCCGATCAACAAATACATTCCTCGTTGATGGATTTTAAGCAACGAAGTTTTTTACCCTGGATTAGCCCAAAAATGAATGGAAATGATATAATTATGGAATACATCAAAAAGTATTACCATGAGCCAAGAACCTTTAAATCTATGGTATATATAAGCCAGGTAATGCAGGCAGAGGCCCTGAAAATTGCCATCGAAAGCCACCGAAAGTCAATGCCCAAATGCATGGGATCAATGTACTGGCAATTAAACGATTGCTGGCCAACCATGTCATGGTCAACAGTTGATTATTATGGCCGCTGGAAACTAGCACATTATTCGGTTCGGGATGCTTTTTCTCCAATATTGGTAGTTCCCATTAGAGAAAAAAACAACATTAATATACAGGTTATAAGCGATTTGCATAAAGATACAGAGGCCATATTACTTGTAAAACTAATTGATTTTTACGGTAAAGTCTTATATGTAAAACAAATACCAGTTAAAATTGAAGCAAACACATCTTCAATAGTTCTTTCGATTAATGAAACAATGGTTCTCGCGAATACCAACAAAAAAAAGTGTTGTCTGGTAGTACAGTTAAATCAACCAAACAAAATGCTGTCGCATAATATCTTGTATTTTACCGAACCAAAAAACCTACTTCTTCCAAAGGCAAATATTGATATTGTTATAAATGAGGCAGTAAAAGGATACAATCTTGTTTTAAAATCGAATGTATTGGCAAAAAACATTTATCTGGAAACCAACATTAAGGAGAGCACATTTGCAGATAACAATTTCGATCTTTTACCGGGAAAACGAACTAAGATTAATGTTCGTTACAGCGGAAACAAAGCTGAATTAATTCGCGACTTAAAAATAACTTCATTATTTGACGTCCAATAATATAAATAAACTTTTTTTTTAAAAATGCTTAAACGTTACAGAGTTTCATTTTTTTACATTTTTAGTAATAAGTTCTTATACCTTATTGCCATCTTGTTTTGTGTAAGTTATTCTTGTAAAAAAAAATCAGTTCCCAAATCAGTCGAAATTTTACTTGAAAGTGATTGGAAATTTAGAATTTCCAGCGATACATCATGGTACAAGGCGATAGTGCCGGGAGATCTGGTTTCTGACCTTTATAATAATCATTTGATTAATGACCCCTATTTTCGTTCCAATGCTGATTCAATAAACTGGATAGCACAAGAAAACTGGGAATACCAAACCACGTTTGACGTGCCTCAGGATGTAATGAAAAATGATGAAGTTCTTCTTCATTTTGCAGGACTTGACACCTATGCCGATGTTTACCTTAATGACTCTCTGATATTGGAATCTGATAATATGTTTCGTTCTTGGGATGTAAAATGTAAGAAAACATTGAAGGAACGTGGGAATAACTTGCGGATTGTATTTTTTTTAAAAGAATTATCAACCATAATATCATTTGATAAACAACCAATTAATATCATCAACTTAACCCCACAATTGGATACTTCAAGGTCAGCAATTCGAAAAGCTCGTTACCATTTTGGAACTGAAAGTAATCCCCGGATAATTAACGCTGGAATTTGGCGGCCAATAAGCATCCAAGCATGGAATACTGCTAAAATTTTAGATGTTTATATTCAACCTAAAAATATTTCGAATGAGGTTGCAGATTATACGGTATTAGTGGATGTTTTAGCCATGGAAGCTGGAAACTACAGCTTAAAGATAATTATTGATGAAGAGCAGATTGGAAAAGCCCTTCCAATTTTAATAACTAAAGGAAAAAATCAAAATACATTTGATTTTCAAATAGCTAAACCAACATTATGGTGGTGCAACGGAATGGGATCGCACTACCTCTATAAACTTAAAATAGAACTTTGGAAAGATAACGTATTAGTAAATAGCCGTATCAATAAATTTGGTATAAGAAAACTGGAACTGGTTCAGGATTTAGATTCTATTGGCTGTTCCTTCTACTTTAAGTTGAATGGCATTCCTCTTTTTATGAAGGGTGCCAACTATTATCCGTTAGATATGCTTTCAGGTCGTTTTAAGAAAGAACGTTACCAGAAGCTGATAGAAGACGTTGTGTCTTCGAACATGAATATGCTTAGAATTCAGGCAAGTGGAATATACGAGAATGACGAGTTTTATGATTTGTGCAATGAACACGGAATTCTGGTTTGGCAGGATTTTATGCTTGA
Organism: Bacteroidales bacterium; assembly: GCA_038213375.1. Classification (GTDB taxonomy): domain Bacteria; phylum Bacteroidota; class Bacteroidia; order Bacteroidales; family JAAUTT01; genus JAAUTT01. The sequence continues at coordinate 75,382 of JBBQTB010000021.1, read as the reverse complement.
GGATATTTCTTTACCAAATGATACTTCCGAAATTGAAAACATAAAAAAAGAAGCTATTGAAAATGTATGTCGATTGAGAAATAATCCATGCATGGCGCTATGGAGTGGAAATTATAGTGCTAAATATCTTGAAAATAAAGAAGTTTCAAAAAAGCAGGTTGATAATTATAGCTTAACTGATAAATCATATATTTACAATTCAATATTATCAGAAATTGTAAAAAAATACTCTCCTCACCTACCCTACTTGCCAGACAATTCCGCAATGGCGAATAATAAAAAGTCCGGCAACATTCATGATTGGAATGTTTGGTACAATTCGGCTCCATTTGCCAGTTATTCAACAAATGTTGGGAGATTCGTAAGCGAATATGGTATGCAATCATTTCCTGCAATTAGCACAATGAATGCATTTTCGATATCTGAAGATGAAAATGTCCAATCCCCCCAAATGAAATTCCGTCAGAGAAGTGATTTGCCAATGATAAGTCCGAACATAAACGGAAACGATATGATTATGGATTATATACAAATGTATTACAACGACCCTCCCAATTTTGAATCATTTGTATATCTAAGTCAGATAATGCAGGCAGAAGCCCTTAAAAACGCTATTGAACATCACCGTATCAATAGGGGTATTTGTATGGGTTCACTTTATAGACAAATTAATGATTGTTGGCCTGCAATATCTTGGTCGACAATTGATTATTACGGAAATTGGAAGCCGGCACAATATGCTGTAAAAAAGGCTTTTTCGAATATCCATGTTATTCCGGTTTCAGAAAACGGAAAAATTAATATATACGGAGTAAACGACTCTTTAAGGGATATAAACGCCATTCTGAAAATTCAAACAATGGATTTCAATGGAAAAATTGTCAACAAGATATCCATAAATGTGGTTTTGCCAGGAAACTCCACAACCTTGATTTGGAATATAAGACAATTTAAAATATGCCCGGATGCATCAAAACAAAAATTGCTGCTTAGAGCGCAGTTAGAAAATTCTTCAAGAGTTATTTCCGAAAATATATTATATTTTACATCTCCTAAATTTCTCGATTTACCTGTCCCTGATGTCACCTACGAAATTAATGGATCAGAAAATAAGTATACTATGATTCTTAAAACGGACAAACTTGCAAAAAATCTATTCCTTGATACAAAGGCGAAAATTGCCATGTTTTCAGAAAACAACATTGATCTGATCCCGGGGAACGAAAAAACCATCACTGTTACTTATCCCGGAAGCAAAGAAGATTTTAAAAATGACTTAAAAATAACTACCTTAGATGAAAGTTACTAATGCTGTACTTCCGGAAATTTGGTTTTTTGATCACATAAAACTTAAAACATTCAACATATGAAACGGTCGGAAATAAACCATTACATTAAGGAGACGATGGTGTTTTTTACATCTCAGCAATTTTACCTGCCACAATGGGCCTATTTTTCGCCAATGCAATGGAAAGCAACCGGAAAAGAATATCAGGAAATTTTCGACAATTGCCTTGGATGGGATATTACCGATTTTGGAAAAGGAAATTTCCTCAAAGAAGGATTGGTTTTGTATACCATTCGCAACGGAAATTTTGGCAACTCCATGTATTCAAAGGCATACTGTGAAAAAATTATGATGGTAAAGATCCAACAAATTATCCCGATGCATTTTCATCTGAACAAAATGGAAGATATCATCAATCGGGGTGGTGGCGATTTAGTAATTGAATTATGGAAATCTGACAAAAATGGTGAGCTCTCGAATGAAAATTTAAAAGTTCAATTAGACGGTGTAAGCCGAACAATTGCCGGAGGAAGTATGATTACCCTCACTCCGGGCGAAAGCATTACACTGGAACCACTTGTTTATCATCGCTTCTGGGCTGAAAAAGAACCCGCTCTTATCGGAATTGTATCTAAAGTAAACGACGATAAAAATGAAAATAGATTTCTTGAACCCTTAGGCGCTAATCAAAAAATTGATGAAGATGAATTGCCCATCTATCTGCTTTGTAGTGATTATCTAAAAATAGTTCAAAAACAAAGTCAAACTTAACCTTTCACAAGTTTTTATAATGATGAATTAGAGAGAAAGCTTTTTATCCATTCAACAAAATCAAATACTCATAATAATTGTTTTTCAAAATTAAAGAAGCCTCAGTGATTATTATCCCTGAGGCTTCTTTATTGCAAACAAACTTAAGATTATCTTAATATACTTTAAATTTATTTAACTTATTAGTAATATTACGGTAATGATAAGGAAATATTGGGAAGGTTAATTTGCATAATGAAAGAATCAAACCAAATTAAACTTTTATTATTTATGAAAAAAATCTTTATTGCATTTTTGTTTCTGACCAGTTTATTGATTTCGACCAACTCATTTGCACAAGAAAAACAACCAGTCGACACCATCCAAGCTATTCTTGAAAAAATTCAAAGCGAATTAAGCTTAATTAAGAACCTGAAAATTACGGGTTATATGCAGGCGCAAGGAGTGTTTACTGATTCTGTAAATGGCTTTGGTCCCAATTACGATAAGAAATTTCAGGTTCGACGTGGCCGTATTAAATTTGCCTACAGCAGCAATCCTCTTAACCAGTATGTAGTTCAAATGGACATTACCGAAGGTGGTGTTGGAGTAAAGGATGTCTATGCAAAATTTACCGATCCCTTTACCAAAGCAGTGACCTTAACTGCCGGTTTATTTAACCGTCCATTTGGTTATGAAATTGAGTATTCGTCAAGCAACCGCGAAAGTCCGGAACGTTCTATGTTCACAACAACTCTGATGCAAAAAGAACGCGACCTGGGTGCCATGCTTACTTTGCAAGCTCCAAAAACATCACGCTGGAATTTTATAAAACTTGATTTTGCCATAGTTGCAGGGAACGGTATCGCTGGTGAAACTGATAAATACAAAGATTTTATTGGCCGTATCAACTTCTCAAAATCGATTATGAATGAGAAACTAAAACTTAGTGGAGGCGCCTCGTATTACTGGGGTGGTTTTGCTAATACCAACGCTACCTGGGCCGGTAACTGGACTGAAAATAGTATAAAATCTTTTGGTACTACCACAGCCGACAAAGGAGCCAGAGTTATTCGTGAAATCACGGGTTTTGATTTTCAGGCATCGCTCGATAATGCTTTGGGTATGTCAACCTTTAGAGGTGAATATGTTTTTGGTAGACAAGCCGGTACCCTGAAAAGCTCATCCAGCCCAACAAATGCAATTTCTGCGACAGATGTAGCTGCGACAAGGCCAGCTGCCGGATTATACGTTTATTTTGTACAAAATATTCTACAATCCCGTCACTCTATCGTTGTCAAGTACGATATTTATGATCCTAATACCGCTGTTAGTGGAAACGAGATTGTTGCAGCAAATGGTTTCTCGAAAGCCGATGTTAAATACTCAACGTTAGGGTTAGGTTATGCAATTCGTTTGGATTCTAATATAAAAATGACCTTCTATTACGACAAGGTAACCAACGAGAAAACAGGTATTAGCGGGTTTACTCAGGATTTGAAAGACAATCTATTCACCGTTCGTTTGCAATACAAGTTCTAATTAAATCTTAACAATTTATTAACAATTAGATAATAATCAAGCAAAGTAGAATGTTTTTCTTTGCTTTTATAATATGAACTCTTAAAAATATATTATGAAAAAATTATTTTATATCGCAATTGCTTTAATTATAAGCATCAATACTATCGAGGCTCAGAAAACATCCTTCAAAATTAAAGGCAGCGACACTTGCCTACCTGTTATACTGAAGGAAAGTGAAGAATTCATGAAAAAGAATTCCAATACTTCCATTATGGTAACTGGTGGAGGTTCAGGTGTTGGATTAGGATCTCTCATTACCGGAACAACTGAGGTTGCTATGGCCTCACGAAAAATGAAACTTGACGAAAAACTAAAAATGCAGGATGCTGCCAAGGCTTTTACAGAAAAAATATTTGCTAATGATGCTCTTTCAGTAGTTGTTAATCCTTCAAACAAAATTGGCCAGTTAACCCGCGAACAACTCGAAGGTATTTTCACCGGCAAAACCAAAAACTGGAAAGAAGTTGGTGGTGATGATATGACCATTGTAGTTTATTCGAGAGAAACAAGCTCGGGAACTTACGAATTTTTTAAAGAACATGTTTTAAACAATAAAAATTTTGCTTCTTCTGTATTATCAATGCCAGCAACAGGAGCCATTATTCAAAGTGTTGGACAAACCAAGGGCGCTATTGGATATGTTGGACTTGCTTATGTTGAGAAATCAGTGAAAGCGTTAAAAGTATCCTTCGACAAAGGAAAAACGTATGTTGAACCAACTGTTGAAAATGCAAAAAACAAGTCGTATCCTATTACTCGTCCTCTTTATATTTATTATTTAAAATCCATTGAAAAAACAGTGAACCCTTTCTTGAGTTATATTCTTTCAGCTGAAGGACAGAAGTGGGTTTTAGAAGTGGGTTATGTACCACTAAAATAGTAAACATTTTTTTTGAATAAAAATTAATCGCAAAGTAGCCTGGTGTTACTTTGCGATTTTTACAACAGCAAGATTTAAAATCAAAGATTGTGAATAAATCCCAAAGAAAAAAAATAGAAAAAATTGTCGAAGGTGTATTATTTTCGAGTAGCACTGTCACTAGCATTACGGTAATATTCATTATCATATTTTTATTCAATGAAGGAATCGGCCTATTCCGCAGTAAACCTATTGAAGCGGGTTATTTTATGGCAGTTAATAAAAATAATCCTGTAAAACAATTATCGCCATCGGACATTGATCTTATTTTTAATCAGGATATAACTAACTGGAGCAAGTTAGGAGGTAAAAATGACAGTATTATTCTATTTACCTACAATAATATTACCACCTACATTAGTGAGGACTCATTGGGCGCTAATTTGGAATATCTTCCGGCTCAAATGAATAAATTCATCAGTTCAACCCCTGGGGTTATTGCATTTTTCCCAGAGAGTTATAAGTCAAAAAAGCTTGACGCTTTTGTTCTTCCAATTGGGAACGTAAAAGTGAGTGAATTTCTGAAAGGAAAAAATTGGTATCCAACCAATCAACCAGCTGCACAATTAGGCATCCTCCCTTTAATTCTTGGTACTTTATGGGTAAGTTTTGGAGCCATATTAATTGCATTACCATTGGGTTTAGCAACTGCTATTTATTTAGCTGAAGTGGCCGATAAACGATTAAGAAATATTCTTAAACCTCTTATTGAGCTACTTGCAGGAATACCATCCGTTGTGTATGGCTTTTTTGGATTGGTTGTAATTGTCCCATTAGTTCAAAAAACCTTTGGTTTAGCTGTTGGAGAAACCGCACTTGTCGGAAGCATCATTTTAGGAATTATGGCATTGCCAACCATCATTACCATCACTGAAGATGCTATACTTACGACTCCCCAATCTCAGAAAGAGGCAAGTTTAGCTTTGGGCGCATCCCGCTGGCAAACAATGGTGCGGGTAATTATTCCCTACTCGAAATCGGGTATTGCTGCTGCCATTATTTTAGGAATTGGAAGGGCGGTAGGTGAAACAATGGCCGTATTAATGGTTACAGGTAATGCCTCAGTAATACCCCATTCTTTCCTTCAACCTGTAAGAACAATACCAGCCACGATTGCGGCGGAATTGGGCGAAGCCCCTGTAGGCGGGCTTCATTTCAAAGCATTGTTCGCTTTAGGAATTGTGCTGTTTATTATAACTTTCGGCATCAACTTAGCGGTTGAAATTATTAAATCGAGAACTAGAAGAGCATAATTATGAAGTCGAAAAAAAGATTATACGAATTTCTTGTTTTTAGCATATTCAGGATAATTAGCTTTATGGTGGTTGCCATGTTGTTTATTATCCTTTTTTTTATCTGTATCAGAGGGATTAAAGTAATCAACTGGGAATTCCTAACCACCATGCCAAAAGAGGGGATGACTAAAGGCGGAATCTTACCTGCCATAATAGGAACATTTTCCTTGATGTTTGGAAGTATGCTGTTTGCATTTCCTATAGGAGTGCTATCGGGCATATATACCAATGAATATCTTAAAGAATCATGGTTTAAAAGTTTCCTAAGAAGTATGACCAATAATCTGGCCGGAATCCCTTCCATCGTTTTCGGGTTATTTGGTATGGCTTTGTTTGTTAACAAACTACATTTTGGAGATTCAATTATTGCTGGATCACTAACGCTTGGACTTTTAGCCTTACCTGTAATTATCCGTACTACCGAAGAAGCTCTGAAATCAGTTGATATGTCACTACGTACTGGTAGTTATGCACTTGGAGCTACCAAGCTTCAAACAATACGCCGTGTCGTTTTACCTGTTGCGTTTCCGAATATTTTAACAGGGCTTATTTTATCGATGGGTAGGGTTTCAGGTGAAACTGCACCTATCCTATTTACCGTTGCAGCTTATTTTTTACCTAAATTGCCGCATAGCATTTTTGATCAGGTAATGGCTCTTCCATACCACTTGTATGTTCTTACAACTAGTGGAACAGACATAGAAGCTACACGCCCAATTGCATATGGAACGGCTTTTGTATTAATTATGATCGTACTGATTTTTAATTTGATGGCGAACTGGCTGAGAAGGTATTTTAGCAAAAAAGTAAAAATGAATTGATAATTATAGCTTTACTAATGAAAGATAAAAACAAAGAAATTGAAGTTGAGTTAAAACCCGTAACAAAACTTCCTGTTATCGTTGAAACTAAAACTGTAAATCTTTTTTATGGTTCATTTCATGCCCTAAAAAATATTAACTTTCAAGCATATCAAAATACGGTAACTGCCTTAATTGGCCCGTCGGGATGTGGAAAGTCCACGTTTCTGCGGCTATTCAATCGTATGAACGATTTAATTGATCATGTAAATATAAGTGGCCGTGTATTGCTCAATGATACGGATATTTATAGCAAAACTATTGATCCTGATGAGCTTCGTAAAAAAGTTGGAATGGTGTTTCAGAAACCCAATCCATTTCCAAAATCTATTTTCGAAAATGTAGCCTATGGATTACGCGTCAATGGAATAAAGGACAATGGGTACATTGAAGAAAAAGTTAAAACCTCTCTCATGCAGGCGGCACTTTGGAATGAGGTAAAGGATAACCTTAAGAAATCGGCTTTTGAACTTTCTGGCGGACAACAACAGCGATTATGTATTGCCCGGGCTCTGGCCATAGAACCCGAAGTGATTCTGATGGACGAACCAGCTTCGGCCCTCGATCCAATTTCAACATCACACATCGAAGAATTGATTTTTGAATTAAAAAAGCAATACACTATTATCATTGTAACCCATAATATGCAACAAGCAGGAAGGGTAAGCGATTTTACTTCGTTTTTCTATTTGGGCGAATTGATCGAACATGGTCCAACAAAGTTTATATTTACAAGTCCGAATAATATTAAAACCCAGAACTATATTACTGGACGATTCGGATGATTTTATTATGTACACAGAAATGAGTATTTAGGAAAAAACTAAAATCGTAAAACTAAAATCGTAAATCCAATGACCCATCTCGATACAGAACTCAAAACATTAAAGTCATCAGTAATTTCAATGTGGCTACTGGTGCTTAGTCAGCTCGAAAAAGCACAGAAATCAATAAATACGTTAGATAAAGATCTTGCAAAAGAAGTAAAAGTTAATGAAAAGCGTGTAGATGCATACGAGCTTAAGCTAGATATGGACTGCGAAAACTTATTGGCATTGTTTAATCCTTTGGCCGTTGATTTAAGGTTTGTTCTTGCAGTACTTAAGGTTAATTACAATCTTGAACGAGTAGGCGATTATGCAAATACAATTGCAGGATGTACCGAGGAGTTCAGTAAAAATTTCGACAAAAAGCTACTGAAAGAAGCTAAAATAAATGAAATGTTTTCCATAAGCACCACTATGCTTAATAATGCATTGGAAGCTTTTGAAAATGAAGAACCCAAGCTGGTTCGCTCGGTGTTCCAACTCGATGATGAACTTGATAAGTTAACGGGGAACGCTGAGGATGTAATTTGCGAATGGATTAAGAAAAATAACGATCAGGTTCGCGATTCGCTCTATGTTATTTCTATTATCAGAAAACTTGAACGAGTTGGTGATCAGGCCAAAAACATTGCAACAGAAATAATTTTCCATACTGAAGCCAAAATGCTTCGCCACACAAAAAAGAAACATATTCTAAAGGAATTAGATCAGGATTCAAAAATTCAATAACAAGATAATCAAATGTTAATTGGCGGTTTAATTATCGCCAATAAACTTTAAGATATTCTCGGCGACCCTTTCGATCAATAATTCTCTGGCTTCAACGCTTGTCCATGCGATGTGTGGTGTAAGCATCAGCCGTTCAGGATATTTAACTTTGAGAAGAGGGCTATCAGTTACCATTGGCTCACATTCGTATACATCGATTCCTGCACCTGCAATCAATTCCAAATTGATAGCTTCAACAAGGTCGTACTCATCAACAATACCACCCCTGCCAACATTTACTAAAAATGCTGTTGGCTTCATTAGTTTCAAATTGCCTTTATTTATTAAACCTCTGGTAGAATCATTCAATGGAGAATGAATTGATACAATATCACTTGTTAACAATAATTCAGCTAGTTCCATCCGAAGATAATCGTTGTTGTTATTTTTCCCGGACGTCGAATAATATACAATTTCCATCCCGAAGGTCTCAAGTAAACGTGCTACTCGTTTACCAATATTTCCTAACCCTATAATTCCGGCTCTTTTCCCAATCAGTTGATAAAATTCTGGTCCATAATGGGTAAATATATCGCTATGAGCATATCCTCCACTTTTTACATAGCGGTCGAAATAATTCAGGTGGTTTACCAGATTCAAAATTATTGCAATGGTAACCTGTGCAACACTTTCAGTGGAATAATTTATTACATTTTTTACCTGTATTCCTTTATGGATAGCATACTCTACATCTACATTATTGGTTCCGGTAGCTGCAACACAAATCAGTTTTAATTGCGGACACGCATCAATAATTTCGCGGTCAATAGCAACTTTACAAGTTATTACAATATCAATATTTTCAAGCCGTTCCAACCTTTCCTCCGGTTTGGTTAACGAATATTGAATTACATCGCCCAAACGTTCAATGAGGTGAAAATTGGAGACAATTCCCATAGTTTTTACATCAAGAAAAGCAATCTTCATGAAGATAGATTTTTTACAAATATCGCAAATAAAAGATTTGGAAGATGATAAAAAAAGTTACAAGCTAGTTTGCAATTAGCCAGTATAATTCACAAATCCCTTCAAGGACCTCACCCCCAACCATTGCTCCATTCGATCGCGAGAACGCCTTTGTATAAGTTCTCCAAACAGAGAGGGGAGCTAGATATATACGAGGCCAAAGTCCCCCACCCGTGGGAGAGGGATTGACTTCGTCGAGATCGCTTTGCTAAGTTTATGGAAAGGTAAAAAGTTTATGAATTAAACAGGCTAAATAACTATTTCCAGTGTATTTTCGAATTCAGTTTTTTGCATCATTTTCAATAAAAGTACCGAACCGGGTGTATTTATCGTATAGCAATATATACTTGTCAGCATTTTCTTTTTTGGGTTTATATTCCATTTCGAACCCGTTGCCCATAGCTTTCTGAGCGTCGAGTACGGTTGGATACAAGCCTGCAACAGTGGCCGCTGCCATTGCCGCACCAAGAGCACAGGCCTGTTCGCTTCGAGCCACTAAAATCGGCATATTTAACACATCAGCAACAACCTGCATTACGAATGGGGATTTTTTAGCAACACCACCCAGAGCAATAATTCCATCAATTTTAACCCCTTCACTGATAAACCGATCTACAATCTTTTTTGCTCCAAAGGCTGTAGCCTCTACTAAAGCACGAAAAATACGAGGAGCATCAGATCCAAGGTTTAATCCCAGAATAGCGCCCTTAAGGAGTTGATTAGCATCAGGAGTGCGTCTGCCATTCATCCAGTCGAGAGCAATGATTCCTGATTCACCAATAGAGATAGTTTCAGCTTGTTTCGATAGAACTGGAATAATTTTATCAGCTATTTCTGCCATAAGTTTATCTTTGGTTGCTTGATCAATAACGGATGATTCAGCTAAGATTTCTTCTATAGGCCAAAGCAAGAGTTTTCTGAACCATGCATAAATATCGCCAAAAGCAGACTGACCAGCTTCCATACCTAACATTCCGGGAACAATAGATCCATCAACCTGGCCACAGATACCTTTTACAAGTTTTCCTTCCATTTCTTTCATAGGAGCCACAAGCATATCGCATGTGGAAGTACCCATAACTTTGCTCAGATAATATGGTTTTATTTCACCACCCAACGCACCTAAATGTGCATCAAAAGAACCAGCACCAACTGCTACCGATTCGCTTAATCCAAGACGTTTAGCCCAGTGTGATGTGAGATTTCCAGCTTTCACCTCACAGGTATATGTTTCTTTAAAAAGTCGTTCACGCAATCCCTTTAAAAGTGGGTCGAGTTTAACAAGAAATTCTTCGGATGGTAATCCGTTAAAATCGGCATGCCACATTGCTTTATGTCCAGCGGCACAGCGGCTTCGTTTCATCGTCAAAGGATTGGTTTCGCCCGTTAAAATGGCAGGAATCCAATCGCAATGTTCTACCCACGAATAAGCTGCATTCCGAACTGTTTCGTCTGCACGAAGAACACGAAGAATCTTTGCAAAGAACCATTCCGACGAATAAATACCTCCTTCAAATTTGGTATAGTCCACCCCACCCCATGATCGGGCAAGTTGGTTGATTTCATCAGCCTCTTTGGTTGCTGTATGGTCTTTCCACAAAACAAACATGGCATTTGGATTTTCTTCAAAACCCGGAGTTAATGAAAGCGGAGTTCCTTTTACATCCACAGCTATTGGAGTTGATCCAGTGGTGTCAACGGAAATAGCAATCACGTTAGCTGCAACATCCTTTGGCGCTTTAGCCAAAGCATTTTTAATGGTAGTTTCTAAGCCTTCCAAATAGTCTAGTGGGTGCTGACGAAATTGATTTTGAGAAGGAGAACAATACTTTCCGGCTTTCCACCTCGGGTAATTAAACACATCGCTGGATATTTCTTTTCCATTTGATGCATCAACAATTAATGACCGAACTGAGTCGGTTCCATAGTCAATTCCAATTGTATATTTTGCCATAATATTAATTTGAAGATAAGATGATTTGAATATGAGAAATTAATTCATTTTCAAATTATAATTTATTTCTGTCCATAATAAGCACCAGGACCATGTTTACGATAATAATGTTTATTCAGGAGATATTGATCGATACCTTTTACTTCCCGCAAAGTGAGTGTATGATGTGCCATTTTGGCCACCTCTTCCAACACTACGGCATTGTGAACTGCATCTGACGCATTTTTACCCCATGAAAATGGACCGTGCCCATTGATTATCACCGATGGAATTGCCAATGGATCAATCCCTTTGAAAGTTTCAATAATAACATTGCCAGTTTCAATCTCATAATTACCCTTTACTTCTTTTTCAGTAAGTTTACGAGTGCATGGCACTGAACCAAAGAAATAATCGGCATGAGTTGTACCAAGTGCCGGAATAGAAATACCAGCTTGCGCCCAGCTGGTTGCCCATTCGGAATGAGTATGAACTATACCACCTATCGATTCAAATTCCCGATAAAGTGCAAGATGAGTAGGTGTATCAGACGATGGCTTTAAATGACTATTCAGAACCTTACCATCAAGATCAACCACTACCATGTCATCCGCGGTCATTTTATCATAGGAAACTCCACTTGGCTTAATAACAATAAGTCCTTGCTCACGGTCAATACCTGAAACATTTCCCCAGGTGAAAATTACCAGACCATGTTTTACAAGATCGATATTAGCTTCAAAAACTTGCTTTTTTAACTCGTTAAGCATGATTTAATTAGAATTTGAAAGGAGCACGACTTCACCCAATAAATAATCAAATGAAGAACGTGCTTATTAAATTTAAATTTTTTTATTAAACTGGTAAATTTTACCAGAAATAGGCGTAGAATAAAGCACAAATCAGTACCACACCCAACGAAGCAATTACATCCCACTTGTTCCAGCTCTTCCAGATGAGTGCCTTGTAGTCGCCTGTGAAAGTGATAAACTCAATCTGTTTAGCAGTTGGTTTTGGAGTAAAGAATGATACTACAACCATAAACAACATGATGAAGACAAGCAGCCATATCTCAAAAATAAGCCAGTTGGTATGCCAGAACCATTGGGTGGATTCCCAGTACCAGCCTGTCATTACGTCTTTACCTGTATTTGTAAAGATGTTTGTTAGCAATCGTGCCATACCAATAAGAAAGCCTACTATTAAACCTGCTTCGCCTGCCTTGGGTGTAATTCTTTTGGAAAATATACCCATTACAAATACTGCCACCATTGCAGGTGCGAGCAGCGATTGAATGCCTTGCAGATAGGAGTAAAGGCTGCCGAGACTCATCATGACTGGTATCCATCCAATACCAAGTACCACTACAACAATTGTTGCAATACGGCCTACCAAAACGTATCTAGCCTCGCTTTTGCCTTTGAACATTGGCTTATAAAAGTCTTCGGTATACAAGGTAGCACAGGAGTTGAAGAATGCAGCCAAAGAAGCAACCAATGCTGATATAAAGCCTATGGTAACAATACCTTTCACACCGGCGGGTAATACAAACTTAACCATTGAGCCAAAGGCTGTATCAGGGTTGTCTAATGTGAAGCCGCTGCCCGGACGCGCTGCCAATGCGGCGGCTATCATACCGGGTATCAGGAACATAAATACAGGTAATATTTTAAAATAACCAGCAGCGATAGTACCTCTGCGTGCGCGTTTCATTACAACATCGTTAGCCTCGCCTTTTGTTTGTCCGAGTACACGTTGAACGATATGTTGGTCGGTAGCCCAATACCAAAAGCCAATAATTGTCGCTCCGATAAATACCCAAAAACCGGGATAGTCATCATAAAGCGGGTCGCCCGTCTCTAAGTGGAACATGTGGTTTGTGCCGTGTGCAACGCCGTCTGCTCCAACACTCAGCGATTTTGAATAGTCAATCATGGCAGTCCAACCGTGAGCAACATTGCCGCCTCCGAGCGCTGACAATCCTAAGAAAAGCACAAGGAATGAACCAATGATAAGTATAGGTGTTTGAATTGCCGACAGTGTCATAACACCCTTCATGCCGCCAAAAACGGTAAATATACCCGTTAAGACAATTAATCCGATAGCTCCATACCAGAAAGGCAAGCCAAGAAGGCTTTCCATGAAGATACCGCCTGTAAACGCTGTTACACTCACTTTGGTTAGCACGTAGGCAATAAGTGTAATGATAGACAGCCACGACCCGGTGCGAGGTGTGTAGCGATTTTTTAGAAAGTCGGGCATCGTGATAATTTTTCCCAATTTATTGTTCATAAGTTGGTAGAACGGAACAAAAAGCCAGCCCAAAATAAGTATCATCCAGCCTTGCATCTCCCAGTGCGCCATACCTACACCGGATTTCGCGCCAGTGCCGGCAAGACCTACAAGGTGTTCTGAGCCGATGTTTGCAGCAAAAATAGCCGCACCTATAATATACCATGGTTCGCCTTTACCAAACAGGTAGTCCTCGCTGTCGGCACCCTGTATCGAACGTTTGTGTTTTTGTATCGAACGCCAAACAGCCCAACCTACAGCTACAATCCCGACCACGATAATTACCCAGTCGAGCCAAATAAATTCATGAGAAGTCCAATTCATCGATTTAAGCGTATTAGTTTTATTTAATTAATGCTAGTTAGTTATATATTAAGTATGTTTTTTACACTTAATACAGACAAAGATATTAATATTTTTAAATAAATAAAGTGGCATAAAAAATATCTCATTTCTCCGATATTTCTATTGAAACTACAGATTTTGAAGGCATAACGACATGCAACTTAGTTCCGTTCAGTTTAAATTGAGTGAATTTTTGAAGTTTAACTTTCTCGGGAAGGCCAAAATCATTAAATGAATTAATTTCGCTGGCGGTAAGCACTTCTCCATTGACGGTTGCATCTTTAATCTTTCCCAAATCGATAGTCACCGGACTTTCGGCATTTGGATCGAGGTTTGTAATGGTGATGTGTATTTTACTATTAGCGTCTTTTGATGCTGATGCGTTTATCGAAGGAATTGATTCGTTCCCATTTTTATAATCCCGACATGTTAATGTAATTGGAATTAAAGTTGCATTCTGATGTACCTTATACATGCGGAATATATAATAGGTAGGAGTTAACACCATTTGTTCCTTTTTTGTAAGTATCATGGCCTGTAGTACATTAACCATCTGTGCAATATTGGTCATTTTCACCCTATCCGCATGATTATTAAATATATTGAGATTTATTGCAGCAACCAACGCATCGCGAAGCGTGTTTTGCTGATAAAGGAAACCCGGGTTAGTTCCTGGTTCAACTTCGTACCAGGTACCCCATTCGTCTACCATCATGCCTACTTTTTTATTTTTGTCGTATTTATCCATAACGGCAAGATGTTTTACAATCAACGAATCCATCATTAAGGTTTTTCTTAAAACAGTAAACCACTCATTTTTATCAAAATCAGTAGATGAACCTTTTTTCTGCCAATTTCCTGGCAAAGTATAATAATGAACACCAATACCTTGTACATTTGTTCCAACGTTCTTCATTACAACATCGGTCCAATTTAAGTTAAAATCACTTGCGCCAGAAGCAATCTTTTGAGTACCTCTGCCAGCATAACTGAGATAAGTACCATATTGTTTGCATAGATCGGAATAATGCTCGGGAGTCATATTACCTCCGCAACCCCATGCCTCGTTGCCAATTCCAAAATATTTCACTTTCCAGGGCTTCTCACGGCCATTTTGCTTCCGAAGTTTTGTCATGGGTGAGGCTAAATCAGAGGACATATATTCTAACCATTCGGCCATTTCCTGGACAGTTCCACTACCCACATTTCCAGAAACATAAGCATCGCAGCCCAGCATTTCGCATAGGTCAAGAAATTCGTGTGTTCCGAAACTGTTATCCTCAGTAACACCGCCCCAATTTACATTTACAATGGATGCACGTTTATCCTTAGGACCAACTCCATCTTTCCAATGGTAAGTATCAGCAAAGCAACCACCTGGCCAGCGTAAAACAGGTATATTCATATCCTTCAACGCTGTCACAACATCATTACGAATACCGCGTGTATTTGGTATAACTGAGTTTTCGCCAACCCAAATACCCTCGTAAATACATCTCCCCAAATGTTCAGCAAATTGCCCATATATGTCTTTACTAATTGGGACTGTGGCTTTATCAACGTTAAGTACAATTGTATTATCTGTTTTATTTTGTGCCATAGATAATTGAAATCCAGAAATAACAAAAACCAGAATAAGAAGGAAGCCTTTTGGATTTTTCATTAGAGTATTAATTAATAGTTAATTATCAAATATTATTGATTTATATTTATGTGTTAATCTTAATTAGTGCGTCTTTTTTCACTTTCATCTGAAAGTGAAAGCCCATTTCTGCAAACATGCGGTATTTTTCTTTATTAAACATATAATAAAAAGCACCCTTTTTAGATGATCCTTTTTCTTTTTCATCCATTTTATCTAATAACCCTGTTTCGAGTATTCGTTTGCGAAAGTTTCGTTTGTCGAGTTGTTCTTGATTGATAGCTTCGTATAAGCTTTGTAATTGAGGCAGCGTAAATTTTTCGGATAAAAGCTCAAATCCAATGGGTTTCGTAACAATTTTGTTTCTTAGGGTTTTTAGTGCTTTCTCCACCATTTTATTATGATCGAAGATAAGAGTTGGCACTTTATTAATTGAAATCCAATGAGCTCCATGAGCTTCTGCTAGTTTCCGGTCGTTATCATCCACTTTAATCAATGCATAAAATGCGATTGAAATGGTTCGTTCGCCCGGATCGCGGTTTATGTCACCAAAGCTTTGGAGTTGTTCCATATAAATATTGTTAAGACCGGTAAGCTGAAGGAGTATTCTTCGGGCTCCCTCATCAAGGCTTTCGTTATTCTTTAAAAAACCTCCCATTAACGACCATTCACCTTTTGCCGGTTCAAATTTCCTCTTTAGTAACAAAAGTTTAAGTTCGCCTGCATCGAAACCAAAAATGATACAGTCTAAAGCGACATAGTGCCGATCCTCATCCTGATAAAAAGCTCCCATAAATTTATTTACTTATCTAATTTAAGTGTTTTTAATACACTTCACATGCTTTTGCGAAGGTAATTAAAATTTGGAAAAAAATAATAAATAGTTGGTCGTTTTATGTCCATAAAAAAAAGCCACCCTGAGTAGGATGGCTTTTATAAATCGAAAGAAAACTAACGGATTTTCGATCCTTTTACTGCGAAAAAAATCATATATAAATAATAAAAAAACATGAGACTTACGGCTATCATTACAGACCCTGTTACTACCTGAATTTTACCCATAATTAACGTTAAAATCGAAGCGCCAATTACCGAGGTGGCAATTACACCAGAAGCTACTTTAACATGTGGGCCTAGATCTTCCAATGCAAGGTTGTAAATAACAGGCCACATGATTGAATGGAACAAGCCCGTGGCAAGAAACAACCACATTGCAACAAATGGTAGACTGGAACTAAGTGCAAATGAAGCTCCCAACAATACTCCGCCTCCAATAGCACAAATTGCCAAAATTTGTCCGGCTTTGAATTTTCTTAAAATGAATATTCCTAAAATACGACCTACCATCATCCCACCCCAATAATATTTTAACATATCAGTTCCGTTAATACCTTGAATACCGAGCGATTTAGCATAATCAGGGAAGAAGCTAGAAATGCCGATTTCTATTCCCATATATAAGAAAATTGCCAGGGAACCTAACCAAACATGAGTATATTTGAAAGCACTTGATTTGTACAATTTCTTTTCAGAGCCTACAGCTTGGTTATCTTCGGTTTTTATCTCAGGCAATTTTAAGAAAAACATGATTACCAGAATAACTGCAGTTATAATGCCAATTACCATAAATGGACCCTTTACAATTTCTTGAATTGCTGAGTTTTCCATTTTTGAACCAGGTTCTAGTTTAGGAGTAACTAAAAGAACAGAAACAAAAATAGGAGCGATAACTGTAGCTACAGAGTTTAGTGCGTTTGTTAGAGTCAATCGGCTTGCAGCAGTTTCAGGGCTTCCCAAAGCATTTACATAAGGTGCCGCAGCAACTTGTAAAATTACAACTCCAATTGCAAATACGGAAACAGTACTAAGAAATCCATAATAACCGTTTGATACTCCGGGAATGCATAGAAAAAACCCCAGTGAAATTAATGCAAGACCAGCCAAAACACCATTTTTATAACCGATTCTGGTAAGCATAAAGCCTACAGGTACTGATAAAATATATGCTCCATAAAAGAATGTATTAGGCAACTGTTTTTGAAAATCGTCTAGGCCAAATGCATTTTTTAAGAAATCGATAGTCGAATTGTTCATAGTGGTAATAAAGCCGAACAGGAAAAACAAAGAGGCCATTACTATCAATGGAAACAGATAACTAGGTTTGTTTTGTTCACTCATTTTTTTAAATTATTAGTTAAATTTATTTTACTGAAAATTTATGTACACACGAATGTTTGTAAGTTTCGCCCGGATGCAGTATGGTGGATGGGAAATGTGGTTTATTAATGGCATCCGCGAAATGCTGGGTTTCCAGACAAAATGCCCAACGCCTGCCATATATTTTTCCTCCCTTTCCTTTTTCGCCATCAATCCAGTTGGCTGTATACAACTGCAATCCCGGTTGAGTAGTAGAAACTTCCATCAACCTACCAGATTCAAGATCGTATGCAATAGCAGCCAGTGCTAAATCTCCTGTCCGATTCTTTAAAACCCAGTTATGGTCGTAACCTGCTCCAAAACGAAGCTGCTCATCTCCGATATCAATCCGCGATCCAATTTTTCTTGGTTGTGTAAAATCCATAGGTGTTCCCTTTACACTGCGAATTTCACCTGTTGGAATTGATGTTTCATCTACAGGAGTATAATATAAAGCATTGATCATTAATTCCTGATTGAGAATATCTCCTGTACCTTCACCTGCCAGATTAAAATAGGAATGACTGGCAAAATTTACAACGGTAGTTCTATCAGTTGTCGCTAAATAATCCAAAACCAATTCGTTGTCGTCAGTTAATGTATAAGTTACGGTAACTTTCAAATTTCCTGGATACCCTTCCTCACCATCTTTAGATAAGTATTCCATAACAACTTTCGAAGATGAAAAACTAGTTACATCCCATACAATCTTACTAAAACCAGCGATTCCGCCATGCAAATGGTTGGGACCATTGTTAACTGCCAGATTATATTCCTTATTCTCAAGAATGAATTTTCCTTTGGCGATTCTGTTGGCACATCGACCGCATATAGCACCCATGTAAGGACTGTTACCATTGATGTATTCGCCGATTGTATCATAACCCTGAACGATATCAGCTAAATTTCCTTTACGGTCAGGAAGATAAATACTTACTATAATAGCTCCATAATTGGTTACTTGTGCAATAACACCTTTTTTGTTTTTTAATGTATAAAGCGCTGTAGGCTTACCAAGATATGTCCCCTTAAATGAATCTTCTTTTATAATATTCATAATGTATGTATTTAATTAGTAGGTAAGTAGTGATGCAGAATAGTAGGATAGGTAAAGGATAACGATATTTCTCTTTTTCAATCTTCCCACCTAATCTATATTCTTACTCTTCTTACAATTCAACCTTTATTGAACCCATTTGCCTTATAAACAACTTGTGGCATGCTCCTTTTCCATAAACATGCTCAAGAGTGGAAACATATTTATCAAGTAGGTTTTTAGGCACAAAAGCCTGAATAGTTCCTGCAAAACCACCACCATGAACGCGCCATGCACCTTGATCTTTAAGTATCATTTCGCTTAAAGCTAATGCTAACGAAACGCCTTGTTCACGAACATTATTTACAGGGTAAATATTTTGATTATACATGAATGAACTATAGCCAGATTCGATAATCATACCAAGGAACGACTTAAAATCGTTTTTCTCTAAAGCTTCGACTTGATTAACAACACGTTGATTGTCGCCAAGGAAGTGATATGCGCGAAGCAAAGCACGATCGCCAACTTTTTCACGAATCTTAGGTGCAATTTCAACAACTTGTTCAAGTGTAACCTGACGAAGTACTTTGGCTCCCAATTCAGCGGCTACAGCTTTCATATCTGTGGGCAGCGAAGCATATTCGTCGTTCAAATCAGCATGATTTCCACCGGTATCGGTAATAACCAAAGCAAATCCGGTAGCAACAAAATCGAAGCCCACTTTCTTCACGATAGGTTTTGACGGATCTTTAAAATCAATCGTTATCAATCCGCCAACGGAACAAGCAGTTTGATCCATCAAACCACAAGGCTTTCCAAAGAAATTATTTTCGGCATATTGGCCTATTATAGCATTTTGAACGGCATCGAGCTTGCCGTTGTTAAATAAGTGATTAATGATAGCGCCGATTAGCACTTCAAAAGATGCGGAAGAACTTAATCCCGATCCTTTAGGTACACCACCATCAATAATGGCATCAAAACCACCTATTGCAAAACCTAATTCTTTAAGACGTGCACTAACACCACGAACTAGTGAAACTGATGTAAAATACTCTTCTTTGCTAGCCTTAAGATTAGAAAGATCAACCTCAAATTTTGGATATCCAACCGACTCGATTCGAACGATGTTGGTATTGTTTTTTGCAGCAACAGCCACATTATCAAGATTAACTGCACCCGCAAGAACCCGACCAAAATTATGATCAGTATGATTTCCACCAATTTCGGTACGTCCAGGAGAGCTAAATAATTCAACATCATCATTTTTAAATGATGAGTGAAATTTTTTTAACAAGTCTTCATAGCGGTGAGCCTGTTTTTGGAGCACAACAGAGTCATTACCATACAATTCTTTAAAAATGTTATTATTACCATTATTAATTTTAGTAATTAAGGCATCCACTTTTCCCATAGGTTTATTGTTTTTTAATAGTTAATTGACCGTGCAATATAGAAAATATTTTGTTTGAATGGTGTAGAAGCAAGACAGAAGTTAAAAGTTAGGATGCTACCCCCTGCCCCACCGCCTTCCACCAATTAACGACCTATTTTAATGAGTATTTATGGCAAAATATTTATCCAAAAGCCGACTTAGCACAAAGAAAATAGTTAAAAACAAATCCTTTACATTCATACATCTTTAGTGTCATAATCAAACCAATCAAAGTCAGCAAATGTTTTGCATTTTTCGCCATTGCCAGTAGAATACATCCCCAAATAAACCCCTGTAAAACCACCAGCAACTTCAGACGATAAATACTTTGTATCCATTTTTCCCAGTTCAATAAAATCAGGAGAATTTTCCGCCTTAAAACCAAACGAATACCATTCCGGTGTTCCTAATATACGTAAAATTATCTCACCTTCAGGAAGTTCTATATTTTTTTCGATATGTTCCATATTCCCAATTTTTACCCGAAACTTTAAAAAACGCTTATTTCCTTCTTTAGTAATAAAAAGATCGTAATGATGTTTTTCGTTACTAAAAGCAGTAATACCGGCTTCATCACTTGATTTAACAGGACTAAAACTTACCTTTGTAGTAGCAGTAAAATTAAAATGTTGTTGACGACGCCCAATAAAAGCTGGTGATGCCGATTGGCTTAATGTTAAAGCATTACCCTTCAACCGTAAAGTTCCTGATTTTTCAGTAAGCGACCAGGATAAATTATCGGGATTACGCAGAAAATTCCACTGCAAACCCAACTTTGTATCTTTAAAATCATCCCGAATTGGCAGGACAGGCAGGGAGATAAGAGGCAATGTTTTAGTTTTTACAATCAAACCGACAGTATCGCCAGGGCTTACTACAGGCCAACCATCTGTATTCCATGTCAATGGCGTTAGAAAGGTTTCACGGCCTAGTTGATGAAAATCTCCACCAGATTTGCGAAAAGCTAAAAACACAAGCCACCACGAACCATCGTGAGCCTGAATCATATCGGCATGACCAGTACCTTGAATCTGTTGATTTTGCCCTGAAAGTGCACGGTGAGTGAGAATAGGATTGTCCGGATTCGAATCATAAGGACCCCAAATATTCTTACTTCGGGCAATCGTTTCCATATGCCCATATTCGGTGCCACCTTCTGCAATCATCAGATAATACCAACCTTTAATTTTATAAATATGAGGTGCTTCGGGGTATCTGCCCCCTGTGCCACCCCAAATATGTTTTATCTGCGTAATAAGTTTGCCCGTTTTAATATCAATTTCAGATAAAGCTATACCAGTCTTGCCTTCAGCATTATCGTTGGATGTCAAATAAATTTTGTTATTATCGTCGAAAAACAGGGTTGGATCGATTCCTCCCTGTTTCACCCAAATAGGTTCTGACCATTCACCGGAAGTGTTGGTGGTAGTCACATAAAAATTTCCTCCACCGGTAACATTGGTTGTCACCATATAAAAAACACCATTATTGTATCGGATTGTTGGAGCGTAAATGCCACCCGAACTTCGGCAATTATCCAACGGTAGTTGTGATTTACGGGTAAGGCAATAACCATTTTGCTCCCAATGAACTAAATCCTTACTATGATAAACAGGAACACCCGGAAAAAACTCAAATGTACTTGTAACCAGATAGTAATCCTCTCCAACTCTACATACGCTTGGGTCTGGATTAAATCCAGGAATAACCGGGTTTCGATAGGTTGTCTGTGAATAAATGCTAGTTACTGCAAAAAACAACATTGCCGAAAATAGTAGTTTCTTAAAATTCATGGGTAATTAATTGTTTATATATGTCAAATGTAGATGTTTTCGCCTTTATTTAAAATATTTAAATAATAATGAACTTTGTCATTCTTTAAGTGCATACAAAATAATTAATTTGATCTTTAATTTTGATTGAAGCTAAGTTTACATGCTTCAACATCAATTTTCATTATTAAATAATACCTTAATAAACTACTAATATGATACATACTCCGGAAACTTACATGGCACGCGAAGAAGAATACGGCGCCCACAATTATCATCCACTACCCGTTGTTTTAGAACGGGGTGAAGGCATCTACCTATGGGATGTGGAAGGAAAACGATATTTTGATTTTCTGTCGGCATATTCGGCTGTTAACCAAGGACATTGCCATCCAAAAATTATTCAAGCCATGATTGAGCAAGCAAAAAAGCTCACTCTCACATCGAGGGCGTTTTATAACGACGTACTTGGCGAATTCGAAGAATACATTACAAAACTTCTGGGATATGACAAAGTATTGCCCATGAACACTGGTGCTGAAGGAGATGAAACGGCTCTGAAACTTTGCCGGAAATGGGCATACACTGTGAAAGGAATTCCTGAAAATCAGGCAAAAATTATCGTTTGCGATGGAAATTTTCATGGACGTACAATTACCATTGTTTCTATGTCAAACGACCCGGATTCGTATGGAGGTTTTGGCCCATTTACACCCGGATTTATAAAGATTCCTTACAATGATATCAATGCATTAAGCAGGGCATTGGAAACACCGAATGTTGCTGGTTTTCTGGTTGAACCGATACAAGGGGAAGCTGGAGTTTTTGTGCCCGATGATGGCTATTTGAAAAAAGCGTACGATCTTTGCAAATCGAAAAACGTTCTTTTTATTGCCGACGAGGTACAGACAGGTCTTTGCCGGACCGGACAAATGATGGCTTGTGACCACGAGGGTGTGAGACCCGATATTTTGATTTTAGGTAAGGCTTTGTCAGGAGGGGTTTTGCCCGTATCTGCTGTTTTAGCCGACAACGAAATAATGCTTACTATTAAGCCGGGTGAACATGGCTCTACATTCGGAGGTAATCCTGTGGCAGCCAAAGTTGCCATAGCTGCCCTTCAGGTTCTTAAAGATGAGAAGCTGGCAGAGAATGCAGCCAGACTTGGAGATATGTTCAGAAAAGAAATTAAAAATATTAAATCTGACCGGATTGAATTGGTTCGTGGCAAAGGGCTTTTGAATGCAATAGTCGTGAAACCAATGAATGGAAAAACAGCTTGGGATATATGCCTGGAACTTAAAGAAAATGGTTTGTTAGCAAAACCTACCCATGAACATATCATCCGATTCGCCCCTCCTTTGGTAATTAACGAACAACAACTACGGGAAGCTGTTGCTATTATTGCTAAAACTATTGAGAGGATGTAGTATAAAGAGAAATTAGAAATTTAGTGGGTTCAAATCCCAAAATTATGAAATAATTAAATTTTAAATTTTTAAAATATGAATCAAAAAATCATCGCATCATTTATGGCCACAGCAATTGTTCTTTTTAGTTGTACCGAAAAGAAAAAAAATTCAGTACCCGGCTTTGATCTGGCTAATCTGGATACAACGATAAATCCGGTAGCTGATTTTTACATGTATACAAACGGTGGATGGCTTAAAAACCATCCGATGCCTGCCGAATATAGCCGTTATGGCTCATTTGACAAACTTGGTGAAGAAAACGACAAAAAGGTTCGTGAATTGGTTGAAGATCTTGCAAAACAGCAGCATGATGTTGGATCAATTGCTCAAAAAATCGGAAATTTTGTAGCTGCAGGCATGGACACCGTGAAAATCGAAAAAGAAGGTATCAATCCTTTAAAACCTGAGTTAGAAAAAATTCGGAAAGCTACATCAATAAAGGATATTCAAGGCCTTATTGCCTATTACCATTCGATGGACATTAATCCTTTGTTCTCATTTTATGGAGAATCGGATAGTAAAAATAGTGAAATGGTGATTACTCAGCTTGCTCAGGGCGGTCTAGGTCTGGGAGACCGTGACTATTATGTTGGAACCGATCCTCATTCAAAAGAAATTCAAACCGAATATGTAAAGCATATTGTTAAGATGCTTGGTTTTGCTGGCTATACAAAAGATGCTGAATCATGGTCGAAACAGATTATGTTATTAGAAACCCGACTTGCCAAAGCCTCAAAAACCCGTTTGGAATTGCGTGATCCTGAAAGCAATTATCATAAAATGAAACTCGTGGATGTGCAAACCCTTGCACCAAACTATGATTGGACGGCTTATTTCTCCACAGTTGGACTATCGATACCGGGAGATATTAATGTATGTCAGCCTGAGTTTTTTAAAGAAGTGAATACCATATTGAAAGACAATTCACTAGATGATTGGAAAGCTTACCTCACCTGGACACTGATTGACAATATGGCTCCCTATTTAAGTTCGGAATTCACCAACCAAAATTTCGAGTTTAATGGAAAATTTATGTCTGGCAAAAAAATAATTCTTCCACGGTGGCGTCGGGTACTAAATACCACAAACGGTACTATCGGAGAAGCACTTGGACAATTGTATGTTAAAAAATATTTTCCGGCATCATCCAAAGAACGAATGCTTAAGCTGGTTGAAAACCTGCGGGTTGCTCTTAGTGAGCGAATCAATGGCTTGGTTTGGATGGGTGATTCAACCAAAATTAAGGCTCAGGAGAAGTTAAAAGCTATTTCTGTTAAAATTGGATACCCTGACAAATGGCGCGACTATTCTAATTTACAGATTGATAATGATTCTTATGTTTTAAATGTACTGAAAGGCCGTAAATTTAATTTCGATTTTAATGTTAGCCAGATAAACAAACCTGTGGATCGAACCCTTTGGGGCATGACACCCCAAACAGTTAATGCTTATTATAACCCAAGCAATAACGAAATATGCTTTCCAGCTGGAATTCTTCAACCACCATTCTTCTTCCCTGAAGCCGATGATGCTGTAAACTACGGTGCTATTGGAGTGGTTATCGGACACGAAATTTCGCATGGTTTCGACGATCAGGGCCGCCAATACGATGCCAAAGGAAATCTGGTGGATTGGTGGACAGCCGAAGATGCAAAACAGTTTGGCGAACGCACGAATATTTTAATACAGCAATTCAATCATTTTGAGGTACTCGATACAGCACATGCTAATGGAGCACTCACTTTGGGTGAAAATATTGCCGATCTTGGCGGTTTAAATATTTCGTATACTGCACTTCAAAAGGCTTTGAAAGAAAACCCTGCTCCTGCTAAAACAGAAGGTTTTACTCCTGAACAACGGTTTTATCTGGCTTATGCACATGTTTGGGGGCAACACATTTCCGACAAAGAAATCCTGCGTCGTACAAAAGAAGATGTTCACTCATTGGGACGTTTTCGAGTACTCGGGCCATTACCAAATTTGTCCGAATTCCATAAAGCCTTCAGCATAAAACCGGGCGATGCAATGTATCTTGCTGAAGACAAAAGAGCTATTATCTGGTAAAAAATTATTAAGCCGGAATTAAATAATAGCCACGAATACACGAAGAATTCTTCGTGTATTCGTGGCTATTATTTAATATATCCTTGTAAAAAACTTTATCGTCTGTTACATTTTATTTTTGTCCGGCAAAGCCTGATTATATTGCTTAATGCGCACCAGTGTGGTGGCAAATAAGTAGACTAATTACCAACGATTTTATCTAATAACGAGGTTCATCTTTAAATTTACTTAAATCAATAATTAAATCGCATAACTCTCTAAAGGTTGGCTCTTCTGTTTCGTTGGAAATGCAACGAAAAACCAGATGATAATTGGTTGGGTTGTGAAATTCAATTACAAATTTAGCCCCCATACAACCACTCTGATAAATTGTTGGAGACATCTCGTTAATTTTATTCTTCTTCACCAATTCCTTTATTTTTACCATATTTTGATAATCAATAGGTTTTCGCTGATATATTCGTTTCTCTGTAATAATAGAATCTTTTCCGCGAGCAGTTTTTACTTTTTCTTCCACTGATTCAAACCCATTTTCTTTCAAATACAATTTATTTTCAATATCCTCCACGCTTAAAATCAAAAATGGCCGGTTGGGTCGTATCCATGTGAGCCGAACAATCTGTTTCCCAATATAAAAATTATAAAGTAATGGTTCTCCAACTTTAAACAAGGCCTTAGAAAATAGTTTCAGGTTGGCCGAATCAATTTCTCCGTTCAAGGAATTTTGCATCGTTGAATCGATAAACCAACTTGTTGGAAAATAACTCAACCCTTTCTTTTTAGGCATCCCAACTGTGTTAGTAAGATTCTCATCCTTAGGATACTCATAAGAAGTGGTAATATTGCTACATGAAACTACTAACCATGTAATGAAAATCAAAACAAAAAAAACTGGCTTCATAAAATGATTTTAAATAGAATTATCGAAATTTGATATTTAATCCTAAGGATTTTTCCAAAGATAAATCTAGTTTTGCTTATAACCGAACCAAAACAATGAATATAATACTCCTAATATACTTAAAAGTGTTAATTTTTTTACGACATATCAATATACAACGCTGATTGATAAAGCAACGTTGCATATCAAGTTTACATCTTTCAAGGTTGAACCGTTTCCTTTTTGGGGTTGGCTCGGCTAACTTTAACTTTTCGGCCGCCTAAATCCTGTCCATTTACAGCATCAACAGCAGCCTGTTCATCATTTTCATCCTTCATCTCAATAAAACCATACCCTTTAGATCTTTTGGTTTTTTTGTCGATGATTACCTTAGCCGATTCCACGGGGCCAAACTCCTGAAAAACATCAATCAAATTCTGTTCTTGCATAGAGTAGGGAATGTTTCCAATGTAGATTGTCATAAATTGAAAAATTAAGAATTAGACCAGTACCACAAGTTACAAATTAATTTTCACAATAGATATAAAAAAATTAATATATTAAGCCCTTTTCTGCCAATTAATCCTCTCTACCCCAATGTTGCCACCATTACCGCTTTAATAGTATGAAGCCGGTTTTCTGCCTGATCAAAGACTATAGACGCGAGCGATTCAAAAACATCGTCGGTCACTTCGAGTCCTTCAAGACCATATTTTTGATATACCTCTTCTCCAATCTGGGTTTCGCGATTGTGGTATGCTGGAAGGCAGTGCATAAATTTCACATTCTCATTTTGAGTTAACTGAATAACTCTGGCATTTACCTGGTATGGTGTTAGCGATTTTATTCGTTCTTCCCATACTGATGAGGATTCCCCCATTGAAACCCAAACGTCGGTATACAAAAAATCAACGTCACTAACTCCCTTTTCAATTTGTTCAGTAATGGTTATTTTCGCCCCAGTCTCCTTGGCTATTGCAATACACTGATCCACAAGATCCTTATGGGGCTGATAAGCCAATGGCGCAGCAATTCTAAAATCCATTCCCATTTTGGCAGCTCCTACCATTAGTGAGTTCCCCATATTGTATCGGGCATCGCCCAAATAACAAAACGAAATTTGTGAAAGAGGTTTCCCGGAATGTTCCATCATGGTAAGCATATCAGCCAAAATTTGAGTTGGATGAAATTCATCCGTTAGTCCGTTCCAAACAGGAACTCCCGCATATTTAGCAAGGGTTTCCACAATTTTCTGACCATATCCGCGATATTCGATGGCATCATACATTCTTCCTAAAACCCTTGCAGTATCTTTTATTGATTCTTTTGTACCTATCTGGCTCCCTGATGGACCAAGGTATGTGACTTTAGCTCCCTGATCGAAAGCTGCAACTTCAAAAGCACATCTGGTTCGCGTGGATGTTTTCTCGAAAATTAATGCAATATTCTTGTTTATAAGTCGGGGTATCTCACAGCAATTGTGTTTTGCTGATTTTAATTCCTTAGATAACTCTAAAAGAAAAAGAATTTCATCGGGTGTATAATCAAGCAGTTTTAGGTAGTTTCGACCTTTTAGATTTATTTTCATACACTATATTTTTTTTAACAAATCTAGGAAGATAAAATAACAGCTAATAACTAAAAATTTATATTGTAAAACAGGTACTTTTAAATACAATTTCAATCGTCTGGTAAATATATTATAACTTATTTGAATGTATTACGTATGGAATTTAGTAAGAATTACTAATTTTAATTGGCACAAAAAACCTAATAAATTGTAAAATAGCAACTACACTACTAAAATCAGATAAAAAATATTAATCTAAACAATTATGCCTAATTTTATTAAAAGCAGATCGATTCCGGCATTTGTGAATCACATTTCATATTATTTATTTTATGGTTTACTAGTGTTAGGAATGATTTGTAGTGGGTGCAAAAGTTCAGTTTTTACCGATAATATCAAAGAAGGTATCATTCAATACAATATAAATTACACAAACAATTCCGGAAGAAACTTCCCGGTACAATTGCTGCCAAAAATGATGGAATTGCGCTTTAACACGCATTTTGTTTCTTTTGAAATTGAAGATCGTGTTGGACTATTCTCAATAAAAAATATCAACGACCTCTCGAGCAAAAAACATCTTACATTAATAAAAGTTTTTGATAAAAAATATGTTTATAAAGGAGAGTTGAACGAGGCTCCATTATTTTTTTCCAATTCATCATTCACTATTACCCCCGTTAAGGATACAATGCGTTTAATAGGCCTGTTATGTCAAAAAGCAAATGTAACTATTACAAATTCCACTAAGACCTTTAATATTCTGTATTATTCAAATATCGGTTTTCATAATCCAAACACAAATACTCCATACGAAAAAATAGATGGTTTATTATTGGATTTTATGATACAACTAAAAAATATCGATATGAGGTTAGTCGCAAAAAATATTGAGGGAAAAGAGATGTCAGATAGCGAGTTTAAAATACCTAGTGGTTACAAATTTATTACTAAAAGCAAAATGGAAGAAATTATTACTACTCTTCTACCTTAAAACTCTTTTTTGAAATATCAACGTTAAAACTAATTTTGTAGAAATAACGTTATAATTTCAAAACAGACCGATGTCGGAAAAAAAAACTAAACCAAAAGCAAAAAAACAAGGGTTCCTGGGATTTGTAAAAGACGAAAAATTCAGAATTATTCTCGGCCTTTTTATTATATTCTTTGCAGCACTGCTCACCCTGGCATTTATTTCGTATTTTTTTACATGGAAAACTGATTCCAGTTTTGAATGGGGTCAGGTTTTATCAGGCTCAACAGTTCAAGTTGAAAACTGGTCGGGAAAAACAGGAGCAAAACTTGCACTTTTCTTCATCTCCGATGGAATAGGAATTGCTGCCTTTGGAATACCTTTTCTTCTTTTCATCATAGGGTTCCGGCTTCTTGGTATCCGCCTGATGCCTTTGCGTAAAACGATTCATGCTACTATCATTGGCTCTTTATTATTATCATTGATTCTCGGTTTCTTTCTGGGCAATGCTCAGGGATATTTGGGCAGTGGGCTTGGAGGAAGTCATGGTTTTTTTGTGTCCAATTGGTTAAATGCTGTTTTGGGCAAAATAGGTACTGCTTTTTTACTGCTTTTAGTATCCATGACATTTATCTTTTTTACAATTCCGGGATCTGCCACCTCCTTCAAATCGTTAGTTTCAAATTGGGTGGCCAAATTACTAGGTCAAAAAACATCGGTTGCTGCTGTTTCAACTGCCAACCAATCAGAGAACAACGAGTCTGATGAAGATTCAGAGGTAGATATTGAAGAAGACAGCAATTTCAAAATTATTAAAAAACAAAACTTTCCAGGAGATCAAATCATTGATGATGATGTAGAACTAACTATTGAGCATCCGCCGGTTATAGAAGAAAAATTCACTGAGATAAAAAAACCCGAACCGGAAAAAATGCCCATGGGTGATTATGATCCTAAACTGGATCTGTCCCGATATGTTTATCCTCCCATCGAACTTTTGGAGGATCATAAAACAACCAATTCCGAAGTAAGTAACGAGGAACTTATAAATAACAAAAATAAAATTGTTGAAACTCTTGGAAATTATAAGATCCAGATTGATAAAATAAAAGCCACCATTGGCCCGACAGTTACCCTTTACGAAATTGTCCCGGCACCAGGCGTTCGCATTTCAAAAATTAAAAGCCTCGAAGATGATATTGCATTAAGCCTTTCAGCACTTGGTATTCGAATTATAGCTCCTATGCCAGGTAAAGGCACCATAGGTATTGAAGTACCCAACCTTAAGCCTGAAATCGTCTCGATGAGATCGATTATATCATCCCGCAAATTTCAGGAAAACACTTTCGAACTTGCAATCGCACTTGGGAAAACTATTTCAAACGAGACTTTTGTGTTTGATCTTGCCAAAATGCCTCACTTGCTGGTTGCAGGCGCAACAGGGCAGGGTAAATCAGTTGGATTGAACGCCATCATCACCTCTTTGCTTTATAAGAAACACCCTTCACAACTTAAATTTGTGCTGGTTGATCCAAAAAAAGTAGAGTTGACTTTATACTCAAAAATTGAACGCCATTTTCTTGCAAAACTCCCTGATTCCGAAGAGGCAATCATCACCGATACCCAAAAAGTGATCCATACACTTATTTCGTTAACCATCGAAATGGATCACCGGTATGAGCTCCTAAAACATGCCCAAGTTCGAAATATTAAAGAGTATAACGAGCGTTTCATCGCCAGAAAACTGAATCCTCAGGAAGGTCACAAGTTTTTACCTTATATTGTGGTAGTTATCGACGAATTTGCCGACTTAATTATGACAGCGGGTCGTGAAGTGGAAACCCCAATTGCACGTTTGGCTCAATTAGCTCGTGCGATAGGAATCCACTTAATTATTGCAACACAACGACCAACAACAAATATCATCACAGGTGTGATTAAAGCTAACTTCCCTGCCCGAATAGCATTTAGAGTAACTTCCATGATAGATTCACGCACTATTCTCGATTCTCCCGGAGCTAATCAATTAATTGGTCGTGGGGACTTACTTATAGCACCCGGTAGCGATATGATTCGTGTACAATGCGCATTTATCGATATTCCCGAAATAGAAAGAATTACCAATCATATCGGATCGCAACAAGGGTATCCAACGGCTATGTTGCTTCCTGAATTTGTTAGTGAGGATGGAAAACCAGATTTAAATGATGTGGATTTGAACAAACGAGATGATTTGTTCGAAGATGCTGCCCGAATGATGGTAATGCACCAGCAAGGGTCAACCTCACTGATACAGCGAAAATTCTCCATTGGTTATAATCGTGCCGGGCGAATCATGGATCAACTGGAAGCAGCAGGAATTGTCGGACCGTTTGAAGGTAGTAAAGCAAGGCAAGTATTGTATGTTGATGAAGTATCTTTGGAACAATATTTGAGTACCTTTTCGAGGTCTGCGAATTAGTGTTTGCAAGAAACTACAATTATAATTAAACCCAGCTTAAAATGGATGCTAACAGACAAAAATTTAACTTAAATAAACTCTAATGATTAAAAAATTACCCATCGTATTATTGTTACTTGCATCAGTTTCTTTCTGCATGAATGCCCAAATAAATGATCGGTCAAAACAACTACTTGAACAATCATCGACAAAAAACAATGGATATAAAACTATCAAAGCCGATTTCAAATTCAGCACATCCAATCTCCAAAACGACAAAACAATAAATGAGACTGGAAAAATTGAGATAAAAGGTGATAAATACCATTTATCGCTTTCTAATACCGATATTATTTTTGATGGAAAAGCAGTGTATACCTATTTAAAAGGGGCAAATGAGGTGAATATCACTAAACCGGAACCATCTAAAAAAGACAAAGGTGAT
Source organism: Bacteroidales bacterium (assembly GCA_038213375.1). GTDB lineage: Bacteria > Bacteroidota > Bacteroidia > Bacteroidales > JAAUTT01 > JAAUTT01. Next base: position 43,627 of record JBBQTB010000021.1, on the reverse strand, counting down.
TTTTTCTTTTCGAATCCTCATGATGTCTTTAAAATTTACAGTAAAGATTTTAAATCAAAATTAATTCAGGAAACAACACTCGGTTCAACACCATGTTATGAAATTGACCTTTACCCAATTGATTTAAAAACAAAATATTCCCGTATCCGGATGCATATTGTCAAATCAGATCTTCAAATTTTAGACCTTAAAATATTTCAGAAGGATGGGACTATGTATCTTTTAGAATTTTCGAGTTTTATAACCAACTCTGAAATAAACGAAACGGAGTTTACATTCGACGCGAAAAAATATCCCAAAGCTGAAGTAAACGATATGAGATTTTAGAACGTGGTTTTAATTAACCCAAACCCATTCAAAATGGGCTATAACAGTTCCTTACATCTTTTGAATGCTTTTTAACCATAAGATAAATTATTATGAAGAAGAACTACTTCAATAATATGTTTATGCAGTTATACAAATAAAAAAAGCCAACTTTCGCTGGCTTTTTTTATTATCAAAGAAGTGAATAATTACTTCTGAAGTTTAAAGGCGATCGGAATGGTAAACTGTTGCTTTACAGCTTTTCCACCTTGTTTACCTGGCACCCATTTTGGAGAGCTCTGAATCACACGAATCGCTTCCTGATCAAGAGCAGGATCGACACCACGCAAAACTTTAGTATTTTCTACAACACCTTTTGAGTTAATAATAAACGAAAGAATAACTTTACCTTCGATACCCATTTCGGCTGCACTCTCGGGATATTTCAAGTGTTCCAGAATCCATGCACGAAAAGCTTCGAGGTCACCGCCCATGAAGGTTGCATTTTCTTCAACCACCACAAATACCTGTTCAACTTCTACTACAACTTTATCTACCTTTTGGTCCACAACAATTTCTGTAGGTGGAGCATCGTTAGTAATGGCAGAAGCAATATCTCCCATAGTTGCAATTTCTACATCTTCCTTTACCGAATCCACAACAACAGGAGCTGTAAACTTAATCTGTTGTTCAATAGCAGCTGGTGGTGGTGGTGGTGGTGGTGGTGGTGGTGGTTCATCGGTGTTCACATTTTCAAGCTCAGCACTAATGTTCTTAACCAATGCATTTTTTATTTTATTCTTGTTGTAATAGCTAAATATTAAAGGTGTTACCACAGCCGATGTTACAACAACGAAACCAAACAAAAAAGCAATCAGAATGTTTCGATTGTATTTTTTTCGTAGATAATAAGCTCCATATTCCTTATTACGACCCAAAAATACTAGCTCATCAAAACTTTCTGCCTTTTCGTTCGTTTTTATTTCATTATTTTTTGCCATAATAAAAAAGGTTTGAAAGTTTTATTTCTTAGGTGCATTTTTCTTTTCCTCAAGCATTTTCTTTTCAACTAGATTTATGTCAACAATGGCATATCGAGCAACATTGGTAATTTCCAACTCATCAATGACATCTACAATATTACCATATTTGACATTTTCTGCCGCTTTGATCATAACAAAAGGACCAACTTTATCGGCCTTTTTAAGCGCCCTGATTTGCTTTTTCAGTGTATCCGCCGGAATGTTCTTTTTTTCCTTCATTACCGCTTCATTGAAAGTGGTAATATTAGTAAAAAGTGCTTTGTTACGACTTAAGAAAAGCTTTCGAAGCCCATCCTTACTGAAATTAGTCTCTACAATTATCGGTAAAGGCTTACCTGTTTCGGCTAAACCAAGGTAATAATACACTTTATCCTTTTCATCAAGGATAACAGTTATCACTTTATCCTTATCTAGTTTAGGAGGATCTTTAATCTCTTTCTTTTCAGGAAGAACGATTTCCATTACTTTTGGTTTACTGAAAGCTGTAGTTAACATAAAGAAAGTTAACAGAAGACAGGCCAAGTCAACCATCGGTGTCATATCGATGTGGGTAGAATGCTTTTTGGCTCTTCGTTTCCCTTTATGTTTACCTCCGCCTTCGTTTGCAATTATTTCTGACATGTTTCTTCTTTTATTTGTTATCTAATTTAACTTCAACCTTTTCGAGTGTAGTGGTAAGGTTAAATTTATTCATATTATATTTCTGAAAAAGATCCAAAACCTTTTTAACAGTCTTATAATCTGCTCCATAGTCGCCCTTTATAGCAGTTTCGGCATTAGGATTTTCGTTTCTAGCCATAAGTACCCACATCTCAAGTTGATTATTGAGTGAATCCATGGGCACACCAGTTTGCATGGCATCACGTACCTTTTGGTCGGTTGCATCAATCCACCGAGGTAAATCCTTAACAGGCATTCCAAACGAAGACAAGTTTTCGAATTTTCGTACCTGAACTTTTGTAAACTGAACTTGATAATGTTCTGCTACTTTAAGCAACACTTTCCTCCGAATACGAGTAGTACTATCACTTCCATTATCGATGTTAAAATATACTTTGTTGTCCTTACCAACAAAGACAGTAATAACATTTTTTTCAGGAGAGAGCTTGTCGGATATCGATTTCGGCGTGTCGACGATCACTGCTTCCGTAGGCTTAAAATTCGTTGTTAACATAAAGAATGTCAACAACAGGAAGAAGAGGTCAACCATCGGCGTCATGTCAATCTTTGGCGGTTTCGATGGTAATTTAATTTTTGACATAGTAAACTTTTCAAATTAATAAAATCAACAGTCTAAACATTAGTCACAACACTAATTACTTCTTAAGAGTAGAAGCAAACGTTTGTGAAAGACTAAAGTTCGCCTCATCGATTTTAAATGTCATTGAATCTATTTTATTAGAATAATAGTTATACGCAATAAGCGCAAGGGTTGAGCCCGTTATACCAAATGCAGTATTGATAAGGGCTTCAGAGATACCAGTTGCTAAAGCAAGGGCGTCAGGTGAACCAGCACTAGCTAAAGCGCCAAATGCACGTATCATACCAAGTACAGTACCGATAAGACCAATTAACACGGAGATGGAAGCGATGGTTGAAAGAACAACCAAATTCTTCGATAACATTGGTAATTCAAGAGCAGTAGCTTCTTCCAATTCTTTTTGAAATGCAAGCACTTTCTGGTCGTTAGGTAAAGTTGTATCAGCTTGAAGATCCCGATAACGGTGTAAACCGGCTTTCGTTACATTTGCTAATGAACCTTTTTGTTTGTCGCAGGCTGCAACGGCTTCTTCAATACGGTCTTCGTTAAGCAAGGCACGGATATTACGAACAAAAACATTTAACCTTCCTCTACCAGTTGCTCTTGACAATGAAATACCTCTTTCAATTGAGAAGGTAATTAGAACAAGAATAACAGCAATAAGGATAGGAACGATAAATCCACCGCGGAAAACGATACCAAGATAACCAAGTGGTTTCCCTTTTTCTACATTACCGCCTTCAAAATTGATTGGGTCACCTAATACTTTATAATAAACGATAAACCCAACTGCTACGCAAATTAATATCACGGAAGTTGCAAAAATTGATGATAAAACATCTTTTAATGATTGTCCTTTAGTACTCATACGTTTAAATTTTGTTAGAAATTAATAAATCAATTATTTGGTTTGAATGTTAATACAATTTAAAAAACTACTTTTAAATTTCACGCCTAATATAACTCTTCTTTTGGTATTTGAACATCGAAAAACTATAAGATTTATTCACTTTAAGAAAATTTTAAATCATTTTCTGAAATTATCTTTTCGGAGCATTTAATACTTTTTTTATACCCTCGATTGTTGTTTTAATATCCTTATTAGTAGGGTCAAGCAATAAAACCTTTTGATAGTACTCAACTGCTTTTTGATAATCTTTCTTTTTAGTGTAAATGATCCCTAAAGATGAATACCCCCTAATAACATATTGTTTATTATTTGGATCAAGGATCGCCATTTTCTGATAATAAACTGCTGCCGCATCTAAATCAGGTTTAGTCAACAAATAATAAGATCCCAAATAGCTATAAGAATCTAATAATTCCTTTGCATATTTAACGGTATCACTTGATGCCTTTTCCACCACTTTTTCGTATTTAGGCTTTGCTAAACCCATTTTTGAGTCGGGGTCCAAATTCGCATAGGTGTTAGCAAGCCAAATATATGCCTGAACATTGGTGGAATCAATTTGGGTAAGTCTGGTAAAAGTAGTGTCGGCTTTACCAAATTGTTTAGTTTGGTAATAAACTTTGCCAAGATTCATATAGTCAACCGGACTTGCTTTGCCCATAGCAATCTTCTTCGAAATTACACTGGAGGCAAATGCATATCGACGGTAAGAATAAGCATAAGTAGCTATATTTGAGAATAAATCATAATCGGTTGTATCCATTTTATAGGCATTTAACAAATTTTGCAAGCCTTTATCAATCTGAGCAGTATCTTTATGAAGTTTCAAAAGTGTATTTCCATAATACACATAATCTTTCACGATAATTTGATCAGGAGTAGAATTTTTGAAAAAAGTTTCACTAAAACTCAAAGATTTTTCAAATTCGGGAGGTTTTTTATCATATGCTGAATATGCACCTAAACGATTCAAATAATTACGCGATTTATCAACGGCTAAGATTTCTTCAATCACACCCAGAGTTGCACCAAAATCCTTTGAACGAAAAAGTGCATTAGCATAACTCACCTTTGCAGGAATATTGTTCCCTGAAAGCTCAAGAAATTTTTTAAAATTTTCCTTTGATAATTTGTACTGGCTTGCCATATTCCACATGGAACCCATTGCTTTATAAAGTGGAGCAAACGTTGAATCTATGGCTTTTGCTTCATCAAACAATTTACGTGCTTCATTTAAATTACGAGCACCCATATAAATAATTCCAATTTTAACCTTATAAACCGGATTGGTTGGATTAAGGAACAATGCCCTGTTATAATTTGCAATCGCATTGGATGCTTCACTCTTTTCCATATAAATATCACCTAAAGCATTCGCAACATCTGGGTTGGTTGGTGCAAATTCTTTAGCCTTTTCCAAATAAGCAAAGGCCTTTTTATATCGGGGTTCTTTTGCGTATAATTGGGCAGTAGCAAGTTTGATCAATATTTGAAAATTCTGTTCTGTGAACTTTTTTTGTTTTTTGGGCAGCATTTGTTCGGCCTTAACAAAATATTTATCAGCAGCAGTTGTATCGTTTTTAAGTTGCAATTCAATCATACCAAGTCCGATTGAATTAATTTTATTGAGTGAATCAGACTTTAAGCCCTGCTCAAAAAGAGCTTTTGCTTGTGTTGTAACACCTGCAAGAGTGCTTGAGAATGGATCTGCTAAATAACTCTTTAAAATATTCTCACCATAATAAAAGTATACATCGCCATTGTTAGGCTGAGTTTTGAGCAAATTTTTATACATGTCGTTAGCTTCCTCATAGCGTTCACTTACTGACAGTTTTATTGCTGTTTTTAAGTCCTGAGCATGATTTATCATTGAAAAGCTCAAAAACAAACCAACAAACAAACCGATTCTTATCCTAAAACTTATACAAACCATATTCATAGCTAATTATCCTGTTAAAATATTAAGATTACTGTTAAAAATGCAAATTAAATACTATTTTTAATTTGAACCAAACGGACCGGCATAGTCGCTGGTACGAGTTTTGATTTTAATACAATTCGTTGTCCCTTGTCACCGGCAATAAACGACAGTAAACCAGATCCTAACCCATTAAAAATTTCGCGATTAATAATATACACATCCCGAATAAATGGATAGGATTTATCAGCAATGAATCCCTGATAAGGACGATAATAGTCAACTCCTTCAGGATCAAATTCCGAAGTTATTGCAACAACCTTTATTCTTTTTAGAAATGAATGAGAAATGCTGTCATGTTTATCACTCACCCAGTTTACACTAATTATGCCTATGGAATTTTCGTGCTTTTCAACATAGCTGATTACATCTTCATTTTTATTAACAGCATAAAAGTTTTTTGGTAATTTATTCGGTAGATTAAATTTTTCAACAAAATAACGAACATTCCCAGATTTTTCATTATCAAAAACAACCGAAATACCATTTGATTGCGATGTGGTGCTAATTTGTTTCCAGTTAGTAATTTTGCTCAAAAATATGTCTCTAACTTTAGTATATTGAATTAATGAATCAGCGTTTTTAGTGTTTACAATTAAAGCCAGGGCATCGTAAGCAATCTTTGTCGTCCTTGGAATAATTTGTCTGCTTCTTAAATATTCGTCTTCGTTCTTAGTTAAATTGCGGGTTGTAACGATAAACCTTACCGAGTCTTTCATAAAATCATCCAGAATACCAAGCTCAGGTTTATAAATGGGAGTGACTTTGGCATCGGTATAAATTGATTGGAAGGTAAATATCTCTGTATCTAACAGAAGTTTAAATGATTCATCGACTCCAACTTTTACATTTCCACGTGTTGGAGTTTCATCGGTAAATTTAGAAGGTGTTCTATTACATCCTGCAAGCAATAAAAATGTACAAAAGGAAAACGAAACAATATTTTGCATCCTATAACTGTTTTTATTCATTTTCATCATCTCTGGATTTATTAAAAATGTTAACCAAGCGAAATGCCGCATAAGAAATTATAAAAAATGAAAATAAAAATCGATAGTTTCTTGGCATACCCTGAAAGTATCGCGAAGAAGCAACTAATATTCCTAAAACTAAGATGAGTATAACAACAATTATACCAAAAATCTTCAAAATTTTGTCCCCCGTAAATCCAGGCATAAAATTATGTAAACTAAGCGTTATATAAGTTCAACAATATTAAACATTATTTTTTTGTTTTAAATAATGCTTTAAATTTTTTTAAACAAAAGTAATATTTTTTTTAACCGTAAAAAAAATAAAGTTTTAATAATTAAAACTTTACAAAAAAGCTATAAATACAACTATTTAAATGCACTGAATTGCATTTTATTGAGGATACTCGACCCTAACATGATATATGTTCATTAACTTTCTCTTAAAAATACCTTTTACAGTGATTATTTCCTTATAAGTAATGGCGGAATTATTGTATTGATCATTGACCATCTGATAGTAAATGATATTATCAACCAAATCACTAATTGACTGAGGCGTTATTTCTCTAAGACTACGGGAGGCAGCTTCCACCGAGTCTGCCATCATTACCAATGCCATTTCCCTTGAAAAAGGAATAGGTCCGGGATAAGTGAATTTACTTTTATCCACCTCATTATCCGGATATTGCTTTTTAAACGATTTGTAAAAAAACTGTACAGTTGTATTGCCATGATGAGTTCGAATGAAATCGATGATTTGTTCCGGTAAGTGATTGCGCCTTCCTATTTCAATACCTTTATATATATGATCGATTATTATGCGGGCACTTTCTTCAAATGCTAAATTATCATGAGGATTTCTTTCAGTACTCAGGTTTTCTATAAAATACATCGGATTATACATTTTCCCGATATCGTGATACAAAGCACCTGTGCGAACCAATAATGAGTTTGCCCCTATCCGGTATGCGGCCTCTTCGGCAAGGTTTGCCACCTGAAGGGAGTGCTGGAAAGTACCGGGAGCTTTTTCATTTAGCTTCCTAAGAAGTGTCTGATTTGTATCAGAAAGTTCCATAAGCGTAATATCGGACAAGAAACCAAACAATTTCTCAAAAACAAATATTAATGGGTATGCCATTAATAAAAGGAAACCACTGGCGCCAAAATAAATAAAATTTTGCCAGGGAAGCTGGTCGGATAGCTCAATTCCCTGCATTAATAAAATACCAAGGTATACCACGCAATAAGTGACTATGACAAAAAAAGCTGTATTAAAAAGTTTGCCACGTCTATAAAGACTTGTAAGGCTTATAATTGCAACAGATCCTGAAATAAAATTAAGAAAAATAAATTCGAATCCGTTTGGAGCCATAAAACCCACCATAAGTATACAAACTATATGAACAAATAATGCTAAACGGGCATCATAGAATGTTTTAAGAATAATAGGAAGCAATGCAAATGGCACCACGTAGAGAGCAACCAACTCCTTTCTGATGATGATGCTTGAAATCCCAACTACGGTTATAATAAGAAAGTATATAAAACTAAATTTAAGATTATTGAAATACACTTCCTTGCGAAAACTTAAAAGAAATACAAGAAGTAACAATAACAATGACCCAATAATAATACCTTGTCCAATAATAACATAGCTAATTTTGTTTGATTGACCCAATTTATTCTCATATTCATATTTCAGGGAAACAAGGATGTTATACTTTTCTTCATTAACTACTTCTCCTTTTCCTATTATTTTTCGATCGGAAAGAAACATTCCTTTAGTTAATGATATTTTTTTTACCAGATCATCCTTAACATTTCTCGATGCTTCTTCATTATAAATCAAATTTGGCAGCAAAAATTCGTTTAAATTCAAATCCTTAAAAAAGTCTGATTTATATACAATATGATCAAATTCCGATGCTTCTTTTAACGAATTTATCTTGTTAATAAGTAGCTCATAAGCCGTTTTTTGTGTAAATACTTCCGAAAAATCAACTTCTTCACCTACCTTATCCTTAATCACAACTATCTGAAAGTTTTTGGATGGAAATTGTTCTACCTGATCTGTAATTTGCAAAATTCCTTTCTGATAAACATATCGGAGCATATCAGCTGCAAACCTTTGGTAGCTTGATTTGGTAAGAGTGTCTGCTAATTTAAAAAACGAAGTGGTTTCGTTGGAAAGTGAATTTCCATTTCGGCCTTCGGCAAATTTGTTCCATTCTACATTAAATGCTTTATTAAACTTTTTCAGTTGTGCGCTGGCAATATCGTTTTGATAATTAAAATAAGGTTTAAACTCTTTCAAAATACTATCATGCTCGATTTTTATTTCACTATCTGATTTCTGAATAGGAAAGTCGAATGTGGAAAATAAATCGTTATGCAGCCATACCTTTCCACGTTGAAACTCATAAGGAAAATTACCTTCACGGGGGAAAATCCATAAAATAATAGCTACACTTACGAAATAGAAAAATATTCTAAAAACCAGTTGCGAATGCTTATCAAGAAATTGTATTATTTTCCGCATCAGGGAGAATTATTAATTGTCGCTAATTTAACAAAAAAGTAACCTGGATTGTTTTATTTTTCAAATTCCATGGGCTTTCCTGTTTAATTCGTAAAGTAGCACAAAGCAGCAAACAAAAAAAAATTAATTAATAGCCACGAATGCACAAATAAATTATTAGTGTTTTCGTGGCTATTTAACAATGCGTATATTTCTCAGTTGTAATTCTAATTATAATCTACCTGAACAATTTCGGTTTATAGAAGTTATTACTCGAGTAAGGGTATACGAAAAAAATAAGCTTCAAAAGAAAAAGTTAAAGTTGCACTTTTATTGCGTTACAACCTTAACCCATTTTAAGGGCTATAACAGATTCGAGTGTAGTTATAACCCATTTTTAAAAGGTTGGAGTTTATAAACATAAAAACTAAAGGGAAAATTTGTAGTACTCCCCTCAATAATTCATAGAACATTTTTATTTTTGTATGAATGATTACAAGTTATTAAACCAAACTATGCAAACCAGCGTAAGTAGCCTTTCTGAACCTCTTCTTGAAAAACAAACTATTTTACATGATTATTATATATCCAACCTCAGCCGACAGCTTAGTATTTTAGGTCGTAAAGAAGTGCTTTCGGGTAAAGCCAAATTTGGAATATTTGGCGATGGAAAAGAACTTGCACAAATAGCCATGGCAAAAAATTTTCGTAATGGAGATTGGCGATCGGGGTATTATCGTGATCAAACATTTATGCTCTATATTGGTTTGCTCAACGCTACTGAATTCTTCGCCCAAATGTATGGCGACACTAATTTAAAACACAATCCGGGAAGTGGAGGTCGAAACTTCAATAACCATTTTTCCACGGCCAATTATAATGAAGATGGTACCTGGCGAAACCTGATGGAGCAAAAAAATTCATCGGGCGATATCTCTCCTACTGCCGGCCAGATGCCTCGATTACTTGGTTTGGCCTATGCATCCAAACTTTTCAGATTAAATAAGACATTACATCCATTCAGTCAATTCACCAATCAAGGAAACGAAGTTGCATTTGGTACGATAGGAGATGCCAGCACCACCGAAGGTCATTTTTTCGAAACTATAAATGCTGCTGGTGTATTGCAAGTTCCTATGGCTATTGGAATATGGGACGATGGATATGGCATTTCGGTACCCACTGAATTTCAAACAACAAAACAAAGCATATCTGAAGCACTGCGTGGTTTTGAGGCTGACAGTAAAAATAAAGGAATACTTATTTACAAAGCAAGAGGATGGGATTATTCTGAACTTTGCAGGGTTTATCATGAAGGAATTCTTCGATGCAGAACAGAACATGTTCCGGTGTTATTTCATATTCAGGAAATGAACCAACCACAGGGTCATTCTACTTCCGGTTCTCATGAAAGGTATAAATCAAAAGAGCGATTGGATTGGGAACAGGATTTCGACCCATTAAAGAAAATGCGGGAATGGATTCTTAAAACTAAGCTGGCAAGTGAATCAGAATTGAACGAAATCGAATTAAAAACTTACAACGAGGCCTTTCATGGAAGGGAAATAGCTTGGGATAATTTTACAAAACCGTTTCAGGATGAAAAACAAAAACTCCTCCATCTGATTGAAAAGAAAAATTGTAAATGCAAACCCGACAACTCCGAAAAAATAGAAATTTACACTGATGAATTGAAACAAATCCAGTTTCCTATCTGGAAAGATAATATTAGTATTGCTAAGAAAATTGTAAGACATGTTTGCAAAGAATGTCCTTCACGCAATAACCTAAGGAAAGAACTTATTTCGTGGATACGTCTTAACCAAATTGAGGGACAGGAGTGTTATGGCAGCGGTTTATATAATGAAACATCCCGTTCCGCTTTGAATGTTAAACTTGAAAGCCCTTCATATTCCGAGAATTCCAGAAAGGTCCATGGAAGAGAAATTATCAGGGATAATTTTGATAAATTATTCGAAAAATATCCCCTATTAGTTGCTTTTGGCGAAGATGTTGGTAAAATTGGAAGCGTAAATCAAACATATGAAGGACTGCAACAAAAATTTACCGATCTGAGGATTACCGATACAGGTATTCGCGAAACAACGATTATTGGACAGGGTATTGGACTAGCTTTGAGAGGATTTAGACCTATCGCCGAGATACAATATTTCGATTATTTACTCTATGCTCTTCAAACATTAAGCGACGACTTAGCCACCACTCATTGGAGAACCCGTGGACAACAAATTGCTCCTCTGATTATTTCAACACGGGGTCACAGACTAGAAGGAATATGGCATTCCGGTTCACCAATGGCAATGGTGATAAGCGCCATTCGTGGCATTTATGTATGCGTTCCAAGAAACATGACCCAAGCCGCCGGTTTTTATAACACGCTTCTAAAGGCCGATGATCCTGCCATTGTGATTGAACCTCTTAATGGTTATAGGTTGATGGAACTTCGGCCCGATAATATTGGAGAGTATACAATTCCTCTTGGAGTACCAGAAATATTGATTGAAGGTACAGATATTACAATGGTTACTTATGGTTCGTGTGTTAAAATTGCAATTGATGCACTTGATCAATTAAGTGAATTTGACATTCATGTGGAATTGATAGATATTCAAACACTATTGCCTTTCGATATACATCATATTATACTAGAATCATTAAAAAAGACAAACCGTGTTTTGTTTTTCGACGAGGATGTTCCCGGCGGGGCAACTGCATACATGATGCATAAAGTGATAGAAGAACAGAAAGCATACAAATATCTCGATTCTCCCCCCAGAACTCTAACAGCGCGCGACCACCGTCCAGCCTATACCACCGATGGTGATTATTTTTCAAATCCAAGCGCTGAGAATGTTTTTGAAACCATTTACTCGATTATGCACGAGGTAAACCCTGAAAAATGGCCTGAATTATATTGATAACAAAGACTTTAAAGGTCATTAAAATAAGAACCGAGCTATTAATCATTTCTATAAAAATAACAACAATTCATAAAGTCGAAAAGTTGAACTAAAATATTTTATGAAGTTTACTTTTCTTGTAGCTATATGAAAAGTAGATAACTAACCCGATAAGTAGCCAGATAATAAATCTCATCCAATTGGTATATCCTAATTCGGTCATCAAATAAAGGTTAGTTAAAAGTCCAAGAACAGGAATTAGTGAATAACTTTTTTTGTAAGTACGTATAGAAACCCATATGGCAACCGTCATAAAGGCAAGATATGGCATTTTATGCTTAATCAGGTTCCATCCACCTTCGAATGAAAAAAACGTTGTCACCGTTTCCCTGTAAAAAATTAAACAGATAAGAAATCCAAGTATCAGCAAGCCGGGAACTATATATCTACCATTTAAATAAGGGATATGAAATGAACCACCACTAAGTTTATCTCTGGGATTAAATTTAAGCACTCCGGCACACACAATTACGAAAGCAAATAGTGTTCCAATGCTTGTAAGATCAGTTACTTCTGTAAGATTCATAAACAACGAAGGAATTCCAACAACAAGCCCTGTTATTATTGTTGAAAATCCCGGAGTTTTAAATCGCGGATGGATGGCCGAAAACCTTTTTGGCAATAATCCATCACGGCTCATACTCATCCATATTCGTGGTTGACCAACCTGAAAGACAAGTAAAACACTCGACATTGCAACGATGGCGCTTAAGCCAATAATACCTGAAAGCCAGTTGAGCTGATGTTTCTGAAATACAAATGAAAGAGGATCACCAACGGCTAATTCCCTGTAACTGACCATTCCCGTTAAAACCAAGGTAACTGCAACATATAATATGGTACAAATAATTAACGAAAGAATCATCGCTTTGGGTAAATCGCGCTGTGGATTTTTACATTCTTCTGCAGTGGTAGATATAGCATCAAAGCCAATGTATGCAAAAAATACTGCCGAAACACCTTTCAATACACCACTTAAACCATTTGGGGCAAATGGACTCCAGTTGGCTGGCGTGATATAGAATGCACCTACCGCGATAACCACCAGAACGACAATAATTTTGAGAAGAACTAGTATGTTACTTGCATTTTTGCTTTCCTTGATACCTATGTAAACCAAAGCTGTGATAAGAACGGTAATCAGAAAGGCAGGTAAATCGGCAACAATCCGAAAAGAACCAATCATTGGAGCAGTTGTCCAGGCTTTGTGGGCTTCCTGAAGGTAGCCTGGAACCTCATTCAAAGTGGAGCCATTTTTAAGTAGAATCAATGTTTCATTATATCCTCTCAAAGCTCCAAGATAATTGGTTGTAAAATATTCAGGGATATTGATGTGGAAACCTCTTAGAAATGAGGTGAAATAATCGGACCACGATATTGCCACTACTATATTTCCGACAGAATACTCCATAAGAAGAGTCCATCCTATGATCCACGCAACTAGTTCGCCCAGTGAAACATACGCATAAGTGTAAGCACTTCCGCTGATGGGAATTCGAGAGGCAAATTCGGCGTAACACAATGCCGAGAAAGAACATGCAATTGCTGTAAATATAAATAGCAATGAAACTGCTGGTCCTCCAGCAGCGCTGGCATTACCAATAGTACTAAAAATACCGGCACCAACCAGAGCTGCAATAGCCATGGCAGTTAAATCTTTAAGATTTAGGTTTTTGTGAAGATTTCCATAACTTTCACTTTCGATGTTGGCATCGGAAATAATTTTATCAATTGTTTTTTTTCTAAATATCTGCTCAAGTTTCACGTTAAGGTTTCATGATGGAACTATGTGGCAAAAGTATAATAAAAGTTGTAAGAAGAATTTCAAATTTTTAATTTTAACAACAGGGATGAAAGCTGAGAATTTTTATGATGTTTTTTTTAAAAAGTACTTATATAATCGGCTCTATGATTTTTCATTGCTTTCATTGATAATGTTTAAATTTTTTACTACCTTTCATAAAAGGATAACAAATCGTTTCGAAACAGGAAAGCAATTCATATCATGTTTATAAAAATCATAAAACAACTTTGTTGGACAAAACAGAAAGTAATGAAATGGTTTTTGTTTGTTTTTGTAATATTTTTTACAAACAATAGTCTCGCCCAAAAGGTTGATACCCTGAATTTAAAGATTTCAAATATCAATACAATAAGAATCATATTAATAGTTATCATACTCGTTCTGATTGGAGTTATTGAGGTTATGTATATAAAAATTCGAAATCTTAAAAACCTCCAAAAAACACGTATGAACGTTGATAATAATTTACTTTATCTGTTAATCGATAAAATGCCTGATTTTATCTATATTAAGGATACAGAAAGTAGATTTATCATAGCAAACAAGTATCTGGCTGATGTAACTAAAGTAAGCCACCCTGATGATATGATTGGAAAAACCGACTTCGATTATTACCCAATTGAAATGGCACAAAAATTTTTTGACGACGAACAAAGAATAATTAAAACCAGGCTGCCAATGGTTAATGTTGAAGAATTCGGGTTGGATTATAATAATAAACCTACTATTGTTTCAACAACCAAAGTTCCTTGGATTAATCAAGAGGGAACTGTGAAAGGAATAATAGGAATTGGAAGAAATATTTCAGCATTAAAACAAATAGAGAATGAATTACTTACACAGACTGAAAATTTGAAAGAATCTAATGTCTTGCTGGAAGAGCAGTATGAACAAATTCAGCAACAAACCGAAGAATTATTGATGCAGGCTGAAAATCTAAAAAATTTAAATATAGAGCTACACAAATCAAACGATACCAAGGATAAGTTTATTTCAATTATAGCGCACGATCTGAAGAACCCTTTCAATGCAATCATTAATTTTTCGGAGCTGCTTTTATTAAAGTATATGGATACTATGCAGCCCAAACAATTAGAAATGGTAAGCATTATCAATAGCTCGTCTAAAATAGCCTATTCGTTACTTGAAAACCTGTTATTCTGGGCTAAAAATCAATCCAATACAATTCCCTGTCGCCCGAGCCTTTTTATTATAAGTGACCAGATAAAGGAGGTAATTGACTTTCTTGAAGTATGTGCCAAACTCAAAAACATTCCGATAGTGAATGAGTCGACAACAAATTTAATTGTTTACTCCGATGTAAATATGATTTTGGCAATTTTAAGAAATCTGTTAAGTAACGCTATTAAATTTACAAAAAAAAACGGACAAATTTGTATTTCAACCACTTCTGACGAAGAAAACTGTTACGTTACAATTTCCGATAATGGCATTGGAATGGATGAACAACAATTGAAAAAACTTTTTTCGACTGATAAAGAAATAATGAAAGGTACAAGCGGGGAATCAGGTACCGGGCTAGGCCTTATATTAAGCATAGAATTTGCAAGGCAAAACGGAGGTACTATATTTGCAAAAAGTGAACTTGAAAGAGGTTCTACTTTTATTTTATCATTACCTTTGCGCTCCTAATTTTGAAAATTATTCCGATGCCTTTACGTAAATTTTTGCCTCATATTCACCCCATTGATATCATTACATTTACTTACATTATTATCACCGGGGTATACATTATATTAGGTGCTGTTGCACTTGATAATATTGCCGGTCATTTGTTGGTAAGATTGATTTTAATAGGTGTAATGGTCTCACTTATATTTCTCAATTTTTCATTTCATAACAAAGGTATTCATTTCCTTCGAAGCTTTTATCCTTTGGCTTTTTTGGGTTATTTTTATCCGGAAACGGATTATTTGAATAATATCATATTTCCAAATCTCGATCCTGCTTTATCTAATCTGGAGGTGACTATTTTTGGAGGGCAGCCCAGCATTTGGTTTTCTCACTATATTCCCTGGAAATGGTTCAACGACTTAATGAACCTTAGTTACTTTTCATTCTATATCTTTATTTTTATACTGTGCTACTGGATATATAATTACGAACGCCGGCATTTTCAGGAAACTATTTTTATTGTATGCATGTCATTCTACATGTACTACATACTCTTTATAGTATTTCCTGTAGCCGGGCCACAATTCTTTTTATCTCCGCCGGACAATCAACTTCCCGATGCCTATATTTTCAGAGATCTTATTAAAATTGTTGATAGATATGGCGAACGTCCCACCGCTGCATTTCCCAGTTCGCATGTCGGGATAATGGTAATTTTGGTCTACCTTGCTTACAAATATGCTCCTAAGCTTTTGAAATGGATGATTCCTGGGGGTATACTTTTGATTTTTTCTACTGTTTATATCAAGGCTCATTATGTAATTGATGTAATTGCCGGATTTCTGTCTGTACCAACTATGTATTGGATTAGTAAACAGTCATTTCAATTACTGACACATGGCATTTCGCATGAAGCTCATACGTTCACCTTATACGAAAAACTTTTAACGGCAATTAAGCAACTTCGGAGTAAAACAATGAAAAAATAATTATCTTCGGACGGTATTTTATTAATATTTTACAATAACCTAACCAGTAGCTAATATAACCAATTAAATATCTATGGCGATAACTTTAAAAGAAGTACAGAGCAAAAGCGATCGTAAAGAGTTTATCTACTTTCCTGAGAAAATTCGTAAAGGAGACAGCACTTGGTTACCTCCTATTTACATGGATGAAAAGAGTTTTTTCGATCCACAAAAAAATCTGTCATTTCGCAATGCTGAATACATGCAGGTAATTGCATATAAGGACAGTATAGCTGTTGGACGTATTATGGGAATTATAAAGCATGAACACAACCAGACATTTAATTTAAAAAATGCCCGGTTTGGGTATCTTGAGTGCATAAACGATCAGGAAGTTGCAACAGCCCTTGTTGAATATATTGAAAAATGGGCCAAAGGTAAAGGAATGACCAAGATCATTGGTCCATTTGGTTTTTCTGACAGGGATATTCAAGGGATGTTAATTGAAGGTTTCGAATATGAGCCTGTTATTGACAGCGCCACAAATCCAGCCTATTTGCCTAAGTTAGTTGAAAGTCAGGGATATTATAAGGAACTCGATTGTGTCATCTATCGATTTCCATTAACTACTGAACTTCCAGCTATTTACCAGAAAATTTACGAACGGGTGACTTCAAAAAAGGATTTCAAATTTATGGAATTTACATCCCGTAAACAATTAAGACCATTAATTATTCCCGTGTTAGAACTGGTGAACGAATCGTTTAAGGACATTTATGGATTTATTCCTATGGACGATAAAGAAATGTACGAACTTGCAAAGCGGTACATGCCAATTCTTGATCCACGATTTGTGAAGGTGGCTATGAAAGGTGATGAAATTGTGGCTTTTATGGTAAGTATGCCAAACCTTTACAAAGGGTTACAAAAAGCAAACGGACGCCTGTTTCCTTTTGGTATTCTTCATATTCTAAAGGCAATGAAAACAGCCAAATCCACTAGCTTGATGCTCGGAGCCGTAAAACCTGCCTATCAAAAGCAGGGCTTGGATATTTTTATTACCTTAACCACAATCAATTCCGCAAAAAAAGCAGGTATGACCAGTGTTGATACCCATGTGGTGATGGAAAATAACAACGATATGATGGCTGAAATGAAACGATATGGTGCCCTCCTGATCAAACGATTCAGGGTTTACCAGAAATCACTTATCTAAACTACTGAAAGAACAAACTGAAAAAGACGAATGTGATATGCATTCGTCTTTTTTTTTGTGAAAAACATTATTACGGGTTCTTCATTAACTTTCCATGCCTAAATGTTTTTAAAGTAACCTATCTATCAGTTAATTCGGTCAATGTATTTGCCTAACCTTTCACAAAACTGATTTCCATACAATGGACATGATTCAAATGGGTTGTGCTTTATAAAACAATCTTCATCTCATCCAACAGATACCCTGCACCGGCATATTTATCGATAATAAAGAGCATGTATCGGGCATCAAGAATGATGTTTCGACACTGATTAGGATCGTACAACATATCACTCATCGTTCCTTCCCAGTTTCTATCAAAATTGAGCCCTATCAATTCGCCCTTTCCGTTAATCACCGGACTTCCGGAATTCCCTCCCGATGTGTGATTGGACGCAATGAAACAAACGTGTAAATTACCATCCTGAGCAGCATATCGGCCAAAATCTTTTCTTTCGCAAATTTCCTTCAACTTAAGCGGAACCCTATAATCATAAATGGAAGGGTTGTCTTTCTGAAGAACTCCATCCGTTGTTGTAAACCATGAATAATCAATTGCATCAGCCGCTTCGTATCCCTCAACTTTGCCAAATGCCAAACGAAGAGTCAAATTGGCTTCCGGATAAATAAATTTGCCTTTCTTCATCTCCATTATTCCGGCAGTATATATCCGGTAAAGACTGTCAATTTGAGTCGATAGTTTATTAAAAGGTAAAACAATTAAGCCATTCAGGACATCCGAAAAGCTAAGGTATATTTCCATGGCTGGATCTTTTCTTAACTTTTTAAGAGTTGATAGTGAAAACTTCTGCATTATTGTGATCATTTTGTCTCTGTCACTAAAAACTGACTTTCGATATACATCATCAGCCCAAAGATCAAAATCACCCTTAAATTTTGATTCCAGTTTTTTAAATATAGCCGGATGATAAGCTCTGGGGACATTGATGTAATATGCCAAAAGCATAGAGCTAAAAACTTTTTTATCGATTGGCTGGTAATAGTTTCGAAAAAAACCATTGATGCCATTTGTGTAATTTTTAACTTCCTGACGCAGTTTTGATGTATCTTTCCACGATGCATTGTTCGAAAAGCTATAAAATCGGGCCACTTGATCGAGCATTTCAACGGCCATGGCGGTTTCGCTAAAATAATCGCTTATAAAACTATATTTTTCATACGTAGGATAGATACGCTGAAATTCCCCTAGAAGTCCGCCATATTTCATTTTCAGAGAATCGTTCTGATTTGCCCATTGTTCAAATTCAGCCTCACGTTGTTTTTTAACAGAAACAGCATTGGCACGCTTTAACCCATGAACTGCTCCCTGCCATTTTTTCCAGGAGTTGCTAATACCAGCATATTTTGCGGCATATTGTATGCGGACATTAGCTTCACTATCCATTGCTTTTGCCATAATATCCAACCTGCGTGTGCGAAGATCTATTTTTGATGGTAAGTTTGTTTTTGTGAGAAATTCGAGTTCCTGCGTTGTCATAAATTGTTCGGTAGAACCCGGATAACCATATACCATGGTAAAATCACCTTCGTTTACTCCTTTGATTGAAACCGGAAGAAATTTTTTAGGTTGATATGGAACATTGTTTGGTGAATATGGTGCTGGGTTATTATCCTTATCGGCATATACCCTGAATATACTGAAATCGCCGGTATGACGGGGCCAAACCCAATTATCAGTATCACCACCAAATTTACCAATACCCGAAGGTGGAGCGCCTACCAGACGAACATCGGTAAAAACCTCATATTCGTAAAGAAAATATTGGTTCCCGTTGTACAATGGTTTAAGAGAATAACGGTGACCCGGTGAATTTTTCGCTTCAGCTGAAACAATTCGTTCGAGAATTGATTGGATAAGTCCGGTTCGTGCAGATTCTGAAATTGCCAAAGGAACATCCTTTAGAACTCGTTTGGTAACGTCTTCCATCCTTACCAGAAAGGACACATTAAGAGATGCATTAGCCAGTTCCTGCTTCTTTTCCATTGCCCAAAACCCGTTGGTGAGGTAATCATGCTCCAAAGAACTATGACTCTGTATTGCCGACTGTCCGCAATGATGATTGGTTAACAATAACCCTTCATTGGAAACCATTACCCCAGTACAACCACGACCAAACAAAACTACCGCATCTTTTATGCTAGCATGGTTTACACTATATATGTCCTCGGGTGTTAACTGACAACCCATTTGTTTCATCCGCTCATATCTTGCCTGATCCAATAATAATGGGATCCACATTCCTTCATCAGCAAATGTGCAAACTGGCATCGTTAACGAAAGAATCGCCAATAAAAAATATTTTTTTAACTGATACATATACAACTATTTTTAGATGTCATACTATTTAGAGTTTGATATTAGAAGAAACTCCCACTACTTTTGCTTTTTTTCTATTCAATACTGGTTTCTACTATTTTTTTAATTTCAGAATATAACCGATGTATTGGCAATCCCATGACGTTGAAGTATGAACCTTCGATGCGTTCAACACCAACAAAACCAATCCATTCCTGAACACCATAGGCGCCAGCTTTGTCATATGGTTTGTAATTATCAACATAATAGATAATTTCATCATCGCTAAGTTTGCGGAAATAAACCTTTGTTTCATCACAAATTAAATGGTTTTTTCCACGATAATTTAAACAAATACCCGTAAAAACCTGGTGAACATTATCGGACAGTTTCCGGAGCATAGCAATTGCATCTTCACGGCCAGTGGGTTTGCCAATTACTTCGTTGTTTAGCCACACAATGGTATCGGCCGTAACCAGCATTTCGTCATTAAGCAGAAAATTAACATAAGCTTTAGCCTTCTGTTCTGCAATATATTCAGGTATTTCGCCTCCTGTAAGATGATCAGGAAACACCTCCAGGATATTCGGAGCATCTACAATTTTAACAGGATAACCCATTTCCTTAAGCAATGCCCTCCGGCGAGGCGATTGAGATGCGAGTAATAATGTAACAGTATTAGTGAGAATCATTCCGTTGTTTTATGAGAGCTTAAATCTGGCTATAAGTGTGTATAAAATACCTGCAACCATTACAAGTTTTATGATCGTAGAAGCAGTTGTAAAGTGTTTCTTCGATTTGGCTAACAAAACCATTCCTGCTGCAGTACCTAAAGGAATGATGAGCAGCAGACTAAAATAACAAAAAGTTACCCAATCAAACCGACCAAGATTAGTTATCTGAAAATACCTTACAAAGACATAGGATAATAAACACATCGTTAATAATACCAATACATTAATTGTTATTTTAGTCCCTTTAATACCAAAAACGATTGGAAGTGTGTTTCTACCGTAAACATTGTCGCCTTCAAAGTCTTCGGCATCCTTTACCAATTCACGAATCAGGTTAACAAGAAAAGCAAACAAAGCGAATATTTCGCACCATGCAAATATTACGTTAAGCAAAACCCGGTAGGCTCCCGGAAAATCGTGATATTTTGCATGAATGGAAGGCATTTCATATAGCGCAACTATAATGGGCACCGTGGCAATAAGTAATGATACAATAATATTCCCAACCAATAATTGTTTTTTATATGTGGTAGAATAAAACCAAAGCACTCCAATGGTAACCGGAAATATTAGGAATAAGGCTAAAATTCCAACCTTTGAACTAATGTAAAATGCTAGTGCTAACGCAATGCTATTTAGGATAAAATAGGCTCGATACACCGATTTAGCTTTGAAATAGTTATTAATAACAACTTCATTTGGCTTATTTACCAAATCGATTCTGACATCGAAATAATCATTTATTATATATCCTGCGGAAGCAATCAATATAACCGACAGAACCAAAAAAATAAAATGAAGTAAGGGAAATTCAAGTCCAATACCATATTGAATAAAAATCGGTTGAATGATGGCATACCTGATTAATATCATGGTTGAGGCAATGATCACCAAATTGGGAAATCGAAGTAATCTAAGTAAGTGGTTCATGTTAACAATTTACCATATAAAGGATTCGGGGTGCATCCATTGGCCTTGCACGCGCAGCGTTTGTTCTATTACATCACGTACACACCCTTCGCCTCCGGTTTTGTACGAAATGTACATCGAAATTGCTTTAATCTCCTCAACGGCATCGGCAGGACAGGTGGGAACCCCTACCCTTTTCATAATTTGATAATCAGGAAGATCATCACCCATATAAAGGACTTCTTCCTGTTTTAGTTTATTTTTTATAAGAAAATCCTCAAAATCAGTTATTTTATTGTACGATTTTAAATAAATATCCCTAATTCCCAAATTTTCAAACCTTATTCTTACTGAATCTGAGTTTCCTCCGGTAATAATAGCAATCGGATAACCCTTTTTTATAGCGTATTGAACTGCAAAACCATCTTTGATATTCATTGAACGCATTAATTCGCCAGACGGATGAAGAATCACATTATTTGAAAAAACACCATCAACATCAAAAACAAATGCTTTTATGTTGTGTAATAACTCTTTATAATTAACTGACATATTAGCTATATAATTGACTCGTTGTGATGCATTTCGACAATACTGTTTGATACAAAGGTATAGATTTTTTGCATGTTGGATGAATCGGATAACATTTCGAGGTGCTTTGCCATTGTATCAGCATTCATCCTAAAAGCCGGACCCGTTTGGGAGGAAACCGGATCGCCGGATTCAATTGCTTTCAGCGCAGTTTCCAAGATGATTGGTTTTAAAATATCAAACGAAAAACCAGATTGTTTTATAAGTTGTTCGCCCAATGAATACATGTGATTGACAAAATTTGATACAAATACTGCCGAAAGATGTATTTTCCTGCGCTGAGAAGAATCGGCGTGCAAAACGCGTGCACAAAGCGATGAAGCAAACATCTGAAGGTTAGCCAAATCCTTAGGATTTCCGGCTTCAATAAAAAGCGGGATCTCATAAAAATTAACATTACGGAATTTCGAAAATGTTTGCAACGGATACAAAACCCCATAATGATCGGCTTTCCCTTTAAAAATGTCCATAGGCAGACTTCCCGATGCGTGCAATGCCAATTGTCCGGAAAATTGAATTTTATCAATAAATCCGGGCAAGACACTATCGTTCAATGCGAAAATTAAAATATCGGCAGTCGCATCAAATTCATTGTAATTAGTAATTGGCTTGGCATTTACTAAGTCAGCTAACTTTCTGGCATTAACTTCCTTTCTACTATACACCTGAACAATCCGATAGCCCGATTTATGTAATGACTCAGCCATATGAAACGCCAAATTACCAGCGCCAAACATAACTATTTTTGAAAACTTCATATAAGAACTTTTTAAACCACTAAAGTAAACGTTTTAGGGACAAATGAAGGAGCATTTTAATTAAAAATCCATTGCTTAACAATTCACAAGTTAAAGCTCATAATATGTTGGAGGTTGCTATCAATTGCCAACTGCCAATCTTTAAGGCTTTTTACCTTTTATCCTTAATTGTTTCGCTGAACTTTTTCGGGTTACCAGCATTGGTATAGAAGCACCTACCGCCAAGGTCATAACAATAAAAAGTGTTTTAAAACCATTGCTTACTGTTTCGTTTAAAATTTGTGAATACGATTCGTTTGTAGGTATAACGGTTAAATTCATTAACCCTAACATAGTGCGATAAGCATATGCACCGGGTACCATAGGGATAAGGGCAGGAATAGAAAAGATGAGAGGAGGAGTGTGTTTGTAATGTGCCATTGGAATACTTGCTATGCCAATGAGAGAAGCTCCTGCAAAGGATGATAATATTACATTTACACCATAATTTAAAAATATTATTTTGGTTAAGCCACCCATGGCAGCTAATAACCATATTATTACCAATGTACGGCCAGGTACGTTAAATAAAATAGCAAAACCCAGGGCAGCAAATCCAAACCAAATACCTTTTTCGAGTAATAACCAATCCATACCTAAAACTGATAAATAAACATTGCAAACAATAGTCCCAAGGCAATCATAAAAGCAATCAGCAGTCCGTTAATACCCCTTACCAGACCATTTAGAATATTTCCATCGATTAAATCGGTAAATGCATTGATAAAAGGTACGCCGGGCACTAAAAAAAGAACTGAAGTTGCAAATGAATGTTCGAGTGTGTCACTTATTCCCATTTTAATTGATAAGCCCGAAATAAGCGAGGCCGAAAGGGAAGCAAAAAAAACGCATAAATAAATATTATAACCTAGCTTATGAGTTTCTTGCCGAACAAGGAGACCTAAAAATGTAGCTACAAACGAAACAGCCATTTCCATGACATTGCCTCCAAACAACCGGCAAAAAGAAGCGCCCGCAAGCGCTACAATTGTTAAAACAAGTAAGCGATTATAATGAGGCAAAGCGGTAAGACGTTTTAACTCGTGCCGTATTTGCGAAATGTCCCACTTTTCGTCCACCACCCGCCAACTCATGCGGCTTATACCTGAAACAAGTCTAAAATTTACACCATGTGGCGATGTACGTTTCACTTGGCTAAAATGCTCGGTATTATTGGGGTGAGTAACCGTAAGCATCAGTGCACGGTTCGTCACAAGCATTTCCGTTTTATAGCCATAAGTTTTCGACAATCGATCGACCGTGAGACGAACTCTGTTTGAACTGGCTCCCGAACTCATTAGCAGCGCTCCTATTTCGAGCAATACCGAACCCACCTCTTTAATATCTGAATTTCTATTATTCATTGTATTAGCAACAAAGCTATGGCTGTTTATATTGTATGAAAAAACAAAAGCACATGCAGAAACATCAGTCATTCAATGCCTGATAAACCATAGCTTTGAATTTGTCCTGAATCTCACCATGGCTCAAAGGCCATTGTTGCATAAACAACAAACAAACCAGTTTTTCTTTTGGATCGACCCAATAAATGGTAGCAAAAAACCCTCCCCAGGCAAACGACCCTTCGGTTATACCCAATTTGGCCTGTCCGTTTTGGGTGGTTAATTCAAATCCCAATCCAAACTTATTAGCTCCCAGAGATAAGTTGCCAATCTGGTTTGTCGTCATCAGTTCGACCGTGCTTTTTGCGAGAATCCTTTGATCATTATATACTCCACCATTAAGCATCATCTGGAGAAATGAGGCATAATCCTGAATAGTAGACACTAAACCGGCCCCACCAGAAAAGTAGGTCCCATCTGATTTGGGATAATCAGCCGAAATTCCTTTGAAGGTGTTGGTGTCCCATTTTTTCATGTGATGGTTCTCATCTTCGGTATTCACGTTTACCAATCGGGAGAATTTTGAAGAAGGCAAATAAAAATAGGTGTCATTCATTCCCAGAGGCTTGAAAATTTGTTCCTTAAAAAACTGGTCAAGGTTTTTCCCAGATACTACTTCTACCAGATATCCAAGCACATCAACGTTTAGCCCATAGGTAAATCGCTCTCCTGGCTGGTGCACCAAGGGCAAAGATGCCAGCTTATTTATCTCATTGGCAAGAATTAGTTTGTCGCTCACGAAACCTACCGGAATTTTAGCTTTCGCATAAATGGCCTTCATTTTGTCGGAACCAATTTGTGGGTAGTCGATACCGGAAGTATGAGTAAGCAGGTCGCGGATTGTGATTTCCCGTAAGGCAGGAACAGTAGTAAA
This sequence comes from Bacteroidales bacterium, assembly GCA_038213375.1. Lineage (GTDB taxonomy): Bacteria > Bacteroidota > Bacteroidia > Bacteroidales > JAAUTT01 > JAAUTT01. The sequence continues at coordinate 18,369 of JBBQTB010000021.1, read as the reverse complement.
AGAAGAATCGCTTTCATTATATTTGTCGAGCACCTTTGGATGCGCGAATGCAGGAATGTATTTGGAGATAGGATCGTCAAGAAGGAATTTTCCTTGTTCAAACAGAATCATTACGGCAACACTGGTAATGGCCTTGGTTTGCGAGGCAATACGAAAGATATTGTCGGTTTTCAAAATTGTTTTTTTAGTATTATCATCCCAACCAAAAGCCTTATTGTAAATGATTTTACCATTACGGGCTATGAATCCCACAGTGCCACAGGTATATCCATCAGAAATATTCTGTTGCAACATCTGGTCGATGCGAGCCAATCTGTCTTCGGAAAAATTTTCGGAAACCGGCTTAGCTATTTGAAAAACTGTATGTTGAGCCCATACATTTATGCAAAGGCAAACCCCAATGAATGCTGAAAGGCAATGTGTTGATTTCATTATTATAGCGTTTTTATTAATTTGTATATTCTTGTTATCAAGCGAATTCATTAAAATATTTTATGTATTTTGTAACCACCTGTCGCATAAAAGTACAGCTTACTTTTTATTTGAACAATACGAAAATCTATATACTTTCGTGTCTGGATTCGCTTTTTTTGTTATTAACCTATGATAATTGAGTCCACTCCAAAAACGATGTTTTTGGTAATTCGTAGTATTTATAGTTTCATATACTGCTGAATAATAACATGTTAAATTCGTGTAATTCGTGTAATTCGTGGCAAAAAAACTTTTTAGAGTTGACTCATAATTATTGTTTGGTATCATTAAATAAAACTTAAAACAAGCTATGGTTTTTATTTATTTTCTATATTAGCACCGCAATAAAGCTCTTTGTTATATTCAATTGAAAAACTATTAATTATTTAACCTACAAATTCCAAACAAATTCATCTTTGCCTAAGCCGAATATATCTTAACAGGCTGAGCCTGTATTTATATAGCCGACTCAGGCACAGCCTAAGTCGAACGGGGGTATTTGGTAAATGTAGGTAAACGCCAAAAAAATTTATAAGGTTTAATAAATGCAAGAAAGAAAATATTTAACGATGTTCAAACCAAAAATCCCCAAACGTTACCTTCTTTTTTTGGCCGCTTTTGTGTGGACGTTTGCTGGCGGGATCCTATTATTTAAAGGGTTTTCGTTTTTATGCATTAATAAGGATTTCTTATGGTTACGGATTTTTGTTAGCATAATTGGAGGATTGGTTTTCTATTGGTTTTTATTTTCGAAAATATCTTTAAAACATATTATTCGAATCATTAATTTGAAAAACGATTACCCGTGTTTATTTTCCTTTTTCAGCATAAAAAGCTATATACTTATGCTGATAATGATTACTTCAGGTATTTTACTTAGAAAATCAGGAATTATTTCGCCTTACTATCTTTCAATGGTATACTTAACCATGGGGATACCTTTGTTTTTGTCAGCTTTTCGGTTCTACTATTATGGAATTTATTATGGATCTGCCGGGAAATTTGGAATAACAAGTAACCCGTATAACCCTACCGGAACATAAATACCAGCATCGCACCTGTAATGTATGCAAGTACCCACCAGGTATATGCTATTAATGAATATACATGAAGTGATTTTGAAACTACGGAATTCAAACCTGATTTTCTTTTTAAATTCCATATCAAAATGGTGTCAATGACCATAGCTGTTAACGATGAATAACCCAGAAAACCATGCATTGTAAAGAGGCCTTTACTGGAGCCAATCATCATGCAAATGGTTGCCGTTACATCTAAAATTACGCCCACAGTCAGAAAAGTCAAGAGTTTGGAAGTTACTTTCCGGTATTTTATTTCCTGATAGATAAAAATAGAGTACGAGATAAGCGCAATATTTACAATTGATGTACCAATAATCAGAATAGGTTTCATAAATATTTGATTTATATATTATTACTTAATTGAGCCAGAATACTATTTACTATATCAAAGTTTTAAGAATTCAAAAGAAGGATATCCAGGCTCTGACTTGGTGTTGTAAAAGCCCATGAATTTAAGTTTATAATAATCGCCCTTAACATCACGGATGATGTAATGATAGGTTTTTCTTATGGCATATTGGGCTGTATTGCCCTGCTTATCAATCGCCACCGTTTTCCAATTATACCCAATGATATCCCACTCGGTTTTCAATTTAAAGCTATTTACATTGGCGTTTGTGATATCATTGTAATTAGTAACTGAATCGAGTGCAATCCCCAATTTATATGGGTTTATTAAAGTTCCTCTCACATAATAGGGTGTTGGAACACCTTTGTCAGTATAAAGTGTAGTTACATATTGTCCGAAAAACAGATCCCATTCGTTTTTTGCAGGTTCAATAAAAATCTGATTTCCGCTCTTTATGCTAAAGAAAGACTGATTGCACGTTGTGTCTTTTCGGATAATTACATCCTTTAAATTAGTATTGTTTATATCTGCCATCCGAAATACATAAGAAGTATCCGTAACGCCAGTAAACACTAACTTTTTTATTGCATTGTATTTTACACCGTCGTATTTTCCAAGTAAGTAAATTTTGTTAGAATATGAATAAGGGATCTTCGAAATATCTACCCATTTATTAATGGCAGTAGAATCAGCATCGCCATTGCTCTTATCGTATTTCCAATCTTTTGCTGGAGTTGCGAACTGAGTGGTGATAAAATCAATAATTTCTGTTGAGTAAATTCCCAGTACATTACCTCCGTTTATTCGAATGTGCCAACCTTTGGGCGACGACTCAAAACTTAGATCCCAATCTTCGATGTTATTACTTTTTACAATTTGGTTGTTTCCAAGACTGAAGTAAAACTGAGTTGCATAAATCGACTGGCTAAATGCAAATCTGTTAACATCTTTGGATAGTAATGTTGGAGGTATTGGTTGATCTTTCTCAAAACATGAAGTGAGACAGAAAAGAACAAAAAGCACGATTACCGAATTTTTAAAAGACATGTAAATTTATATTTTAAGGAAGTTATAGCTTACGCGGACTAAAAATGTTCTTCCCCAACCTACCGGAGTATCACTGCCTGCACCATTATGGGCTCCGCCTCCACTTCCATGTGACAACACATTTTTATTATCAAACAGATTTTTTCCTCCTATTCCAATTTCCACAGAATTATTGAAGAATGGACGGCTTAAAGTAATGTCCAGATTATGATACCCTTTCATAAATCTCTCACTAACACTACTTAGTGTATTATCAGCATTGAAATCAGCCTGTGATGCATAAAAATCATCTGTATATTTATAATAAGCGGATAATTTGAACAGATATCGAAGGTTTTTATAATTGAAATTGGCGGAGTAATCTGTGCTGTGATAGAATTTTTTTACATCGGGGATACGTGACCGTTCCAGAAAATTTACACCAGTTACAAAGCTAAACCGTGGGTGAAATTGATACTGAACTTTCATATCCAGGCCTCGTGTAATATAGTTACCCCATAGGATATTAAAATATTTAGCCCATGTAGGGTCGTCTGTTCTATACTCAAAATCAATTTTATTATGAATGATATTGTAAAATGCCGAAGCATCAAATGTTATGATTTGTTTACCAATGGTAATTTTTGTAACACTCGATAGATTGTAGTTGTTAGATGTTTCGGCCTGAAGGGAATCGTTGCCCTGAACATTGTGGTTTATGTCGTTAAAAACAAGGTAAAGCTCTTTTAATGAAGGAGACCGAAATCCTTTACCATACGAAACCCTTAATGTTTGTTGCTCAACAGGCGTGTATTTGAGATTGAATGAATAGATGACAGGGGCTTTATATTTGGAGTTGTAAATAGCACGTAAACCCAACTGACCGGTTAATTTCCGGTCGCTAAATAATTTGGCCATAAAAAAAGCGGCATAATCGTCTATTCTTTTTTGACCAGTAAGTCTTTTACCTGTAGCGGTTTCGATGTTTGCTTCGTATCCGGTCTGGTAGTTAAGCCACGATTGGGCATTGTGTGAATAAACTGTTCTCCAGACATAATTATAAAACAGGGTGGTATCTTGCAGGGAAGAAGCCGCCTGAAGTTCATCAAGATTTACAAGATCCTTGGAGATCGTTTTTTTTGTTTTATTATAGGTAGAAAACGATAAAATTGTTTGTAACTCGTTATCGTTATGAAATTTTCGTTGATAATTCAATGAATTGTTCCAGCGAGACGTATAATGATATTCATCTATGGCGATAGGATGAATTTCGTTATTAATTTCAATGTCAGTGATAGCATTTCCTTTGTTTCGAAGTTCTTCGAAAAAGTATGCAGAGGCAAAACGGAGCTTGTTTTTAGTATCAGAGTAATAATAGTCAAAACCAGCATTATACTGTAATTTTGGTTTCCATAGTTTGATACGCGAAGTATCAGTTGGTGTATACCCGCCGAAAAAATTTCTTCCAACATTTATAGTAAACAAATGACGGTCAATCCGTTTGCCAAAATTACTGTTGAAGTTATACACTCCTACCGACTCAAAATATCCAGATGCTTTGCCCCAAACATTTCCATGGGTTGGTTCTTTTGAAATAACATTTACGGCTCCTGCAAGTGCATTACTTCCGTAAACAACCGACATGGGACCTTCTACAATTTCGATATGATCAACCGAGGATAAATTCATTTGGCTAAGATCGAGAATACCGTTTTGCCGGCCAATCACAGGAACACCATCAATTAAAAACTTTACATATTCACCGGAAAGCCCCTGAATGCTCAAATCCGTTCCAAGCGCCCCATTTTGCGAAGTACGCATGGTTAGCTCACTTGAAAGCAATTCACCAAGGTTATTTGCGGCCTTATCTTCAATTTGCCGGCTGTTTATTATACTAATTTTATAGATTGATTTATCAACTCTAACAGCTTTGAATTGACCGGTAACAACCACCTCGTTAACTTCATACGATGTAGGTTGAAGAAATATGATAAAGGGACGGTTTGGTAATATAGTATCGATTTTACTCACATAGCCCAAACTGGATATGGCCATGGTTGATTTTGTAAGGATTTGATTTTTCAACAATCCATCCACGCTTGTGGTTGCATTTCTTCTTACTTTTTTATCGATAGATTCAAAACAAACAACAGCGTAAGGAACTGGCTTTAAGCTTTGTTTATCGAGAATTTTAATTACCGATTCTTGCCCGGATACATGCCAAACAATAAGTAAAAACAAACATGAAAAATAGATTCTCATAAAAGTAGAAACAAACATCATTGTCTGGCAAGCCAGACTTTAAATTAATGAAACACGAAGACACGAAGACACAAGGTATCCAAAATTTGAATTTTTTCTGTGAGACTTCGTGCCTTTGTGTTCATTTTTATTGTATTAAAACCTATTTAATTTTTGTTTTATCAAATTTCACAACCCCGGTGGCTGAACCTTCAAAACCGGTAAATACAATTTTATAAATGCTGTTATCTTTTGTTTGTACAAAATAGATCCGTTTATCAACAAGGCTCCATTTGCTATTAGCCTGATCAAATGATTTCCAATCCGAGCCTATTTCTGAAATTGCTGTGACAAATTTGGCCGTGGAATAATCGTTGCTAGTTACTTCAACATTATCCAACTGTGCTGATTTTACTCCGGTATTTGTTAGAACGCCGGTTACCGGATAAGGAATCTTTACCCCTTTTAGATCAGGAATCATTTCATAGTATTTGGTATACACAAAATCCCAGGCATCTTTTGCTGGTTCACGATCAACCACATTCTTTGCAGCAAAGGAATAATAGATGAAATTTTTTGCAGTGTATTTCGAGCAATCAACTGTATCGAGGGTAACAGATCCGGTATTGTCAGCATTAGCGATTTGGAAAATGTACTTATTTAAAGTTGATGCTTTTTTCTTAATCCATAGTTTTTTATAAGTACCATCCTGAAGCTGGATAATGAATAACGAATCGCCAATAACATCATGGTTTATGGAATTGTATATACCCCATCCATAATCGGGATGACCCAACGCGTTTCTTTCGAAAGCACCAAAAGTCCATGTTGTATCAGAATTGTACATTTTGGTCCAGTTGGCAATACCTGCAATGTTTACCGAATTCCAAGCTGTTGTGTCGCCACCTTTATAGGTATAAAGATTAATTTTAGCACCGGCATTGATAATGATGGTTGAGGAACGTAAGCCTGTATTAAAGGCGATATCCCAGTTGATGCGCGGAACAGTTGCTACAACACCGGTTGCCATACTATAATAAACGTCATTAGCATAGGTAGGACCAACTATGATTGTCTCACTATTTGGTAATCCACTTACAAATATTTGACAACTATCTTTTAAAAGTCCATCAGACGTATTAAAAATTATATAGGTTTGACCAATCGCTAAGCCTGTTATTTTTCCATTTAGGAATGTAGCTACATTGGGATTCCTTAAAGTAACAGTTAATGTTTTATTAGTGGCATTGCTTGGAGTAATAAAAACTGCTAATGAATCCTGACCACCAACCTTTATATATATTGAAGTTTTTTGTAATTTAATCTCAGTAATTGGAACATCATTTTCTTTTTTACATCCAAAAAATATCAAGGGTAGTAGGAAAGCAAAAAACATAAAATTTTTCATAGACTTACTATTTAATTTAATACGTTAAATATTTATATACAAATTACCAAAATAGAACGAAATTCAGATTACAAAATTATATAAAAAACGCATTTAAGAGTAAGAAGTCTTTTATTTTCATGAACATTTATAAAACAAAAAAACCCGACTCGTTATGAATCAGGTTTTTATATATTATTTTTCTACACTATTTTTTTAACGTCCGAAGGTAATTTACCAAATTCCAAATGTCGGCATCCTCAATTTTTTTATCGTATTTGGGCATTTCGTTTCTGCCAAATTTGGTTTGATAAAACATTGTTCCATCGGTTTGACCGTGGAAGGCAGCACTCGAGAAATCTCCCGGAAAAGTTTCCAATGTTTTTGCTTTGGTTCCGTCGCCTAACCCCATTTTTCCATGACATGATGCACAATTTTTTTTATACAAAGCCTCACCAGCTTTTACACTTGCATCCGAAGTTTTAACAGCGCTCTTCATGTCTTTATATTTAGCTGGTATTTCCCAAGGTTTTCCTTTTTTGGGTTGAGCTGATACCATCGACATAACTGCAATTGCTATTATCGCAATCGATAAAACTGTGAAAATTGATTTAATTGTTTTCATAGAAACCTCCATTTTAATTTAATTGATTAAAATTATGAAATTTATATATAAAAATTAGGATGTTTTTTTACTTTCCTTATTTATTCTATACAATTTATATACCACATACATATAATGCCCCCAAACGCCAAGCAATAAAACTGTTAAGGTTACAATCATCCAAGTTGGTGCAATGGTGGTCCATAATGCACGATGAAATTTTGAGATATGATAATTAGTAGGAACACCCCAGGCGATTGTTTGTGAGACCTCTACATTAGCATACTTCTCATTTTCTTCAACGCGTCCCAAAACAGTAAGGTTACCAATTGAATCTCCGGGAATGCCATTTGGAAACTCCACTTCTCCTTTTCCATCTTCCCCTGATGAGCCCTCTGCAACTTTTAATTTGCTAAACGTTCGTGGAACATAAAAAACCAAGTCGGTTTTCACTGGAGTTTTCTCTCCATTTGAACCAATTTCAAAGACCTGATATGTGATAGTTTTTACCGAATCTTTCACATTCAGGTTCATATCTATGCCTAAATCAGTAAGCGACAAGGAATCGCTTTTCGATTCAACAAGTGGATTCTCATCTATTGAAGCAGAAAATGAACATGTATTATTTTTCAATGGCAATTTCTGACTAATTGGTATAATACATTGGGCTACACCATATCCATTTGTTTTTACAGATGCCAATTTTTCTTTCGCTGTGCCGGTTGAAAACGTAATTAAAATGTCCGGTGCAAAAGTGCTTTTTCTGGCATCAGCCTTTACATACTTTACCGAATAAGTTAACGTTCGGCTATGATCAGAGTTTTTAATATATTTAAACTCGGTTTCGGGTTTTATTTTCTGGGCAACAGCATTTGTAGTAAATATGGAAATAGCTATTAAACAGGCTAATATACTCAATTTTCGATATTTATATGGTTGCATTTTAACAGACATTTTAAATAGTTCAAATAAGTTAATAATTATTTTCATCGGTGTTGACGTCTGGTTCGGTCATCTCCGATATAGAAATTATCGGTAATAGTTTGGAAAACAGCATTAATAATATGGCGAAAACAGCAATACCAGCAGCTGAAAGAGACCATTCTACCCAGGTGGATGAATAATGAATCCATGAGGGTCGGTAATCCTGAATAGGTAAATAGGGAGTTTCCAGGGTGGGTACTACAATTAAAAATCTATTTACCCATAGTGCTGACAATGTGATAATACCGGCAAAAAATATACTGTTAATGGTTCGGAATTTACGAATCCCTATGATGATAATCGGAATTAAAATTCCTGCGTAGTTTGCAAAAATAAACAACCAGAAAAAGCCCGAAAAGAGTTTGTCGATTAACCTGGCATCCATTTTTTGCGATCCATACCATTTTGTCAAATAATCGGCAAAAGTAAAATAGCCATAAAATGCACCTATAATAAGCAGAAGATATCCAATATAACTGAAATGCTTCAGTGTGATGTATTTTTCGAGGTGATATATTTTTCTGAAAAGCCACATGATCACAATCATCAGTCCTGTACCCGAATAAACAGCTGCTATTACGAAATAAGGTCCAAATATGGTGCTATGCCAGCCGGGTTGCAATGTCACACCAAATATCCAGGCTAACACCGAGTAAACAATAATAGCGATCGCAATAATCATGGCAGCCATAATATTCCTGGCTTGTTCGAGATGTTTTTTCTGAGCAGGGGTATTGCGATAACCCATAGCAAGAAATGTGTATAGCTTTTTCTTCCATTTCGGCACTTGTAATTCAGTACTGTCTCTCAACAAAGCAATATCTTGTAATATTGAAAGATATAAGAAAAGGATACATCCAAACAAATCGGTGGTAATGGCTATTACGTCCCATGTAATCGGCGATTGAATACGGGGATAAAGGGCCAGAAAATATAAGCGATCCAACCTTCCAACACAAAAGAAAATGTAAAAAGGCCCTATCAGAAGAGAGATCACAGTGATCAATTCAGCAATTCGGATAACAGGTTTTCGCCATTCCGATTTAAAAAGATGCAATACTCCGGAAATGAGTGCTCCCGCGTAACTAAGCCCCATGAAGAAAATAAAATTGACAATGTAGATTCCCCAAACAACATAGTCACGCATACCTGTAACAATATGTCCTTTTGATATTTGACGATCTAATCCGTAAATTCCAAGCAGAAAAATCGCTATAAATATCAACAATGTTATCCACCAGGCCAGACTGGTTTTTTCAATTTCAGGTGTAAAATCTTTAAGTAATGATTTTGAATCGAATGTCTCCATATTAGTAATTTTCTTTTGCTGAAAGATTTATTTAACGACCTAAAGATTTATTTCTTACCGTCATTTAAACTTTTTACATAATCCACATCTTTGTAACGTGATTTGGTATCTTCATCAAGGCTTTCAAGCCCACGCTCAACTGGAAACAACCTGTTGGTAGGAGGCAGGTAAAATACACTGGGAACCGTTCCCAAAGTCTCAAGATAACGATAGCCGCTTCGTTCCTTCATTATTTCACTGAATCTTACTGTTTCGTCGCCATTAGTAATAGTGTCATCCAGAATGTTCCCAAAATAGATAACCCCCATAGGACAGGCTGTGACGCATCGGGGTAATTCATTGTTTCGTAATTTATCGGCACAGAAAATACACTTACCAACCGTTCCTTCTTTGGCCGGAACGTTTAATTCCGGTGAATAGTCTTTTTCTTCTAATTTTTGATTTGTTGGTTCTTTCCAATTGAATACCCTTGCAGAATAAGGGCAACCTGTCATACAAAATTTGCAACCTATGCACCTGTCGGTATCAACTAAAACAATCCCATCAGTGCGCTTATATGTAGCGCCCACCGGACATACACTTACACACATAGGATTATCGCAATGAAAACATGGACGAGGAAACCAATATGGTGCAGTTTGAGGGCTATCCTGAAGAAGATAAATTCTCATCCACTCCTGTTCTTTAGCCAGATCATGGCCTTCCTGACAAGCTTCGGTACATTTTCTGGCATTTTTGCATTTTGCCAAATCGATTACCATAACAAATTTTCGGCCGGGCAAACCTTCCAAAGCTTCTTTTGTGGTAGCTAACTGAGAACCTTTCACTTCTTTCAAATTAGCCCTATCTACCTCAAGTACCTTCCCATCAGGCGTTAGTACCTTAACCTTATCCTGTGGCATGGTGTGTTCCTCGGCGCATGAGTGTAGAATAGGCGATACCGTTAAAGCACCAGTACCGAATAGCAATCCATCTTTTAAAAAACGTCTTCTCGATGACTTTTTTGATTCGTCATTGTTCATATATCACTTTGTTAAGATCAACAATCAGGTCACAATTCTGCAATTCAACTTACTTTAATAATGTTGATAAATTATTTGTTGGGTAATTTAGGGTAACTAAAAAAAACAAAATGTGAAGGTGGTAGATTAAAAAAAATGCGGACAATTTTGTAATTGCCCGCATAAAAAAATTAGAATCTTACGGTTATATTAAAACCAAAAATAAATTCCTTCTTTGAAATGTCGTTGGTATTATAAACAAGGTTTTGCTGACCAATAATACCTTGGTAATTAGATACAAAAATCTGAAATGCATGAGTGGCAGTACCGATTTCCAAACCAATTCCAAGATTTGGTTTTGCAGTAGTTCCGGCAGTAAGAGGTTGATCGTATTCGAAAATAATCGATTTCGAATCAGAAAATTTCGCACGTCCGCCAAACGAAATTCCATAATTTAAATTTTTATGAAGTGTATCAACTGCGTTTATATAAGCAAATTGAGGTGCCACTTGCAAAGAAAGTACATCGTTAAATTTTCTGGCAAAAATAACTTCGGTGAGGTAGGAAAACCTATGAATAGCCCGGTAATTCTCTTGTGGATAGAAGAATTCCTTTGAACGAGCATCCACAACCACGTTTCCATAATAACTTATAGACAATGGTATACTTCCCGATCGATTTTGTCTCAATAATGCAAATTTCCAGTTCAGGTCCTGCAGTTTGTTGTATCTGGTGGTTCCAAAGCCAATTGCAATTCTGTCGGTAATTCCATAAGTTAAAGCCAAACGAGTGTTTGCATCACCATAGATACCAAAAAGATCACTAACACTATTCTGTTTATCGATGGGCCCAAAGCGATGTTGAATATTCAACTCTAACGATTTAGCAACCGGGCTCATAATAGTAGGAATATCAATCAGCAATCCTGTTGAAAAAGTTGATCTAACCGGGAGTTTTCCAGTATCTTCCTCCTTATCCTGACCAAAACTCCAAATCGAACATGAAATAAAAGCTAAAATCAATAAGCTGCGGTTTATAAGCATTTTTGTCATATTATATTTTTTTAATATTTTATTAATTGATTAGGTTATTAATTATTCTTCGCGCCTTGAGTTATCCATTGAAGAATTTTCAGCTTTTCAACTGGACTAACTTGTTTGTGAGATCCACCATTGCTAACATGAACATAAAATTTACTCTGAGATGGAAGTGCAAGATTTATGTAACCCCCGTCCGTTAGAGACTTATAAGGGTTATTACTTAAGTCAGGTTGATGTAGCGCAGGGTGACAATCTTTACAAACACTAAAAATAGGTTTAATATCTGCTGAAAACCTTATGCTATCCACTCCAGGTCCCGGCGGAGGAAGAGGAGGTTCTTTTAATGTAACTTTTTCGCAGGAATAGAGAAGAATAAAGCCCAAAACCAACATTAAAAAACCAATCAAACTTTTCTGTTTTTGCATATAATGATCTCCTTTTACGTATCAAATAAATATGTAAATTATTAAAAAACTGAATGACCAAAGATACTTTATTCGTTTTTTTTAACGCTACAATTAATTGCTGCATATTTTCATTAAAAGATGGTTTTAAATCAGTATTATTACGATATAAATCGTTAAATTTAATGCACTAAATCATTTTTTAGTAAATTTGCAATAAAGATATAAGTATACATTTATCTCTATATTTGAATCGCAAAAAAAGCATTGTATGACCTTGTTCACTAAATCAGTCAACTGTACCAATTGTAACCAGTGTAATCATAAAGCCCCTATCTTTAAGATGTTAAATGAAGAAGAATTCGCCATTCTGAATCAAAACAGGTATGAAGTTGGTTTTAAAACGGGGGAAAATATCCTAAAACAAGGCACGGCTTCCTCTCATTTAATTATGTTAACAACAGGTATCGCTAAAATGTATATTGAAGGTTTAGATAATAAAAATCTGATACTTGAATTGATTTTACCATGGAAAATATATGGCGGACCCGGTATATACGTTGATAACAGGTATCATTATTCAATTACAGCCATAGAACCTTGCACAGTATGCTTTATCGACACACAGAATATTAAGACTTTATTGCGAACTAATGGTGATTTTACAGAAGCGTTTGTTGGCAATTGCAGTTTCAATAGCGTGCGAACATTTGAACGATTAGTGAGTCTGACACAAAAACAAATGCACGGTCGAATTGCCGATATTTTAATATATCTGTGTAAAGAAATTTACGAATCGGACACTTTTGAATTGTCGTTATCGCGTCAGGATATCGGTGACCTCTCGGGTATGACTAAAGATAGTGCGATAAGAATTCTTAAAGAGTTTGAAAACGAAGGTATTATTAAGGTTGAGGGAAAAAAAATAGGATTATTAAATAAAGAATTATTGCAGGAAATTTCTATCAGAGGATAGACGTTATTAGAACCTAGTTGCAAGAACCTAGAATGAGTCGCAGCCAGCAGCCTTTTTTCAAAATACAAGCATATATCCTTTCCCCTTCAATGTGTCGGTTTGTTCAGGCTGTTTTAGCTTTTTCAAGATAGGTTTGCGAGGCGTTTCAGTCTCCAGACGATCAATAGTATCCGTTCTTTGGGGTTTCCGGGAAACAGGGGTTAACAAGCGATTGTTTGTATATTGCATCATCCAGTCATATAAGCCCTGATCGGCATATTGTCTATGAATATCATGACCTTTACCCTTTAAAACAGTGTATTTGGGATATCCACCACATTTACGTAACGCTTTTACCATTTCATTGGATCGTCTGATCGGGACTATAGAATCTTGATTGCCATGAAATACCCAAATAGGAACATCCCTGATGGCACATACTTCCTGAGGTTTTCCGCCTCCACAAAGGGGCATAAGCGTTGCAAACCGGTTTGGATATTTTATTCCCAGATCCCAAGTACCAAAGCCTCCCATACTCATGCCTGTAAGATAAATACGGGTTGAATCGATATGATATTTTGAGCACAGTTCTTTATAAAACGGCTCGAACCAGTTTTCGGTAGTCCAGTTTTTACCCGAGGGACATTGGGGCGATACCACAATGGCATTAAATTTCATACCCCGATCGATAAAAAAAGGAATTCCATATCTTTTAATTTTATTGAGATTATTACCTCCTACTGATTTTCCATGTAGATAAATAATAAGTGGCCAGTTCTTTTGTTGGATTGAATCGTAGCCTTCAGGGATATATATCAGATAGTGATAATTAGGGGTCCGCTTTTGTTTAGGTTTACCTGGTTTGCCTGCATGAAGTTGGATTAATAAACAAAAAACGGCAATTAACAACGAAACATAATTCTTCATGTGGTAAGTCTAAAAATTTCGGTTGCAAAGATGAGAATTTATATAGACTTGGTATCCATAATGACAAAAAAAACCTACTTTTAGCTATCATACAGCCAACAATACTGACTCACCAAATGAGCCTAAAATCCATGAAAATAAGAAGCTTACTTTCAATACTAATATTCAATTTAATTGCCTTTGCCGGTTATTCTCAAACAATGGCGCAATGGCGTGGTGTTGACCGAAAAGGAATTTATGAAGCAACTGATCTTTTGAAAAGCTGGCCGGCTGGTGGACCGCAGCTGGCATGGTCAACTGATAGTATTGGAAATGGTTATGGTTCTCCGGCGGTAACAGCAGACCGAATTTATATCACTGGCGAAAAAGATTCCATTGGATACCTATTCTCGTTCGATTTAAAAGGAAATTTGCTTTGGAAATCGGATTATGGAAAGGAATGGACCCGAAGCTTTTCTGGATCACGATCAACCCCAACGGTGACTGAGGGTCTGGTATACGTTTGCTCAGGATTTGGTAACATTACTTGTTTTGAGACAAAACAAGGTAACAAAAAATGGTCAGTTGATTTGAGAAAAAACCTGAATGGCCGTTACACATTTCACGGACATTCCGAATCGCCCTTAATTGATGGCGACAACATTTTTCTGGTTGCAGGAGGAGCCGACACCAATGTAGTTGCATTAAACAGGTTTACAGGGAAAATAAATTGGATTTGCAAAGGAATGAACCAGATTCCTGCATACAACTCGCCTTACCTGATCAATTTGTCAACACGTAAAATTCTTGTCACATTTTCGGCCTATTCTCTTTTAGGAATAGACGCTTCAACCGGAGAGCTTCTTTGGGTGCACGAGCAGGATAATTACCAGCCCGAAGAGCGAAAACCAGGCGTTGGCGATACCCATAGCAATACCATCTGGTACGAAAACGGGTTTATTTATTACATTGCCGGAGACGGGAACTGCGCTGTAAAACTGGCACTATCGCCCGATGGAAAGCAGATTACTCAGATTTGGAGAAATAAGGAAATTGACAATTTTATGGGCGGATTTATTAAAAAAGACTCAGTTATCTACAGCACAAGCAATTATTTTAGACAATTACTTGCCATTAATTCGAATACCGGTGAAATTTCCGATTCAATAAAATGCGGTATTGGTACTGTAATTTCCGATGGAAACCTGCTTTATTACTATAACCAGAAAGGCCAGGTAAATCTTATTGATCCCGATCTTAATAATTTTATGGTGATAAGTTCCTTTTCTATTTCTAAAGGAACCAAAGAACATTTCTCACATCCGGTAATCAACAATGGCATCCTTTATATAAGGCATGGGAAAACCCTTTTGGCCTATCATGTGAAAGATCATTTTTAATCACTTTCAGCTAACGCTGTATTGACAGTGCCTTCAACTTTTTCCAATGGTTTCCTATCAGGTAAGGAAAAATAAAAGGACGAGCCTATATTCTCAATACTTTCTACCCAAATTTCTCCACCATTTTTCTCTAAAAACCCTTTAACTAATAATAACCCAATACCGGCGCCTTTATTTTTTTTTCTTGAAATGGAAAGAGAAATCATTTGCGGCGTAAAAAGCTTATCAATAATTTCTTTAGACATTCCTATTCCGGTATCCTTAATCTCAACGATAATTTTATCTTCTTTTCTTTTCGCCATAACTGTAATTATCCCTCCGGAAAGAGTATTTCTAATTGAATTTGAAATAAGGTTTTGAAGTATAGAAAGTAACATGTTTCCATCCGCATATACACTTATATTTTCTTCTATTTCATTATAAAGATGTATGTTGTTTGCAATCGCATTTTCATTCAAGATATCAATTACCATCTTTACATATTGAACAAGACTAATTTCTGAAGGAGAAAATGCCTCCGATGCATATTTTATTCTAGCCCATTCTACCATGGAGTCAAGCATACTTAATTCGTTTTTTGAGGCCTTATAAAGAAGGGTCAGTAATTCTTTTACCGTGCTATTATCCAGAGTTTCAAAATTCTCTTTCAATTCATCAGCCATTCCAATAATTCCGGCTAACGGGCTTCTTAAATCATGGGAGAGAGTAGAAAGTATGCTATCTTTGTGAGTATTTAGTACTTCCAGTTCTTTTACATCTGTTTTAGCAATAGTTAACTCAGCCCCTCTTTTTTCCTTCTCTTCGATTTGTTTGGCAAGCTCTATATTTATGTTTTCGAGCTCAATGTTTTTTTGTTCTAATTGTTTTGTTCTGCGCCTCAGTTTTTCCTGATTTTCATTTTGGATGGTAAGGTCTGTAAGAATAATACTTAAAACAAAAATATTATCCAACCACAATGCATTTGCAGTCAACAAAACTGGTATTACTTTGCCACCGTTTGCATATAGATACCCTTCTTGTTTTAAAGCCTTAACATTGTTTTGATTAAGTAATGCCTCAAAGTGTTCTTTTAATGAATCATCAATAAATTTTTCGAATATAGTTCCAATTATTTTTTGTAAAGGCAGATTCACCATATTTGCAAAAGATGAATTACAATATAGAATAGTTCCATCTTCATAAAGTGTAACTGCACCCTCATGCATTTTTTCAATTAAAATACGGTAGGGTTTGTCGGCAGTTTTTTCTGTGTAAACTTTAATAGCTTTTTCATGAGCAATAACCAAAGCATCGATATTTCCAGATTTTATTGCATCAAATGAATCCTTAGCAGCTTTTAACTGTTGCTGAAGCATTGCATTATCTTTTTTCAATAATTCAATCTCTTTTATAAGCTCCCTGCTTGTATTTGCCATCAGATTAAAATCGAATAAATTAAACAAGATCTAGTTCTTTAAGAACGTTTTTAATATTTGATAAATCTCCAATCATCCTTTCTTCAGGTAATGGAAATTTTTTTATCAGAACTGGCACTGCAATAAGATCTTCTGTGGATGCCAAAGATGGTTGCTGGTATATATCAATGATCTCTAGGTCATACCTGCCTTTTAAATATTGCTCACAAATTGCCTTAATATTTTTAACGGCACGAACCGAATTGGGCAAAATACCGGTAATAAATAATCGAAGAATATACTTTTCCTTTCCGGTACCATTAGGTTCTACTTTTAATTTTGCGTCTATCTTTTTTTTATTTAACATGATATCAAATTATTTTTCATATTAAAAAATCAATCAATTTAATATTTGTGCAATCGCAAATATGAGTGATTTCAATCAATCTGATTGATTATTAGGATGTGGATAAATTTTGGTGCTCTTTAGCTTTTCTTTTATAATCAATTAGAGTTCCTTTGTTACCTATAGCAACAGGCATTAGGGTAATTCCTTTATCTGAAATATTAAATTTCCTAACATCGTTTGAATGAAACATACCCCTTGATTTAATCACACACAAACTTCTGGTACGTTCAGTATCTACTTCGACATCCTGCACCATTATCCATGTATCGACCATTGATGAAATTCCTTCATCGCTAGGATTTCGCTCTATTGATCCTACAGTGATGGCCGCCGTAAACATAACAGTGATATGTTTGGTTTTTAAATAATCCACAAACCTTGTGAGCATCGACCTGATGTCACTATTTGGACCTTCTGTCATTAAATTTGTAATCGGATCAAGAATTACGACATTAGGTTTAACTTCATCAATTATTTTCTTAATTGCAATAAAATGCAATTCAAGATTCTGTAAAGTCGGTCGGGAGTAATAAAAAGTTAATAAGCCTGATTTAACCAATTGATCTAAATTGAGCCCAATTGATTGCATGTTCCTTATTATCTGGTTTGGCGCTTCTTCAAATGCACAAAAAAGACAGCGTTTTCCAGATTCGTATACACTATATGCGAATGAAGCTGCTAAGCTTGTTTTTCCTGTGCCTGCAGTGCCTGATATTAGTATGCTGCTACCGTCATAAAAGCCTTTTTTTCCAAGCATTTCGTCTAAGTCTTTAATGCCTGTTGTAATTCTGCTGGTAATTGATTTTTGCTGGTAAGCTTCACTTATAATAGGAAAAACGTTTATTCCTTTTTCATCAATTACAAAAGGGTATTCATTATTACCGTGAAAAGATCCCCGGTATTTAATAATTCTTAAACGCCTTGTCGAAATCTGATTAGTGATTCGGTTATCCAATGCAATAACGCAATCGGCTACATATTCCTCTATACCTTCGCGGGTTAGGAAAGGATCCCCAATTTCAGAGGTAATTATTGCAGTTACATTCTTTTCTTTTAACCAGGACAAAAGCCTTTTAAATTCCGAACGTAACATTTTAAAATCGAAGCTATAAAAAAGTGTATCCAAAGAATCAAGCACCACACGTTTTGCATTTACCTTGTTAATTGCTTGATCCAACCTAACGAATAAACCTTCGAGATCATACTTGCCAGTTTCCTTTATTTCATCAGGATTAATCTGTATATGCTCCAAATATATTTTATTACAGGAATAGGCGTTTAGGCAACCTACTAACTATTTGATAATATACGTTTAGGTTCATACTTAATCATTTTTTTTAGGAGAATATCAAAGATTGTATCCATATTATTCCTCCTATTATACCTGAAATGATATTCATCAAG
>JBBQTB010000020.1:0-97031 GCA_038213375.1 Bacteroidales bacterium | reverse complement strand
TAATGAAATTCTGGACTTCCTTTTCTGTCCATTCTTTAAGTAAATAATCGATATTTTCGTAATATTCTACTTTGGCAAGCGTGTTCCACTTTACATCTCTCATTTGAACTTAAATTGAGGATAACGGGTCTGAGCTTCTTTCATAACGGATTCATGAGTAAAAGTTTCCCCTCTTTTACTACATTCCAATGCTTCTTCAATGGCCTTCCTTTCAGCACTGGTCAAGGTGTATTTTTCAGGAGAAGTTAGCAGAGATAAAAATGACTGGTAAATGCTTTCCAATTCTGTATCCTTTAGATTATCTATCCTGCGGAATAGATCCAGTTTGATTTCTGCCGTATTCATAATTTCCATATTTTCTACAAATTTAACGATTAAACTTCACTTTTAGTTCCATTTAAAGGGTGATATTTTTGTATTCCCGCCTGTAACTCCTCAATCCCCGTCTGCCGTTACTTTTCCGTACTTCCCGGGTATTTATGCCTGGCAAACACCTGTACCAACCGTAAATCATGGCCAAATTTTAAAAGGTTGGCGATGACCGATTGACGGATGGTTTTCGTGTTTAAATTCCTGTCCGGGAACAAGTGTTGTGCGGATTCCAGTAAGTAACTGATTCCTTCACCTTTTTACGGTGGGCCGGATTTGGTAAGTATTAAACTATCGGTTCCAACAATTGGAAGACGAAGACAAACAAACCATTTTCCGGTTGATTGAAAAAATGCTTACCAATAAAAAGTTTAAAGATTTCTTCCAAAAAAACGTGGCTGACCTTTAAACCAAAAAGCCCGGCAACTTTTCAGTTACCTGGCTTTATTGTTCTTTTCTTTCCCTGCTCCAGCAATGGCAGCAAATGCTCCCAAAAATAATCCAGAAAACAAATGCTTTGCCGATCGGCTCCGATTGCAATCTACGGCGAACTGGGGGCATATCCGGGACATTCAATAATAATATAAAAGTCTCCATTTAAATATTGAAGAATAATTCTACTTGGATTGTCATCATTACCGTCATAATAATTTGAATAAATATTTTCTTTTATTAAAGATGGATTCCACCATTTTAATTTATACTCCACATCTTTAAAAACATTTGATGTACTATGCATTTGCCAAAAAAATAAAGGATCATTTTGTGAAAAATTTCCTTGAAATGAAATAAGAGAATACCTCGTAATAATTTCTTTAAGTGTGTTTTGATTGGATTTAAATTTAATATATATGATTTTGGGACAAATGAAATCAAAACTTGCAGAGTATTCATAGTACTTCATTTCCTTTATCTTCTCCATATTATTTAGTTCTAAGGTACTTTGAATTTTATTTTTTATATAAATATGGATTATATATTTACCTATCATATAGGATAAGCATAAAAAAAATATACTTATAATTATCAAATACTTTTTCATTATTATATTATTTGTTACCCCCAAGTTCTTCTTTTGCTTTTAATTCTGGAGTTATTTCCTTTGTTACCTCATTACTTTTTACTTCTTCATTTTTATCATCAAAAAAGTTTAAATATCCATAACCAGTTTGGGTAACATCAATCCATTAACTATTGACTTTATAAGGAGTTACTACTAGATTTTTGTGAGCAATTTCAGTCTGAACCTCTCCCCACCACGATCTATTAGATTTATCAGGTTTTTTAGGATCAAAATCAAAAATATCATAAAATTGCATTTGCCCAGCAAACTTCCAATCACCTCTACCTTCTCATGTTCTTGTTACAGTTCCAACTAGTTTAATGGTAAAATTGGCTAAAGTTCCAGCCGTAGCTGCTTGAGCTAATATTTTCAAATTAACACAAATTTGCTCTCCGTCTTTCAATGCCAGAATTGTTTCACTATACTTTTTTTGTTGGCCCCTAGTGCCACCGTAAGCTAATCCTGTTTTAATTACATTCAGATCTGCCATTTCTTTCTTAGATATTGCAAAATCTCTACCAGATCCCCAGCTATAATGATCAGTCATTTTTTTTGCCATTGGAATATTATAGAATGGAGCTTTGAATATTGCAGGATTAACCCCTCTTGAAAATAAATACCAAGGATCTCTCATTTTAATTGTTGTATAAGGCATATTCTCAAGTCCATCTAAATCTATTGCTTCAATTGGCATATTCCCAGCAAACTGATAAGGCGTATACCAAGGATATTTATCCGTTAACAGGTCCACACTCAAGAACTTCCCGATCCTCGCGTCATAAACCCTGAACCCATAATCATACACCGCCCCGGTCGTTCCGGCTATATCGTCATCCTTCTCCTTGCCATTAAACCCGTAACGATAACCGCCCGTACAAGTTTTTTAGCTGGTTTTCAGATTCTTAATGCCTGGTTTTGTTCAAAGAACTTTTTTTCTAATACCCGAAAAGTACAAAATATAGTCGTACATGACAATTTTTTTTCTTTTCATCAGAATATCAATGGAATAAAAAAAAGGCGCATAATAGCCAGTAAACGCCATGCCTACGGGATTTTTGGGGATCCCTTCGCCACGGCGTTTACTTTTTCATTATGCGCCATTAAAAATCGCTCCGAAATTTTATAAATAATTAATTTATAGCTTATTGTTTCAAATGAAGGGTTCTGATGAAAAGGTTCTATTGAAAAGAAAAAAAACAGCACGATAGCGATATATTATCCTTCGTCACGGGTGAAGGGACGGTTGGAAAAAAGTTGTTGTAAAGATGAAGTAAACCAGTCCGTTCAGCCGTGATGAAGGTGCAGGGGTTTGGGGGCGGATTAGAGCCACCAATCAAAAAAGCTTTTTTAAAAGGCTGTCACAGCTAAAAAACAATGTGTAAAAGTTAGTAACTGTGAGTCGCTGTGAGCCGTAAGCGAGTGTGGCCGGGGGCTTGCAAAAGGGGACATGAAGGATTGAGTGTTCTTTTGCAAGTCCCGCACGCGGCAAAGGGCTGTAAACAACTTTCATAAATACGAATGTTACCAGCCCTGCAGCCCCGGCCACCCGTAGGCGAGCCAAACATGGGCAGCTTCCGGGTCGTAAGCTTTGCCGTTAAGTTACTGTGATGTTGTGCCAAGCTTTGTGGCAATGCTTACGGAACGGGGGGCGCTGCCATGAGGGGGCGGAAGGAACGCTAAAGGCATGACGGCCTTGCCCTTGTTTGTAACTGTAAGTAAATAAGAGCTGTAAAAAGGGCAACCCAACGGGTGGTACAGCTTATTTTTTAACCTTTAAAAATAAACATAAAAAATGTGCTGTGCCGGGCTGGCGTGGCTTTTGCTGACGACTGGCGACGAATACCGCTTAACCTTCGTGCGTGATAGGGGCTGTCAGTATGAAAGGGGCTTACATGCGGGTGGAGGACTATCTATCCCTGAGTTTTTAGGAGTTGTCCCCCTGCTGTGGCTTAATACGTTCCCCAATCTTTGATGGATGTTGATTGGTGTGAAATATATCTGCAATAATGATTGCTTCGTCTGTAACTTCGTATATGATTTTATAACTCCACTTGCTTATGGAACGATAATTTTCCAGTTCCTCTTCTAAAAATTCTTCTCGTGAGTATTTCTCCGGAAGATCATTTAATGAACCGGCCAGTTTTACTAATTCTTTCTTAACCTTTCTGGCGTTATGTTGTGAGTCACGACTAATAATGTATTTGTAAATATCGTCGAGGCTTTCTTTAGCTAACCTGTCCCAACGTATGGGAAGTTTCTTTTTGGTTACCAATTTTCTACTTCTTTTTCCAGTTCTTCATGGGGAATAAAATCGCCTGATTTTACTCTTTTTGAAGCTGCTTTTACACGTTTTTTTAAGTCCACCTTTGTTATAGGGGGCCCTTGTGCTGTATAACCGACAATCAATGTATTTTCATACTCTTTGCTCATGGCATGTACCAGTTTCAAAAAACGGTCATCTGCATGGCTTATATATTGTTGAACTTCTTTACGTAAAGCTATCGCTGCCATAATGATTAATTTTCTACAAATTTAATGATTTAAGTTCTTTTGTGGTGATATTTAATGGGTGATATTTTTGTATTCCCGCTTTTAATTCTTCTAACCCCGTCTGCCTGTATTTCTCTGTACTTCCCAAATATTTATGCCCGGCAAAGACTTGTACTAACCGTAAATCATGGCCAGATTTTAAAAGGTTGGCGATGACCGATTGGCGGATGGTTTTCGTGTTTAAATTCCTGTCCGGGAACAAGTGCTGTGCGGTTTCCAGTAAATAACTAATCCCTTCGCCTGTCTCCGGTGTTCCGGATTTGGTAAGGATAAAAGCCCCCTCTAAACTTAGCGAACAATCTTCCCCGATAGGGAAGACTTTTAAAAGCTTCGGGCGTATTTCATTGATATACCTGTAAATTAACATGATCTGGTTTGGTCTTAATTTCAATGTCCGGCTGTTGGTCTTGGTGCCGGGTTTTATGTAAATGGTCCCGGCTTCCAGATCAATATCTTTTATGGTTAAGTTTACGATGTCATTTCTTGTTAAGCCTTGATAAATTAACAAACTGATGATTGTCTGGTTCTTGATCTTCACATCTTTGTAGCGTTCTTTGCGTTCCATCAGCAGTTCCAGTTCTTCGGGTTTAAATAAGTCCTGTATTTGTATGTCCCGGTTGGTTTTGTCTTTTAAGCGTAAATTTCGGCAAGGATGGTCTTTACGATCTCCGCTGTGGTTGAGCCAGTAGTAATATTTTTTGATGGCATGGATAATGACTTTTATTGTTTGGGGGTTGCTGTATTTCTTTCGCAATGACCCCACGTAGTCCATTATATCGCTGTAGGTTGCTGATCGTGCTTTTTGCCGCGTGATGGCTTCGAGAAAGTTTTCTATATCCCTGTGATAGCGGGATACGGTGCTTTTTGTATGCCGTTTCTGTAAATACTCTTTTAGGTTCATAGTCCTGATAATCTTTTCTTTGATATTCTGGTGTAAACCTGTGTTGACTCTAAATGCTTATGCCCTAAAAAGTCACGCACATATTCAACTGACAGGCCGTTTTCAAGTAAATGCGTGGCGATGGAATGGCGTAAATTATGTAAACTGATATCTTTCTCTAATTCGGCTTTTTGGATTAATACTTTCACCACTTTGTTGAAGTTATTTCCTTGGGTTCTCTTTCCGGTGCTGTTGGCGATAAAAGCCGGTTCGTTTTGTATTGCCCATCTTTCATAGTCCAGATAGCTTTTAAAGTCGTTTTTTACTTTTTCGTTGATCGGTATTGCCCTGCGCCTGTTGCCTTTGCCTTCCCGTACATACAATAACGAACTGTTAAAACTGATGTCTTTAACGTTCAAATCCACGCCTTCACTACGTCTGAGGCCACAACCGTAAAACAGGCCGATAATTGCCTTTTCCCTGAAGGTTTCGCAAGTTCCATAAAGCTTTTTAATTTCTTCTACGGAAAGGATTTCCCGCTCTTGGCTTTCAGGACGTGGGAAGTTTAGCCCGCTCATGGGGTTTTCGGTGATGTTCCCGGTTTGTTCCTGGTAGTTTAAAAACAACCGGATGGCGTAAAGGTGGTGGGTGATCATGCGGCTGCTCAGCCCACCGGGCTTTCGTTGGTTGGGGCGCTGGGTCAAATATACGTAATGTGCCTGGATGTGTGGGGGCTGGATGTCGTGCAGGTTGTAAATATTCTTTTGCGCTAACTGGCTTAAAAACTCGGCCACACAGGCGGGCAGCATGCTTTGGCTGCTTTTGGAGTAGCCTAACCGCTCGAGGTAGGTTTTAAATTGCGCCGTATATGTGCTTTTTTGAAACATGGAACGCCAAAGGCTTTTTGTAGTGTTTACAAGGGTTCTGGTGTTCCATTTGGCGTTTCATGCCGTTGGGACACTAATTCATTTTAAAGTTTTTCAACCTGTTGGTTTAAGTAGTTTTTTATCCTATCCCTCAATGCTTTAATATCGTCCCAATAGGTAATTTTGTATGTAAAACCCCGGTTGGCATAGCCTCCCGACTGGGTAATGTATTCCAATTCCATCAAGTCGTTAATGTACCTAAACGTCTGTGTCTTGCTTATCTTAAATGCCTGGCGTATTTCCCGTTGGGTAAACTTATAATTCTGGTATTCATTTCCCTGTTTCATTATAAAGGTTTTTAAATCTTCGTAAAACTGCCGCAAGCTGCCGTCCAGTTCGTCTATTTTCAGGATGATGCTCTCGAACATGATTTCAATGGCCGTTTGTATGTCTTCCTTTTGGGTGATCAACCGCCCTTGACCGTCTCGCTTGCGCTGGTACTGGTTTAAGAGTGTGATTTGGTTGATGAAGGCATGGTAAAGTTCTGTCAACCTGCGTATTTTATGGGCTTCGGGCGGCAATAGTATTTTGTTGGCGTAGGGGTTAATGACCTCGTAGGGTTTTAGCATGCGGATACAGTTTTGGATAAATGCCTTTGTTTCCCGTTCTTCTGCCTTGTTTATCATCCCTGCAGATTTATGGTTCTGATAACTTATAATGCGGTTTGTCTGGGCTTTGCTTTCGTCCACGGCCAGCAAGAAGATACGGCTCATGTTGTCCTCGTAAATTTCGCCACGGGTGGTGGTGGCGATGCTGCCGATGGGGCCGCGTACCCGTTTTATCTGTGCCCGTATTTGTCCACTGCCTTCGTCTTTGGTGCTGGTAGAGCTGATGATCTCTCCGTTGCTTTGCAGTTCGCGGAAAGCAAATTCGGCTTCTTCTTTCAGTCCGTCCACATCTTCCAATACTATGAGTTTGTGTTGTAGTTCGTATTCACCATAGTTATAAAAGCTGCTTTCGGTTACACGTGTAAGCCGTATCACATCTTCTTTGGGCATCAGGTCGGTGATTTGGCGGGACAAATAGGTTTTCCCGCTACCGGAGCTGCCTTGTATGAGGGCATGCAGCGTATCTGGCATTTTGTAGCTGGTGGCGATGACGAACAAAAATATCCGGTTGTTGTCTTCGCCCGTGATGCCGGCTTTTTCGATCTGCTGGTTAAACTTTTTGATTAGGCCGCTTTGCTTCAAAAAGCTGATGCACCTTTGCTGCTCTGCCATTGGAACAACAACCTTTTCATTTTCAAATTCATTCATTTTCAAATTTTCAAATTGTTTTTCCCGGTGTTCGTCCAGTAAATCTGTTAAACGGCTTAAATCCAGTTCTATCAAATCAGCCCGGGTGCCAAGTTTTTCGCCAGCTTCCTTTGCTACTTTCTCCACTTGTTTATCTTCATACAGGTCGGGTTTGGTGCGGCTTTTTCGGCCTGTTGCGATGTTTTCTATTTCCAGGGTTATTTTTAAGCTGTCCATGGCTTTGGGGATGCCGCCTTTGATATGGTAAATGGCGGTTTCGGTTGCGTAGGTTATTTTGTATGGATTGGTGGTGCTTAAATTTGAAGATTTATTGATTTTAAGATTTGAAAATGATTGCGTTATTAGGTTTTTTTCTTTTTCATATGAAAGAGTTTCAGTTGAAAAAGAAAAAGGTATATCCTGAGCAGGGCCGAAGGGTTTTCTATTGTTTAGTAGTTCTATGAAAATACCCGGTTCATGGCCAATAGATAAACTGTTGATGTCTTCGCCTTCCGGGGTTTCCACGTGGGTAATTTTTATTTCCGGTTTAATTTCGTGTAGCTCTTGGGCTCTTGCCTCCGCTCCGCTTCGTCCTGCATCATCGCCATCAAGAAAGAATATGATTTCTTCTAATTCTTTTAGTTCCGTTATCGCTTGTTTGTGTTCTTCGGTTATACCGTTAGTTCCATAGCTTGCAAGCAGTTCATATTGGTTGGTGATTTCCAGTATTTGTTGTAATGTGGCAGTATCAATAATGCTTTCAGCAATAAGTAATATTTTGGTTTCAGGTTTCGGATAGTTCGGGTAAAGCCCTTTTCTATTGGCAGTATAATAGTGCTTTGCTTTGTCGTTGTCTCTTATGCTCCGCCCATACATACCTGTTATTTTTCCCTGCTTGTCCCTTAAACCAAACGTAATACAGCCCCGTAAAAAATTAAACCTGCTTTCTTTAAAGGCATTGTAGCCGATTTGTAATTGCTTCCATTTCAAATTACGGCTTTCTGCATAGCTCCGGGCGGTACTGCTGCTTAAAAAGCTACTTTGCATTTGCTCAAAGTCGGTGTGATAGTTTATGCGGGTGGTTCCGGCCTTTAGCGTGTTATTCTGTAGTTTGGTTTCTACTACCGTGCCACCTGCAAGTTTGGTTAAATATTTTAATGCTTCGTGGGTGTTTATGTTTTTGTATTTCTCGGTAAGGCTTACAATATCCATAGTTCCGGCGGTGCATTGGCTGCTAAAGCAGGTGCAAATACCTTTTTCTTTGCTAAACTGGAGGCTGGGGGTTTTGTCGGGATGGAACGGGCAGATGGCACGTTGGTTCTTATTTATTTCTATGCCAAGGTGGTGGGCGACTTCGGTTATGGATAGGCGATGTTTTATCTCATTGATTTCCATATTAAAACTTTTTATTGCGATTTATTCAATCGCAAATATAAAATTATATTTCTTTTATCGCAATTTATAGTTTACTAAAATCGCAATAACTTGCAATAAATTTACTTTATCGCTATTTTTGCCCTAAATCAATCATTTATCAAAAATGAGCATCGGGAACAACATAAAAAAGATCAGGGAACAAAAAGGGTTGCTGCAAAAGCAAGTGGCCAATGAGGTAGGCGTTGGTTATACCAATTACAATAAAATGGAAAACGACAACCGAGAACCCTCAGTGGCAGAACTGCAAAAGCTGGCCAAGCTTTTTAACATGACCGTTGACCAAATCTTAAATGCAGAGGGGGATATACCAAACGAGGTAACTGTTGAAGACAAATCAAGTATTGAACAAATGAGCCTTATTAAGCAGCTTGATGACGATGACCGAACCGTGGTCTTCAAAATTATTGACACCATGCTTACTAAAAAGAAATTTAAAGATTTTTTTCAAAAAAACGTAGCCGCTCTCTAATACACCAAAGCCACACAACATTCCCTGCTGCATGGCTTCGTTTTATCTTTATGCCTTTGCTTGCTGCGCAATTGGCGTTATAAACGCCGGTAAAGAAAGGAACGCATTACAAATGCGCTCCAGCAGCTACCGAACATCTGCGCTAGCTGGGTGTGGAATTTTAATGTTAAAAAAAGTATGATTTTCAAATGATAGAACTGACAAAGGGTGACATTACAAAAATTCAAGTTGATGCTATTGTTAACGCTGCAAATACTTCTTTACTTGGCGGCAGTGGCGTTGATGGTAAAATACACAAAATTGGAGGCAAAGCTATACTTGAAGAATGTCAAAAAATTAGAAGCAAACAAGGTGGCTGTAAAGTTGGTGAAGCTGTAATAACAATAGCTGGAAATCTTCCTGCAAAATTTGTTATTCATACAGTTGGGCCTGTTTGGAACAATGGCAACAACAATGAAGATATATTACTTTATTCCGCTTATATCAATAGCCTTAAGCTGGCTTTAGATAATCAAGTTAGAACAATCGCTTTTCCCAATATCAGTACTGGCATTTATCATTTCCCAAAAAAGAAAGCTGCTGAAATTGCTATCAAGGCCGTTACCGATTTTTTGGCAACTACAGACAAAATAGAAAAAGTAATTTTTATTTGTTTTGACTCTGAAAATTTCGATATCTATAATGAATTTTTGAAGCGATAAAGCTTAATTTAGGCTATTTATTTCTTATCTACGAAATTTTGTAATTCTTCAAAGACCTTTTGTTTTTCCTCTTTTTGATGTGGGTGTATAAGTATATTCATTAATTCTATATCTTTTTCATAATCCCACAAATGAATTCTCAAAAAATTGCGAGACCAGAATTCTACTTCACCTCCCAATTTAGAAGAATTAAACAATACTTGATTTAATGACCCAAAATCTCCTTCATCAAAGTATCTGTATTCTAACTTGAAATCGTTTAACTTAGGGGCTAATGACTTTTTAAACCATGATAAATCATATATTTCTTGCATATTATTTTACTTTTAAAACAGGAGTTAGATTTTGTATTTCCGGAGAGACTTGACCTCCCAATTTTTGTAGTGGACGCATTTGAGAAGCTCCAGCATTTGGTCCAATTATACTAAAAATTCCATCACCACCTCCGTTAACTAAACTATTTGTGGGAACCTGAAATTCAGCATACACTGAGCCTTTCGTAGCTGAAGGCCATACGCTTGGGCCGCCAACAGTTACTGAAGTTTTGCCACCTGCCCCAACTGCAGCTGGTTTTCCATTTTTCATTGCAGCATATTCAGTTTTTGACATCCAACGACCAACAGTAGTCATTTCAGAATTTACCATCTCAGTCACTGTTACTGCAGAAGGTATAGTAATTTTTGGTTTTAAAAGACCTCCAAGTAACGCTAAAGGAACAGCTTCATAATTTTTAGGATCTGTAAATGCCTCTTTAACATCACTTAATGACGGTGGTTTAGTTAAACTTTGTTTTATGTTTTTACCTACATTATCTACAGTAGTATTAACATCGTTTAATGTTTCATTTGGCCTTGCAAGAACTTGATTCGTTTTATTTATAGCCAAAGACGATAGATTATAAAGTGCTCCAACAGTCGAGTTATATAGAAATGCAGTTGTTTTATTTACCGCATCCCCTTCATATTTCATTGATGTATAAGGAGTCACGTCACCATCTTGAGTATGAAATTCTTCAAGTCCATCTAAGTCTATTGCTTCAATTGGTGTATTCCCAGCAAACTGGTACGGCGTATACCAAGGATATTTCCCCGTCAGCGGATCCACGCTCAAAAACTTCGCGATCCTCGCATCATAAACCCTAAACCCGTAATCATACACCGCCCCGGTCGTTCCAGCAATATCGTCATCCTTCTCCTTGCCGTTAAAGCCGTAACGGTAATACATCAACCTTTCAAGTCATAGCATACCAACCTTTGAAGATAGCGCAGATATAGCTTTCCATTGGCAATTACCGGTGCTGTCCAAGCAGGATTTGTTACATCTTCCATCGCCTTATTTAGTTCTCCAACTTTTTGGAATCTTTTTGGGTTGGGCTTTACAAGATAAAGGTTGCCTTTTACGCTGAAACAGATAAGGTAACCATCGGCATAAATAATGGTTCCCCAGCTTATATCATCAGTGCTCCAATTTTCTTTTCCGGTAGCCATTTCAACACATTTAAATTTTCCATTACGGCCGCTGCTTTCGCCGGAATACCCGTAAATGTATCCGTCAATAACAACTGGATCGGAATGTTGGGATGCAATAACATCATTTTTCCATTTTACTGAGAACCCGTCCTTTTTTACTTCAAGTGCTTGTCCTCCCATTCCATATCCTGCTGTATGAAAAATAAAGTTTTTCTCAACAACAGGAGTCGTGGCATTTACGCCATATTCAGTTGCCCATGGGGTTCTCCAGATTTCCTTTCCATCAGATAGATTCATTAGCGATAGAGCCTTCGCGTGGTAAACGATGAGTTTGGGTTCATTTTCAATCGTAATTATGGTAGATGCCGAATAGCCCGCATCACCTTGCATTGATTTCCATACTATATCGCCCGTCATTTTATTGTAAGCAATCACAAGGGCTTTTCCGCCACCCTGGACAATTACTTTATTTTCAAATACAAAAGGAGATGATGAACAGCCCCATTGCGGTTCGACACCACCAAGTTCCTTTACATCTTTCTTCCACAGAAGTTTTCCATCTTCAAGCATCCAGCAGGCAAGGTCGCCGCTTCGGCCAAAGGTATAAACCCGGTTGTCGTCGATAAATGGAGTGGCACGGGCGCCCGGTCCATGACTGGTTTCAGCTTGCGCAGTGTATGATTTCGACCAGATTAGTTTGCCATTATCGGCATCGATACAGAAAACCAAATCGTTTTTATCATCGCGTCCTGTTACGACTAACCGGTTACCTTGTATTACGGGTGATGACCATGATGCATTGGCTTTTCCCTGACATAAATAATCGACTTGCCATAGTTTTTCCAAACCCTTTGTCCAGTCTGTTTTTATACCTGTAAAAGCAGATTTTCCATCCAATTTTGGTCCTCGCCAGTTAGGCCAGTCGGCAGTACCTTTTGTAAGTGGTGGCATATTGGTCATAGGTTGAGGGACATTCTCTTTCTTCCCTGTTATTTCTTCAGAGCCAGCCACACTTTTGTATATCTTATAACCGAAATAAGACAATACAATCAGAAGAATTGCGGTAATTCGTAGTATAAGGTTGAGATGTTTTTTCATTGCGCTCAGAATTTTGGTTATTGAATGTGATTTTGGAAATAAAAATAAGTCATTTTTTGCTATGATGATGTAAATTTTATGTATTAGGAAGATTTTTAGGAAATAACTACGGATGAAGTATTGATAAAATCTCATTTATATTACAACTTTGAGGATTATTATTAATATCATTTCATGACTTCATTTCTCCAATCGGTTGCCGAATACCTGCATCAGACATATAAAATGGGACTTCAGGATGTTTGCCTGGTGTTCCCAAACCGTCGTGCAGGGGTGTTTTTTAGCCGGTACCTGGCTCAATATATCGACAAACCCATTTGGATGCCACAAATTCGCACCATTGCTGAACTCATGAAGGATTTGAGTGGTCTTCAGCCAGCCGATCAGCTCACATTGGTGTTTTATTTGTATCAGGTGTACACTAAAGAAAAGAAAACCACCGAAACATTCGACGAATTTTACTATTGGGGCGAAATGCTCCTTAACGATTTCGATGACATAGACAAATACCTCGCCGATCCGAAACAGCTTTTCCAGAACCTTTCGGATTTAAAGGAAATTGAAAAACAGTTTTCGCTACCCGAAGAACAAATTAAAATGATTCGCGAGTTTTGGACTAATATTAAGCTTCATGAAGCAAGTCCCTTGAAAGACGATTTTATTTCTGTTTGGACGGTTCTTTTCAATGTCTATACTGGGTTTCAGCAACTACTTAGGTCGAAAGGCCTTGCTTATGAGGGTATGATGTGTAAGCAGGTAATTGACAATGTTCGTAGCGGAAAACCTGTTAAAACAGCTTTTCAACGCTATGCCATCATTGGTTTTAATGCATTAAACGAGTGCGAAAAGGAATACTTCCTGTATCTTAAAAAGAATAAACTGGCAGATTTCTTTTGGGATTACGACGATTATTACATCCAAAACGAGTGGCATGAAGCAGGGTTTTTCATTCGCAA
The DNA here is from genome assembly GCA_038213375.1 of Bacteroidales bacterium. Lineage (GTDB taxonomy): Bacteria > Bacteroidota > Bacteroidia > Bacteroidales > JAAUTT01 > JAAUTT01. The sequence goes on along the minus strand of JBBQTB010000020.1, from coordinate 83,878 downwards.
AAATCTCCAACTGTTTCCGCAACCATGGACTATAACTCCTCAAAAATTACTCACTTCACCTAAAAACATTCAGATTATAGCTGTTCCGTCGGATATTGGTCAGGCTAAACTAATATCCACAGTACTTCAAAACATGAATGTAGACCAGAACAAGCTGGCTGATACAGCCATAGTGCTTGCCGACGAGCCTTTGCTGATTCCCGTATTGTCATCACTGCCTGACGAGGTTAGCGAGGTGAATGTTACCCTTGGTTACCCTTTTAGATACACACCTGTGTACAGTTTTTTCGAAGCTCTCATTGCTATGCAGAAGAATGTGAAGCAATTTAAGGATGGCGATTACCGTTTTTATCATCGGGATGTAACCGCTCTGCTCAATCATCCCTATGTTCAATTGATCTGTAGTGTTGAGGCCAACAAGTTGCTTACATATATTCTTAAGTATAACCGTGTTTTTTTAACCAAAGAAGAAGTTTCCAAACACGAGTTTTTATCGCAGCTTTTTATTTTTAGCAAATCGGCGGGTGATTTATTGGAGTATATTACTGAAATAGGCGCAACTACTGCCCGGTTAGTGTATACTGATACAGGGAATCAGCCCAGAGGAAATTTTCACCGCGAGTATTGGTTTACATTTATTACTTCAATTAACCGATTGAATGATTTATTAACCAGCGAAAATATTCCGCTAGAAATTCCTACACTTGTCCGTGTGCTTCGTAAGATGACCAGTGCGTTGTCTATTCCATTCAAAGGAGAACCATTGGCAGGATTACAAGTTCTTGGCGTTCTTGAAACTCGTACGCTCGATTTTTCGAATATCATACTTATGTCGGCTAACGAAGGTGTATTGCCCAAAAGTGATGCATCCAACACGTTTATTCCATATAACCTACGCAAAGGCTTTGGATTGCCTACCATCGAGCATCAGGATGCAATATATGCCTACTATTTCTATCGCCTTATCCAACGTGCCGAAAATGTTACACTACTCTATAATTCCCAGGGAGGCAACAAAGCCCGCGAGATGAGTCGGTTTATTTATCAGCTCAAATACGAATCTGTATTTAAGGCCAATGAACAAAGTATGAATTTTCGGATTTCGCTTTCGGATGAGAAGGAGATTTCTATCCATAAGTCAGCTGAGGTGATGGAAGCATTATCCAGGTTCACTGCCGAAAACGATAATGCACGTTTTCTCACTCCCACAGCGCTCAATGCATATCTTGAATGCAGTTTACGTTTTTATTTCCGCTATGTCGCAAAAATTTACGAAAAGGAAGAAGTAACAGAAGATATTGAAGGCTCCATGTTTGGAAAGTTATTGCATAAAGCAATGGAGGAAATTTATCGTCAATTCCTCAAAACCAGCATGACGAAAGAAACATTTAACGGGTTGATTGACAATAAAAATTTTATTGAAGAGGTAATTTTGAAAGCTTTTGCCATTGAGTTTTTTAAGAAACCTGACGATATTCCGCAGTTGCATGGTAAAAGTCTTGTGGTGAAGGAGGTATTACGAAAATACATTTTTCGGATATTGGAAGTCGACCGCGACCTGGCACCATTAACTCCAATGGAATTTGAGGCTTCATTCGAAACCATTATTCCAATTTATTCGCATGGGAAAAACATTTCGGTAAGAATTGGGGGCAAAATTGACCGAATAGATAAAAATCAACAATCAGTGCGGGTTATCGATTACAAAACCGGGCCAATCAATCGCAAGTTTACTGATATTCCGGGGTTATTCGATACAGAGGGGAAGAATCAAAGTAAGGAAGCGCTTCAAATTCTTATGTACGCATATATCCTGAGTGAGAATGATATTTACCAGAATTTACCAATTGTTCCCGGCATTTATGGTATGCGCGAAATTTTCGGGTCGAAATTTGAGTCGCGCATATTTTATGGAAAGAAGGAGTTTGTTGACAGCATCCATCAGGTAAAAGACGATTATACAGATGGTTTAAAACAATTGCTGGAGGAGATATTTGATCCGGAATTATCTTTCACAAAAGTGGAAGACAAAAAGGTTTGTGAGTACTGCGATTATAAGGCGATTTGTCACAGGTAACTGTTAATCTTCCGGAAGCTGGAAGTTTCCGGCAAGAATGCCTTTAACGGTAATATCTTCGTCAATATTTTCCCATCGCAGTGCAAATCCGTTCAAACGAATGGATATTTCTTTTAATTGCTCATCTGTAGCGTTCTTTAAGATTTTAAAACGTTTTGCCGGAAAACCGATGATTCTTCCATCGGTAAGTTCGATGAAAATAATACGCCTTTCAACCCAAGCGTTTAACGCGATTGGTTCTGCAATTACATCAGTACTGTTATCTATGAAATTCATAATATTTTTGAATTAAAGTTTCGGCGTTTTCATATACTATTTTTTCAATTTTCCTTAAAATGTGAGGCGGTAGGTTAATGTTTGAGGCTAATTTCACCGGTCGAAGCCAAAATTTGCACTCACCATCTGAAGTTGAAACATGGATATGAGGAGGCTCGTTTCTTTCATCGGAATAAAAATGAAAACGGTATGGGTCTATTAATAAAACTGTGGGTGACATATGCTTTCATTAAGTTTTGATAAAAGTACGAAAAAAAAGCTAGTCATCCCCCCATTCGTCCAGTAATTCGGGTCGCAGGCGTTTGGTGCGCTCCATCGATTGTTCGAACTTCCACTTTTCGATTAAAGCGTCATTTCCGCTGAGTAATATTTCGGGAACTTTCCAGCCGTTAAATTCGGCAGGCCTGGTATATACCGGCGGAGCTAGCAGGTTATCCTGAAAAGAGTCAGTTAGCGCGGACGTTTCATCACCTAGCGCTCCGGGTATAAGGCGAACAATGCTATCAGTTATAACCGCAGCTGCAAGTTCGCCTCCGCTAAGCACGTAATCGCCAATGGAAATTTCCATAGTTATTAAATTATCTCGCACCCGCTGGTCAATACCTTTGTAATGACCACAAAGAATGATGATATTTTTTAATGTTGACAGATAATTTGAACGTTGCTGGTTCAGCATCTTTCCATCAGGCGATGTGTAAATTATTTCATCATACACGCGTTGAGACTTGAGATCGTTTATTGCCCGAAATATCGGTTCAATCATCATCACCATTCCGGCATCGCCGCTAAAAGCATAATCATCCACACGCTTGTGCTTATCCAAAGAGTAATCACGTAAATTATGAACAACAATCTCTACCAGGTTTTTATCTTTTGCCCGTTTTACAATGGAATGATTCAGGGGACTTTCGATGAGTTCGGGCAGGACAGTGATGATATCGATGCGCATTTTAGATAATTATTTCCGTATAATCGGGATTCCAAGTTGTTTGCAAATGTCTTTGCAGAAATCGTTGTGTAATTCGTTGTGCCGTGGCACAGTTACACGTTTATTGGAATTATTGTTTATAAATACAGTGTGCTTGCTTCCTTCGCGATATAACGAGCAGCCATTTTCGTGCAGGTATTTAATAAACTCTGTTCGCTTCATACAACTGCCAATCTTCGGGTAAAATACTTTTCGCCGTGGTATTGTTTAATTGTTTCTTCCCGACGCATCTCAAGTACCATATTTAACGCATCAGAAAGATTTTCCATAAGTTCTTCAAGTGACTTTCCCTGAGACATGGCTTCCGGTATTTCTTCAATCTGGCCAATAAACCAACCATCCTTTGTTTCTTTAATAATTGCTGTAAAGCAAGTTTCCGTTTTCATGTCGTTTTCATTTTGTCATACAAATATAGAGATTCACTATCATTAATTTCTATTATATATTCCTATTTTTGGGGATGTAAATTTTTCATTATATCTATGCTCCTGCTTGCCGGATTGTATTAACTTAAGACTTTTATTCCATGGTAACTCAAATTGCACTTGTACTTTCCATTCTTCTGCAGTTTATTGCTGCAGTTGCTGCTATCAGGTTAACCAAGGTTACAAAATACAATGTTTCCTGGATCCTAATCTCTCTGGGATTTCTTATCATGGCAGTGAACAGGTTGTTCGAGCTTATCCCCGTGCTTTATGAGAAGATACCCATTGATATGAATGTGATTTTTATCTGGATGGGCTTAGCAACTTCTCTTTGCATAACCGTTGGAGTATTGTTTATCCGGAAAATATTTAACTTTATAAAGAAGGTTGAACAATCGAGGCGCGAGGCCGAAAACAGGGTTTTGAATGCCATCATTCAGACGGAAGAAAAAGAACGCAAGCGGTTTGCCAAGGACCTGCATGATGGCTTGGGTCCATTGCTCTCAACTGTTAAAATGTCGGTATCAACGCTATCACTCATGGATAGCGATCCTTCACGTAAGGAGATCATTGCAAACACGGCTCATGTAATTGATGAATCGATAAAAAGTATTAAAGAGATTTCGAACAATCTGAGCCCGCATATTCTTAATAATTTTGGATTGGCCAGCGCTATAAAGGATTTCTCGAATAAAATTGATAATAAAGTAGTTCATATTCAATTCGATTCCAATGGCTTTAACCGTCGTTTCGAAGAAAATGTAGAAGTGGTGCTATATCGTGTTGCCTGTGAGCTCATCAACAATACGATGAAACATGCTAATGCGAGGAATGTAGAAATTAATCTCAATTGTCAGCATAAAACTATTCTCTTCTCATATTCCGACGACGGTATTGGTTTTGATGTGAATGAGATTGTTATTGATAACCCAACAACGCACGGAATGGGCTATCCTAATATGTTGTCCAGAGTAAACTCTGTAAAAGGAAAAATGGATGTGGAAAGTACCAGAGAAAGTGGAACGAAAGTGCTTATTCGGGTGAAAATATAGTGAGAAAGTAGAAAGTAGAATCTACAAAGTATAAGGTATAAAGTAGTATGAATTGATTGAAATCTAAAATCTAAGTATGTCTCTCATAAACATCATCATCGTGGACGATCACAGTCTTTTTCGAAATGGTATGAAATTGTTGCTTACCAATGCTGGTAATTTTAACGTGATGGCAGAAGCATCCAACGGGATTGAGTTTTTGGAATTGCTAGATAAAACAACTCCCGATATTGTTCTTATGGATATTGATATGCCCGAAATGGACGGCATTCAGGCCACCACCAAAGCGCTCGAAAAATTTCCAGGGCTGAAGGTGATCTGCCTTTCGATGTATGGCGAGGAGGAATATTATTATAAAATGATTGAAGCTGGAGTTAGCGGCTTTATGTTAAAAAACTCTGACATCAGTGAAGTGAAAACAGCCATTACCTCGGTGCATAGCGGTGGAAAATATTTCTCTCAGGAATTATTGTACAACGTGGTGAAAAACATTAGAACAACTCAAATAAATCAGGAATTAGTTGAGAACCTTTCCGATCGCGAGCTCGAAGTACTGAAAGAAATTTGTATTGGTTATTCCAATCAGGAGATTGCCGAAACGCTTCACATTAGTAAACGCACCGTTGATAAACACCGTGCCAATCTGCTCGACAAAACAAACTCGAAAAACACTGCCCATTTGGTAATGTATGCGATACGGAATAAATTAATAGATATTTAAAAACAATTTTTTTTGCCAAAGTAGTAACTTTGTATTTGCTATAGCGTATAAAAGGCTGTTATTCTTGCTACAACAATGCCGTACTTTTCGGCTAACAAAAACTCTGATAGATTATGCTAAAATTTAACCAACGACCATTAAATAATTTCCGATCCAAAAACACATTATGTAAGAAAGGAAGAACATTAATAGTTTTCCTAGCTGCTTTACTATTTTCATTTTCGTACGCACAAGGCCAGTGTTCCCTAACCAGCTTATCGGGTACTTTTACGCCGTTAACCGGAGGAACAGTATTACCAGCAATTCAATCTCCAGATGCGAGTACTGATTTAATAAATATTGGTTTTATTTTTAAATATAACGGGAAAGAATATACTTCCTTCAGGGCATATTCATATGGATACATTGGTTTGAATATTCTCACTACGTATGGAGGCGATCCCTCCTTAAGTTTTGTTCGTAATGCAATTATGCCTTTGGGCGATAGTCATTCGGGAATTGGAGGACAAGCTAGTTATAAAACCGAAGGGACAGCACCCAATAGAGTGCTTACTGTAGAATGGTTAAACTGGAAATGGAATAGAAATGCAAGTCAATCGGGAATTTCGTTTCAGTTGAAATTGCATGAAACAACCAACCAGATTGAATATATCTATCGTCAGGAATCAGGTATATTAAGTAACCCCTCAGCCTATATCGGTTTGTCGTATGATAATGGTAAATATTTTTCTCTAACAAATTCAGGAACAAGTCCTGTCCTCAATTCGTCTTTGGAATCATTAATTACCACTAAACCAGCGACCGGCCAAATATATAGGTTTGATGCGTTAATAAATCCTGTTTCTGATAATCATGTAACCAAATTTTCATCCATAGTATCAGGTAGTGCAAAAGTACAATGGACGGATGCTAGTGGTACAAATCTTCCTTCACGATATTTAATCAAAGTATCAAATTTGAGTTTTGCTGATATTACAAACCCGGTAAATGGAACAGAAGTATTGCAGAATTTAGATTTGAAGGATGGATCAGGGGCCGTTTATGTTGATTCTGGAAAACAACAATTTAAAGGGTGGATTGATTCTATTGGGAATACCACCCTATACATGAAAATATTCCCGGTAAGTAACTACAATATCGACGCGAAATACAAAGTTGATGTTTCGGTTCCTCAGCTTACAATTTCAGTTCCTCCTTATCAGGCCCGAATCCTGACAGCATCTGGTATTGGCTCAACGTCACTGACATTGAACTGGAAAGGCGATTTAAATACAAATTGCGTAGTATTTGCCAAAGAAAATGGTTCAGGCAAAGCATCTCCTGTCAATAATATAACCTATACGGCAAGTGCAAATTACGGATCAGGCACACCAATTGGCTCTTCAGGTTGGTATTGTGTGTACAATGGACCTTCCAATACGGCAATTATTACCAGTTTAAAGACACTTACCAGCTATGCTTTTCATGTGTTGCAGTATACAGGGGCAGCGGGGGCAGAGCAATATTCAACAGTCGATATGCCATCTGCACAGATAGTGCAATTAACCAGTTTATTTGATGAACAAACAACCATATCGCTACCTGGAGTAAATCAAGGTTCGATAAAATGGGGTGATTTTGATAACGACGAAGATCTGGATTTTATACTCACCGGGTACAATGGTAGTAATCCTTTAACGCAAATTTACAGGAATAATGGTAGCAATTCGTTTACCTTGCTAACCTCGCTTACAGGAGTTTTTGGATCTGCCGATTGGGGCGATTATAACAACGATGGATATCTTGATATTCTGCTTGCCGGGTCTACCACTGCTCCTACCCGGGTTTCAAAAGTATATAAAAATAATGGTGATGGCACATTTACCGAACAAACCGATATAAAATTAACCGGAGTTAATCTTGGCAGTGTTAATTGGGTTGATTACGATGGCGATGGCTGGTTGGATATTTTTTTAGTCGGGAGTACTGGTTCAGGCAACGTAGCAAAATTATATCGCAATAATGGAAATAATACCTTTAACGAGCAAACAAGTATAAAGATTGAGGGAGTTACTAATGCTTCTGCTTCGTGGGGCGATTATGATAACGATGGCGATCAGGATTTACTTCTTGCAGGGCTTACAAATTCAAACAAAAAGATTTCGAAAATCTATCAAAATATAGGTAATAATAATTTTACTGAACAAACCGGTATAGCAATTGATGGTGTTACTTACGGTTGTTCAAAGTGGGGAGATTTTAATAATGACGGATATTTGGATTTTGTAATTACTGGAAATGCCGGCTCAAAGTTAATTTCTAAAATTTACAGCAATAACCGGGATAATACATTTAAAGAACAGACTGCAATTGTATTGGCTGGAGTTACTGAAAGCTGTGTTTCATGGGCCGATTATGATAATGACGGCAATCTTGATCTTCAGATTTCGGGAAATAATTTGTATTCTAAAGTTACCCGAATTTATAAAAACAATGGCGATAGTACTTTTTCAGAACAGCCATCTTTAGTCATTAAAGGGGTTAATTATGGTTCATCGGCATGGGGCGATTATGATGGAGATGGTGATTTGGACTTATTGCTGTCGGGATATACTTCAGAGGGCACTTACATTACCAAAGTATACCTTAACGGCATATCGGTGCCGAATATCCTACCATTAGTTCCTCAAAGTTTGGAATCAACGGTGAATAGCGATGCTGTTTTAAAATGGGACCCGGTAATTACCGATGCAACCAAAGCATTGTCTTATAATGTCAGGGTAGGATCGACCCCCGGGGGTAGCAATATTGTGTCGCCTATGGCAAACTCCGCAAACGGATACAGAAGAATAGCAGGATATGGAAATTCTCAATTGAATACTTCATGTATTCTTCATAACCTAAAAAAAGGAACTTATTACTGGAGTGTGCAGGCCATCGATAATAGTTTTGCAGGAGGATCTTATGCCAGCGAGCAATCATTTACCTATACCGCCAACAACCAGGCTTCGGCAGTAAATATTGCCTCCAATACCTTAGTATCAGTAAAATGTTCGTGGACTCGCGGGAATGGCGATAAATGTGCAGTGTTTGTAAAAGAAAACGGAGCAGGCGCTGTAACTCTTACAAACAATACCACCTATGCTGCAAACAAGGCATATGACACTTCGGTTACACAAGTAGGCACTTCTGGTTGGTTTTGTGTTTATAATGGAGATCTGGATACAGCCACCATTACTAATCTAAAAGCGAATACCGAGTATAGGTTCCAGGTCATTGAGTACAGTGGCTCACCCCTTGCCGAAGTTTATTCTACAGCCACAGGAGCCGGCAATCCGGCCCAATATTTACCTCCCTTTTCCGAGCAAACTCAAATTGCTCTTACAGGTGTTTCGGGAAGCACTCAAGCCTGGGGCGATTACGATAACGATGGCAACCTCGATGTGATCATTGCCGGATATACAGGATCTGCCTCCATTGTTGAGCTTTATAAAAATAATGGCGACAATACCTTTTCTAAAACAAGCAATACATTTGCGGTTAATACCGTTTATGATGTTGCTTGGGGCGATTTTGACAATGACGGTGATTTGGATTTGCTTATTGCATCCACATTGAATTCAAAAGTATTCGAAAACAAAGGCGATGGAACCTTTGCAGAAAAAGCCAGTTTGGCAGATGTGTTTATGGGAAAATGCCTTTGGGTCGAATTGGATAATGATGGGTATAAAGACGTTATTTTAACAGGTTCGGGAGGTACTAAAATCTACAAAAATAACCACAACGGAACATTTACCCTCCAAACCATCACCTTACCAACGGTATCGAACTATAGTTCTGTCGCTTGTGGAGATTATGATAATGATGGAGATTTAGATATACTGTTGGCTGGTCTAGACTCCGATGCATCCACCGAAATTACCAAGGTATTCAAAAACGATGGAAACTTCACCTTTACCGAACAAACCGGTATTGTGCTTCAGGGAGTAGCTAATTGCTCCGTTGCCTGGGCGGATATGGATAATGATGGCGATATGGATATTGTGCTTACCGGAGGTGGTGCTGATGTTTATACCAAAATTTATGACAATAATGGGAATGGAACCTTTACAGAATTAGCCCAAACATTTAAAGGCCTTTTTAAGTCGGCTGTCAGCATTGCGGATTATGACAATGATGGATATCGCGACCTGATTGTTTCTGGCACAGTTAGCGATGCCGATTATTATACGTTGGTATATCATAACAATGGGAATAAAACATACACACCATCAGCTGTAATTTCGTTCCCCGGAGTTCAGGTTGGCTCTGTTGCTTTTGGCGATTTCGATAATGATGGGGATCTGGATTTATTTCTAAGTGGTATTTCAGTTTCAGGAAGAATAGCCAAAATATTTAGAAACAATGGAGCTATTTCTAATGTCGAACCGGGAGTCCCAACAAGCCTGTCATATAGTCTAAAAGGGAATAACGTTTCTTTTAGTTGGAGCAGGCCTTCAGACGATAAAACTGCAGCAAAGGGACTTACATATAGTTTTTATGTTTACGAAACATCTACGACGGGTTATGCCAAATCCAGTGAATCGCTGACTGGAAGTAATGCAATGAACGGCCGTAGGCTTGTTGCCCGAATAGGAGAAATTCAATCCTCTACAGTATTTGGTAATTATGGATATAACCTGAAAGGTCTTCCCGCTGGAAATTATAAATGGAGTATTCAGGCGATTGATGCCGGTTTGCTTGGCGGTGCATTTGCTATGGAGGGTTCGTTTTCAATCTCCGATTTAACCAAGGTTGGTATTGATTTTGGTGAATCACAAATCACAAATACAACTACCAGCCTGGTTTACAGTTTTAACAGTACGAATGGCATAGATGGAACATGGAGTCGTTGTGCTTCAGGTCATACAAATGTTGATTTTAAAGCCGGAGGCTTCGATGTTTGGGTGCAACAAAATGGCAATAGCACCATTAATCGCAAAGTCGCCAATATTCCTGTACGATCCGCAGCTCCGGGATATACCATTAATTATTTAGCCGTTACAACCACGCAAAATGCACCTTTTTCAGTCGAATATTCGTCTGATTATTCATTTAGTAGTACCTCAATTGGAACGGATAGTCCTATTCCAATTACTTCTGGTACAACATTGTATGTTAGAATAAAAGCAACATCTTCAACGTTGGCATCGTATATTCAAACGTTGGCAATTCCTAATCGCCCTGCCACGCCGATATTTACGATCGATTATGTAAACGAAACTACCAAAGAGGTATCGTACGCCACAACAGAATACTCTTCAAATGCTGATATGTCCGGTGCCACAACCGGTGCTAATGCAAAAATTCAGGTAATACCTGATCAAGAATTGTATATAAGAAAGTGTGCAACATCTACTTCGTTTGCATCGGTTATTCAAATACTAAGTCCGGAAGCCAGGCTATCGGCCCCCAACTTCACGATCGATTTTATCAATGAAATACTAGCACAGACGGTGTCCTCAACCGTTGAATTTTCCAACAATGCCGATATGAGTGGAGCCACAGGAAGTCTGAGTCCCGATTTAAAAGTAACTCCGGGTAAGAACCTATATCTAAGGTATAAGGCAAGTGGTAGTTTTTTTGCTTCAGCCACTCAAGCATTATTGGTTCCAATGCGACCCGAAGCACCTGCGGAACCTGTTGTTGAGGATTTTTTAAATACCTTCAACTGGGCAAATAATCCATTATTTGTAAATGCTTCTGATTATGAATATTCATTAACCAATGGAGTCGTATGGAGTGATTGCACTGTTAAACCAGTCTCAGTAGGCAATATTACTTTAGGTATCGGCATTGTAAAAGTGCGAGTGAAAGCAACTGAAAATAGTTTTGCAGGAACAGTATTAGCTTCCAATGCGTTCTATAGCATTGGGACCGGTATTAACGATTTGTCTGAGGCTGGAGTTACCATTTTCCCCAATCCGGCATCTGATGTTCTTCATATTGGAAATCTTCCGGAAAAGTCAAAGGTGTCCATCTATACTATCGATGGAAAACGAATGAAGGAAAACGTTTTTGTATTGGACGATAATGAGATATCGGTTAACGATTTGCCTTCGGGAATATATCTGATTAATATCAAAACAGATAAAACCGAGGTGCATAGTAAGTTTGTGAAGAAATAAGGTTTTTATTTTCATAATACATTGAAAAAGAGAGGCGTTTTGGACAACCAAAACTGCCTCTCTTTTATTTAACCTTCATGAGTTTTCGCAGGGCTATGGAAAAACCAGATTGTTTCAATAGAAGGACCACTCCATCAAGTGCGGCATAACTTGTCTGGTTTGATAACTTTTTAAGTTGTATTTTTGTAAAACAGGCTTTTATATAACAAGGTTCATCCTTATTTTCATTAATATGTTAAACGTTACTTTATTTGAGTTTTTAGGCAATAACAAACTGGGTCCATTGGCCTGGCTTCTTATAACCATTTTGGTGGTGGTGTTTGTCAGTGTTGTTCTTTTTAAGATCCTTAAGTTGATATTGAGATCGTTTAGTAAACAAGGTTTGGCGTATAGCGAAAAATTTAAAATGCCCGCCTTATTTATCGTCATATTTATTACATTTTTTGTCGCTGAACCGTTCTTAAATTTCGATATCCCACTTCAAAACTTATTTCATCACTCAATTACTATCTTCCTGATCATCACACTGGGTTGGATTCTTATCAAGGTGGTAGATCTTGCACGTGCAGTTATGATGAGGCGTTACGATATCGATAGCAAAGACAACCTTCAAGCCCGACAGATGTACACCCAGTTTAGAATCATCGAACAAATTATTGTATTGATTATAATAGTTTTAGCTACAGCAGCCATATTAATGACTTTCGACAAAGTACGCCAAGTTGGGATAAGTTTGCTGGCTTCTGCCGGTGTTATGGGTATTATCGTTGGTTTTGCAGCACAAAAAAGTATTGCCAATGTTTTTGCCGGTTTTCAAATTGCTATAAGTCAGCCTTTCCGAATTGATGATGTGGTTGTTGTAGAAGGTGAATGGGGAAGAATCGAAGAAATTACGCTTACTTATGTGGTTTTAAAAATATGGGATAACCGGCGATTAATTTTACCGATCACCTATTTTATCGAAAAACCCTTTCAAAACTGGACACGTGTGACATCCAATATTCTTGGAACGGTATTATTATATGTCGATTATAGCGTTCCATTTGATGTATTACGGGCGGAACTTAATAAAATATTACAGGGAACTGACCAATGGGATGGCGCAGTGAGCAACCTACAGGTTACGAATGCAACAGAGAAAACTGTTGAAGTAAGGATATTAGTTTCAGCTTCGGATTCTTCAAAATCATGGGATCTAAGAGTTTTAATTCGCGAGAAAATGATTGAATACATCTGTAAAAACTATCCCGATAGCCTTCCAACATCGAGGATAAAAATGGTGGGCGACAAAATTATGTAAATTGGTATTATTCTAATGTTATTAAACCTAATTCCGGTAATTGACCTATCAGGGATATATCTGATTATCATTAGAACTAATAAAACAGAAGCTAAGGCAAAGTTTATAAAGCAATAAAAATTCCAAAATTCCAAAATTGAGTCTGCTTCATTGCCATCGGCTTAAGCCCATGCCAATGAATTAAGTTTGCTCTTTTATATCCTTAAAATTAGTTAAGGTAGTAAAAATACCACCCTACAAATACTTACCGTAAATTACGATTAATCACTAATTTTTTCTTGCTAAGGTTTGTCTTATTTTTGTTGCTACAAATCCTTTCAATGGGAAAAATTTTAGATAAACTCAAAGAAGACATTCGTTTTGAGGAAGGAATGAATGCTTGTATCAATTGTGGTACATGCACTGCCATATGTCCGGCTGCAGAATTTTATAACTACGATCCACGTCAGATTATGGTTGATGTGCAAAGTGGAAACGAAGAAAAAATCGAAGAACTGCTGAAAGGGGAAGCCATTTGGTATTGCGGCGAGTGCATGAGCTGTAAAACTCGTTGCCCACGCAGCAATACGCCCGGGTTAATTATTATGGCTCTGAGGGCTGTTTCCCAGGAATTAGGGTGTTTTACCGAGTCGGAAAAAGGTCGACAGCAGTTGGTGCTAAAGCGCACAGTTGGCGAGTGGTCTCTTAAACACGGTTATTGTATGTATCCCGAAGCAATTACCACCACAAATTTTCCTGAACAAGGCCCCATTTGGGATTGGGAACATGCCAATCTTCATATGGTGATGAAACGTCTTGGAGCCAATTATCAGGGCGAAGGAAATGGCGTCCTACGACGCATTCCACAGGATGCTCTCGATGAAATTTATAAGATTTTTGAAGTTACAGGTGGACTCGATCGGTTTGAAAACATTGAAGAATGTTCTCGTAAAAAAGCTCAAGAGATGGGGATGGGTTTTGATGAAACACACAACAACGAATATTTCGATTATATCTTTACCACAAACAACGGCGAACACCAAAAATAATTTTTGATGATTTATTTACGATATATAATCAACAAAAACTAGTTAACGAAACAATGAAACTAGAAGGAAAAAAAATTCTTTGGAAAGAATATCAGAAGGAAATAGCTTCTGACAATTATTTTTATGCCAGGAGTTGTATTCGTCAAAATTTCTTTCCTGCATCTGAAACTACTTTTTTGAGTGTTTTGCGCGAAGAATTAGGTAAAACTATTCACGAAGATCCTCGTCATACAACCTGCACCGGAATCGTTTATCATTCCGATCTGGTTACTATCGAAACAACCATGACGGTAATTGCCCGTCAATTTTCGCTGATGACAGAATCGGGATACCTGAATTATGTTGCATCCTGCATTACCTCTTTTGGCTTATATACTGAAGTTCTTGATATGTGGGAACATTTTCCCGAAATGGAACAAAAAGCAAGAGAAATGTTATGGAAAGCCACCAAACGGGAGTTTGAAAAACCGAAAAGCCTTGCTCATGCCAGCGATATAATCTATAAATTTCGCAACGAAATAGCTGCTAAAAGCAAATACAAATTAATTAACCGGCATACTGGCCAACCTTTGAAAGTTGTAGAACACATAGGTTGCCATTATTCAAAAATGTTTCCCCACAAAGGAGTAGGAGGGGCTGAGTATCCTTATGTGTTGGTAGGGATGATAGAAGCCTTTGGGGGCGAAGTGGTGGACTACCCCGAACGGCGTCATTGCTGCGGGTTTGGCTTCCGACAATACATTGTAAAAGCCAACCGCGGATTTTCCATAGCCAGCTCTAGAAAGAAATTTGAATCGATGACACCATACAAACCGGATTTTATTCTTACAAATTGCCCTGGTTGTCCTTATTTTCTTGATCGTTGGCAATATACTATTAGCGAGATGGAGGGGATAACCTATGGTGAAAACGGACATGGAATTCCGGTACTTACGTACGAAGAACTTACTGGTATAGTGCTTGGTTACAACCCTTGGGATTTGGGTTTGCAAACTCATCAGGTAGCCTTAGAGCCTTTGCTTGATAAAATTGGGATACCCTATGATTTAGACCAAAAATATTTAGGTCCTCAAGGTGAAAACATTGGAAAACCAGAAAAACCTTCGGTATTAAAGGTGTATTAATTTTAGATTTACGATCTATAAAATTCCGATAGCGAACAACGAATAATATTTTTAATGAAACATGTATTAGTTATAGGCGGCGGAGTTGCAGGCATGGAAACATCGGTAAGGCTTTCTCAATTGGGCTATGCAGTCTCAATCGTAGAGCAGTCTGATAAATTGGGAGGCAAACTTAACCGGTGGCATTCACTTTCTCCTGATAACTCTAATGCTTCTGATTTACTGTATAAACTAAAATCGCAAATTCATCACGGTATTCATAAACATTTAAATACCGAAGTTCTATCCGTAATAAAAAATAAGCAGCACTTTGTTGTAGGCCTTAGTGATGGAACCGACTTAAAAACTGATGCAATACTTGTTTCAACAGGGTTTGATGTTTTTGACGCTCAGAAAAAAGAAGAATATGGTTATGGAATTTATGATCATGTGATTACTTCGGCCGATCTGGAGCAAATCTTTCGAGATAAGGGTGAGCTAAAAACAACTTCAGGTGGCGTTCCCAAGCGCATTGGGATTATCCATTGCGTGGGATCTCGCGACGAAAAGGCCGGCCACACCTATTGTTCCCAGGTTTGTTGTATTACAGCCGTTAAGCAGGCGATTGAAATTAAAGAGCATTTGCCCGATTCCGAAGTTTTTTGTTTCTATATGGATTTACGAATGTTCGGGCGTAAGTTCGAAGATATTTATCGTGAGGCTCAGGTTAAACATGGTATCCAGTTTATTCGCGGTCGTTTATCGGAAGCATTTGAAAATCCTGATGGTTCCGTTATGTTGAAAGCCGAGGATACTCTTCTTGGCAAACCGTTAAAAATGAATGTCGATAAGGTAATATTAATGGTGGGGATGATTGCTTCTGCAAAAACAAAAAAAATAAAAGAATTATTAAATCTTAAGATTGAGGATGATGGATTCTATAGCATTGCCGATACGCACTATGAATCCACAAAAAGTTCGGTTCCTGGGATTTTCGTTGCCGGAGCCTGCACGGGACCTAAAACAATTGAGAATACTATTAACGACGCTCGTGCAGCTGCAATTCAAATATCAGAATATCTAAACCAAAAATCTAAGACCCTATAATATGGCAAAAGATTTTGGATATACTATTAGTTGCGACAGGCAGATTGATTACGATAAACTTTCAAGAAAAATGTATTTGGAAGTAAAAAAGGCAGAACCTTCAGTTGATGCTTGCATCAGTTGTGGAACATGCGCAGCAACCTGCACAGCAGGGCAATTTACTGATTTCAGTCTTCGTAAATTCATCCTTTTGCTCCGTCGTGGTGATAACCTTTCAGTAATTCAAAACATCGATAAATGCATGCTTTGCGGTAAATGTCAGTTAGTTTGCCCAATG
Source organism: Bacteroidales bacterium (assembly GCA_038213375.1). Taxonomy (GTDB): domain Bacteria; phylum Bacteroidota; class Bacteroidia; order Bacteroidales; family JAAUTT01; genus JAAUTT01. The sequence goes on along the minus strand of JBBQTB010000020.1, from coordinate 67,378 downwards.
GGAGTAAACACCAGGGGGTTGATTTACAGTATACAAGATATAAGTAGTAAATATAAAGTAGAAGGTAGTAAGAGTGCGAAACCAATAACCAGTAACCAATAACCATTAACGATTTTAAACATATGTATCAATTTGACTGGTTTGTAATTCCTTTTGCCATTGGGCTCATCTATTTGATGATCGTTCTTTTGGTAACTTATGCCAGATGGATAAAGAATTTGCCAGAGAATGAAAGAAAAAAAGTCAGAAGTGGGCTTTTTTCTATGAAGTCAATTTATGCCGTAAAAGAAGTATTTCTAGAAAGTCTCATACACCGTAAAGTGTTTAAAGTTAACCTATTGCTTGGGTATATGCACATGAGTCTGGCTTTCGGATGGTTTTTACTTATCCTTTTCGGTAACTGGGAATGCCGTATTTTCTATCATGGTCATTTAAGCCCTCCTTATATTCCCATATTTTTCAGATATTTTAATCCTCATCCTGAGACGTTTGTATACGAACGGTTTTTTGCTTTACTAATGGATATTACATTGTTAGCTGTTTTGAGCGGTGTTTTATTAGCTTGGACCAAACGGATGTACTCGCGTTTTTTCGGAATGAAGAAGACTACAGTTCTGAAACTAGGCGATAAGCTGGCGTTAACTGCCCTTTGGGTCATCTTCCCCTTTCGATTTCTGGCCGAAAGTTTTACTTCTGCGAATTTTGGGGGCGGTCATTTTCTTACTGGCAGCGCCGGAACTTTTTTTGGAACTTTTTTACCAACGCAATATCTTGCCTATCCTGCATGGTGGGCGTATTCGTTTGCCTTGGGATTGTTTTTTGTTTCGTTACCCTATTCGAGATATATGCACATCCCAACCGAAATCGTTTTGATTTTCCTACGGAATTATGGGGTGTCTGAAAAAAAGGAATTCTCGACATTCACAAATGTTGAGGTAAATTCTTGCTCACGTTGTGGGTTATGTATTGACCAATGTCAGCTGACTTGTGCTGATATCAAAGATGTTCAGTCAGTATATTTTATACAATCCGTTCGAAACAATAATGTTAGTAGTGAGAAGTCGTTGAATTGCTTGATGTGTGGGCGTTGCGATGCTATTTGTCCGGTTGGAATCGATATTGCCTCTATTCGTCAGGCCAGCAGAAATCAACAATTTATTCAAAAGGAGAATACGTTCAGTTATATTCCTGATTTAGGTGTGAAAAAGGCCGATGTCATATTTTTTGCAGGATGCATGACTCATCTGCAGCCGTCTATAATAAAATCGATGGTTACTCTGTTGAAGGCTTCAGGGGAAAGTTTTTGGTTTATGGATGAGGTTTCGGGTATTTGTTGTGGCCGTCCAATGATGCTTGTCGGTAAGGAGGCACAGGCTCGAGAATTGATAGCGAAAAATAAAGCAATGATTGTCGCAAGCGGTGCAAAAACATTTGTTACGTCATGTCCAATTTGCTACAAGGTATTTAACGAAGAATATGATCTGGGTATTGAAGTGCTGCATCACAGTGAATATTTGTTGCGTTTGGTAGAAGATGGGAAAATCGAAATTACCTCGCAACATGAAAAAGCAGTTTATCACGATCCTTGCGAATTAGGACGAGGATCGGGTATTTATAATCAGCCGAGGGAGTTATTAGCGTATTCACTTAATTTTCAGTCTATTTCGCAGGAGGCCCGGCAAGGGTTATGTTGCGGTGGAAGCTTGGGTAATATAAAAATAAATAATACCGATAGGAAAAAGATCACTTGTGAAGCAATTAACCTGCTTACCGAAAATAATCCTGATATAATGGTTACAGGATGTCCCATGTGTAAAAAGACTTTTGCCCAGTTGTCGCCCATTCCTGTATTGGACATTTCCGAGGTTGTTTCAATGTCGCTGGTGCAAAAGAAATATTATGTTGAAATAGATGAAGGGTATCAATCTGCGAAACATGTTGAAAATTTTGAAGAAGTTCAAGCTTAGTTGAAAATTGATTTATTAAGCAGATTAACAACTTCTACAAGGTCCGATTCTGTTTTAAGTTGCTGATGGTTTTGACGAAGAAGTTTTTTTATAGCCGTTTTTTGCTCAGGAAACAGGTGTAAAAGAGATCTGCGGTTTAATCGTTGTAAATTTGCATAGCCACTATTTGTAAGTTTTAAATAATATACTGGCGCTGACTCAAGCTGATCGAAGCTATAGAACCCTCCTTTACTATCTTTAGTAATTGTACCTGCAATTCCAATTTTTCTGAAAATATACAACGATACATTGCTTTCTATTACTACTTCTGCAAAAATATCGGTAGAATCGCTTATAAACATTTGTTTTATATTTATACGTTTGAAGCGTAACGAATTTCCAAAATAATTTTTTAACACAAACTCATCAATAGCATATTTATCAAGTTTTACTTGTTTGAAATTTTCGGGTGTGAGCCATACAATTTCATCCAAATAGCCATTGTACTTCAATAATTTATTAGAAACCTTTTCGCCTGTTGTAAGTTTAATATCACTTTCTGCCCACTCATCATTAAAAAACTGACGACCAATCATTCCCGCTTTAGCAATATAAGCCTCTCCGGTAAGTTTTGGTTCAAAAATTGAATCTAAAACGAGTTGGTCGGAAAAGCTTTCCTGGCTATATAGTATTGAATTGCTTGTTAATAAAAGCATTAAAAACATCACTATTTTCATCGTTGGGAAAAATTAATCTGGTTAAGAACTTGAATTTTAGTGGAAGAACTAATAGGAATACCATCCGACGTAATTCCTTCAATTTTAATAATATAATTTCCAATATGATCTGATGTATAAAACTCAAAATTGGAGCTTTGTGTACTATTTATTTCAAAATTCGGATTCCAGTACAATAACTGACGAAAATCCGGCGATAAGCTTGGTTTTGAATTTTTTTTATCATTCTCATTAAATATGGAATATGGGTGGTAAGTATTATTCATAAACCGGATTGAGGTTTGATTTGGATTAATATTTTTAATTTCCATACTTTTACTGAATACGGCAATTATTCCTGGAAATTTAAGATCACCGTATATCCTTTCAGTACTAAGTACATCTATTTTATTTATTTTATCCGTACCAAACATAATAATCTGATTTATATCGTCAATAAGTACGCCATCAAGGAATAAAGCTGGTTTTTTATTGAAAAAAATACGGTTTTCTGAATCTATAACATCAGCAACATAGGTATTATTGTGTTTCCGAACCTTTACCGTGGGTAGTATTTCTCTGGCTATTTCCGTAAAATCGGGGAGCGAAACAAAATCAACAGGATAGACTGATTGGATTGGTTTATTATATACTTTCGGGCATATATAGTTAGTAATTAAAGGTTTGTTTAATTCTTCCACTACTTTAAATGGATAAGTTTTATTTATATAAACAATATCTTGACTTTTAAGGATATAGTTTTTTAACTCGGGATTTTCGGTAAACCGCCCTGCTTTAAACAAAGCCTTCAAATTAAATTCATCTTCAATTTCAATCTTCAAAGTTTTGGTTGTTGGCGCATCTTTTATGCTGAAAATTAGTTCTTTACCATTGTAATAATCATTTAGCTGAAATTGAAATTTCCCTTTGTTGTTTGTATATGCATATTGCAGATTTACAATAGTATCCGGGCTTGATAAAAGCACACAGACATCGGCGACAGTTTTTTTTGTATTAACGTCAATTACCTTTCCTTGTAAGATTTCTCCTTTGGTTTCGGGAAAATACGCATGCGATATTGGTTTCTGATTATCAGTATTAATTGGTTTGCTTAAAAATAGATATTTGCTGAATGTGTAATCATTAGAAATTCCGGGCGTTTCTTCATAAACCGAAACAGAAAGGCTGGCATGTTGCATTTTATCTAATTTATTATTGCCAAGCGTTACAGACACTTTTTCTCTTTGACGATAGGTTTGTTTTTCAGTAAATAATGAAATTTCAACTGGCTTCGTAAGGTTCGTTGTTTCATTAGAGTCAGTAGTTAAGCTTTTGTTTGTGTGTAAATTAAGCTCTTTGTCAAATCGGTTTGCAATAATTATTTCCTTTTTAAAGAAAGTTTTTTCCCCGAAATTTTTCATCCAATTAGTATACGAAACAATCTCATAGGAGCCTGTGCTAAGTGTATCGGGTAGAAAGATGCTACCATAGGCGATGCCATTTTTAACTTTTAAACGAACTTTTAAAATTGAACTTGCGGTTTCATTTCGAAGCAGCAAGTAGGCAATTTTGCTTTTGTCAGAAAGTTTTTGAGATGGTCCATCTAGCACATAAAGCTTAAAAAACATCGTTTCCCCAGCAATATAAACATCCCTATCAGTATGTATGTAAGTTAATTCATTTGAAATAGCATTATTTGAGGGTGTTAAGCCATGCCCGCTAATTGGTTCAAATGCAATAAATAAAACCAGAATTAGTCCAAGTATTAAATCTCTAATATTCATAGCAATAGTGTTAATTAACCCAAAAATAAGGTATACTATCAATTGTAACTCCCGAACCGGGTATCGGTCCAAGATTATTAATTTTCTTAAAAATTGCAGACTTTGCAAATTCATTAGGTTGGACTATATAAGTCACTGTTTGTATTGAAGATGCTTCAAAAAGGCCCAGAACCAGTTTTCTTGAATCGTTGATGCATTTAATATTTCCATTTAGTTGAGAGGCTATTGGATCAAATAACCTACCTTCAGATGCAAGTTGGCCATTCACCCCTTTGTAATAATTATATGTGTCGCTATTTAGATTGTATTGTTTAAATGTTAAGATGAAATGTTTAATTGATGAGGTGTCTCCAATATTGTAGCTCTGTTTTGATGTTGAAAAAAAACAAACTGACTGATTTTTTATTGAAGCATTATTTGTATTATATTTTGATCCGGTAATATTTTCGTTGTTGTCTAAACTAAAGGTGTTCCAAAAATAAAATGTCTTTGGAAGAGGGGGTGGAGGGCCTTTTAATTGTTCGGAGTAAGTGTATTCAATGATTAACGACGATTTAAAACGGGATAATGGCAATAATTCAGAGCTTTGTTTGTTTAAATCGAGCAACACATTTACTCCATTGATGTATGAAACTAAGTACCCGTTGCCTGATGTTTCTATTAAGATTTCTTTAGCTGAAATAAAACCATGAATGCTATCAAATGATGGGGGCGGAGGCAACAATTGAGGGGATGATTCGTAGATATCGCCTTGACTTGTTTGGATATGCAATGTATATATAGAGCCTGATAAACCAACAAAGTTCTTATCTGAGTTGTAAACTCCAGCCCTGCCTTCATTGAGTTGATAGCTGTTTTGATTATTGTCATTAATAGTTACCAAAGCTCCAATGGCAGGCAATCTTCCAGCGGCAGAGTCGTAAGGTACGGCTTTCGAAAGCCGCACTGAATATGGTCCATTAGTATTGGTTATTAAACCGTCAACAACCAAAGCTTCAAGTTGATTATTAATTGCCGGATTATATATTTTTTTGCAACACGTTAACATTCCTAATATTGCTGTTAATATAATTATGGTTTTTTTCATAAGTTTCAGATAATCCATTAAAAAATAAAGTTGTAGGTAATTGTAGGAAGAGGTATACCAATGATATACATTTTGTATAGGCTGAACATCTGGTAGTGGTTCAATGCCGACGGAGTTTCTTTTTTATAATAAACAGAGTAGGCATTCTTTCGTCCATAAAGGTTGACAATTGAAAGAGTCCAACTACCTTTCCATTTTTTCTTCAATCGCAAACTTTCGTCCAGAGTTATCGAAATATCCAACCTGTGATAATCGGGCAATCGGTACTTATTGCGATCGGAGTAATAGATTAACTGATTACCATCAAATTGGTATTTCAATTCTGGCAAAGTTATCGGGCGGCCGGTGTTATAGGTAAACAACCCCGAAAAACGCCATCTCCGGGAGATATGATAGTTTCCAACTAATATCAGGTTGTTTGGTTTATCTGATGGCGATGGGTAATATTGATTGCCATTGATTTGTTCCAATACCGATGAACTAGTGGTATGCCTCATTGTTTTCGAAAATGTATAGCTTGCCCATCCCGTGAGCCTTCCTGTATTTTTCTTTAGGTAAAACTCGATTCCATAGTTATATCCTGAAGCATCCAGCAAGTCTGTTTCTAAAAATTCATTTAAAAGAATTTTTGCTCCATTTTTGTATTCGATAACATTTTTCAAGGTCTTGTAATACAATTCAACAGATGCTTCCAACACATTCTTATTGAAATTTCTGAAGTACCCTAAGGCATACTGGTCACAGGTGAGTGGTTTAAGGTTAGGACTGCTTAATTTCCATACATCGGTGGGCGTCATAACCGTTGTATTCGAAATAAGGTTGATAAACTGATTTATTCGGTTGTAGCTTACTTTTAATGAGCTATTATCATTTATACTATACCGGAACGCGACCCGGGGTTCAAGTGCCGGATACCATTTGATTATCTGATTGTTTTTATATAAAAGGGTGTTAGTGATCGATTGTTCGGATTTAGGATAATCACTCTGAAAAACGAATACGCTACCTGGCCCCAATGCCGCATATCGGGTATACCGTAAACCAACCTCAGTACTTAGTTCAGAAGTGATATTAATGTTATCACTTATGTAAGCAGCCAATTCAATACCTTTTTCTGATGGTATCTTTTTAGGTTGAACTTCCGACCCAGTGCCGAATGGCGATAAATCACCCGGCATTATTTGGTATAAAATGGCATTAATCCCAATATCAAATGAATGAAAATCACTAGGAATCCAGGCAAAATTCCATTTTAAATTATGATAGGTTGTTGTCGACTTGATTTGATAAGCATCACTTCTTCTTAATGTATCAATCTCATTGATATTGTATTTATATTGACTTGCTCCAAGTAATAAGCTTGTAGATAAGTATTTATTGAAAACATGAGTTAGTCGGAATGAAGCCATCGCATTTCCGTATTGATAATGGGTGTTTTTACTAAAACTAAACTTATCATCGCTGTAATACCCAAATAGTGTTATTTTGTTTTTAGGATTAATATTTAGTGTAAATAAAGCGTTTACATCATAAAAACTTGCAGTACTGTTCAAAAGATCTAAGTCTGGCATTTGATGAAGTAGCCAATTTGAATAGGAATTTCGTACACCCAAAATCAGTGTGGCTTTTTTCTTAAACAAAGGTAATTCCACGTTTAACCGACTGTTTAGCAATCCTATGCCACCTTTTACCCGAACTTTGCCGGAATTGCTGCCTCCCAGGCGAATGTCCATAACCGACGATGCCCGTTCACCATATTTCGCTGGTATACCTGCTTTTAGCAAAGTAATTCCAGTAACACCATCGGGATTAATGGCCGAATTTAACCCAAATACATGCGACGAATTAAAAAGCGGCACATCCTCAACAAGTATAAGGTTTTGGTCGGAACTACCTCCACGAACAAAAAAACCAGTACCAAATTCTCCGGTTGATTGAACGCCCGGCATAAGAGTAACACTTTTTATAATATCTTTTTCACCCAATGAAACCGGCAATTCTTTAATGTTTTTGGCGTCGAGCCTTACAACACTCATCTGCGTGCGGGTGACATTAAACTCAGCCCGTTCGGCGGTTATTACGACTTCATTTATTTTGAACGATTTTTCAAAAAGCTCGAGGTTAGCTTTTCCATTGCTTAATACTTTTATTTTTCTCAGATTGTCTTCATAACCCACATAGCTTAGCTTTACTTCGTATTCGCCCACAGGTATAATAATGTTAAAACCTCCATTTTGATCTGTTGTGGTTACAACTTTGAGTTTTTCGATATTAATTACCGCTCCAATTAAAGGATCGCCCGTTTTGCCGTCCACTAATTTCCCGTCAACAGTGGCTTTGGAGTATTTTCCAAATTCGTTAGGATTGCCTATCAATAATACATCTGAATTGTCCGATCCATTTGTAAGGTCATTTAGCGCTTCAATAGGCACAAATATGTAAGAACTTTGGTCAACAATAACATAAGTTAAATTCGAAAGCCTTTTTATTCTTAATAAACATTCCTCTAATGGGAGATCAAGAAGAGCAATGGGAAAACTTTTATGATCAAACCATTCGGGTTTATAAAATAAATGTACCTGATATTTGCTTTCGATTGTTGATGAAAGAACTTTAAAACTGGCGTATGCCGAACTGTCGCGAGGGTTTTTGTTTTGTTGAGCAGCTAATGGTGACAGAGTTAATGTGGAAATTAAGAAAAGCAGTATAGTTAGAGAATTAAAATAGTTGCGCATTGGGCATGTTTCTTATTAAGATTCCGAAATTAGAAAAAAAACTAACATCAAAGTTTATTCTATGACTTATTTCGAAACGGATTCACAATGATTCGAAAGAGATTCTGGATATTCTATATTATTCATTCTATTCATATTAGTCATTTTTTACAAAGATAGTTAAATTCAGGTTATTAGATGGGGTCGTTGGCGGTCTTTGTATGGCAGCCAAACGTCTCAATATAAACACAGGTGTCTATATTACTCAACACTAAAGCATACTACAATTTTGTAGAGCTTTGGTGTTTTAATGTATTGAAAATTGCAAAATTGCAAGTGTTTAATGCGGAATTGCAAATTCAAATTATAGTTATGAATATTTGGCTGAACAAAGCACGAATAGTATTTTTATCTGTAATTATTTAGAAGTCAAAATATTGTTTAGCATTATAGTAACTGATATTTTCGACCATTTTACTTACAAAATTCATTTCTTGCGCAGGGAGTTCTCCGTTTTCAACATCATTACCAATGAGATTGCAAAGAATTCTTCGGAAATAGTCATGCCGAGGATAAGAAAGAAAGCTCCTCGAATCGGTTATCATTCCAATAAATCGGCTAAGTAAACCCATATTTGAGAGAGCGTTCAATTGTTTTTCCATTCCATCTTTTTGATCAAGAAACCACCAGCCGGATCCAAATTGCATTTTCCCCGGATAATTACCGTCATTGTAACTATAAGCCAATGTAATCATTAGTTCATTGTCTCGAGGATTAAGATTATAAACCACGGTTTTGGTCAGCTTGTCTTCTAGTTCCAATCTGTTAAAAAATTTTGACATGGGTCGTGCAATTTCATAGTCGCCAATTGCATCATAACCAGTATCAGGGCCAATTTTACGGAACATCTTGCTGTTGTTATTCCGTATTGCACCAATGTGGAATTGCTGCGACCATCCTTTCTGATGATCCATTATTGAAAAGTGATAAAGCATGGCGCTTTTGAATTTGAGTATCTCTTCGGCATTGAGATTTCCCTTACCCCTGATTTTTTTGAAGATTGTTTCAATCTCACTATCGGTATAATCATCAGAAAAAAAGGTTTCCAGTCCATGATCAGAAAGCCTGCAACCATTTTGAGCGAAAAAATCTTGTCGTTTTTTCAATGCGTCTAGAAGGTTTTGAAAAACACTTATTGATGTTCCCGATGCACTTTCTAATTGGTCAATATACACATTATAGGATTGGGTATTATCCACAGCCATTGATTTATCTGGTCGCCAGGTAGGATAAACCTTAATCCCTATCCCGTCATTTTTAATTTTTTGGTGATGCTCGAGTGTATCAATCGGATCGTCTGTGGTACAAATAATTTCCACATTCATTTGCTTGAGAATACCCTGAACACTAAACTCTGGTTTTTGCAATTTAGCGTTACATTCGTCGTATATTTCGCTAGCGGTCTCTGGTTTTAGAATTTTAGAAATCCCGAAAGGACGAATCAATTCAAGATGTGTCCAATGGTAAAGCGGATTCCGCATGGTATATGGAACGGTTTCTGCCCATTTCTTAAATTTTTCTTCATCACTTGCAGTGCCGGTAATGAATTTTTCGTCAATTCCATTGGCTCTCATAGCACGCCATTTGTAATGATCACCCTCAAGCCAAATCTGAGTCAAGTTCTTAAATTGTCTGTTTTCAGCTATGTCTTTAGGTGACAGATGACAGTGGTAATCAATTATAGGTTGTTTTTTAGCGTGTTGGTGATAAAGACTTTGCGCTGTAAGTGTTTTAAGTATGAAATTCTCATCCATAAATTCTTTCATAGACTTATCCTTTAAATTTTCAATAATTTATCCTACTTCGAAATTTCATTTTTTATCCCTAAATCTCCACAATATTATTTTTGTATATTTCTGAATTTAAGTGTTTTCCAGTTAGATGGCCGGGGTAATAAAACACTTAAACCCAGAAAAATCAACGTTTAGGTGAAGACAGATAATTTATTCTTGTTTAGTTACAAAAAGCCTCTTGATATGCCTTTCGTAGATATTATCTGTAACACATTTTCCTATGATGTCCTTATTATTAACCAGTGCATCGGTATAAATAACCCCGTATTCTGATGCTACTTTATAGGCAACATGAATTAGCTGGCGGAAATGCATGTTATATTTTGTGTTTGACAGATCATGTTGCAATGCCTGTGAGAATTCATCCGAATTCCATTTTGTGACATCCTCCGGAAGGGGTAGTTTATTCAAGTCGATATTAATAACGGTTGCATAGGGGCCGCATAACTCGTCTTTTCTCCGGTAACCTATGCTATAAATCGCTTTGGCCAGGTCAAGGCCTTCGTCGGTGCCCAGGGATAACCCGATCATTTCTTCGAGCCAGGTAGTTCCTGCTGTTTTTACGTGAATACCTTTATTATATTTACGAATAAGATTGCCCATGATAGGATAAATCGAAAATTTGTCGCTTCCTGAATGAACACTGAGTTTTAAATCAGTTGGCAGGTGAAAATTAGCAACTGCATAGTCAATTACCAGCAAATCTTCTTCAAATTCTTTTTCAAATTGAACGAGATTGCCATCATAATCAACTCCTTTATTAAAACGACCTGTAAATTTGGGAGCTATTGTTTGAACCGGCACTTTTAGGTCAGATAATGTTTTGAGGATAAAAAACATATCAATGGGCGTTTGGGGTTCATCTACCTCATCCATTGATACCTCGGTTATAAATTTGTCAATGCCCTTTTTCGAGGCAATGTGCTGATATATTTTGGATGCTTCGATACAGGCAAACAAATATTTCGAAGCAAATTTTTGAAGGAAGTCATTTGTAATAACGAAAGGTTTGCTTATTCCGGGCAGCAACAATGATCCAATGAGTGAGGTGTTTGCCTTTAAAAATTTCGAAACTTCAAACTCTGATACCGATTTTCCTATGTAATCAGCAACATCCAGAGTGAAAAAATCCGAACTATCCATGAAATTATCAACAGTAGTGATATTTATATGGTCTGCATCAACAAAATAGGCATTTTTGAAGTTTAAGCTTTTTACGGCATTATCAGCTTCAATCCTTGTGTCTTCAGGTTTTGAATGAACAATGGTATGTTCGCGGTTGGATTTGTTCCAAACGGGCGTTATATCAATTCCCAGCTCATCTTTTGTTTTGATAATAGCTCTTAATTGCGCGTCTCCCTGATGAGAAAACCGGTCGCCCAGGCCAAATGAGTATTTTCCTAATTTCATGTGTGTTATGTTTTAAAATTATTTTTCGTGTTCGCACACGAAATTACTTTTTATTTTACGAATACAAAAAAAAATTTATAATTTCGCAACGAAAACTTCGTGTTCGCACACGATAAGACTTTAGTAAATGGATTCAGAGTCGTTTAATAAAATAAGAATTAAGGACATAGCCTTATTGGCGGGTGTTTCAGTTGGTACAGTCGACCGGGTTATTCATCAACGTGGTCAAGTATCAGAGGAGAATAGTTTAATAATACAAAAAATAATTGATGAGTTGGAGTATAAACCTAACATGCTCGCTCGCTCATTAGCTTCTAAACGAAATTATTTATTTGTTACACTTCTGCCTGAATATCAATATGAATATGAGTATTGGGAAGCTCCGGCAAGGGGCATTAAAAGAGCTTGGAGAGAAATTCAGGATTTTAATGTAACTGTTAAAAGCTTATTTTTTAATCAGTTTAAGGTTGAGTCGTTTGAGTCAAAATGCATGGAATTAATAGAACTCAAACCTGACGCTGTGTTGCTTTCACCAGTATTTCGTAAGGAAACCATATTATTGGCCAACACGTTGAACGAATATAAAATCCCTTTTAATTTTATTGATTCAAATATCGAAGGCCTTACTAATCTTTCATATTTCGGTCAAAATTCCTACCAAAGCGGTTATTTGGCTGCCAGACTGCTTTCTATGGGATTGCCTGAAAACTCTATAATTGCAAATATAAAAAGCTCAAGGGCAATCGAATCCAATCAATTGATAAAAAGAGAAAGTGGTTTTTTTGCTTTTTTCGAAAAAAATGGATTGAAAGATCGATTTCATTTTATCGATGTAACCTATGATTTGGGCAATGATGTGGATAGAATTATGCAGTTTGAAAAGTTATTCAATTCAGGCAACCAAATTTCAGCTGCTATCGTTTTTAATTCACGCGTAAACGAAATTGCATCGTATATTGAGACTAATCAATTGTCTAATATAAAGCTTATTGGTTACGATTTGGTGACTAAGAATGCGGAGTATTTACAAAAGGGTATAGTTACGTTCTTGATTGCTCAACGGCCGGAAGAGCAAGGTTATCAAGGTGTCATGTCACTTTTTAATCACTTGGTATTAAAACAGAAATCGGTAAAAATTCAATATGTTCCTATTGATATTCTTACAAGTGAAAATATTGAATATTATATAAATTTTCTGTGTTAAAACAAAAATGTTGTTTAAAATATACTCAAATAATAATTTTAACTGTTTAATTATGAAATACTCATTTGACGATTTAAAAGGTAAGGTTTGCGTAATAACCGGTGGCGCAGGCGTAATTGGAACATCCATTGTACGTTGTCTGGCTTCGGTAGGTGTTAAGACAGCCATCGTCGATTTAAACCGTGAAGCTGCTGAAATGCTGGCTGCTCAAATACAAACTGAATTTAATGTTTCAACCATTGGGTTGTCAGCTAATGTGTTAGATAAGGAGTCGTTAAACGGAGCAAAAAAGGAAATAAATGCCAGATTGGGCAAAATTGATATTCTAATCAATGGCGCCGGAGGAAACTCACCGCAGGCTACCACCAAGGTGGAACAAATGGAAAAAGGAGATATTGGTAATCTCGAAAAAACTTTTTACGGATTGGAAATGGAAGGTTTTCAAAAAGTATATGATTTAAATTTCAAAGGAACACTGCTGCCTACCATGGTTTTTACTATGGATATGCTCGAAGCTGGTAAAGGTAATGTACTCAATATATCTTCCATGAACTCATACCGCCCATTGACAAAAATTCCTGCTTATTCGGCTGCCAAAGCTTCCATTAATAATTTTACCCAATGGCTGGCAGTGCACCTTGCCAAAACGGGAATCAGGGTGAATGCCGTGGCTCCGGGTTTTTTCCTTACCAATCAGAATCGTTTCCTTTTAACCGACGAAAAAACAGGTGAAGCTACTGCCCGCGGAAGGAAAATTATTTCGAATACACCGGTAGGAAAATATGGAGAACCCGAAGATTTAAATGGGGCTGTTCTTTACCTGTTGTCGGATATTTCGAGCTTTGTAACGGGTATTATTATACCTATTGATGGCGGATATAGTGCTTTCGGTGGGGTTTAAAATACTTTGAAGATTTGCAAATTTGAAGATTAAAACTTCTAGATTTCCAGACAATAGTAAAAAAATACATAGGCTTTGATAAACAAATTTATCCCGGTAATCAGTAAAGGGTGCTAAATAAATCTAAAAATGAAAATTGAATTAAGGAAAAATTTCAAATATTCCCTTATCGTACCAACCAGCATGGGGGTTCGTATTACACCCGTTAATGGACAACCTGTTCATTCCAGTGATACATTTTTTATGCACGCTTCAAGCGCCGAAACAAACGTAGCCAGTATTTCGTCCTATCTCGGACTTCCAGTCAAAGTTCTTACCACTTTCGTGAAAGGCAGTCCCATAGCGCAGTTGATTAAAAATAATCTGGCCAGCCGTCACATCGATTATGAGGGCAAGGAAGTGGCTCAGGACAATCCATGGGGTTATCGCCATCAATTCAATATTGCCGACAGTGGTTTCGGTTCGCGCGGACCTAGAGTCCAGAATGACCGTGCCGGTGAAGTTGGCAGAACTTTAAACGTAAAAGATTTCGATCTTGACAGGATTTTCGGTAAGGAGGGTGTCCAGATTGTTCATTTATCAGGACTTATCGGTGCCCTTTCGCCCGAAACGAGTGATTTTTGCCTTGAGCTTGCCAGAGCTGCAAAGAAACATGGTACCAGAATTGCATTCGATTTAAATTATCGAGCCTCTTTTTGGAAAGGTCGTGAAAAAGAACTTCGTGAAATTTTTACAGAAATTGCAGGTGTTTCGGATATCCTTGTCGGAAACGAAGAAGATTTTCAATTATGTTTAGGTATCGAAGGTCCCGAAGCCGGAGGAAAAGAAATAGGAGGCCATATAGAAAGCTTTAAATTAATGATTGGTCGCGTAAAAAAAGCATTTCCAAATGCATCAGTATTCGCAACCACATTGCGTCAGGTAATTAGCACAAACAGTCACCTTTGGGGAGCAATCATGTTGGAAGGCGACAACTGGCATATAGTCGAACCCCGCGAAATACAAGTCCTCGACCGTATTGGTGGTGGCGACGGTTTTGTTGGCGGATTGCTTTATGCTATCCTCAAAGGCTGGGATGCCGAAAAATGGGTTCAGTTTGGCTGGGCCAGCGGCGCTTTAGCTACCACATTTATTACAGATTACGCACAGCCTGCCGACGAAGAACAGATTTGGAGTATCTGGGAAGGTAACGCTCGTGTAAAACGATAACTTTTAATAAAAAAACATATGCTCTATTTCTCTCGTGGTTCAAAAAATGATGTTCTTACCCGGAACGATTTAAAACAAAGCTTAAATGAAGCATTTGCCAAACTTGGGCAACGAAAAAAAGTATTAGCCATACCGCCCGATTTTACCAGATTCCATTCGTTTGCGGGATTACTTACCGAAATGAGTTGGGAGTATTATGGAGAAAAACTTACCGACATACTTCCTGCCTTGGGAACTCATGTTGCTATGGGTAACGATCAAATTAAAAAGATGTTCGGGAAAACTCCGGCTAACCTTTTTCGTGTTCACGACTGGCGCAGAGATATTGTTACTGTAGGTGAAGTTTCATCGGAATTTGTTAAGAAGGAATCGGAAGGTAGAGTCGATTATGCATGGCCTGCGCAGGTAAATAAATTATTGATCAATGGCGAGTTCGACCTTATTTTATCTGTCGGACAGGTTGTACCGCATGAGGTAATCGGAATGGCTAATTACAATAAAAATATATTTGTTGGAACCGGTGGGGTAGAAGGAATCAATAAAAGCCATTTTGTGGGTGCAGCATATGGTATGGAGCGCATCATGGGAAGGGCAGATAATCCTGTTCGTCGGATTCTGAATTATGCATCGGATCATTTCACCAACAAGTGGCCCATTATCTATATTCAAACCGTGGTGGGGAAAGACGATAATGGGAAGCTCGTTGTTCGCGGGCTATATATTGGTGACGATATGGAATGCTTCAGTCTTGCGTCAGCTTTATCGCTCGAAGTGAATTTTCAAATGCTCGAAAAACCACTTAAAAAAGTGGTGGTATACCTCGATCCTGCGGAATTTAAAAGCACATGGCTCGGAAACAAAAGTATTTACCGCACCCGCATGGCCATTGAGGATAGGGGCGAATTAATTGTTTTAGCTCCTGGTTTAAAGGAATTCGGAGAAGATAAACAGATTGATTTGTTGATCCGCAAATATGGTTACGTAAATACACCTAAAATTCTGGAACTTACCGAAAAAAACGACGATCTTAAAAATAACCTGAGTGCCGCAGCGCATTTAATACATGGTTCAACTGAAGGCCGGTTTACGGTAACTTATTGTCCCGGAAATCTTACAGAACAGGAAATAAGACAGGCTAATTTTAATTTTGCTCCTTTGGATAAGATGATAAAGAAATATAATCCGGAAACATTGAAAGATGGATTTAACACAGTTGATGGCGAAGAAATCTTTTATATCTCTAACCCGGCATTGGGTCTTTGGGCTTATAAGGAGAGATTTAAGTGAGATAGGCTTTCATTAAAAAAAACGATTCTGCAACAATTATTTGATTAGGGAGTTTTTATAAGGCTGCAAGTGCCTTGATTCTTTGTTCTTGCACCTCATATTCTACAACTCCTTTAATAAGCTCAATAAATCTGTTGTCGATAATTTTGCAGCCTTGTCGGTGCCTTCAAGCAAACTATCAGCCATATCCCGTTTTGTATGATGTAACTGTATAATTTTTTCTTCGATGGTATCCTTTGCCACAAGTCGGTAAATGGTTACCGGCCTTGTTTGACCTATCCGGTGTGCCCTGTCCGAAGCCTGGTCCTCTATAGCCGGGTTCCACCAAGGGTCGAGATGAATAACATAATCGGCCGCTGTAAGGTTTAACCCTAAACCACCAGCTTTTAAGCTTATCAGGAATAACTCTCCCGCTCCCGATTGAAAATCCTTTACAATGGTTGACCGGTTTTGAACGGGAGTTGAGCCATCGAGGTATTGATACGTAATGTTCCTTTTATTGAGGGCTTCGCGTACAATGGTTAAGTGACCGATAAACTGGCTAAATACAAGGGCTCGGTGTTTATTTTCGAGTAACTCGTCAACAATTTCAAAAAAAGCATCGAGTTTGGCCGATGGTAATTTTAGAGTTTTATCAATCAACAATGGGTTGCAGCAGGCCAACCGTAAACGGGTAATTTGTGCGAGTGCTTTCAGGTGCTTTTGCCCGGAAGGACCTTCATCAGTTTCAATTGCGGCAATAGCCTCGCGGCGCAGAGCTTCGTAAAAGGCCATTTCCGTTGCCGATAGTTCTACTTTGTGGGTAATTTCGGTTTTGGGTGGCAGCTCTTCCAGTACTTTCGTTTTTGTACGCCGAAGCATAAATGGGGCTATTAGCTTTTTAAGGTACTGTTTACCAGATGATCCTCCATCGGCCTGATCAGAAATTACAAAACGTTCGTTAAATTGTTGAAGGGATCCTAACAAACCCGGATTGATGAAGTTGAAGAGGTTCCATAGTTCGCCCAAATGATTTTGAATAGGTGTTCCGGTCAATATCAAACGAAAGCCGGCTTGAAGGTTCATGGCTGCCTTCGAAGTTTTTGTATTAGTATTCTTAATGGCTTGAGCCTCATCAAGAACAACCGTTTCCCACTGAATTTTCCCTAATCGGTCTTCTTCCGATTGCAATATGCCGTATGTGATGATAAGTACATCGAACGGGGTGGGATTTTCAAACGCTTCATCACGGTTTCCGTGTTTCAGTAAACGGATGTTCAGAGATGGAGCAAAGCGTTGAGCCTCGCCAGCCCAATTATTTACTACCGAAGCAGGACAAACCACAATTGCGGGACCTTGTGGGGCGCGGTGCAACAATAAAGCCAGCGCCTGAAGTGTTTTCCCCAAACCCATATCGTCGGCCAAACAAGCACCTGCATCCCAGTTGGCTAAACGTACCAACCAACGAAAGCCTTCCTCCTGGTATGGCCTCAGCTCTGCCTGAAGTGTTGACGGGATGTCGATAACCAAGTCCTGTGTTTTCTTTATTTTCTTCTGGAATTCGGTCCAGGCTTTGTCGGTATGGAACGAACCGGCGCTGTTTCCAATTTCTTCTAACACATGGGCTGCAAACTTATTTATTTTCAATTCCTTTTTATCTGTCGAGGAATACATTGCCAATTCATCGAGACGCTTTTTTAGTTCTTCCGATAGGGCAAAAAACTCACCTTCGCCAATTTCGATAAAGCGCCCTTTGCTTTTTTTGCGCAAAGCAAGCAACTGCTGAAGGGTTAATACGGTATCCTCATCAACCTTCAATTCGCCCGACATTTCGAACCAACTGCCATGGCTGGTAACTTTTAATTGGAGCTGTTTAAACGAAGCAGTTCGTTTAACACGGAAACGTTCGCCTTCAGGCCATTCGGCAACTGCGATTTCGTGGTTGGAACGCAATACTTCAAGCAAAGATAAACATTCGTAAGGATCGTTAAATGTCACCGACCCGTTATTAAAATCGCTATCGGCTACTACACTGAAGGCATTTGCAAGCGTTTGTGTATATTCCGTTTCGGTAGCCAGATTTCGGGTTACCATGCATTTTTCGTTTTCTAAAATACCATAAACTGTTTTCCCGCCTTTGCCTGGTTTGCAATACGGTGGTATTTGACCAAAAGGTTTTACAAACCATTCCACTTTTAAGGAATCGCCCATGGGAAGCAGTTGTAGCCGTATCCGCGAATCGGTTTCCACTGTTCGGATATTCTCATCGGCTGCCGCCAAATCGGAATGTATAGTCATAAAACCACTTACATGGGCGATCGCCTCTGCAAGTTTGTCTTTGCCTTTGGCAGGAACAATGAGTTTCCTCGCGTTCAAGGCACGAATTACCGACCTCTGCTCGTCAGTAAGCTGGATAAGCCTGTAGCGTGTATTGGTTTCCTTTTTAAGTATCACCTTTTGCTCGGTTTCTTCAATGTCGCAACTTAGCTCAAACCCCTTCTTTGTTTTTTCGGTAATAAGTTCCGGCTGCGATTTAATCAGCTCCACCGAAATATCGGGGTTGCTATTAAGAAACATGAGAGGATGGCCGGCTAATTCGGGCAGGGCTTTCGGGAAATCGAAATAATAATCGTGGCCATAATACGAATTTGATTGCTTAATGGCTGACGCTATCCGGTTATCCTGCTCGGTCATCCCCTCAATCTGACGATCCTTCATCCGCTTTAGGGCAATATTCCGGCCCTTGCTCCAACCCGATTTATTCAATGTTTGCAAAATGGGTTGAATTGTGCTATTTTCAAAATCAACGAAATATGCCAGCCGGTTACTTTCTTCTATTTTTCCCATACCCAAAGGATTTCCCTTACCATTGCCAATACCTAGCAAACTTGTAAGCGATTGTTCCCATTCTTCTTTCCTTTCAATGCGGCTTAATAATGGCGACATACCTGGCAAAATGGTTTGTTTGGGCTTCTTTTGATTGTAATTTAAAATCCATTCCAGTTCCAGAGCTATGAGTAAATATCCGTTTGTCTTGGCCAGTTTAAACAACTCTATAGCCATTGCTTCCTGATTGCTATTCAATTTTTCTTCTAAAAGAAAAACCGCAAACAAATACAACGCAATTTCCAAATTTTCGTGAGATTTTATCCGAGTGGGATTTATTTCCTCCAAAGCCTTTTTTGCCTCATATTTCTTTTCGGAGGAGATGTATATCATGCTTAAGGAAAACTTCGCATCAAAAAAGGGTAATTTTTCGAAAAGTTTGGCATACTGATCCAACTCTTTCTGATGAGTACCAGGTTTGTGCAACATCAAAAGGAGATAATAAAAGAAACTATGGTGGATGTCGGGAAAGTATTTTTTGTTGTTAGTTTCATTCCGGTAATTTAACACCTGATCGAGAAAGACCTTCTTTGCTTCTTCCAGCTTGCCGCCATACATAAGGCAGATGGCCTTCGACCAATCGGTGAATGATGATAAATAAGGATTTGGAACAACATCAAATTGAGTAGTGTTACCCTGATAAAGGCGTATGGTAGAAACAATATTGTATAAAATGTCTTTCGATTTCCTTTCCACTCCAGGCAGCTGGCAAACCATTTTGGTATATTGTTCGGTGGGTTGCGGGTTAGCCATTGGATAAATTGCCCTGGAAAATGCGGGGTGAGCAACCTGCGTTAGGATGACAGGGGGCATTTTTGATAATACCTCCATGTATTGCCCACTCGCGATCATATATACAAAAATGCTCTGGGTGAGTTGCCTGAGTTCACTTATTTGTTTCGATGCTATTTTGGTGATTTGAGGGTCTCCGATACAATGGCCATAAATGAAGTTGCGGATATACCGAAGAGGTGAAAAATTAAAATAGTAGAATTTTGAATTTTTGTTCTCAAGGTTTTCGTAGATGTATTTTAAAAAAAGTATGTTTCGTTCGTTTTGAAGAAGCTTTGGTAAAGCATTCACCATTACGAATTCGGGAACATGCAAGGACTCATATGGATTTTCAGAAAAGAGTCCACATTTACGAAGTTCGAAATAAACTGGTTTAAATTTGGCCTTCAGGGTTTTCCCGGCATAAACTACGTAAAGGTCTTCATATTCACTATACGAAACCGGCTCGAATATCAGAATAGCGATATCGACAAATAGCTGTATGTCAGATGTAAGATTTTGGTATGATTCCCATTGTTGTGCATAATTATCGGTAGAAGTTCCCATGACCTATTGAAATTTGTGGCTAAAGATAGAATAAAAGTCTAAAAAAATTATCTATAAATTGCGGATTTGCATCATGGAAAATTGATCATTCAATCAATTAAAATGATTTGTTATTATAATTTTCTACCTTTTCACTAACTTCCTACTTCTCAATAAATATCCTCGCATCCACCACCGTTACACGGTTTAGTGAACCTATAAGAGGGTTTAAATCTAGTTCCTTAATTTCAGTTACATATCTCAAAAGTGATGAAAGCCGCACAATGGTATCAGCAAATTTACCTTCGTCAATTCCTTCCTGGCCGCGCGTTCCTTTTATAATTTTGTAGCTTTTCAGTGACCTGATCATGGAATAGGCTTCCTCATAGGTCAAAGGAGCAAGTCCAGAGGAAACATCTTCCAAAACTTCCACAAATATTCCACCCAATCCGCAAAGTATTACATGTCCAAACTTGGGTTCGTATTTGGCTCCGATAAACAGTTCTTTCCCAATTAGCATTGGCTGAACCATCACTGCTGTTGCATCGGGAAGCGAAATCATCCGATCGAATTCGACGCTTAACAATTTTTCGGTTCGAATATTCAAAGCTACTCCTCCAATATCCGACTTATGCACCGGACCCGCTACTTTGGCAACAACCGGAAAACCCATGCTGATGGCAGCCGAAAGTATTTCTTCCTTATTGGCTGAAACAATATCTTGAACCATATCAATACCAGATAGTTTTAATAATTTTTGGATGTTAGCCGGACTAACGTACCCATTATCAAGATTGTCAATAAGTGCCCGTATGGCGGGAATATTTATTCCATCAATCATTATTTTTTCTTCGGCTGGCATCGGGGTATTAAATACCTTTACCAGCGCTGAACCAAGCATCACTTCGTCGGGAAAATTGATATGTCCTTTTTTTATGAAGAATTCCACTTCATTTTTAGCAGTTATGATGGATGGAAGAATGGGGAAGATGGGTTTTGTACATGTACCCATCTTTCGGTGTATTACATCGTAGGCATCATAAACCTCAACTAATCCGGGACTCCCAAAGATTACCATCATGGCATCGATATGGGTGAATTTTTTTTCACAATAATCAATTACTGTTTCCAGTTGCGCGGCAGTTCCGGTTGCGAGCATGTCAATGGGATTTTGTACCGACGATCCGGGCATAAGTTTTGATTTCAATTCGTCAGCATCAGTACCACTTATTTCCGGTATCTCTAATCCGCCTTTTGATAATGAGTCGGCCAGCATCACGGCTGGGCCTCCGGCATGTGTTATGATGGCAATATTTTTTCCTTTAAGTTTTTTGTGCATAAAAACGGATGCTACTGACGTAAGCTCTTCACGGCCTGAGCAGCGCACAATACCGGCTTTACGGAATAATGCTTCCACAGCCAGATCGGAACTGGCAATAGCTCCTGTATGTGAAGCAGCAGCCCTGCTTCCCGCTTTCGATCCTCCAGCCTTGATGGCGGCTATTTTACACCCTTTTCGCACCAGCGAGGAGGCATGACGCAGAAGACTGTCAGGATCCTTAATGCTTTCGATATAAAGTAATTTTATGGGTGAGCTATGTTGCGGATCGAATGTTTCATCAAGATATTCCAAAGTCTCTTCTACTCCTGTTTGTGCACCATTGCCAACAGAAAATATTGACGAAAAGCGCAATCCCTTTGTCATCCCCGATTCGAGAATAAAAACAGCAGTAGCGCCAGAACTTGATATCAGATCGCACCCCATTGGGTCCATGATTGGTATAAGAGAAGTGAACAGACTGTGATGGTCAGGCGTAAGAATTCCTATACAGTTTGGGCCGATTAAACAACCATTCACACTATTTATCTCATCCACAATTTCTTTTTCCAAAAGAGTACCTTCATGACCTTCTTCACTAAATCCGGCTGAAATGATAACGAAGGCTCTTGTAGTCTTTTCTCTAGTTAAAATTTTAATTACTTCGAGGCATAATTTGGCAGGTATTGACAGGATAGCCAGGTCAACTTCCGGAAGCCATTTTACATCCGAGAAACAAATAGCACCTTGGATATTAGTTTCTCTTGGGTTTACTGCATAAACAGCTCCTTTGAATCCTCCATCGATGATGTTTTTCAGGATTTTTCCACCGGGTTTACTAATATTACTTGATCCTCCAACAACGGCAATGCTCTGTGGGTGTAAAAGTTGGTTGTTAATCATAAAATTTCATATGGATGAACGCCCAAAAATACACAATAAGCTTCGTTAAAAACTGCAATTAATCAAACTTTTGTATGCTTTCATCTGTCAGAAAACATTTTTATTCTTGATCATATTCTACTTTTGACGAAAAAAAATGTACCTTTAAATTAGTTCTACCTGACACAATAGAAAACCTGCCTGTTTTACCCTGAATCCATAAAGAGAAGAGGTTTTTTTTCAGCTTTTTCCTTTTACGGACAGAAGTGAAAAAGCTAAAAAATCATCAAAATATTTTAAACTGTCAGTAGAATTAGCGAACAGATAGGTAAAATCGATAAAGGTAATAATATGGAAAATACTAAATTTATTAAAGAAAAATCAGTTATTCAGGATTATGTCTGGTTTGATAAGGTGATCCTTATCGTTGAAGACATTGAGTTAAATTATCTTTACCTTAAGGAGCTAATTGCGCCAACAGGTGCCATAATTATACGAGCTGAAAATGGGAAGATTGCAGTTGAATATTGCCACAATCACTCTGATATTGACATTGTTTTGATGGATATTATGATGCCTGTAATGAATGGTTATGAAGCTACGCGTCAAATTAAGCTTCAAAATAGTAAATTACCGATTATTGCCCAAACGGCATACGCTCATGCCGACGACAAAGCAAAAGCGATTGCCGCGGGTTGCGATGACTTTGTTTCTAAGCCCATTGGCAAAGAAGAACTCTTTCTCAAAATCAATCGGTTTTTTCAGGTATAGCTTACCAGTTTTCGTAATCCATCATATTTTTTAATGTAATAAAGGAACTATTGTTGCGTTATTCACGTATGAGGCCAAGGTTAATCAGTCTTTGAAATTTTTATTTAATAAAATAATTTTTTTATGAAGAAAATAAGCGTAGTCGCAATTATATTAATTTTCGTAGGTTTCAATACATTTGCACAGTTATCGCAGGGAATGATCTCTGTAGGAGGAAGTTTAAATCTTACCTTAAGTAATCACAAAAACACTCAAAATTCGACCACCGTAAATGGTCCATCTAAAAGTCAATTTCTAATAAGCCCGTCCATCGAGTATTTTTTATCCGACAGGTTTTCATTGGGGGGCGGGTTGAGTTATTACACTAGTAATGAAAAGGATTATCCTACGGACAATCATTTATCTGAAAAAGCATCAATTTTTAGCATTACTCCTTTTGCCCGCATGTATTTTAGCATGGGCGAAAAAGTTAGTTTGTTTGGGCAAGGCTCAATTGGTTTTGGTTTCGGAAAATACACTTCCGCATATAAATACGGGAATACAATTACTTCAACCGAATCCAAAATGACTAACTTTGAATTGGGTGTACGCCCTGGGTTTCAATATTTGGTTTCTGGTAAATTAGCTCTGGAAGCTACTTTTGGTTTTGTTGGTTTTACTTCAAATAAGTCTAATAATAAGGAATTTACCGACAGTTCATTTCAAATCGATTTTTCACCAGCTACATTAGCTCTTGGCATTCGTTTTTTCTTATAACATCACCTTTTAAAGGCTGATTAACCTATTATCTCTGACCCATAAGGTATTGCTTGACTATCATGTTTTTTGTCGTGCCAACGAATTTAATGAGTTTGTATATGAGAAAAATTGGAATTATTTTATGTATTGGAATAGTGTTTTCAATATTACCTTCCTTTGGTCAACAACCCTTAGGAGGTTTATTTAACGAAATCGTAATTAAAGTAGATTCCTCACAGTATTCTTATTCAAAAAATCATATTAAATATCAGGGGCAAAACTATCTGTATTTCTATTTCAATTCGGAAGATGAAGTTTGTGAGCTTAATTTATTTTCTACTTTCGATTCCAAAATTACTTCTGTTGAATTATTAAAATCCTCAGATTATGTGCAATTGGATTCAATTGTTTTCCTAAATCATGACCATTATAAAGTACGGGTTAAATTTCTAAATCTCAATAAAAGCAGTTTCTTGAATTTTACATTCAACATTCGAACTGAAGGTTCTGATAAAAGTCAGGCAGAAGAGCTAAAACTATTTCCCTTTACCAAAACAACGGTTAACTTTTTTCCTCCGAGCGACGAATTATTTATTGGTGAGGAAAAAGTTTACGAGCTGGTAACCAATAACCTAAACAATATTAAACTTACCAGCGAGTGGACAACAGGATTGGATATAAATTACCGCATTAGTGAAAGCAACGGGCAACTCAGGATTCATTTATTCCCCAGCGCACTTGGTGCACGTTTGGTTAAAATTAAATTTCAAACAATTTCCCCTTTTTTAAATGAAAAGAAGGAATTGGCTTATGATCTGCCGGTTTTAGAACAATCATTTCGTGTAAAAAACAGTCGCATATTTTTTTTGAATCTTGATAAAAAGGACATTACCTATGACGAGGATGCCCGAAAGACAGGCATCCTGGTTCAATTGGACAATCATAGACAATTATTGATTGGTAAGACTTATCGAATAGAAAATCAGGAACAACCAGGAGGAGCTATGATTGCTGAATTATTTACAAAAAATTATCTTGCAAACGATAAGATTTTGTGTATTTTACGACCTTTTAACCTTCATCGTCAAACCGAAGGGTATCTATATATCAAAGATGGAGACGATACCAAGTTTATTACCAACATCAGCTTTACTCCTAAAACTAATATTACTAGTCTTCAGGTAATGCATGAAGGACAGGATTGGACTCAAAATCTTTCAGTTTATCCGGGCGAAACAGTGGATGTTAAACTTGAGGGGGAAGGATTGCACAAAGCTAAATTCCATTGGGAAGATGTGATTGATATTACTTCCGATACACTTATCCGTAATGAAAACCTTTGCTATTTTAAGCTAAAGGTTCCGATGGGTATCAACAAAAAACAAGTTACTCTTTTCAATAATGTTACCCCTACCGGATTCACTTTGAAAATAAAAGAATATCAAACACCCCGTAATTTGGACTTTGTTATGTTGAATTATGGAAGTGGAAAACGTGTTCTGTCCAATCTAAATCCAACAGTAATTCAACGAAGTACTATTAAAGACATTACCATTGGGTTTGATAATATTAAGATCGATTCGGATAACAAATTGTTTGGCAAACAGTACCTCGATGTTGAAGTGAAAATTTTGGGTAAAAGAGGAGAGTTAATTGAAATGAAATCAATTAAAAATCTTGTTATTTGTCCGGGCGATAATTCTCCTCGAGCTGCATATTATAAAGATAAAGCATGCACCAATTCGAATATCAGCTTAAATACAATATTAGGAAATAAAACCTTCGATATGGAGGATTTTTCTCAGATACAGATGGAATTTAAACATCAGGGTGATAAATATTCTGATGGTGGATTTACCAAGCAGGTTGACATTGTGTTGCAAAGAATGGTGGTGTTTGATATTGACGTTTCCTTTCCGGCAGGTTTACTGATTCAAAACTTAGGGAAAACTAATTCCGAAAGAGCAGCATTTGCCATATATGATGAACAAATGTCCAACTATCCAACCGAACACGGGGCTTATTTAAAGCAGCTAGAGCAGTGGACTGCAAACCCGGTTGGGGCAAAACCAGTATTTCAGGATCCTGTAAAACCTAAAAAAGCGACATTTACCGATGACATTGGAGGCATTAGTCTCGCGTTGATAGCACAATTTAGTTTCCCTGATGCCGAGAAGGTTGGACGCATGAAACCTTATAAACTTGGTGCAGGTTTTCTTGCCATAAATACCTTTAATTTTAATCAATCGGCACGACGAGACTTAGCGGTGGTTTTTCTTGGTAGTCTCTATCCCATTAAACCCGGACGAGTATTTAGTATGCCAATCCATTTTGGTTTTGGTTATAAGTTCCAGGATGCCATCCCTTTTCTTATGCTTAGCCCGGGCATCGGAATTCGCTTTTAGTGAAAAGCTGAAAAAGTAACCTGTTTCCCTTGAGATTCAAGGTAAAACAGGTTAGTTTTTCTAAAGTGTCAAAGTAAAATTCGCTATATTTTCGACCGACAAAATACTCCAAAATTCAATTTTTCCCATTTCGGGATGTTGTTTCACATTTCTATAGTATTGTATTACAATTATCTAGATAGTTTTACTGACAACCCCAAATTTATATCAATTTAACCTGTCATGTTTATCTTTTATTGACAATTTGTCAAAGGATTGTATTATTAACTTATTTTAACATATGATTTAATAGGCAGATAATCATTGTAAATAGAATAAATTCTAACTTTTGTTTTAAATATTGGCATTCTGTTTGCTCAAACTTTATAAGGCTGTTTTGATTAAGTGGTTTTATTTGAGTAGATAATCCAAACAGTTGCCTTTTATTAAAAATTAAATCAATGTTGGAATTACAGAAATTTGTCCTTCAAGAAGTTTGCAAAGATGCTAACTTGTTTAAAAAAGAATTAATTAAGTCGGTAAAGTGGTTAAGCTCTCCCGATATTGAAAAACTTAGATATTGGGTAATGCTTGAATTTGGAAATACGCATTCAGATATTATTAATGAAGTGTTTTGTGTTGTAAAAGCATAAAATCAACATTTTAGAAAAATAAATTATCTAAAACATTAAATTATGAGCTTAAAAAAACAGTATTTCGAAAAAAAGTCAGTATGTAAAGTAACCTTTATATTGGCTAAAGACATTGTAAGTGCAGCCAATAAAGTCAATCTGGCAGGTGATTTTAATGATTGGGATATTGAAAGTCTTCCTATGAAAAAACTCAAAGGGGGTGATTATACCATATCTGTTGACCTCAAAAAAGGACAGGAATATGAGTTCAAATATCTTGTTGACGGCTCTGGATGGCTGATTGAAAAAGAAGCTGATAAACAGATTCCAAACCAATTTCATAGCGAGAATTCTGTTGTTATTGTATAACCAGTAAACTCGTTGATTTCTAACAGATCATTCAACATTCAATACCTCTTTAAACGCTTGTTTGAATGATTCTTTGGGTAATGCTCCCATCGCCATTTGCGGTTGACCTTCCGTTGGAATAAATAGCAACGATGGAATGCTTTGTACCCCAAACACAGATGCCAGTTCTCGTTCTTGTTCTGTGTTTACCTTATAAATGGTGAGCTTTCCCTGATATTCTAACGAAAGTTCTTCAAGAAGAGGCGCAACCATTTTGCATGGACCACACCAATCGGCATAAAAGTCGATTAAAGCAGGTAAATTCCCTTCGAATTTCCATTCTTTACTGATTTCGTAATTGAATATTTTGTTTTTAAATGTCTCTGCTGTTAAATGTTCAATCATTGCTTACAATTTTTTAGGTACAAAAATACAATTAATATATGTATAAAACAACATATGTAAATATGAGAATACAATATAATCTTTGATCTCAAATTTAAAAGTGATTGCTTATTAAACAATTTAAATTGTAATTTTGCCACGTTTTTTGAAAATTGTTTATATTGGAAATGCACAAATGTCTTAAGCATCCTGTTTTTGCTATTCTTGCCGAAGTGGCTGCTTCCGAAAAACTTGAAGTATACGTTATTGGAGGATATGTAAGGGATGCAATAATTAATCGTCCTTCAAATGATATTGATATCGTGGTTGTTGGAAACGGAATTCGGTTTGCTGAACAGGTAGCCGCTAAAATTGGCAGAGATGTAAGGGTTACTGTTTTCAGGAATTTTGGAACGGCGATGCTTAAATATGAGGATCTGGATATTGAGTTTGTTGGTGCCAGAAAAGAATCCTATCGCCGAAGTTCACGAAAACCAATTGTTGAAGATGGCACACTGGATGACGATCAGATTCGCAGAGACTTTACAATTAATGCTCTTGCATTTGGATTAAGCGAAAATAATTTTGGTGAGCTCATCGACCCATTTGGAGGGCTGGATGACATTAAGAAAAAGTTAATACGAACCCCAGCCGATCCTGATAAAACATTTTCGGACGATCCTTTACGGATGATCCGGGCTATTCGTTTTGCCACACAGCTTGGGTATACCATTGAAGAGCAAACTTTTGATTCTATAACAAAAAACAAAGCACGAATTGAAATTGTATCCAGGGAGCGTATTGCCGACGAACTAAATAAAATACTCCTTTCGAAAAAGCCATCCATTGGTTTTTATCTTTTAGATCAAAGTGGTTTATTGAAAGTCATCTTTCCAATATTATCGGAACTGAAAGGAGTTGAGGTGAAGAATGGCCAAGGTCATAAGGACAATTTTATTCATAGTCTTAAGGTTTTGGATAATATCAGCAAAAATACCAATAATTTATGGCTTAGGTGGGCGGCTTTATTGCATGATATTGCCAAACCTTTAACCAAGCAATATTTTCCTCAGCAAGGTTGGACATTCCATGGGCACGAATTTTCGGGGGCAAAAATGATTCCCGATATTTTCCGTGAATTGAAATTGCCACTAAACGAAAAGATGAAATATGTTCAGAAGCTGGTTCTTCTGCATTTAAGGCCCATCGTGCTTTCTCAGGAGGTTGTAACTGACTCGGCCGTTCGTCGGTTAATGTTCGATGCCGGGGAGGATATTGATGATTTAATGACGCTTTGCGAGGCTGATATTACCTCAGGAATACCTGAAAAAGTAAAAAAATACCTTGCAAACTTCGAGTTGGTGAGGCAGAAAATAAAAGATCTAGAGGAACGGGATGCTATCCGTTGTTTTCAGCCGCCTGTTACAGGAGACGACATCATTAAAATTTTGAATATAAAACCATCAAGAGAGGTAGGTATCATTAAAAATGCTATAAAGGATGCTATCCTTGATGGCATAATTCCTAACGAATATAATGCCGCGTATCAATTTATGTTAGAAAAGGCAAAGGAACTGGGGCTGAAGTGAGTTTTTTGTTACTGGTTACACGTTCGGCTGAGGTTGTACCTCAGTCGAATATATCATATCAGGCTTGTGCTTGGATTAATGAGCTTAGAATCTGTGCATTTTACGATGCACAACACCAGAAAAAGGCGCAGCCTTGGAAGATATAAACGGCCTAAGTCGAACTAGAGTTATTCAAACAGTTCCATAATATCTTCCTTCGAAAGTGATTTGAACGGATTGTTATTATTGATAAATATTTCAGCCAGTTCTGATTTTTTTTCCTGAAGTTTAATGATTTTTTCCTCGATGCTTTCGGCAGAGATAAACCTGTACACAAATACCTTGTTGATTTGTCCGATGCGATGAGCACGATTAATTGCCTGCATTTCAGCAGCCGGATTCCACCATGGATCAATGATAAATACATATTCCGCAGCAGTTAAATTAAGTCCTACACCTCCTGCTTTCAATGAGATGAGAAAAAATTTATTTTCGGGCTTTGTCTGAAAATCGTTTACCACCTCTTCTCTATTTCTGGTTTGGCCGGTAAGCATGGAATATTGCCAGCCTTTGGCTTCGAAAAAATCCTTAAAAAGTTCCAGATGCTTCACAAATGATGAGAAAATAAGTACTTTATGATCTTCAAAGAACATATTTTCGAGACTTGAGGTTATTTCTTCAAACTTTCCCGAATCGGCTAAATAAGATTTATCGACCATTACCGGGTGGTTAGCAATCTGTCGCATTCTGGTTAGTGCGTTTAATACCATGATGCTTGATTTTTCAACGCCATTGTGATCAAACGAACTTAGGATTTCGTTTCGCACTTTCGACTTTTCTTCTTCATAAAATGCTTTTTGATTTTCACTCATCGTGCAAAATAGCAATTGTTCCGTAAGAGCGGGTAAATCGGGTGCTACTTCCTGTTTTGTTCGTCGGAGAATAAATGGCTGAATCAACCGTTTTAGTTTTTCCTGTTTTTTTTCATCATTTTCCTTTTCAATTGGATAGGCAAAATACTGTCGAAAAAAATGAAGGTCACCCAACAATCCCGGATTGATAAATTCAATTTGTGACCAAAGGTCGGTTAACGAGTTCTCAATGGGCGTTCCGGTAAGCACCAGCCTATATTGTGAGTTTAGTTCCGTAACCGCCTGAAAAATTTTTGATTCAGGGTTTTTAATAGTTTGGCTTTCGTCGAGAATGATATAGAAAAACGGGTAATCTTTTAGAAGGTTAAATTCGTTGCGAACAACTCCATAGGTCGTAAGAACTATATTGTAATTGCCCAAATCTGATATTTCGACCGAGCGTCCGGAACCAATATATTTCAAAACTTTTAGGCTGGGAGTGAATTTTTGAATTTCGTTGTACCAATTGTGCACCAATGAGGCCGGCAGCACAATTAGAGTGGCAGGTACAATTTTATTTGATGAGACGAGTGATTCTATTAATTTTTTAAGCAATACCAGCGTTTGCAATGTTTTACCCAAGCCCATATCATCGGCCAAACAGGCTCCCATATGGTTTTGATTGAGCCAATACATCCAATAATAGCCTTCTTGTTGATAAGGTCGAAGGTTTGCATTTATCTCGGGAAGAATCGGATTTTCACGAGTTTTTGATGATTCGAATAAATCCAAAATGGAATGTGTGTATTCTTTAGAAAAACTCAAGAATATTTCATGAAGCTCTTGGTAGTGAATATTTTGAAATGTAAAATGATCGTCATTAATTTTGCTAAAATAGAACATATCAGAATATTTGGCAAACCATTCCTTTGGAAGAATTGCAATTTCTCCATTGGGAAGTATATACTCTCTGTTGCCATTTAAAATATGTCTCCGGAAACGTACAAATGGAATGCTGTATTCGCCCAGAACAACTGATGAGTATACATCGAACCAATCCTCCTTTTTCCCAAACGACATTTTTAGATCGATGGCACTTATGTAATATTGTTTGGGGTAAAAAATTTGGATTAGAAAAAATTTGTGTTGTTTTAATTCTGTTTGGTAAGTGTTTAGCCAATTCACCATATCGAATGTCATGATGTCGATAGATTCGTTGGCATCGCATTCTAACCGAAAAAATGATGAGCCATCGTTTTTTAACCCCAGCGATTTTAATAAATCAATCGTGTAGTTTTCAAAAGCAATATCACGCGAAGTTTTGTAAAATACATACTTGTTATCTTCCAAATGCAAGGTTACTGTAACGGCAAAAGGTTCACCGGCACGAAATATTTTACTATTACCATAGTCGAAAGTCAAGTTTAATACCGGATTGTATCGTAAGTCACCTTCCAGCGAAAGTTGGGGGATTGGGATTGGAGATTCATTTATTATTTGAAAACCAGAACAATTAACACGAAATTTTTTAATGGCATTCAGTACAAACTTTTCGAGGTATTCTTTTTCGCGTGCTTTTGGAACATTGATAAATTCGTTTCGAAAAAAAGGATTTAATTTTTTCCCGTCAATGTCATTAAATACAAGTAAACGGTTATTTATCACGAGATGGCAAGGCTCATTTACCAGAATAAGGCCTGGCTTGTTGGTAAGTTTCATCTCCTGGTTCTTGTGACTGATGGAAAGAAAATATTTAAATTCAGCCTCATTAAGGATAAAGTTAAATATTGCTTCAGCTGAAACTTTTTCAATTTCAATTTTTTCGGAACAGTATACCTGTTTTGGAGAGTCTTTAAAATATACTTCTATTGATGATGTTCGAAGTATTTCGATGATTCGTAATAACCGTTTTTCAATGTAAGGTCGAATATGGTTCAAAAGCATTTCACTCGATATCCCGGTGATAAATTCCTGATTATTGATTTTTTTTTTTGAAAAGGCACGAACCAGATCGGTATCGCTATATTCTTCAATCAGTTTAACTATTTTTTTTTGATCATCAGAGAATTCTGAAGCACGTTTGCGGATATCGTCGTTTGTGAGTCGTTCCACCAAGGTAAAATAATCTGATTTGCCTTGTAATTCAGCTATATATGGGTGAAACACATAGCCAACAACGCGATGTTCAGACAGAGCGAGAATAAACTTTTTTTCCATGATACAAAAATGGAAAATACCAGCGTGAATAAAAAGGACATTTATTATAAAGATTATCTTTTCAAAAAAAGATCTAAATAAACAGGCAGATGATCGCTATATCCGCCAATATACCTTGGGCCTGAATATGTTGGGAATGGTTTACGCCCGATATTTCGTTTGTCGGTCTGTAATAAAAAATCTTCTGCACAGATATGAGCATTTTCAGGGTTAACACATAACCCACCTAATGGAATTAGCAAACCTCCAGAAACGATAATTTGGTCGATTACCTGCCAATGCCCTTGAAAGTAATGTGTACCAGTTTTAGATGTTCGCATTAGATTAAAAAAGAGATTGTACAATTGGTTTCCGGAAGGAGTAGTAGTATCAGTTATTGCATTTAATGTGTGCGCGATACTAAAATTGGTTGGATCATCGTTAAAGTCACCCATAACAATAATTTTCATCATAGAATTCAAACGGAAGAGAGAATCAACACTATGCCTTAGAATGGCGGCGACCTCGATTCGTGACGACTCACTTTCCAATTCACCACCCCGGCGCGAAGGCCAGTGATTTACAAAAATACAAATTGTATCTCCAGTTGTCATTTGTAATTGCACAAATAGTATATCACGTGTTTTTTTTTGAGGGTTGTCGATAAACTGCACGTGAACAGGGCGCTGATTTAAAACTTTTGCTTTGTCGGAGCGATAAAGAAGCGCAACATCAATGCCCCTCAAATCGGGAGAATCGAAATGAACTATGCTATACCGGTATTTTGAAAGTGGAGTTTGGTAAAGAAGATCGTAAACCACTTTTCGGTTTTCAACTTCGCATAACCCGATTATTTCGGGAGGCTGCCACGTACCAACGGCAGCGATGGCTTGGTATAGATGATTGAGTTTTTGATTGTATTTTTTTATTGTCCAATGCTGTTTTCCAGTGGGAGTAAAATCATCGTCGGAAGTGGCCGGATCATCTTCGGTATCGAAGGTGTTTTCTGTGTTATAAAACATTACCCGAATATCGCCTCGCGATTGAGCTGTGCAAATAGGAAGGCAATTTATAAATAGTGAAATTATCGTAAGAAGTAGTATTCGAAAATTCATTTGAGCTATTTTTCAATTCTTTCGTAAGCGCCTATATCCGGTATCAGTTTGCGGTCATTGTTGTCAAGATCTTTCGGAAAAAGCTTCCCTATCTGGGTATTTCCTGCATTTTGTGCAGATGATAGTGTATCAAGTTGAAAATCAAACTTATCAGGCGACTTAAATTTTGGATCGCTGTTCCACACATTATTGGAAAAAGTACTGGTATTTCGATTGTTGAATCTTTTGCTTTTTATCAGGCAATGATCAAATATATAGAGAAATACAGAAGATGCGACGGAATCGAGACCTAATTCCTCAGTATTAGTTCCATAAATAATCGAATTGTAAAAATTAGCTTTTGTTAGTGCCGAGTTTGTTTTCATTGACGGGTTTTGATTATCAATAAAATAGTTTGAAAGATAAAGTGTTGGAATTGCAAAATTGCGACTGACATATGCTCTATAATAATTTCCCAGAGTGCAGTGGTAAAACTCGTAATCACCTCCACCAAGGAGCCCGCAGGTGTATGTTGCTGAATTTACTATTAGACAGTTAACTGCTTTAATTTTTGCATTATAAGCAAGCAATGCACTGTATGCCATGTTCTTAATAATGCTATTAGAAATCTCCAAATTGGGTTTAGAAAAATCATTTATGCCTCCCAAAACAATACCAGAAGTACCGTTTTCAACCACTAACCAGTTAAGGATATGGTTTTTACTTCCAGGAAGAAGGGTAATTCCGCCCCATTGTCCTGGAATATCGATGTATTCTTTTTCGAGGCGGTCGCTTTTGAAAGAAATAGGCTTACCAAATTCGCCCAAAGCCTTAAGAGTTCCTTTTACCAGCAGGTTCGAATTTTTGTGAAAATAAATGGTTGCTCCTTGTTTTATTGTAAGTGTCTCCCAGCTATCCACAGTTATGTTACCAAACAGAAGATATGGTTTATCGGCTTCCCAGATTTGTGTTTTTATTGTTTGCGTTTTAATGATGTGAACGTCCTGGCTGTAGGCTATAAGTTTAATGTTCTGTTTATTTCCATTTACATTACATATCAGGGAATCTACAATTATCAGAGGAAGGTTATGCCCTGTGGGGTTTGTATAAACCTGCAAAAAAATGTACAAACTATCGTTAGGGCTTATCTTAATATCATTTATTTTATTGGTGTTTTGGCCATTGATGTTTATGATGAACGGTGAATTAACTCCTGCAATAGTGATACTTGCAATATTGATTTTTTTGTTATAGGGATTATACACCATCAGTCGTTTGGTGGTTGTTCCGATGGCGCTAAAAATGGTGTCGAACGAAACAGTGTCCATCGAAAATTTTAATGTGGCATCTTTGCCTTCATAAAATGATTCTTTTTGACACGAAATAATAACTAATGCAATGATTATAAAGTAAATTACTATTGATGAAAAATTCCGCATCGGCTGTTTTGAATTTAATCAAAGATAAGGGCAGTTATTGGATTGGTAAAAGTATTTCTCGTACAGCTCTATTTTTTCTTCTATTTGATCAAAATTTACTAATTACTGATTATTAAGACAAAAGAAAAATCATAAATTTGACGTGTATCTGTAGCATTAAATGAAATTTTGTTCGTTAATGTTGTTGTTGATGATGCAATTTAAAACAATTTTTTCTATAAGTAAAAAAATTGCACCAAAAACAAACCAATCAATTTTATTAATTTATATTCAATGAGCATTTTGCAAGCTACATCAAACGACCTGATAGAGATTTTGTATCTTTTAAAGGTTTGTTTTCATGATATGAAACCAAATGGCTCGCTTCATTGGAATTTGCAATTTCATCTTATCAGTAGTGATCTTAACAAAGGGAATATTTATCTGTACAAGAAAAACGGAGTTACGCTTGGTATGATTACCATGGAAGTGGATACTAAGGCTGAATACAAAAACCTTTCATGTAACAAAGACTCCTCTAAACCTTTAGTAGCACATCGTTTAGCTGTACATCCTAATTGGAAAAGGCAGGGGATTGAAAATGAGATACTTCAGTTTATCGAACAATTTGCACATCTGAAAGGATATACCTCTATATTTATCAATGCATTAGCTGGAACCGCCGAAACTATTTCTGTATATAATAAGCTACATTTTCAGGAAACAGGTCAAATTCAAATTCATTTTCAAAAGGTTCCATTTACTTGTGTCTAAAAGTAGTTCTAAATAAAGAATGTAACTTAAAATATAACCATGTGGAAAAAGTTACTGATGCATTTATAAATAACCACCGAAAACCTAATGGTATTCAGCTTAGTGTTTTAAAATCAATAACTACCCCTTCATAATATTCATTTTATCAGTATACATCCAAGGTTTAGAAGATATAATTATTTGGTTTTCAGACGTTTAAATCTATATATTTATCAATTCATATCTGGTTAATTTTGTTAACTTTGCATTGAAATTATACGTTTTATGAAAAAGATATCGCTACTCGTCATACTTCTTTTATTGGCTGAACAATTTGCAATTCAAGCCCAATCGGAAAAAGAGATCAATGTAAAATGGTACACTATTCAGCAGGCTTTACAACTTCAGAAAAAGGAGCCCCGAAAGATTATTATTGACGTATATACCGACTGGTGTGGTT
The DNA here is from genome assembly GCA_038213375.1 of Bacteroidales bacterium. Taxonomy (GTDB): domain Bacteria; phylum Bacteroidota; class Bacteroidia; order Bacteroidales; family JAAUTT01; genus JAAUTT01. Next base: position 31,288 of record JBBQTB010000020.1, on the reverse strand, counting down.
GGTGCAAAAAGATGGATAAGGAAACATTTAATCATCCGGTGGTTGCCGAATATCTTAATAAACATTTTTATCCTGTTAAGTTTAACGCCGAATCATTCGATTCAATTGTGTTTGAAGGTCACACATTTATCAATGAAAAAAAAGGAACGCGATCAACTCATCAGTTTGCCGTAGCCTTGCTACAAGGACAATTGTCATATCCTTCTGTGGCCTATTTGACAGAGAGTTTGCAATTAATTTTCGCTGTTCCCGGTTTCTATACGGCAGATAAGTTTGAACCTCTTTTGAATTACATAGTTGAAAACAAATACAAATCAGTACCGATGGATGAATATCAGAAAACATTTGTTAGCCAGATAAAATAATAAAAAACATTTTAAGCCCTGATGATAGAATCGCTAAAATTTGACTGCTTTCATTTCAAAGGTCATATACCGTGCAAACCAAACAAAATCAGTGGCAAAATATGCACTGATTGCGATGAATACACTCCTATTTCGAAACGAATTCTTATCATAAAACTCGGTGCGATTGGTGATGTTATTCGAACCAGTCCCCTAGTTGTCAAATTTCATCAGCTTTATCCCTATTGCCACATTACCTGGGTAACTCATTCACCAGAGATTGTTTCTTCAAAGTTTGTAAATAACATTTGTAAGTTCGATTTTCCATCAGTATATGCTATCCAGAATACGAAATACGATATTGCTGTTAATCTTGATAAGGAAACCGAAGCTTGTTCTCTTTTAAAAGATGTGGATGCTACTGAAAAATATGGATTTATCTGGCATAATAATCACATTGATATTGCTACGCCAAACGCTGAACATAAGCTTATAACCGGATTGTTCGATCAAAAGTCAAAAGCGAATACAAGGCATTATCTCGATGAAATTTTTGAAATCTGTAATTTTCAATTTAATGATGAACCTTATTTGCTGGACGTAGATCGTGTTATGGCAAATAAATGGAAATCTCTCCGCAAATTTTCGGATGGGAAACCTATTATTGGACTGAATACCGGCTGTGGTAAACGTTGGACAACACGTTTATGGCCAAACGAACATTGGATTGAATTGGTACGTCAACTTAAGGCCGAAAACTATTTTCCTATTTTACTTGGCGGTGAGGCTGAGGATGAAAACAATCGGGAATTGGTTAAATTGTCGGATGCCTATTATCCCGGATTTTTTTCATTAACAGAATTTATTGCATTAACATCCAATTGCGATGTGGTTGTAACCCAGGTATCGATGATGATGCACATTGTAACGGCACTTAAAGTACCACTGGTGTTGATGAACAATATTTTTAACCGAAATGAGTTTTATTTGTACAACCACGGCGTAATTATAGAGCCATCAACTAGTTGCGATTGTTACTACGGCAATACCTGTACAAGGGAATTAAGTTGTATGCACGATATTACTGCTGAAAAAGTGAACGATTCAATTGTGTCGTTAATGAATCGTAATAAAAACTAACAATTAGGTTACAATGTCGTTTAGTTAATAAAACTACCCACTCCTTACCCTCCCCCAAACGGGGAAGGATTTAGGGAGGGGTTGAGCAACGAATAAATTCTTAACTAAACGACATTGAATTAGATTATTAAATTATTATTTTAATTAGTCTGCCAAATAATGCGTATTGCCTATCTATCTACTTTTTTTCCTTTTCGTGGCGGTATTGCCCAGTTCAATGCATCATTGTACAAGGAGTTTGAACAAGAACATCAGGTAAAGGCATTCACTTTTTCACGCCAATATCCCGACATTTTGTTTCCTGGAAAAACCCAATATGTTACAAACGACGAAAAGGCTCAATCCATACCAAGCCTAGCAGTTCTTGATTCGGTAAATCCTCTTTCATATTTCTCGGCGGCCAGAAAAATTAAGGCTTTTGACCCTGATTTACTAATTATGAAATATTGGATGTCTTTTTTTGGGCCATCATTGGGAACCGTTGCCCGTCTGATGCCAAAACATACCAAAGTGGTTACTATACTTGATAATGTATTACCCCACGAGAGTCGTTTTTTTGATAGTATGTTTTCGAACTACTTTTTAAAACAAAACGATGGATTTGTGGCTATGAGCGATTCTGTAAAACATGATTTACTTACTCTTTCACCCAATGCCCGCTGTCTTCGTAAAGATCATCCTCTTTACGACCATTTTGGTGAAAAACTGAATGCTTCAGAAGCTAAAAGTAGATTAGGACTTGCTTCTGATAAAAAAACATTGCTTTTCTTTGGATTTATTCGCGAATATAAAGGACTGGATGTTCTTATCAAAGCTTTTGATCAACTTGATGATTCTTATCAATTGCTGATTGCAGGAGAGAGCTATGGCAGTTTCGAGAAATACCAAACATTGATTAATTCCCTTAGTAAGCGAAATCGGGTATTTATATTTAACGATTATATTACCGACGATCAGGTTCCTTTGTTTTTTTCGGCTGCTGATGTATGTGTATTGCCTTATAGAACGGCTACGCAAAGTGGTATAACCTCCATAGCTTATCACTTTGATGTTCCGGTAATTGCCACAGATGTTGGCGGACTAAAGGAATCGATAAAACACATGCATACCGGATTAATTGTTAACGAATGCGAACCTGATACAGTGGCCTATAGCATTCAGGAGTTTTTTAACAAAAGGTTGTCGGATCAGCTTGTTGCAGGAATTCGATCTATGAAAGATTCCCTGTCATGGAAAAGTTTTGCCAAAGATGTTATTGACTTTGTGAAAGAATTATAGAACAATGAATGAGCGCTTTGTAAGTAAGTGCCTATCGTAACTCCCACATGGGAGATTATGTAATAAGTTGACGAATACGTTCGATCTGATTTTGTTTATTAACTTCTCTCAGCTTTCGTGCTGTGTGAGTAAAATACTGGTGGCCAGAGATAAATGATAGCTGTAGTTTGTTCCAATCGTTGATTGATGCAATTTTGTTTCGCACTTTCAATTCTTCGAAAAGAGTATTCGAAACCGGAATGAAGTCGGTTCGACCAAAATAATCAAGATCGGCATCGCAAATTATTGATTCAAGCAGATTTTGTGGGTTGGGTGGCAACTTTGTTGACAAGATTATTTCACAGATTCTATCAATCTGGTCCTTGCTGTAATTAAATTTCGGAAGCATATCTCTGGCAATAACTGTCCCATGATATTCGTGATTATCATAGTCAATAGTATGTCCACAATCGTGAAATAGGGCAGCTGTTTTAAGTATTAACATCTCACTATCCTCCAGACCTTCTGCCCAACCTATCAATTCTACCTCAGTAACTACATCTACCGTATGTTTCAGGTTATGGTAATGCAAATCTCTCGGAAGTTCCTGTTCCAGTTTATCGAATACTAATTCCTGAATATCGTAAAACTGAAGGAGCGCAAATTTAGTGTTAAAGTTTTGGTTGGGGATCTTTCCCAAACCATCTTCGGACAATTCGGATTTAATTCCTGTAACGAAATAAATATCGAGGTTTCCTTTGTATTTTACAGGGAGTGTGCCATAATATTCGCAAGTGAATATTTCCTTAATTAGCTCGTAAGTCATTACCGAGATTAATAGTTCTCCATTCTTCCCCGATGATTCCATTCGACTAGCGATATTAACTGTATCGCCTTTGATGTCATAAGTAATACGCTGTTTTCCGGTTATAGTAGCTGATACTGGTCCGGTATGCACTGCAAGGCGAATCTCCCAGATAGGTTTTGTTGAATTATTGAAAGTTTTTACAGTATGTAGCATTTGCATTGCAGCCAATATTACCTCTACTGGATTAGTGATATTTTTTTCAGGAATACCCCCCGCGCACATGTAAGAATCGCCTATAGTCTTGATTTTGGCAATCGGATACTTTCGAATGATTTGGTCAAATTTTATATATAATTGGTCGAGTTGATCCATAAGAGCCTCTGTGTCCATATCGGGGGTGATGTCTGAAAAACCATGTAATTCGCCATAAAGCACCGTGGCCATATTAAACTTTAAGGATTGCGGCCGGTCGGACGACAATACTTCCTTAACTTCAGAATATTGAGCGTATTTGCTAACAATCTGTTCGTATTCTTCGCTCTTATGCATCAGTTCATTATACTTCTCGCGAAGCTGCCGGAGTTCCTGGCTTAAGTCCTTATTTTGCTGAACAAGCCTGGCAAATCGTTTGACAAACTGATTATCATGAAACTTTTCCATACGATCATTGCTGGTTTTGGGTATCCTGTTTCAAAGTTGGTTTTTCTTACATAAAGGTAGAAATTTTGGTCAAACCACAATCAAATGAGACAATTCTTCTTTTTTATCTTTTGGCAAAAGACACATATTGAAGAAATGATCTCAAAGAAAGTACAACAGTGCCCATTAGTGGCTCTTTTTTGATCCGACGATTTGTTTTTCGTATCTTTGAACCTTTACTTTTTCAGGATATTTTATGGATTTTAAAATTGTTTCCGAGTTTGAGCCAAGCGGTGACCAACCTGACGCCATTGAGCAACTTGTTGAGGGAATTAAACAAGGTATTACGTACCACACTCTCCTAGGTGTTACCGGATCGGGAAAAACATTTACAATTGCCAATGTTGTTGAACGATTACAACGTCCGGTGTTAGTTTTGAGCCATAACAAAACACTTGCGGCACAGTTATATGGTGAGTTTAAACAATTCTTCCCGCAAAATGCCGTGGAGTATTTTGTTTCGTATTACGATTATTACCAACCCGAAGCGTATCTCCCAAGCACTGGTACTTATATTGAGAAGGATTTATCCATTAACGAAGAAATAGAAAAACTCCGATTAAGTACTACCTCTTCGCTTCTATCCGGAAGGCGTGATGTGATTGTGGTTTCGTCTGTTTCGTGTTTGTATGGTATTGGTAATCCTGAGGATTTTGAGAGTAATACTATTTATATAAAACAAGGGTCGAAGCAAGGACGGAATCCCTTTTTGCGAAAGCTGGTCGATAGCTTGTATTATAGAAGTGAAATTGAATTTAAACGTGGCAGTTTTCGCGTTAAAGGCGATACGGTTGATGTCTATCTTGCTTACAACGACCTTGCTTATCGTGTTATCTTTTATGGCGATGAGATGGAAGAAATTTACTCGTTCGATCCGCTATCCGGGCATAAAATTGAAGATTTAAAAGAAGCCCCTATTTATCCGGCAAATATTTTTGTAACCACGCGCGACAGGATGCAGGGTGCCATTCGCGAAATTCAGGACGATTTGTTTAAACAGGTCGAGTACTTCAAGCAAATAGGTAAACAAGAAGAGGCCAAACGACTGGAAGATCGTGTGACATACGATCTGGAAATGATTAAAGAATTGGGTTATTGTTCGGGTATCGAAAACTATTCGAGGTATTTTGATGGTCGTAAAGCTGGTACCCGACCTTTCTGTTTAATGGACTATTTTCCCGATGATTTTCTTATGGTAATTGACGAAAGTCATGTTACTATTTCTCAAATACGGGCGATGTATGGTGGCGATCATTCTCGTAAGCAAAATCTGGTGGAATATGGATTTCGGCTGCCATCGGCCATTGATAACCGTCCACTCAAGTTCGAGGAGTTCGAAATACTTGTGGGGCAAACCATCTTTGTAAGTGCAACTCCAGCCGACTATGAGCTTGCAAAGTCGGAAGGTATAATTGTGGAGCAGGTAATTCGACCAACCGGACTGCTGGATCCAATGATTACTGTTCGGCCAAGTCTTAATCAGATTGACGATTTAATGGAGGAAATTTCGCATTGTGTTAAAGTGAATGAAAGGGCGTTGGTTACCACTCTCACCAAACGCATGGCCGAGGAGCTTACCACCTATCTTACTCGTTTGGGTGTTAGATGCCGTTATATACATTCTGATGTAGAAACATTGGATCGGGTGGAGATTATGGAGGGATTGAGAGCTGGGAAATTTGATGTACTGGTGGGAGTGAATCTTCTTCGAGAAGGGCTGGATCTTCCTGAAGTGTCGCTTGTTGCCATACTCGATGCCGATAAGGAAGGGTTTCTGCGATCCGAACGCTCTCTCACACAAACAGCTGGTCGTGCAGCCCGAAATATAAACGGGAAGGTAATTATGTATGCCGATAAGGTTACCAACAGCATGCAACGAACCATAGACGAAACCTTACGTAGGCGAGTAAAACAGCTAGATTACAATCAAAAAAACAACATAACGCCCAAACAAATTCAAAAGGCGCTTACATCCATAATGGGTATTTCAGGTGATAAATCGTCAAAAGATAAAGTGAAATATTATGCAGAATCTGATAAAATTGATATAGCTGCAGATCCTGTTGTTCAGTATATGGGAAAAGAAGCATTGGAAAAAATGATTGAGAAAACGAAAAAAAGCATGCAGAAAGCGGCTAAAGAACTTGATTTTATTGAAGCTGCGCGTTTACGCGATGAGATGTTTGCCATGCTGGAATTGCTGAAGAAGAAGTGATTTGTAAGAAATCCTGGGTACTTTCTAAAGCCTTTCCATCAAATGTCGGCTTCTGCTTCTGAGACCCGCCGAATCATGATCTGTTAATTCACCAATGATCAGTCGAAGTTCATGTTTCAAGTCTGGCTCTACCTCCGAAATATTATATAAAATCTGCATGCAATGGACTTTAACGGCAATGGGAGATTCTTTGTTAATCAACCATTTGTAACAAATGCCGTAAAGTATGCCTTGGAGAGATTCAGGAATGTTCATTTCGGCAATAAACCTCAAAAGGCAGCGGTGAATTCCAGTATGCTCGAATTTTTCGAGATTCAGAATAATGGGCTCTATAAAAGGAAGACACAATTCGGGATACTTTTCAGCAATATGAGTAACAACCCAAGCTGCCCTCTGTGGAATAGGGGATTTACCATTAAAAAGCAAATCAATCAATTGGTGAAATTTGTCAGTATCATTACCAATATAATGGGCAATGAAATCGGTATTTCTTCGTGACAATTCTACTAACAATTGGTCGCCTATATCCATTTATATCTTTGATTCAAGCAAAAATTTATTTAAAGATATCACAACATTTACTTATTAATTTTTTTCATGAAAGGTTATGGTCCCCGGATCTCCATCGTTTCCTTCAAATCCGTCGGTTCCGGGATTACCCGGGTTACCATCCGAGCCTCTGGTTACTCCAAGTCCTCCAATACCTTTACTACCCCCTTTTCCTCCCAAACCACCTTTTCCGGCTTTACCTTGCGTACTAGCAGCTTTAATATTTTTTAGAAAAGGCCTCGCGGCTGAAGTATAAAAAATTTCAATGACTCCGCCATTCCCGCCATTTCCGCCATTTCCGCCATCACCTCCATTTCCTCCATTTCCGCCCTCTCCACCGGGACTATGTGAACTAATTTTATTTGCATCATTGCCTTTGCGATTGGTTAAATTAACGGGTGTACCATTTCCACCATTTCCACCATTTCCACCATTTCCACCATTTCCGCCGTTTCCACCACTTCCACCTTCGGAAACGATTATAAATGAATTGGTTGTTTCGCCTTTGAGTATCACTTGTTCTCCGTTAGTTTTATTTTTTACCCTTACGGAAATTTTTTTTGAAGCTGATGCCGAATCGAAAGTATAGTTGACATAAACATTAAAATAATGTCCTGATTCTCCATTTTTTCCTGATGTGCCTGATGTACCATTGGATCCATTACATCCTATATCGCTGGTATTTCCGGATGTTCCCGACGATCCGTCAAAACCATTGGTACCATCCCAACCTTTGTTGCCTGTAATATAATATTCATATAATTGTATGAAAGTTTTGACGGAAGAGGTTTTTTTTGGTGGTAATAAACTGTCAAGTTGAGCATTCGCTAAAATATAGCTGAATAAGACTACCAATAAAGCTAGAGAACGATTGTAAACCATGTGCTATAGGTTTTTTTAGTAAAATTAAAAAATTCACGATTGAATCGTAAATTTAAAATTAAAAGTTTTACTTTTTAAATCGCCTTTTTGGCTTCGCATATTTTGGATTTCTTTTTCGGGGGCCACCAAGATTAACTTTTTTATTTTTATCTTTTTTCTCATGAAAAGCACCCTGAAAGGCTTTGATTGGGATCTTATCCAGATAATCCTTATTAAACAAAGCGTTTTTTTCATCCTCTGTTAATACCTGCGAAATGATTAAGTTTTCAGGTAATGGAACTACAGGTATGGATATTCTCATCAATTTTTCAATTTCCATTTGATAAACCAGTTCTGATTCACAAAAGAATGAGATAGCTACGCCGTCTTTATCAGCCCTACCTGTTCGTCCGATGCGATGAATATAATCTCCCGGAACCTCCGGAATATCAAAATTTATAACATGTGTCACGTCGGGTATATCCAATCCACGAGCAATAATATCGGTAGCGATTAACACGCGATTTACTCCTCCCTCAAACCTTTTTAAAGTATTTATTCGTTGATTTTGAGATTTATTGGAATGGATGGCTCCAATCTGGTCAGGAAAAACCTTCCCAATTTTAGCGCGCAAGAGATCAGCTAATTTTTTATTTTCCACGAATACAAGAACACGGGTGAGTTCCTCCTGATTTGAAAGAAGCAATTCCAGCAGATTTATTTTTGTATTGAAATTGGGCACATGATATGCTCGCTGGATGATTCGTTCAAGCGGAGTTCCATGAATGTCAATTTCTAATTTTTGTGGATTGTAAAAGTAATCAGCAATCAACTTTTCGACATCGGATGACAAAGTGGCTGAAAACAAGAGGTTTTGTCGTTTAATAGGCAATGTTTCGAGCAAACTAATAATCTGACCCCGAAAACCAAGGTTTAGCATTTCATCAACTTCATCAATGACAATTTTTTGCACTGATTTTAGTCGTAAAACACCACTTAAAGCTAAGTCTGCCAAACGACCGGGCGTCGCAACAAGCATATCGAGACCATTGTAAACCAATTGTTTTTGAGTGTTGATGTTGGTTCCTCCATAAACTCCCAAGTATCGAACATTCATATACTTGGTTAACTTTTTAATTTCTTCGATCACTTGCAAAACCAACTCGCGTGTAGGAACAACGATGAGTATGCGCGGATGTTTATGATCAGCAAATTTTAGCTGCCGAAGGAGTGGCAATAAATACGCAAATGTTTTACCAGTGCCTGTTTGCGCAATACCTATCATATCTTTGCCTGACATAATAATAGGATAGGATTTTTCCTGAATAGGTGTTGGACTCAGAAATTCTAAGTCATTTAATGCGTTAAGTAATGGGGTGTTCAAGTTTAATTCTTCGAAATTCACAATAATTGTTTTAAATTCAGGCAAAGATAATCTGTTTCTTTAGGAAGTTACACATAGTTGATATTTTAAACAGATCACAATAACCAGAACCTAGAAACCGGAATGTAAGGTGCCTTTAAAATAAAAAAAGGGATTGATTAATCCCTTTTACTATCTTTTTTTACTTTTTTTGCTGCCCGTTTTTCTTTTAGGCTTTTCTCTGGGACTTTTTTGTCTTTTCCGGGATTATTTACTTTTTCGTGTGACATAGCTAAGTTGTTTTGGTTTTTACGAAAGATAGAAATTATTTCTTTAAAAAAACTATTCTAACCTGCATAATTCATAAATTTTAATATCCCTCACCCTAATCTTGGCAAAGCGATCTCTCGACCGCAGGGAGTAAAGGTTGGGGGTGAGGTTAATAAAGAAAAATGAAAATAAAAAATTACAGAATTTAATTTACTAATTTGCAAAATGACTGAAAGGACGTCCTTAATTACCTTAAAGAAACTGGTAAACAGCGGATTGATATTTAGAGAAGTTTGAACTACGAAGCCACCACAAAAGTTGAATACTCGCTAACTGAATTTGGTAAAACCGTTATGCCTGTGATAAATTTTGTTGAAAGATGGAAACGTGAATGGCTGAGACAAAAAGTAAAATTATTGAGGTTCTCTAGTATTTAAACTATTCGATTGATTTAGCCAGAAATTAATTACTTTTAATTGCCGAAAAATTAATCAAAAATGAAATCCCTCCTATCTGGTATATTATTTATTCTGGTATTCAACATTAGCTTTTCCGCTCAAAGACAAGATAGCCACATTTATTTTCAGACCGAAAACCGTGATCCATCCAGAAATATTCATGCTTTACGTCAGGACTATCTGGGATATATTTGGATTGGTCAAAGCAACGGTTTGTTCCGCTTCGATGGGTATGAATTTAAAAAAATACCTACACTTACCGAGTCAGAATTTGGCATCAGCAATAACAATATCAGCTGCATTCTGGAGGGTTCTGACAGCTTACTTTGGATTGGCACCAAGGGGGGTGGGTTGAATCTTTACGATAGGAAAACGGATAGCTTTTCATTTTTTTCAGGAGATTTGGAAAACCCACAGCGACATTTATTCAACGACATTGCTTCTATTTATGAAGACCCTTACAAGGTTTTGTGGATTGGCACTGATGGAGGAGGCTTGTATCGTCTTGATAAAAAGAAACTTTCTTTTGTGCAGATTATTGATCCTGAGAACAAAACAGAAAGTTCGTCCGAAAAAGTATTATCAATTTACCGAAACTCGCAGTATGAAATCTACATCGGAACTTGGCAAAATGGATTAAAAAAAATAAATCTAATTACTGGGAAATGGGAACAAATGTTTGCAGATTTGGGACATTTCCCGCTTAATTCGCGCCGCAATATCTGGTCGATTGCAGAATTAAATTCTAACGAGCTTGCTTTAGGTACATTTGGCGAAGGAGCCCTGGTTTTTAATAAAACAACGCATCTGGTTACCAAGATGAAAGGAGTAATTGGAACACGCATTTTCTCGATTTGCTGTGATACTAGCGGAACTTTGTATTTGGGTTCAGAAGCTGGTTTAGAAAAAATTAATAACAGGGTTGGAGAAATACAAGGTCCATCTGTTGAAGTCAGAGCTTTAACCTTCGACCGCAAGGGTAATTTGTGGGTGGGACAACAACAAAATCTATGGGTACTCAAACAAAATAGTTCATTTTTTAGGATTATCAGTATGTTTTCTAAAAACAAATATCCTGAATTATACAATGATAAACAATCATTTATTTGGCTAGCCAGCCCTGGAACATTAGAAAAGAAAAGTACGAAGGGAAAGTCGCTAGTATTATTCCCTCTACCTGAAAACAGGACAGTAAACATGATTTCGGATTGGGCCGAAAACAAGCTTGTACTAGCAACCAACGAAGGAGTTTTGTTTTTCGATAAAACGAAAGGAAATTTCATACAATCATCGGAACAATCAACTAAATTTAAAGATTTTATAAAATGGAACGCCTTATCGTGTGGCCAAACCTCCGACTCAACAAGTTGGATAAGCACACTAGGAATGCTTTATTTAAGTAAAAAAAATAAGAATAAATTCATTTCAGAGAAGCTATCTCCCGGTTTTTCAATGTCACATTATGTTACCTTATTGATACAGGATACTGATAAATCTTTATGGGTAGGTACTTTTGGCGGCGGGCTAAATCATTTAACCTCAGAGATGAACCACGTAGAGGTTTTCAAGCAGGATTTCAACTCAAAAAATGGTATCAGCAATAATTTTATTGAGTGCATGGCTTGGGATCTTTCATATAGATTGTGGATAGGTACTCACGATGGCCTTAATTTGATGGTCAAAGGATCATCCGGCAAGTTCAAAGTATTTACTGAAAAAGACGGACTTCCTAATAATGAAATTAACAGCATGGTGGTCGATCGTGATGGGATTTTGTGGATGGGAACCGCAAATGGCTTATGTCGCCTGAATGTTGAAAAGATGGAGTTTCAGAATTTTGGAGTCGAAGATAATTTGCCATCGTCTCAATTTTTAAAACATGCTGCCTTTTTACAAAGCGATGGTCACATCCTCATGGGTACAGCAGGCGGTGCGATTCAATTTAATCCACGTGAAATACCTAATAGACCGATAGTTTTAACCATTATTTTACAATCCTTGCAGTTGTTCAACGAAGAGATTGCACCAGGTAAAAAATCTCTTTTAAAAAAGAATCTGCTTTTTACCAAATCGATCACTTTGAATTATAAACAGAATTATTTTGGAGTAAGTTTTACTTGCTTTCCTTATTTTAGCAAAAAAAATACGAGCTATTCGCATCAACTGATTGGCATTGACCGTGAATGGCAGGTCTCTAAAACTAATTCCGTAAGCTACACCAATGTTCCTCCTGGAAATTATTTACTAAAAATAAAAGCCATTTCAGGAGCCAATATTTCTCCAGAATGTGACCTGCAAATTGTGATTGTTCCACCTTGGTGGCAAAGCAAAACGGCTTATTGGTTGTATGTGATATTTGCATTTATTTGCGTGGCAATCAGCATTCACCTCATAGTGAGTAGAGAACGGAGAAAAGGACAGATCAGGCTTCAGAAATACAAAGTTCATAAAGAGCAGGAAATTAATGATTTGAAATTTGCTTTTTTTTCGCAGGTATCCAGCGAGCTCAAAAACCCGCTCACACTCATCATAAATTCTCAGAACGAATTGAAAGTGTTTGCAAAAACTACCGAACCTATTTGGAAAAAACAGATGAAAATGTTGGAGTCCGGAGTGTTACAGATGAAGCAAATACTTGAACATCTTGTAGATTTTAAGAAGATCGGAACAGGGGAGCATCAACCTAATCTTACGGTTGGAAATCTTTCAGCGCTTTTAAACCGGAATTGTCAAAAATATAACGCCTGTGCGAAAAGCGCAAATAAAGGTTTTCATTATGAGGTCAAGCCTGAATCGCTGATTGCCAGTTTTGATAACGGTTTGATTGCTAAAATTCAGGGTAATATTTTAGATTTTTACTTTAACCGATCGTTGGCAATTAGTGAAATAGATTTCAAATCGGAGATTATTGCAGTCAATGAACATCAAGTACTTTCGGTTATAATAACTGACAATTCAGGTGAGTTAAGTTCGATGCAATTGCAATTGCTGCTCGAGCCATTTTCAGGAGGAAAGTCAATTGCACCTGCTGGATTTGGACTGGCCATTACACATGAGTTGGTTAAACTTTGTAAAGGCAATATGCATCTTGAAAATTATTGCGGTGGGTTAAAAGCCGAAATCCAAATCCCCATCCATTCCGATTTTGAAAAGAGTAATTTAAATTCTGAAAATCAACTAAATATACCGAATCAGCCCGTTATTCTATTAGTGATTAATCATACTGAACTGAGAGGTTTTTTATCTGAATCATTTAAACGTGGTTATCAGGTTCTGAATTGCGGATCGGCAGAAGAAGCAAAAACTGTTTTGGAGAAGAAAATGCCGGAACTAATTGTATCAGATTATGAACTCAACGGAATGGATGGTCTCCAGTTTTATAATCAGTTGATTGAAAATAGGATAGTCGAAAATATTCCATTTATACTGCTGAACGGGGATGATGATCCGAGGATAAAGCTGGCTGCCCTTCAGGCTGGTGTTTATAGTATTGTGGTTAAGCCATTTAATATGGAAGAATTGCAGGCTATTGTGAAAAATTACTTTGCTTCCAGAAAAAATATTAAAGGACAGTTGACTTCTGATAGCAATTCAATTCATCTGCTCGATGTTGAAATCAGCGATCAACAGAAAGAATTGTTAGACCGCTTATTGGCATTTATGGAAAAGAATTATCAGGATTCGAACCTGAATGTTGAACTTCTTTGTGTCGAATTGGAGATGAGTCGGCCACAACTCTATCGTAAACTTCAAACCTTAACCGGACTTTCTGTTCAGGAATTTATTAAAAGTTTCAGGCTAAAAAAGGCCGCTGCTTTTTTGCGTTCGGGCGATCAACGAATTTCAGATGTAGCCTATCTGGTCGGCTTTTCCGACCCTCAACATTTTAGTAAAAGCTTTAAAATCCAGTTCGGTAAGTCGCCAACCCAATATGCTTCCGAACATCATGATTGAACGATTCGACCCTTGTTTTTGAGATACACAAACAAGTGATTTCACTTTAAATAGCCTTTCTTGCATGTTGAAAATACAGAAAAATATTCGACATGGAAGGAATTATTTTCGACTTTCAACGATTTGCATTACATGATGGACCGGGCATTCGAACAGCAGTTTTTTTAAAGGGTTGTCCGCTTTTTTGCAAGTGGTGCTGCAATCCCGAATCACAAGAGCTAAAGGAGCAACTTGCTTATGATTCGACCAAATGCAAAGACAGTTTGGCTTGCGTTGCTACCTGCAAACCGGAAGCCCACAGTTCCCTTTTTAATTATCATCGGTTTAGTCGCTCGAAATGCACAGCATGTGGCGAGTGTGCCAACTCATGCAGCAATAATGCTCTTAAATTTTACGGTTATCGGAAAACCAGCGACGAAATTATCACTGAAGTGCTGAAAGACCGCGACTATTTTCGGAATTCGGAAGGAGGATTAACACTTTCAGGCGGAGAACCTCTTCATCAGATATTATTTGCAACTGAAATCCTGAAAAAAGCAAAAGCTGAAAATATTCATACCTGTTTAGAAACCAGTGGTTTTGCCGATCGTGTTAAAGTGATGGAAATTGCTACCTATACCGATTTGTTTTTGTACGACTATAAAATGACAGATGACAAGCAGCACCTGAAGTACATTGGTGTTTCGAACCAAAAAATAATCGAAAATCTGGGATTGCTGGCAACGTTGAAAAAAGAAGTGATTTTACGCTGCATACTTATTGCGGGGTTGAACGATAACGAACAACATTTCAGGGCAATAGCAAATTTATCGAATAAATACAGCAACATCAGTAAAGTCGAGCTGATGCTTTACCATGATTATGGAAGTCACAAATATGCTCCGTTAGGCATGAAATATTGGCCTGAAGCACCTGCCGGAACAACTCCGAAAGCCAAAGGCGACGAATGGCTTGCGGCCATTAAGAAATTGGGAGGGAAGAACATTTTTGTAGGATAAAATGAAACGAAATATTAGCCTCATAACTGCTGTTTCAATAGTCGTAACCAATATGATTGGAATGGGTATTCTCACAACTCCGGGGGTACTTAGTTCATATCTTACAAGTTCAGGACAAATTATGCTGGTTTGGATTTTCGGCGGGTTAATTGCTCTTTTAGGAGCCGTGGTTTATGGGCAGATGGCTAGTTTAATGCCTCATTCAGGTGGCGAATTTCATTACTTATCGCGGATCTATCACCCACGGCTTGGAATAGCTGCCGGTTGGGTCTCGGTAATTGCCGGATTTGCCGGACCGGTTGCACTTTCGTCAATGGCTTTTGCAAAATATTTCCTGCATCTTCCGTTTGCAAACCAACTGTTTGGTAATACAATATCAATTGGAATCAGAGAAAAGATCATTGCCTTTTTACTCATCTTAATGCTCAGTTCCTTCCATTTATTCCGAAAAACAACAGCTTTAAATTTTCAACTGTCACTCACCATTTTACTCATCGTTTTACTTTTGCTGGTGAGCTTTTTAGGTTTCAATTACAATCATTATGTCGCTCGGGAAGGCTTGTTATCTTCATTTTCGGGACATCAACAAAACTTCGGAATGGCGCTGCTGATAGCGATATATTCCTATACCGGATGGAATGCTTCTTGTTACTTTGCCGGAGAAATTCGTAATCCAAAACGTAATCTGCCATTGAGCCTTTTGCTGGGCGTCTCATTGGTGATGGTGTTGTACTTGGTTGTCAATTATGGATTAGTAAATATTTTGGGGGTCAATCAATTAAGCGGACAAGTTGATTTTTTATCTACGCTTGGCAACGTATTAAGCGGAAAGCATGGTAGTCAGTTAATTTCCGCAACTGTTTTGGCCATTCTGCTGGCAAGCATTAGTTCGATGATTTACACCGGATCACGCATTCCACTTCTTAAAAAAAGTTTTCTTCATCAACATTACCCTGAGCTTGGCCGAAAAGGAATTTTAAAAATGTATGGGCTTCAGAGCACCATAGCTATCTTGTTCATTTTATTCACTGGATTTCAACAGTTATTGCTGATCCTTACGCTTTTACTGACTCTATTTACCATTCTAACGGCCTTCGGAATTTTTCTACTTCCATGGAGAAGATTGAAAACATCCAAAACACACGAAACTTTAGTAAAAACCTCAGCTACAGTCTTGTTGATCGTATTAATCTGGCTGGTAGCAAACAGCCTAGGCGGATTAAACTACGTTGTTTTTTGGATATTGATGATTCCTTTTCCGGCATTTATAGGATTATTTTTCTTCAACCGTTTAAGGAGTTATTGGAATAAAAATCAGATGAATCAACTCAAAATAAGGAGCACAAAAATAATAAACCGATTAAATATCACTAAAATATGAAGACTTCAAAGGATTTATCAAGACGGAAATTCCTGACATTAACAGCTCAGGGAATCATTGCCTCAGCTCTTTTGCCATCGGCTTTGCAGGCGGCCATGGCAAATAGAACTACCAGCCTGGCTGCAACCAATAATGTGAATCGTATTTTTTCTGACTCGAATGCCTACATCAGACAAATGAAGCTTTTTACCGATACTTATAAAAAATATTCAAAGGGTTCGACGGCGGTACGCGAAATCGAATGTTTAAAAGTTCAATTTCCCATGTACTTCTGCGATATTCAGGAGGGCGATTTATTTGTTGGCCGTGAGCGTAAACCCATGATTGGTTTTATGGCGCAAGGCGTTTCCTCATTCGGCTATTATACAGATGAGGGTCAATTAAATAATTTGTTGGCCGACACCAATGTAAGTGCAGAAAACAAAAAAACAGTTACTGGCTTAATCGCATTCTGGAAAGATGAAAACAGCAATCAGCAATGTCGCAATGCCTTCACTCCTGAAATGAAAAAAGTGTTAAACTCAGAAGGTTGGCAAACCGAACCATCAATAGCTTCACCACTTTACAGGTTGTCTGGCACTCAATGCGATTTCGATAAACTGATTCGTTTAGGCATTTTAGGCATGAAGGCCGAAGTGTTGAAATTCAGGAATAAAGCCTCCCAAAACAGCGAAAGTTATCATATTTATGTGGGAATGGAACAAGCACTCGACTTGTTTACGAAAGTTGCGAATGACTATGCCGATATGGCAAAATCGCAGTCAGCATTGGCAGTGGGTGGTCGTAAAAAAGAGTTGCTCGATATGGAAAAGGTCCTTCGTAAAATCGCTGTTGGCAAACCAGAAACCTTTCGCGAAGGACTGCAATTGATGTTCTTATATGCTAATATCTCCGGAACAATTAACTACGGACGAATGGACGAATATATGGGCGACCTTTACGTGAAAGAAATCAATAAAGGTAGCTTGAAAGAGGAAGAAGCTATTGGCCTGTTGGTAAATTTGTGGAAATTTATTGATGTTAAAAAGAATATATGGGATTCGCGCATTTTCGTTGGTGGCAAAGGTCGTCGCAACGAAGCCAATGCCGATCGTTTTGCTTTGGTTGCTTTAGAAGCCACAAAACGTGCCCGCTGCGTGGCACCTCAATTTTCGATGCGTTTCTATAAAGGCCAAAATCCTGCGTTGTACCAAAAAGGCTTGGATGTAATTGCCAGCGGTGTGCCTTACCCAATGATGTACAATGACGACGTGAACATTCCCTCGGTAATGAATGCGTTCAATGTGCCTTACGATGATGCTATTCATTATTTGCCATTTGGTTGTGGCGAGTATATTCTTTATCACCGCAGTGTTGGCACTCCAAGCGGGGTAATTAATTTGTTGCAAGCGTTAAGCGTAACGCTCAATAAAGGAATAAATCCGCTCACAAGGCAACCCATGGGATTACCTGCATCAGAACTCGGCAGTTTCGATACCTTTAACGGTTTAGTGAATGCCTACAAAAAAAATGTGGAACTTTACGTGGAGCAATTGGCATTTCAGGAAAAACTAGAATACGATTTTGCCGCAAAAGGCGCGCCTTATTTGTATTTGAGTATGGTTTTCGACGATTGTATTAAGCGCGGTAAAGGTGTTTTTGGTGGTGGTGTCCGTTACCTGGGTGGAACCCTCGAAAGTTACGGAAATACCAATACTGCCAACAGTTTAGCGGCAATAAAGAAACTGGTTTACGATGATAAAAAGTTTACACTTGAACAGGTTCGCAAAATGATCGATGCCAACTTTGTCGGTTACGAAAAGGAGCAAAAAATGCTGTTGAATGCTCCTAAATACGGCAACGACGACAATTTTGCCGATGATATTAAGGTGGAAGTTGACCGACACATTTGCACTGTAACGCGCAACATGAGTAAAAAAGCAGGACTAGCTTCCTACTTGATTGTAATTATAAACAACAGCGCTAATACTACAATGGGTTTACAAACAGCCGCATCACCAGATGGTCGCCTGGCCCGAACCTTTATGGCCAATGCCAACAACCCTACCGGCGGAACTGATAAAGCAGGAGTTACCGCCTTTTTGAATTCATTGGTGAAACCGGCAACTAATATTCATGCCGGAGCAGTGCAAAACATGAAATTCTCGAAAGAGATGTTTTCCACTTATCGCTCTAAAACAGAGGCATTACTGAAAACTTACTGGGAAAAAGGAGGAGCGCAATGTATGATCACTTGCATCGGTCGCGAAGATTTGGAAAATGCAATGAAGCATCCTGAAAAATATCCAGACTTGATTGTTCGGGTTGGAGGATTCAGTGCCAGGTTTGTTGAATTGCCCAGGGAGGTTCAACGCGAAATACTCAGCCGTACCTTGTATTAATGGTTTTTATGAATAAGATACCTGTTGTGAATAAACCATACTGGAAAAGGGCGCGCAGATTAGTTTCATCGCTGTTTTTTGTGCTGACTTGCTTATCAGCTGGATTTGTTTTGCCTAAAAATTGGTCTCAAAATGTGCTGTCATTTCAACTTGGACCGGAAATTATTCGGATACTTTCCGGTTTTGCAGTTATGTCAGTTTTGGGTATGGCCATTATCATGACCATTGTTGTTGTCTTTGGGCGGATTTATTGTTCTACGTTATGCCCACTAGGTTTTCTCCAGGATATTTCAATTTGGATGGGTAAATTGCTCAGTATAAAATCGAAATATGAAATTAGCAACAAGAAGAACTTGAAGCTTGTTCGCATTGGAATATTGGTTGTTACAATTGTATTGTTGATTTTTGGAAATACTTTTGTAATTGGTTTTATTGAGCCATTTACAATTTTTTCGCGTTTTTTGTATTTCCTCAAAATGCTATTCAATGGATTGATAAGTCTTTCTTTTTGGCCAGTTCTGATTATTCTAGCCTCAATACTTTTAGTCTTTATTCCGGCATTAAAAATCGGACGTTTTTTTTGTTCCTGGATTTGCCCGGTGGGAACGGTTCTGTGGGGATTTTCCAGATTGAATATTTTTCAGTTAAAAATTAATCCATCAGAATGCAATAATTGCAACACTTGTATAACAAATTGTAAAACAGGAGCAATATCGAGTCAAACCAAGCGAATTGATCAAGCATTGTGTATTGGCTGTTTTAATTGCAGCTCTGTTTGTAGTCGAAATGCAATTAAAATTGGTTCAATAAAAAAGGAAGATTCTAAAGCGATTGTTTCCAAAAAAGATGGAAATTTGAATGCGATAGTAAAAAGCAGACGGAAGTTTTTGAGTCAATTTGGTTCTGCTGTTTTTATTATGGCAATACCAATCAATCTCGACTTCATTCATACGTTAAAAGACCATAAAACAAAAAAAAATCAAATTTTCCCTGTTTTTCCATTGGGTGCAAAGAATTTAAAACGGTTTATGCAAAAATGCACTGGTTGCATGCTTTGTGCGCTGAAATGTCCATCTCAAATTATACATCCGTCCTTGGGCTCAACTAATAGTTCTCCAATTCTTCCTGTCCTTAATTTTCATAAAAGTTATTGTTTGGAAGATTGTGTAGAATGTTCGAAGGTTTGTCCAACCGAAGCGCTTGAGGAAGTTCTTGTGGCAGAAAAAAAGACTACCAAAATGGCATTTCTTGAATTGAATTTGGCCAATTGCAGAATTGTAGTCGACGGTTTGGAATGTTCAATTTGTGCGGAGATTTGTCCGTTGAATGCCATTAAAATGAAAATATTACCCCTGAATAAAAGCCCGTTACCCACAGTAATTCAAGAATTGTGCATTGGTTGCGGAAAATGTTTGTACAGATGCCCGGTAAAGGGGAAAGATGATATTTTTCGATTTACTTACAATTGGGCATCTGACAATTGACTATTGAGATGCTTATTTTCTAGTTGATTATGATAAATTAATGGCCGTGGTGTAAAGAACATTTATTTAAAAATCATGTTGATTGCGCTATGAGCGGAGTTTTATTTTAATTCAAATTATAATAGTAAAGGGATCTTTTAGACATGCTCTTTTTGTTGCAACTCTTTGGTTTATGAATTATTCAGTTAGTATGCTGTCGCTCAATATTTATTGAACGAAAGTATTTCAGAAGTATCTTTCCTGATTTTCCTGCGAATATCGTTAGAGGATGGATAGCCAACAGTGATAATCAGCTCGACACGTTTATTGTGTGGAACGCCCAGCAGGTTTTTAACTCCTTTCTCATTAAACCATCCAAGGATACAGGTTCCTAATCCATGTGCAGTGGCTTGCAGACAAAAATGAATAGCAGAAATTCCAATATCGATAAGCGGATATTCTTTGTCCTTCAAAACTTGCCCGACCGAAGAGGAGAAATTAGCTTTTTCACGAACTATAACCACATGAACTGGTGCTTCCTTGGTGAAATGATTCATGCCTAACATTTTACTTGAAGTTAGATCAGCCAGCTTATTTTTCAGGTCAGAATCATCCACAACGATGAATTTCCAAGGCTGAGCATTGCAAGCCGAGGGAGCAAGCCGGGCTGCTTCAAGGCAGTTTAGTATTATTTCTTTCGCAACAAGTTTTGTGGTATCGTAAGCCCTCACACTTTGGCGGGTTTTAAATAATTCAAGAAGTTCGTTGGGGGTCATATTAAAATTTTGTCGGTTTCGCTTTCTTTGCCATACTCTGTAATTCATCTGATTCTACAATTATTCTTTCTTTGGGAAGATTAATCGATTGAATCATTGCTCGTGCAACATCCCATGCCTCAATACCTTTATACTTTGCCAAAGGCCCAATCATAATAACACTAAGGACTTTTGCAACAACACTCGCAATTTTTTCCACCGGGCGATACTCAGCCCGGTTTCCCATTAGGAATGACGGACGAACAATTTTCAGGTTTCCACGATATGCAGCTTGCACCTTTTGTTCCATCTCAGCCTTGGTTTTTAAATAAAAGTTGGAAGTTTGCGCGTTAACTCCAATGGAAGAAATAATTACCAAATTGGGAATATGAAGTGAATCGGCAAGACGAGCAATAGCCACCGGAATATCCAGATCAACCCTTTTAAATGCATCTTGTGACCCCGCCTTTTTTATGGTTGTTCCGATGCAACAAAAAAACACGTCAGCAGCAACCTGTAATGATAAATGGTCGAGATTTGTAAAATCAGCTGTAATTATTTGTTCGAGTTTAGGGTTTGAGAATGGTAATGTTTTCCTTACAACGGCTATTACCTTTAGAAAATTAGCATGTTCTAAAAGTTCAAAGATCAATTCTTTTCCAACAAGTCCTGTTGCGCCAAAAACGATAGCGGTTTTGTTCATTTTTATTTTTAGGAGTTAGCAGTGATTATAAATTTAACAACACTTTCTCAGGTTCAATACCATTGAATAACATTTTCACCGGGTTTTCGATAAATTGTTTTACATGAACAAGAAAACCTACTGAATCTTTACCGTCAATGAGCCGGTGATCATAAGAAAGGGCAACATACATCATTGGGCGAATTACTACCTCGCCATTCACTGCAATTGGACGTTCTACGATGTTGTGCATACCCAGAATAGCTGATTGAGGTGGATTGATGATTGGGGTGGATAATAATGAACCGAATACTCCTCCGTTTGTAATGGTAAATGTCCCACCAGTCATATCTTCAATGCTTATCCTTCCTGCCCGGGCTTTAGCTGCGAGTCCGGCAATCCCACGTTCTATGTCAGCAAGCGACATGGTTTCAACATTTCGGATCACAGGCACCACCAAACCTTTATCAGATTGAACTGCTATGGCAATATCGTAATAATTTGGAGTAACAATATCTTCACCATCAATCATTGAATTAACATTCGGATGAAGTTTTAATGACTCAGCAACAGCCTTGGTAAAAAACGACATGAAGCCGATTTTTATTCCATGTAGCGTTTCAAAATCTTTTTGATATTTTTTGCGAAGCTCCATTACCACACTCATATCAATTTCGTTGAATGTTGTAAGCATCGCTGTTTGATTCTTCACCGCCACCAAACGTTCGCCGAGTTTTTTACGAAGCGGGGTCATTTTTTTTCGATCCTCGTTACGGTGCTTTTCTGCAGAAGTTACCGATGAGCTTATTGAACGGGTCTGCAGTACTGTTTCCACTTCGGTTTTGCCAATTCGCTTAAGTCCATTAATAATATCTTCAACCGACAGATTGTTTTCTTCCATCATTTTTTGAGCAACGGGGGAGATTTTTATGGAGGAAGTTACAAGTTGCTGGTTGCTGGTTGCTGGTTGCTGGTTGCTGGTTGCTGGTTGCCGGTTGCTGGTTACTGGTTGTTGGTTGCTGGTTTCTGGTTGTTGGTTGCTGGTTACTGGTTGCTGGTTGCTGGTTACTGGTTGCTGGTTGCTGGTTACTGGTTGCTGGTTGCTGGTTGCTGGTTGCTGGCTCTTTTCTTCCTGTTTCGTCGCTGCCGTATCAATGGTGCAGGCTACAGATCCAATTTTTACGGTATCGCCTACCTTAGCAAGAAATTTAATTTGTCCGTTTTCCGGAGCGATTAAAGGTAAAGTAGCCTTATCCGATTCAACTTCTGCTATCTCCTGATCTTTGAAAACATAGTCGCCATCATTAACGAGCCAATTTGATAATTGAGCTTCGGTGATGGATTCGCCCGGACTTGGGATTTTTATTTCGAGAATCATAGTTTTTTGGTTACTGGTTACTGGTCACTGGTTGGGCGTTCCAACGCTCTTCAACATACTTAATAAAATTGAATATTTTCTTGCCAAGTTCATCATATTTTGCCCTTAGCTCACTTGTTTCCAAATCTTCTTTAAAATGAATGTCGTTAATAATAGAAAGATGATGCAATGTTTCATCCCAAGATGCCTGGGAATAAGTTAGGAATTTTATAAAATCGCTCTTATACTTTTTTCTTCCATAGCCTTCTAAAATATTAGTAGTAATACTTATTGAAGCCCTTCTTATTTGACTTCCGGTTTCACATAGTTCATAAATTGGTAAACGTAAACTTAAAAAATGAACTTTAATCGATAATTGATATGCCAAATTGAATATTTCCAAATCCTTATAACTTTTCATTTTCATAGTACTTTATAATGATTATAGACAACTAACAACCAAAAACCAAAAACCAAGAACCAGGAGGCTGCGACCAGAGCGAGTAACCAGTAACGAGTAACTAGTAACCAGAATTATTTCTTCTCCTGCACATCAACGGCCAGATCGCTGGTGCGAAAATGGTCGCATTGCATGTTGCAGTATTGATCTACTCGTTCACAGTTGCATATTCGGAAAACTTTGTCGAGAATTTTCTTTTGGCGCATTTTGTGTATTTCAACCAATCCGGCAGCCGGACTGCCACTGGCAGGTCGACAGATTGGCAAAAAATCGATTTCAGTATAAATTCGGTTTACCAACGACCATGCGCCCATGTTTTCGGGTTCTTCCTGTGCCCAAATAGCCCTTTTTGAGTTCTTGTATTTTCTAATAGTTTTTGTAACCTGCTCGGCGGGAAACGGGTAAAGTTGTTCCACACGAATGATGGCAGTATCGAAAGCATTTAATGATTCTCTGCGTTCAAGCAATTCATAATAAAGCTTTCCGTAACAACAAACTACCTGTTTCACCTCGTGAACTTTAACCTGTGCGTCATCAATTACTTCCTGAAACTGACCTTTTGAAAAATCTTCGAGCGAAGATACGCACTTCGGATGACGAAGTAAACTTTTTGGAGTAAATACCACAAGCGGTAAACGAAAATCCCTTAACATCTGTCGGCGAAGCAAATGAAAAAGACTTGCGGGAGTGGAAGGCACCACCACCTGCATGTTGTTTTTGGCGCAAAGGGTTAAAAAGCGTTCAATTCGTCCACTGGAATGCTCGGGTCCCTGTCCTTCATAACCATGAGGAAGGTACATTACCAATCCATTCATCAGCCCCCATTTTTCTTCGGCGGAACTTATATACTGATCGATAATTACCTGGGCTACATTATGAAAATCGCCGAATTGGGCTTCCCAAATGGTGAGCCCAAATGGCATAGCGCTTGCGTAGCCATATTCAAATCCCAGTACCCCATATTCGTTTAATGGAGAATTGAAAACGTGAAAAGGCGCTTTTTTATCTTCAATCTTTTTGAGAGGAAAATATTTCTCATCCGAATCTTCCATTACAAAAGCCGCGTGCCGATGAGCAAACGTTCCACGTTCTGAATCCTGACCGCTTAAACGAACCGGATAGCCCTCAGTCATTAGTGTGGCATAAGCCAATAGTTCTCCCAGTGCCCAATCGAGTCTGTTTAGAACAATCATTTCCTTTCTGTCGTCAACAATTTTGTGAACCTTACTGAAAAAGTTTTTATCTGAAGGCAGAAAATTAATTTGTTCCGCAAGTTTTAACAATGTTTCTTTTGCAACAGCTGTAGGAATAGATTGAAACACATCGCCATTTTTGGCATAGCGAAAACCTTTCCAATCCGATTTTAGGAATTGACGTATCTTAATTTTTTGAAATTGTTTCGAAAATTGCAATTTTTGATCCAACAGATCATCGAATTCTTTTTCAAGCTTTTTGGGTTCTTCAGGACTAAAAATACCGTCTTCCACCAGTTTTGCACCGTAAATATCGCGTGGGTTTGGGTGTTGACTTATAGCCTTGTACAATAATGGCTGGGTAAACCGTGGTTCGTCGCCTTCATTATGGCCGTATTTGCGATAACAAAGAATGTCAATAAATACGTCACGGTGAAACTTTTGCCTGAATTCAAGGGCAAGCTTTACTGTATAGATGAGTGCTTCGACATCGTCGCCATTTACATGAAAAACCGGGGATAAGGTTACTTTGGCTATGTCGGTGCAATAGGTACTGGAGCGGGCTTCGAGATAATTGGTGGTGAACCCAACCTGGTTGTTCACAATAATGTGTATTGTTCCACCGGTTGTATAACCATCGAGCTGAGACATTTGAAGTGTTTCGTATACGACACCCTGAGAGGCAATTGCTGCATCTCCATGAAGCATAATAGGTGCCAGTTTATCGAAATTGCGATCGTAATCTTTCCGGATTTTAGCCCTTGAAATTCCTTGCACAACTGGGCCAACGGTTTCGAGATGAGAAGGGTTAGGAACGAGGTTAAGCTTCACCTCTTTGCCACTATCTGTGAAAATAATGCTATCGTAACCCAAATGATATTTTACATCACCAAGTGACACTTCTTCATCATAATCTATGGCCACAAATTCCCTAAAAATATCTTCATAAGGCTTTTGCATGATATTGGTTAACACGTTAAGCCTTCCCCGATGAGACATACCAATTACAAATTCTTCAATACCCAGTTCCGATCCGTGTTCGATCACTGCATCAAGTGCAGGGATTGTTGCTTCAGCGCCTTCCAATGAAAATCGTTTTTGACCTACAAATTTTTTATGAATAAATTGCTCAAAGCCAACGGCAATCTTCAAGTGTTCGTAAAAATGTTTTTTTTCTTCGGCTGAAAACACGGGTGTGTTCCTTGCTTTCTCCATCTTGTTTTGCAACCATTGAACAACTATTGGGTCGCGGATATATAGAAATTCGGCACCAATGCTTTCGCAATACGTTTGTTTAAGAAAACTAACAATATCGCTTAATTTTGAAGTACCTATACCAAGTTCTTTACCAGAATGAAAAAAGGTGCCGGAATCGGTTTCAGAAAGACCGTAAGTTTCCAGATCGAGGGTAGGAGTGTAGGTTCGACGTGCGCGTACCGGGTTTGTCTTTGTAAACAAATGTCCGCGACGACGGTAACCTTCTATCAGATTCAGGACTTTTACTTCTTTATCAAATTCCAATGATGAAGCGGTCTCGGTGTGCAAACTACTATAATTTGTTCGGGCAAATTCAAAACCTTTGAAAAAACTCCGCCAGCTTTCGTCCACCGCGTCCTGATTATCCAAATACTGTCTGTAAAGTTCTTCAATTGATCCTATTTCGCTATTTCCCAGATATGAAAACGATTCCATCGTATAAATTTAAGTCGGATATAAAATTATCAAAAAATAAATGAATCAGACTCTTTGGTTAAAGGTAAAATTGACTGAAAAACCTTTCAGGATTTCAAATCCTGGAAGGTTTCGCTAAAACGACACCTTTTTTTGACCCATGACCCCTATTTTAATCTGTAATCTATTAAGCAAATCTAAATAAATATTGTTTAAGTCCTTCAACATTTATAACGTGTGTTTGATAGCATAAGACACAGTGCGTAAAATGAGCTTATTACTACTTTTTGCCTTCTCTGTCATTAATTTAGCTTGCAATTATTGATTTTTATTATCTTAGCGGTCTTAAAATAAATTGATAAAAATCAACAATATGATCATTGGAATATTGAAAGAACCTCAACCGGAGAGAAGGGTCGCCCTTTTGCCAGAAGCTGTGGTAACCCTCAAAAAACTGAATGTTGAGGTGTTGGTCGAATCGGGAGCCGGCAATCAAGCATATGTTAGCGATGCTGATTATGAGCAAGCTGGGGCCAAAATCGCAAACCGCGAAAATGTGGTTGGTAATGCTGAGGTTCTTCTTCGAATTTCTCCATTTACAACCGGTGAAGTGAATAATCTCAGAACAAATCAGGTAATTTTGTCCGTTTTAAATCCGCTAATAAATAAAGAGCTGGTAAAGCAACTGGCTGAGAAATCGATCACCTCGTTCAGTCTCGACACTATTCCCCGGACGTCTCGTGCCCAGGCGATGGACATTCTTTCATCGATGGCTACCATTGCCGGGTATCGCGCTGTTTTGGATGCCGCTCTTCATCTTCCCAAATTTTTTCCTATGTTTATGTCGGCTGCCGGAACCATCAGGCCTGCTAAAGTGTTAATTCTGGGAGCAGGAGTGGCAGGACTTCAGGCAATTGCTACCTCACGTAAGTTAGGCGCTGTTGTTGAAGTATTCGATGTTCGTGCCGCCGTAAAAGAAGAAGTACAAAGTCTGGGAGGCAAATTTATTGAAGTTGAAGGAGCCAAGGACGACAAAACCGCCGGAGGATATGCAGTTGAGCAATCCGAAGAATTCAAGCAAAAACAACAACAACTTATTCATGATCATGCAGTTAAAGCAAATGTGGTGATCACCACGGCTCAAATTCCGGGCCGGCAGGCTCCAATTTTGTTAACCACAGAAACCGTGAATTCCATGATGCCCGGAGCCGTTATCATCGATTTAGCGGCTTCAACAGGAGGAAACTGTGAAGTTACCCAAAATGGCAAAACGATTGTTCATAACCAGGTAACCATCATTGGAAAATCCGATTATCCCTCGGATATGCCTTTCGATGCCAGTAAGATGTTTGGTAACAATTTGTTAAGCTTTCTAAAACTCATTATTTCGAAAGAGGGAAACCTGAACCTGAATTTTGACGATGACATTGTTAAAGGAACCTGCATCACTCACAACAAAGAGATTGTGAACGAGAGAGTGAAACAAACTATAAACGCGTAACATGGAAAATATTTTAGCTTTTATTTACGAATACAGGGAAGCGATCTTCGCGATCATTCTTTCCATTTTTCTCGGTATCGAGGTTATATCGCACGTTCCGGCTGTTTTACACACACCTTTAATGTCGGGCGCTAATGCTATTCATGGTGTGGTTATTATTGGAGCCATTATTGTTATGGGTCATGCCGAAAGCTCAGTATCGATGATTCTTGGATTTATAGCCGTAGTGTTAGGTACGTTAAATGTGGTTGGCGGTTTTGTAGTTACCGACCGCATGTTGGAGATGTTTAAGAAGAAGAAAAAGTAAAAACCAAACTATCATGATCGGAACGTATATTTTAGAAATCAGTTATGTCATTGCCTCGGTATTCTTTATTTTTGGATTGAAAATGTTAAGTCACCCCGAAACTGCCCGCCGTGGAAACACTGTGGCCGCCATTGGTATGGTATTGGCAATATTATTCACCATACTTTTTCATAAAAAAGATGGACAATCTATCGGTAATATTGGTTTTATTCTGGGAGCGTTGTTAGTTGGTACTATCATAGGCTGGGTAGTTGCCAAGCGGGTTAAAATGACAGCGATGCCTCAGTTAGTGTCACTTTTTAATGGTATGGGAGGCGCATGCGCAGCCTTAATTTCGTTGATGGAATTTCCACATTTGGCACACGGAGCTGCAACAGTAAGCATGTTTTCCGGCGAAGCGCTAAGTATCCTTGTGGGATTGGTCATCGGCAGTGTTTCATTCTCCGGAAGTATGATTGCCTTCGGTAAACTCAATGGCAATGTGGGGGATCTCCGCATTAAATGGCTGAGATTTGTAAATGTTGGAATGCTCATTGTAATTATTGGTTTTATTGGTTTTGTAATGTCGAAGGGCGATGTTATTCCTACGGACATTATGCCTTTAATTTATATTTTGCTAGCTATCTCTTTGTTCTATGGGGTTGTGTTTGTAATGCCCATTGGTGGCGCCGATATGCCTGTAGTAATTTCGTTGCTTAACTCATTTACAGGGGTGGCTGCTGCAACCGGTGGTTTTCTTTATCACAATCAGGCCATGCTAACCGGTGGTATCCTTGTTGGTTCGGCGGGTACTATCCTTACGGTATTAATGTGTAAAGCCATGAATCGTTCGTTGCTTAATGTTGTGGTTGGTGTATTTGGAGGTGGTGGCGCATCTGCCGAAAATGTGGATGGATCAATTCGTGAAATTTCACTTAGCGACTCAGCTATACTGCTTAGTTATTCACAGAAAGTAGTAATCGTTCCCGGATACGGGTTAGCTGTTGCTCAAGCACAGCATCTTTGCCACGAATTAGAAAAGCTACTCGAAGAAAAAGGTGCAGAAGTTCGCTATGCCATTCATCCTGTGGCGGGTCGTATGCCGGGCCATATGAACGTATTGCTTGCGGAAGCCGATGTTTCGTACGACAAACTGGTGGAGATGGATGATATTAACCCCGATTTACCGAATACCGATGTGGTGGTGATTATTGGTGCTAACGATGTGGTGAACCCAGCCGCAGAAAATGATCCATCGAGTCCCATTTACGGAATGCCAATTATCAAAGCCCATGAAGCAAAAAATATCATTGTCATGAAACGTGGTATGGGTAAAGGGTATGCCGCCATCGAAAACGCACTTTTTTATAACGAAAAAACACGTATGTTGTTTGGTGATGCCAAAACAACATTGCAAAAGTTGGTTGCAGAAGTGAAGAGCTTGTAAAAATCTATTTAAACATACCTAGAAGGCAGATCAGATGGAAATTCCGGACGATCTGCTTTTTTTGTTATAGGTAATTGTGTGGCCTGATAGTTTTTATTACCAATAAAAAAGTGAATTAATTTCTATTATCGAACTAAGGATGTTTGAAAAGAAACTTAAGCAAAAAGACTTGGCTGTGTTACTTAATACCAGTACATCAAGAATTAGTGAATATCTAAACGGTAAAAGGGATATTACAATTGAAATAGCTCATGCATTGCACAAAAAACTTAATATAGATAGTGATATTATCTTACAAAGTTAAATTGCAACTTTTCTCGCGCACCAGTGCCAAATTTTATGTGGGAGCTTTGCCGCTCAACTTCTTTCGTTCATTCCGGGATCCTTCGTCTCAGCCACTTTCAGTCCACCAGCTGCCTTTGTTTGATTTGGGAGTATCTATAACCAACCATCTTTATTCTTTAAATCACTCTTTATTAATCCAATGGATATCAAAATATGAAATGAACCTATCATTTTAGTTTCATAAAACCCCTATTTAGAGTTCATTTAAACGACCGTTTACTGAGACAATGTCTTTTTATTCAAAAAAGGTTTTGTGAGACAGTTTGGAAAGTATTTAAAAATGTTTAAGTTTATGAGTAAAAAATTAAAACTCGAACCTGAAAATTTTATTTTGCCTAATAATGATATAACGTTAATATTGGGGTTATACAGATGTTAGGCAAAATGAAAAAAAACACTCTTCGTAGTATAATTTCGGTTACATTTACAATAAAAGGATGAAAAATGAAAGAAAAGGAAGAAATCGAAAATAATAATGAATCTTTAAATGAGACTGTAATATTTAATTCAGAAAATGAAGAAGATGTTGAAGTCGACTATTTAAATAAAATTACAGACACTGTAACTTGGTCGACAGATTGGACTATTGAATCTATAATAAGCGCCCAAAAAAGAGCTACGTTTAATATTAATCCCGGATTTCAAAGAAGAGATGCCTGGGATAATAAAAAGAAAAGTCGCTTCGTTGAGTCTCTTATTTATGGTCTACCTGTTCCTCAAATTGTTTTAGCTGAAGATTCTCATAATCGTGGTAAATATTTAGTCGTTGATGGAAAGCAAAGACTATTAACTATCTTCTCCTATTTTTCAGATGATTCAGATTTGAGCTTTGAATTATCAGGATTAAATTCTAATTTACTTAATGGGTATGGTGCAAAAAGACTTGAAAAAGAATATCCAGACCTTTATAATAACCTTCTAAATCAAGCATTGCGTTCAATTATAATTAAAAACTGGACATCAGAAAATTTATTATACACTATTTTTTATAGACTTAATAGTGGTAGTTTGCCATTATCTCCGCAAGAGCTCAGGAAAGCTCTAAAGCCTGGCAATTTTCTTGATTTTATTGATAAATATTGTTCGGAAAGTAAATCAATAGAAAAATTATTTAAAACTAACATTCCTGACTCCCGTATGCGCGATATGGATTTAGTGTTAAGATTCTTTGTAATGACTAAACATATCGATGAATATCGTGGAAACTACAAAAATGCTTTAGATAATGTTTGTGATTATTACAATAAAAACTGGGTAAAATTAAAAAATCAAATTGATGAAACACTAAATACTTTCGAGTCAACAATTAGTATAATACTCCCCAAAATTAGGACAGAAAGTTAAGATTGGAAATATTAACTTTAAATTTTAACTAGATGTCAAAAAACAGAAGAAAGCACAGTAAGGATTTTAAAACCAAAGTTGTTTTAGAATCACTAAAAGAACGAGA
>JBBQTB010000019.1:0-102849 GCA_038213375.1 Bacteroidales bacterium | reverse complement strand
ATGCGAAAAAATATTAAAAACCAGGGGGCATAAAAACTTCAAAAACCTAATGCATTTTTTATATTTTTACACAAATATTGACCACTAGAAAAATGTCCTTTTATTTCCGGAATGACTGTCCTTTTAAAACGGAATACGCACGAAAACCCTGAAATCTGCATTCGTAGTGAATTCCCCGGTTAGTTTTTCGTCCCTGTTAATGTCTTTTGCGTCGGAGGGGATTGATCTTAACTTATCATAAAGAAATTGTTGCCCAATTTTTGAATTTGTCCTGTCAATAAATCTGAATAATTCCTTAAAATCCAAATCATTGCACGTCTTATCTGACAAAACCTGAAAATCATTTGTATGTTCCTTATTCCTAAAATAGGTTTCTATCAGTTCAAAATCAAAATTATCATCTTTTAAATTGCCGAACTCGCTAAGTAGTTTTTCTTTTTTCTTCGATTTGCGATTATTAATCATTGATGGAGTGTTGCCTTAATATTGCAACAATATATCTAATTTTATTGTTTAAATAAAATCCAGGCATTAGAAAATCCCGGATGTATTTGAAAGAATTGTCCCTTCCTAATTCTCTTAAAATTCCACTACAAAACCGATCGAAGGAGTTACAATCGCCGAGTTATTGTATAGTAAAACAGGTGTGGCATTGGAGCCATCGGGTTTCAAAGAGCCTCCATCGGTTGTGAGCCAATCAGAATTGTCGGATTTCCGTTTAAAGGTATAATCGGGAGATGCCGGGTTATTTATGCCCAATGCATTTTGCAAATCCATATACAAATCAATAGACCATTTATTGAAATTGTACTTTTTATCGATGCGTAAATCCACTTGGTTGTAGGCCTTCAACCGCAAGGAATTCAGTTGGGTGTAATCGCGTACACCAATACCCTGGATGGCATAGCTTATCTGTGAAGCATCCATGTCAAACGGAGTGTAAGGAGCACCGCCAACAAAACGGTATTTCAAACCCAACTCCCACCCCCGGTTAAATTTATATCCAAATATACCGGATATCAGATGCTGGTAATCCCATGCCGAAGGTATATATTTTGAGGCATCGGCTCCGGTAAACTCGCTGCGTACTAAAGTGTATGAAACCGTTGCGTAAACTTTCGCCGTTAACTTTTGCTGAAAGAACAATTCAAAACCATAAGCTCGTCCTTTGCCTATGCTGGTTACCTTTTCGTTGCCAATGATCCCGAAGTCGGTTCCCTGGTTGGCCAACGAAATTCCATCGCGAACCGACACAGGGTAATGGTCGTATTGTTTTACAAATCCCTCAAGGGTAATGCGTGTGGCTTTGGCCGGAAGAAATTCCATACCTGCTACAAAATGGTTAACACCAATGTAACTGTTATCCTTATTAACTAAGCTACCAGTGTTATCGCGAAAACCAAGTACCGTATAAATAGGTATTTTGTAGTACCGTCCTGCTGTTGCATTCACATTCAAATTATCGGACAACGAATAAGTGGTTGAGAATCGAGGAGAGAAGGTATTTAACACGTTCCAACCGTTGGTAGTAAATGTATTTCCATCGAAACGCGTCCCGACAGTGACCGACATACGTCCCTCAAAAAGCTTGCGGGTAGCATCTGCAAACACGCCCGCTTTAAAGAAATCAATAGCAGAGTTAAAGTTCACCACAATGGCTGGTTGTTTTACTGAGTTATCTGAATTTAGTATTTCCTGCGAAATCACATTAAATGTTTTGTTGTTATATTTTACAAACTGAACCATGCCACCGTAGCTCAGTATCCATTTCCCGGTGTATTTGTTCAAATCCAGCCGAAGTTTGTTTTCAATCTCCTGCGATCTCAACTTAAGTGTCCTATAGTTTTCATCGCCATTGCGAGCGTCGGCAAACTTGTCGAGCTCGTCGTTGAACATATTTCGACTTAGTGCAAGATTGTAAAACCCTTTGTTGAAAAGATGCTTCAACACTAAACCCTGTGTGTAGTTCCATTGATTTATGATGGGCACAGAGCGTAACGTGTATTCTTTTTCAGGAGATGAAGCAGAAGTAGCTGCAAACCTGAAATAATCAATAGCCCCAACACCCAGCGAAGTAATAGTGGTTTTTGGGGTAATAACCGTAGTGGTTTTATATTGAAAATCCCAATAATTAGGTCGAATGGGGATATCAATAAGTTGAAAAAGCAAGTCGAGATAACTCTTACGAGCCGATGCCAGAAAAGTAGTGTTTTTGCACAACGGGCCATCGAAGGTGGTTGCCAATTCGGTAGCGCTTAGCCGCAAATTACCCTGTAAATGTTCCGAATTACCATCTTTCTGTTTAAAGTTAAGCACCGACGACAAGGTATTGTCAAATTTCGAATTGAAACTACTCGAACTTACCGACACCTCTTCTATAAAGCTAACATTAAGGATGCCAGCAGGTCCGCCAGCGCTTCCCTGAGTGGCAAAGTGATTGATTTGCGGTATTTCAATGCCATCAAGATAATATACGTTCTCGTTTGGTCCGCCACCGCGGATAGTGATGTCGTTGCGGAAACTTGCTCCGCCAGATGCACCGCCCACGCCGGGTAATGCCTGTATTACTTTCGATATATCAAAGTTTCCTCCCGGGTTATTGCGTATCTCCTCGAGCGAAAGACTTTGAATTGATAATGGTGTTTCGGGACTTTTTCCAAATGTACGGGTTGTAATCACCACTTCGTTTAGACTGGTGTTCCCTTCTTCAAGTTCAATATTCATTGTAAGGATGTTACCAGAAGTTAACACCACATTTCGAATCATTTTGGATTGATATCCTAAATATTTTGCTTCGATATTATACGCTTTAGGTGAAATATTTTTCAAGACAAATTGCCCTTCGGTACCGGTGGAAATTCCAATCGTTGTACCTTCCAAAATAATTGTGGCGCCTATCAAGGGTTCCTGCGTATTGTGGTCTTTTACTGTACCCATTAATGTTGCGGTAATTTGTGCAATTAACATGGACGGATACAGGGCAAGAACAATAAATGCAATGCATATAAAACGTTTATGATTTAACCGCTTCTTCATACCAAACCAATCTGTTATCTTTTGTTTTATATTTATATTAAATATTAAAACATTATAACAACTAATCTCGCGGAAATGTTTTCTATTTTATTGAAAAGTTAAATCGTGTTTTTCAAATAACCAGTTTTTTATATTCAAAATATGCCGTCTTCACTCCTCCAAACCCCTCGAAAAATCTTGCGATTCCAGGAATCATCGAACCCTCGAAATCGAACACCGACATGCCTGAGGAATATCGTTTTATCATTTCATCCATAATAAGAAACATCGCTGAATTGCTGTAGCCTTCCTTAGTAACGAACGATGTAAGGTAGATGATACGGTCAAACGTTATGAGAAAAAAAGCCCCAGCTACAATTTCCATTTTCAGATTCCGAGCCATCATGATAACCCCCATCCTTTTCGAAAGTGATGCATCGATAATCTGCTGCAATTGGTATATTGCATCTTCATTTGTTGCATGCCTGGAGTAACGTTGGTATAACTGGGGAAAACCGCAAAAATCATTCATTTGCTCTATCTGAATACCGGATTTATTGGCTTTGGCTATATTTCGTTGTGTATTTTCGTTGTAATTGCAGAAAATTGAATCGTACCTATCCTTCAATATCAACTCATAGTTAAATCGCACACTTACACCCTCAATTCCGTTCATTGGATTTTTGCTGTTCCATTGAAAACACTGCCAAACAAACTTTCGTGGAATGGTATGAAGATAATCCTTTACAAGGTCAGTATCTATCTGACTGGGTGAGAAAACACCTAGTTGCTGAACAAATTTGGGTTGAATAAGATAGGGAATACCATACTTTTTTTTGGCTGGCAAAGGCATGATACTTTTATAATCGTCTTCCACCAATGCTTCCCATCCGGGCGCAACAATGTCGAGATACCACGATGTTGCATAAATAAGCCGGTTATGCGATAGCTCCATTGTGTCGTTCCAACGCTGTTTATCAATATTATAATGTTTGAGATACCGAACCATGTAAGCAAATATATACAATATTTAAAGTATACAAGAAAATGTCTACCATACCACCGCACCAACTATGCTTTTCAGAGGAACTAATTCCTGTCCGTTTTTATCGGATGCCAAACTACGATTATCTGCACTTACCATGCAATAACCTTTTGGGATCACTATTGAATGAAAATTATTGAGCGTTGGATGATAAAGTCGTAAGAGATATTGGCGGCTAAGATATTTGTATTCGACATAAGTAAGATTAAAAATTACGGTATCGCCTATCTGTTTTGGTGCCAAGGTAAGACTTTCAAATTTTGAAAAATCCTTAATCTCTTTTCGTGTAAAATAGCTAAAAACCAGTCTTTCCGGGTCATCGGCAAGAATCCCGTTTCGAAGTATGTATCCATCCTTCATTTCAACAGAATCATCTTCGACGGCAAGCAATCGCGATAATTCAACCTGATGGTTTGGGGCTATTTTGAAACAAACAACATCATTATAAACATATTTTTTAAGTGTGCTTGAGATAACCCATTCCCTAATTTTATAGTTTGGAAGTAAATTATTGGATGATAATTGGTGAAATTTGAGAATACCGGTAATTCCCGGCACCAGAGTCAATCCTCCAAGCGATATAAGAAACCACAACAATCTTGCTCTTTTCATGTGTTAGATCGAATTAAGACGAAACAGAACTAATGGTTATGCAAGTATACCAATTAGGTCAATCAAAGTGTCAAATAAAAAAACCTCTTTAAAGTTACTCAGAGAATTAATTACCGGATTTTGTTGATGACGGATTTTTTTGTAAATTAACATTAAAATTAAATCAACGTGAAAAATATAGTAATCGGCGCCCGTTTTAAGGCTTATTAATCTAGTTAAAAGATGATGAACACAAATAAACTATCTGACCAATCAAATAAAACAGTTCATGACAATGAAAAGATAATAGAGCTTGAGGCTTCTGTTGTCAAATTGACTTCTATTTTAGAAAGTTCGCGTGATATATTATATACCATTAATTATGAACATTTTACTTTCGAATTTCTTAGCCCTTCAGTAATAGATATGACAGGCTACTCTCGGGAGGAGATAGGTTCAATGAAGTGGGATGAATATCTTAAAATAGTGCATCCGGATGATAGAGAAAGATACAAAAAATATTGGGAATCAATTAAAGAACGAAATATACGCTGCAATCAGACCTTCGAATACAGAATAAAACCCAAAAGAGGTATCACCAAATGGTTGAGTGATAAGCACCTATTGATATTCAACGAAAGAGACCAATTAGTTAAATTAATAGGTAACATTCGAGACATTACCGATATCAAGCTGGTTGAAGATGCTTTACAACGAAGCAGAGACCGCCTTTCTATGGCCATGGAGGCAACCAATGATGGAATGTGGGACTGGAAACTGGATACAAATGATGTGTATTTTGATGTTCGTTTTTATACCATGTTAGGCTATGAACCATATGAATTTCCAGGAGCTTTTAGCGAATGGATGAAACGAATTCACCCTGACGATATTGGACACGTTCAAAATCTGCTCAATAAGCATCTTGAAGGAAAATCGGTTCAATGGTTAATCGAATATCGCTTCTTATCAAAAGATGAAAATTGGGTTTGGATTCTTAACCGTGGCAAAGTTTTCCAGCGCGACTATGATGGCAAGGCAATGAGGATGGTTGGTACTCATTCAGACCTTACTTTTCGTAAAAAAACAGAACTTAAATTAAAACAGAAAAACAAAGATTTGCTTATTGCTGAAAGTAAATTAAAAGATGTTAACTATAAACTTATCAGCCTGAATGATGAATTGCAGTTACGCAATAACGAATTGCAAACCATTTATGATCAGCTTCAGATAAGTGAAGAAAAATTCAGACAACTGGCAGAAAATACTCTTGATGTGTTCTGGCTTCGCGATCAAGAGCATCTTTTGTATATTAATCCCTTATTTGAAAAAGTGTGGGGTCGAAGCCGTGAAGAAGTTTACCAAAATCCATCTATTCTAAACGATTGGGTGCATCCGGATGATAAACATTTATTTAACAATTGGATTGACTTTGACTTTTTTTTGAAAGGAAAACCGCACATAGAGAAATACAGGATTATTCATTCAAATGGAGAAATAAGGTGGATTTGGTCTAGAATAATTCCTGTTTATGAAGGGAAAAAAATATATCGTTTAGTGGGTATTGCTACCGACATTACTGAACAAAAGAAAACAGAAGTAGAACTTATTGCCTCCCGCGAGAATGCTTTGGAAAGCGATCGTTTAAAATCAGCTTTTCTGGCAAACATCTCACATGAGATTCGCACTCCGATGAATGGTATTATTGGTTTTTCAGAGTTGCTTAAAACAAAAAAATTATCAAACGAAAGTCGCTCACAATACATTAATATCATCTCAAAAAGCAGCGAGCAATTGCTCCATATCATTAATGATATTGTTGATATCTCTAAAATTGAATCCAACCAAATACAGATAAAACCAACTGATTTGTCTCTTAAATCACTTTTTTCGGAATTAGAAATGTTTTACCAAAAAGACAAAAATAATATTGGAAAAAGCCATATTAAGATATATTCAGAAATTGATAATGAAAACCCCGAAATTTTGATTCATACGGACGAATCGAGGCTCCGTCAAATACTCATGAATTTAATTTCGAATGCATTTAAATTTATAGACAAAGGAAAGATTAGTTTTGGATACAAAATTGTGAACGAAAATACGATTGAATTTTTCGTAAAAGATACCGGAATTGGAATTCCAGTAGAAATGCAAACGGTTATATTCAAACGATTTTATCAAGTTAACAACGATTTAACCCGAAACTTTGGAGGTACTGGCTTAGGTCTCTCTATTTGCGAAGGATTGGTTAAAATACTTGGAGGAAAAATATGGCTAAAATCTGAAAAACAAAAAGGATCAATATTTTATTTTAATTTACCGTTGAAATTGTCCGACGAACCACCTATAAAAAACGAGAATATAAAATACAATGATAATTTTAACTGGTCAGGGTATACCATATTAATAGTTGAAGATGATGAAATCAATCAAGAATTTCTAAATGCAGTTCTTATACCAACAAATGCAATTATTTTAATGGCATCCACCGGAGAAGAAGCCGTTGCAATTTGCTCTTTAAATTCTAATGTTAATGTCGTTTTAATGGATATTCGTTTGCCGCAAATGAGTGGCTATGAGGCATTCAAAAGAATAAGAAAACTTAACCCTAAGCTACCTGTTATTGCTCAAACCGCATTTGCTTTAACTGAGGATTCGACATATTGTCTTGAGATTGGTTTTAATGACTTTATCCCTAAACCCATTAATCGGAAAAATTTATTATCTGTGATAAACAAGCACTTATTAAATATCAAAACATAATTCACAAAAATCTGATAATAGAATAGCTAAAAAAAATCAATCTGTTTAAAACAATATTTGTTAGATAATAATAAATAGTCTGAAAGATTATTAGATTTGTACTATAAATTAATGTTTGATTATGGCAGTTCAGGATTTCTGGAACGAAGAATGGAAAGAAATTAAGTTTAAGGATATCAATGATCAGGAGATTTATCAGATATCAAGTTACGGCAGAGTAAGGATTTTTAAAAAAGAGCTCAATGATTGGAAAATTCTTAAATCAGCCAACGTAAAAGGATACAGATATTTTACCTTTAAATCAAATATCGATTGGAAGCATAAAATTACCAAGCCATTGCACCGTTT
Source organism: Bacteroidales bacterium (assembly GCA_038213375.1). Classification (GTDB taxonomy): domain Bacteria; phylum Bacteroidota; class Bacteroidia; order Bacteroidales; family JAAUTT01; genus JAAUTT01. The sequence continues at coordinate 95,084 of JBBQTB010000019.1, read as the reverse complement.
GGTTGCGGAACTCTATTGCAAGAAACCCGACACAATAACTAATTTTGTAATTCACCTGAATTATGTGAAGGACAATAATTATTATAAAAATTTGCAATGGGTATCACAATTGGAGCTTACCGCTCATAACAAGAAAAACCCAACAGTAATAAATTCAAGGCGTAAGGGTTTAATAACTAATGCAAAACTTACTGAAACCGAAGTAATACGTCTAAAAATGAAGTTGAAACGAGGTAAAAATAAGCTTTATAAAATTGCTAAAGAGTTTGGCATTACTCATACTCAACTTAACCGTATTCGTTCAGGAGAAAATTGGGGACATGTTAAAGTGGACTAATAATTAACCACCCTACCTTGTAAAGCGCAAGAACACACCTAAAGGTAAGCGTTTACCTGATCGATCGGGAAGAAAAATTTCTCCAACTTCTGATTTTTCGACATTGGAAAAATGCTGTTTCATAAGATTTTCAGGAATCAATGCCGAAAAACCCATGGAATACAAGTTTACAATAAACAAAGCATTTTGTTTTTCAAGAAGTTGACCACAACATTCAAATAACTCGTTTATACCTTCATCCAAAATCCATTTTTCGCCATCAGGACCGCGACCATAAGCCGGTGGATCGAGAATTATTCCATGATATGTTTTTCCTCGTTTAACTTCCCTTCGGATGTATTTCATCGCATCTTCCACAACCCAACGGATACCATCAAGATTACTTGCCAGCATATTTTCGGCCGACCAATTTATCACCTGACGAACCGAGTCCACATGAACCACATCGGCACCAGCAGCTTTAGCGGCTAAAGAAGCTCCACCAGTGTAAGCAAATAAATTTAAGAACCGCAGTTCAGGAGCTTTTATTTTCCGAAGTGTATCGTAAATAAAGTTCCAGTTTTCAGCTTGCTCCGGAAAAACACCCACATGTTTAAACGCTGTTAGCCCTAAACGCATCGAAATATTTAATGTGTCATAATGGTAGTTTACAAACCATTGTTGCGGCATACCGGGTTTTAAAACCCATTCTCCCTTTTCGGCATCTTTCGATTGGCCTTTCTCCCTTCGAAAAGTGGCATGTGCCAATTTTTCCCAATCGTTTTCAGGTATCGACTTACTCCACACAGCCTGCGGTTCCGGCCGGCGAAGCAGAAATTTGCCAAAACGTTCAAGCTTTTCACCATTTCCGGTATCAATCAATTCATAATCAATCCAATGTGTAGGGGTAATCAGGTTCATATCAGTATTACTTTCATGATGCATAGTTTACAATCGAAATCCAGCCGGTATTTGTGATGATTATCCTGCAAAAACAAAGGCTCATTTAACTTTTTAATCGATTTTTGATGAATGGGACAAGCATCCAGATGGTATCTAATACAATGTTTTGTTGTCATGACTTCTCTTTCTTGCAATGATTGAGAAAGTTCAAATGCAGACTCAATATTCTCAACCCCATGTCTTTCGTAGAATTTTTTCGCCAATTGGTTCGAAACATTTGCTAAATATGTCAGATTTTTTTGTGGATAAAGGATATCAGAAGTTGCATGAATAAAAATCGGACTAACAATACTTCGTAATCTGTTTTCATTCAACCTCCCCACAGTATTTCGGCGCATCTGATTTAATGTGGATGTCCGAATAAAAGGCACAAAACTCAATTGCAGGGTAACGGAGCTACATTTAAATTGTGTATCGCCCAACTTTCCCAGTTGGCATATGATTAATTCCTTGGCAGCATCGGGCTTATCAGCAACTACTTTCTCGATTGCCTCAGATACTTCAGCATAAATGCCATCCTCGTCCACCAAAGATAATTTAAACCCACTGGGAATTTCGGCCAATATAATTTCAACCTCAATTCTTCTCTTATTATTGCTATTGTTAAGAGTTTTTTCAAATTCATGGTCGTGATTACGGAAAATTTCCAATCCAACATACAACTCATCCATTTGGCTTGGAAAAACCTTTTCCCCCTCAACTCTGTTAATCAAAGTGCCTTCTAATCCTTTGGTATGAAAAAAGCAAATTCCATCTCCGTTGAACAGCTTTTCTCCCTGTATCTTAAACCAGTTTTTTTCAATTTCTGTAATAATTCCAATTTTTTTTCCCAGAGATTTTTGTGTTAGAAACGATGCTATCTTTTCTGTTCGTCCGTTCAAAAAATAAGTTGTATATCCACGGTTAAAAGTTCGCGCAGGATCAGGTTGAAAAGACAATTCAGATTTTCCTGAAGAACTTATACCGTATTCCGTTCTGTTTTTCAGAATTTTATCCAATTTGACACGATAATGAGAAACTATATTTTTTACATAAGCAATATCCTTGAGACGACCTTCAATTTTAAAGGATGTAATTCCCACGTCAAGAAGATGTTCAAGAGAATCAGATAACTGCAAGTCCTTTAACGAAAGAAGATGTTTGTTTTTTATTAGAATATTTTGGTCTTTGTCGAGTAAATTGTAAACCGATCGACATGGCTGTGCACATTCACCACGATTACCACTTCTTTTACAAATGGCATGACTCATATAACATTGTCCGCTGAAAGAAACGCACAAAGCGCCATGTACAAAAAATTCAAGTTCGGCAGATGTTTGATTTCGAATGGTTTGAATCTCATGAAGAGAAAGTTCGCGAGCGAGAATAATTCGAGAAAAACCGACCTTCTCAAGAAAAGAAACTTTTTCGGCAGAGTTATTATGAGTTTGAGTGCTGGCAATCAATCGTACAGGAGGCAAATCCATCTCAAGAATACCCATGTCCTGTATTATAATTCCATCAATGGCCGACTCGTATAAATTTTCAATTAGCTTTTTAACATCATTTAATTCATTATCGTACAAGATGGTATTTAACGTTGCATAAACCTTTGCACGATAAAAGTGAGCATAACGAATTAATTCTTCAATTTCGCTGATAGTATTGCCGGCAGCAGATCGGGCTCCAAAGTGCGAAGCCCCTATGTAAACAGCATCCGCTCCATGATTTATTGCAGCTTTCCCAAAATCGACATTACGGGCCGGAGCCAGTAACTCAATTGGTATTTTTTTTATCGTTTCTTTCACAGCCACAAAATTAGAGCTTTATTAATAGCCAAAACCTTCCAGTCAAAATATTTTTTCGACTTCTCGACCCAAATATTCAGAATCAATTTGAAATATAGAAAATGTGACGTATTTTAAGGTCTCATAAACGTATTTATCAATTAATTCAAAATGGTTGTAAAAGAAGGTATTAGAGACCAAATCATTGAATCATCCCGTCAGATTTTCAGCAAATATGGATTCAGAAAAACTACCATGGACGAGATTGCACAAAGCGTAAGAAAAGGGAAAAGTTCGATCTACTATTACTTTACCAGTAAAGAGGAAATATACAAGGCAGTAATTGAAAAAGAGGCTGTTATATTGAGTAACGAAATTCACGATGCGCTTTCCAACATCCACGATCCGGTCGAAAAAGTAAAGGTTTACGTTACAGTGCGCATGAAAACGTTTATTGCCATGGTTAATTTTTACGAAGCCATCAAAAACGAATTTATGACGAATTTGGATTTCATCAACAAAATCAGGGAAAAATACGACAAAGATGAAATGCTTTTAGTTGAAGGTTTCCTTAAAGAAGGTGTTTTACAGAATAAGTTCAATATCGATAATACCGAGTTAGCCGCCATAGCTATCGTTACAGCATTGAAAGGTCTGGAAATCCCTCTCTTTAAATACAATAACCAGATCAATCTGGATGACCGTATTCATCATCTCTTAAATATCCTCTTCTTTGGGATCGTAAAACGCTGAATCGTTCGACCAAACAATGCTGGATCCGATTTTTTTTCCGAATCGTCTGATGGCTAATCTGTACGAATAACAAGCCAATACATAATAAACCACCATCTGAAGGAGCATCATTCCCCATTCGAAATGAACTGATTCCAGACCAGCACCATACAAGCGCATTCTTAAGTATGCAGGAATCATGTATGTACTTGGAAATATATGTGAAACAAGATGAAGCACAGGCGGTAATGAAGATATGGGCCACGAAATCCCACTCATAAAAACCACCAATGGGGAAATAAACACCATAAATAAAATGGACTGAACACGTTCTTTAAATAACATACTTATTGAAAGTCCAAAAAACGAAACGGCATAAAGGTATGGGATTAGCATAGTTACAATAGGCCAAAAATGGGCTTTGTCCGGAAACGAAAACCATTTGTGCAATATTCCCATAGAAAATAAAGATGTAAAAAGAAACATAGCGACATATGCGCTTGCCTTGGCAAAAACAAGCCTCGTAGCTCCATGTCGGCGAATTACAGAACTATTCATTTGAAGAAATTTCTTTTTTTCTCGAATTGTCCCGCCAAGCATACCAATACCAACCAACAATAATTGTTGCATAATGAGAATAATCATTCCCGGCATAACAAAACTGCCATAACCACCCGAAGGATTGTATAAATTATATAAATCTACCTTAATAGGATCCTGCAAATCAGAAGCTTGTATTAAACTTTTCCCTTCGGCCATGAAGCGCTTAATTTCAACACCTGCACCAAATGTTCCGCTTGAATAAATAGCTCCGGCATATACCTGTTTATAAAGCATAAAATAGCTAGCATCGCAATATGCTGTTAAACTTGTGCGTCTCGCATTGAGAATATCTTTTTCAAAGTTTTCAGGAATTAGTAACACTCCATATACCTCACCATCATAAAACAAATCCTCAGCTTCTTTTAAACTTCCGGGCTTGCATGAAACATGAAGCTGTTCTGTGGCATCAGCCATCCTACTAAACTGCCGGCTTGTGGCTGAATGATCGAGATCAACCAAAGCTACCGGAAGATCTCGCACCGTTTCCTTCTCGTAGCCCCAGGTATAGAGAAGTGAATAGATAAACATGGCAATAATAAAGAACAAAACAGTTCCGGCATCGGTAACAATAAGTTTAACTTCATCGATAAAAAAACGGCCTACCTCTTTTGTTCCATTTAAAATTCTTTCCCCCATACAACACTTCTTTAAATTTTACCCCACCGTTTTCTATTTAACAACATATATCGAAGAAGGGGAATAAACAGCAGCCCAAACAAAGTAAACAGCAGCAAAGCAAGCAAAGGTAAAAGTCCATGTTGTAAGGGTTCACCTCTTAATGATTGGCTAATTAGAATTTTCATCCAATAAGTAAAAGGAAACATTCCCGCAATAGCTTGACTTATAGGAGCCATACCAAAAACAGGAAAGGTGAGACCCGAATAGGTAAGAGCCAACATGCTGTAGGCACTTCCAAGAGATAAACTCAAACGAAGGTTTGAAGTTACTGCTACCAGAAAAATAGCCAGACTCTGATAACTAAGTATCAACAGAAATTCTCCAATCAAAATTATAGAAAAATTGCCATGCAATGGCATTCCCAGCGTTTTGAAAAGAATAAGGTTCAATACCATTGCTAAAGAAAAAAATATAATGGTATAAGGCAACAATTTGCCCAATAAAGCGATCATAAAATTACCACCTCCGCTACGTATCCATTGCGATCCGGCACCTCGGTATAATTCGTCGCCGATAACATAAATAGTTCCCAGAAGAACAAAGACAATCAGCAACACTGGCATAAGACCTGCCGAAAGATAATAGGAATAACTTGAATATGGATTAAACAGAAGCACCTGTCGCAGTTGTACCGGCAGCACACGTGACCTTGCTTGATCTTGTGTTAGCCCGTTTTTCATTTGAATTTGTAATTTGATTCCTGCCGAAATGGTACTCATGGCTTTACGAATGCCACTATTTAGCATACCTCCTTTTAAAACATTGGCGTTATTTATGTATAAAGCAATTTTAGCAGTGTTTCCTCGATAAATATCCTTTTCGGTACCTTCCGGAATACAAAGAACACCATCAGCATTTCCCTCTTCGATAGCCTTTTGGGCTTCGGCTAAACTAGTATAGTTTCGGTTAATAGCCGCAATGGCCGTTGCATCCACCATTCGGGCAATTTGTCTTGACAAAGCAGTATTATCTAAATCGACAATAGCAACAGGAAGTTCGCGTGGTACATTGGCCGAGAAAATCCAAGCTACCAGAGTAAAAGCAATTAACGGTCCGGCAATAGTAATAAATTGCAACGTACGATCCTTGCGAAATCGATGAAATTCACGCCATATAGTATCTATAAAATGATCTATCTTTTTCATTTACTAAATGTTGATGGTTCCCTATTCATTCTTCGAGCTTCTATCCTTCCAAATTCTTATTATTTCTCAGAGGCCTTCACTTTCTTCCAATCAACCAAAGCACTCATTCCAGGCCGTAAACCAGCAATTTTATCGACAGGTACCGCGTGTATTTCGAATGTTTTCATGTCAAAGTCGCCGGTGGTTTTTGTTGCATTCCAAGTAGCAAAACTCCCCAGCGCTGTGATATATGTCACTTTCAAGTTGATCTCTTTATTTTTTAAAGCGGGAAATTTAGCGGCAAAAACACTTCCTTTGTGAATAGAAGCCAACAAATCCTCGCGCAGATTAAAGGTAACCCAACAATCATCTAATCTTACGATAGTTACAACAGGATATCCGGCTGATATCAATTCTCCTGATTCTGCAATAATATTGGCTATTTCCCCATCAATGGGAGCTAAAATAATTGTTTCATGCAAATAAGACTGTACCTCACTAATTACTCCTTCAGCTCTTGCAACCATGGCTAAAGCCGCATCTTTATCCTCTATTCTGGTGCCTTTTTTAACTTTCTCCCAAACAGCTTTTGCTACATTAGCGGTTTCACTCGCAGCTCTTAATTGAGTTTCCGCTTCATCGCGTTTTTGAGCTGGCATTACACCTTCTTTGTACAGATTGTTAATACGTTGATACGTTTTTTCGGCAAACTCACTGGCTGCCTGAGCTTTTAAATATGAGTTATAGGCTGCCTGAATATCTTCAATCTGGGCACCAGCTTTTGCTTTTGAACTCTGAGCTTCGGCTCCTTTTAAACCAGCTTTCGCCTGAGCTAATTTAGCTTCAATTTCAGGACTGCTTAGAGTAAATAGTAACTGACCTTTTTTAACTACATCGCCTTTATGTACTGGTAGACTATCGATTCGCCCTACAATTTTAGAAGCAACCTTAATTTGTGTTGCTTCAACTTCCCCCTGAATTTCTATAGGTTTGGGCCGACTAATTATCCAAATGGAGGTTATCATAAAAATAATCAACGCTACAATTCCAAAGGCAGCAAGCCAATTCCCCTTCTTGTTCATAAATTATATTAGTTTCAAATGAGATATTCTATTTTTCAGATTTATAACTTTCCATTTTGGCATCGTTACGTTGGCGGTAATTTCTGAATTCCTCAGGTATGCCCGAATATTGGAGCAATTTGGCCAGAGTAAGATCATAGCCGTACATTGCCTGTAACCTCTCCATCCGAACCTGTGCAAGACCAAGATTTGCATCAACCACATCAGTAGCATTGGTCATTTCTTCATGAAATGCTTTTTCTCTGACCCTTAGATATTCTTCCGCAAAGGTTTTGGCTGACTCTAGTTCCTTTAATTGTTCCCTGTACATGCTTAATTCGTTATACAATTTTTCCACTATCATTGAAATATCAGATTCCGCTTTCAGTTTTATTTCTTCTACCTGATTAATTTTATAATAGGCTGACTTTACCTTCCGTGACCTGGAGGCGCCATCGAAAAGTGTCCATTTCATACCAACACCAAGCATCCAGGTTGGCGTATAGGGTGATAAATCCTTATTTACTATGTCGTACATTCCCTGTAACGCCACCTGTGGCAGATATTCAGCTTTTTCCACCTTGTAACTTTGTTCAACCAATAATTTTTTATTTTTCATCTGCATCAGCAATGGATTTTTAGTTGCAGCCGTTGATTTGAAAAATTGAAGCGATTCAACAGAGTTCACGTAGAATAGTTCAGAAATAGGTTCAATAGAAGCTTCCTTTTCAATTGCTATCGTATTGTTTAATGCTTGGTTAAGAATGCCTGCCGTTCTCCTTGATTTTGTTAACTCCCTTTCGGCCTGAGCATGATAAAGACGCGCATGTAACACATCTGCATTGGCTATTAGTCCTTCTTTTTGCATCTTTTCCGCATCGTGCAGATGTGCTTCAATGCCATTGAATACATCAAGCCGAACGGTTATTGCCTGCTTAGCTAAGCAAAGTCCGTAATAGCGTTCTGTCAGTTCACTCATCAGTTCGCCTTCTTTCTGACGCGCAACTTCGCCAGTTTCCTTTTGTTCTATCTTAGCAACTTTGTTGGCCACGCCTATTTTACCACCATAAAATATTGGCCATTGAAAAGTTGCGGCAACAGTTCCAAATTGTTTTTTCTGTATCATTTTGTTCCAATCTGCACTTTCAATTTGTTGTAGCCCATCTTTAAACTGCGAACGAACTGCTTGTGTCGACATGTTATCAGGCAAAACTGTTGTTGGTACAGCAGGATTTGGCACTCCGCTAAAAACTCCGTAATTTCCAAGAGCACTGTAAATTGGAGTAATTGTATTCTTTACAGGTGTCAAATCCAAAGTAAGGTCATCGGACATAAACATATACACAGCGGAAATACCAACTTTAGGCATATAGAGTCCTTTAGTGGCTTTTGCCTCCATATCTTTTTCCTGCTGAAGGTATTGAACCTGTTTCATTACATGGCTATTGCGACTTGTCTGCTCCCATGCCTGATCGAATGTTAATTTTAGTATAGTAGTTGAATCCTGCGCTCCAGCAAAATAAACAGATACCATAAACACAAATAACGTCATTAAAGACAAGCGTGTTTCAGCTTTCATACTTCTTATCTTTCCAATAAATTTTTACAAATACCTAATACTTTTTCAATTTCAGGCTCACCTAGTTCCGAACGATAGAAAAATGCTTTGAGCCGATGGTTAATAAACTGGATAGGATAAGTCACCCCTACCAGATAGATATCCTCCTCATCGATATGCGGTAGAATCTCACCCAACATTTGTCCTTTTTCCTTTATTTTTTTGCATATATTAAAAATTCTCTCTCGTTGCATTTCTTGTATCTTAAAATTGTAATCATTCATTAAAACATACAGAAATTTTATTCTGTCTGGATGATTATTTGCCATTGTAAACAAAGTTCGTATTAACTGTTCGAAAATATTTTTTATAGAATATTTGTCAGCGAGTAACCCTTCGAGTTTATCCGCCAATTCGTTCACATTAACATACAAAAGATCTTGAATGAGTTCAGATTTACCTTTGTAAAAGCTATATAAATACCCTTCGGCAACACCCGCTTTTTTTGCAATTTTAGAAATAGACGCATCACCAAGCCCATTGGAAACAATCATTTGCAATGCAGCTTCTTTAATTCTTGCTATTTTTGATTCGTCGATTGATCGTGCCATTATTGAGTGAATATTCATTCAATTAATAATGCAAAAATATAAAAGATTTTTATTATTCAAAGAAACTATGATGTTTTTTAAAAAATCATTTATAGCAAAAAAAAACTCCGGGGGAAACCATGCCCCCGGAGAAAACCCTAAAATTTACCTAAAATTAAAACTACTAAACCAAAAACCAAAAACATTAACCCTTCTAACAAAAATCCATTTAAAACTAATTATATAAAAAATTTCTGAATTCATTATAAAATTATTCTTATACAAATATACCTAACAAAATAGTGTTTACGTAAATTTTTACAATGAGATTTATCACTCAAAACTGGTGATTGTAATCACCAAAATATAGATACTAATATAATTAGTATTACATTAACAAACAGTATGTTATCTAAACCCATCAAAAGTACTTATCACACATAATTACTAACATGTCGTTTACCCATTTCCACTGCCTTGCCATCAATTTGGGTTTAAAATAATACTTATGGCTTTTTCTATAATTGTATCGTATCCGTCAGTCTCATCCGATTTCAACAGATTAATCTGAACATCGGGAGGTATTCCATCCTCGAAATTTTCGCCATCGGGTGATAATGTTCTTGAAGATGAAAACCTATATCCCCAGCCATTTGGTAGTTCGGCCCCTGTAGGAGCGCCAAGACCACCACCGGTAGTGTCCCCAACAATAGTAACATTTGGAAAATTACGCATTGCTAAAACAAAAAATGATGTTGCGCTGTAACATCCCCGGTTGGTAAGTATGCATACTTTTTTCGTAAAGTTCTTCGAAGCAGGGTCAACATAAACTTCGTTTGGAATAGCAAAATCGTCATGCCCAGGACCATTTTTAATATACGAAGTGTAAATATGACTTCGTTCACTAGTAAAACGACTGCTAATTTTTAAAACCCCTGAAACAAATCCTCCTCCATTACTTCTCACATCAATTATTATTCCTTTGGTATCCATAAACCGATCAATTATAAAGTCAAGATCGGTATCCGATACTTCCTCCGAAAAACTGGAATATCGTATATATCCAATCTGATTTGAAGCAATTAGCTGGTGCTTTAATGGGCCAGTAGTAAAATAATTATCCCTTAAATAGTTTTTTTTGACAAATATATTATTAAAATTTTCGGGGCTTTTTGTAAATACGCCTTCATATCTGGATACATTGAAAGGGGAAACCAGGTTCACGTGAGCATCTCTTAATTCGGCCAACATTTCAAATAATATACTAAATAACTGTATGTCTGTAGTTGAATCATTAATTCGTGGGCGATATTTTTCATGTACTAAATCCCAATCAATATTTTTATAATTAAAGAACGAATATCTCTCATCGATTTTTTTCCATAGACTTTCGAAATTATTAACAGGCGAAGATGGCGGGTCACTCCCAAGAAATGTTTTCTGGCACATGCAAAATAATAAGCAAACCAATAGTAACAAACCAATTTTACGTATCATATGCTACTTGTTATTAAACCGGAATACGATAGAAAATGTGAAACTCCTATTTACGCTGGCAACAGGGTTAAATACAGGTGTGTAATTATAATAATTCCAGTTATATCCTAATTTAAACATATTCCTGTTTTGGAGGTAATAAAATACTTCAAGCTTACAGATTGCGGATACATACTTATTAAAAGTAGTAAAAGTCAATCGCTTAAGATCGATCACTTTTCGGGCTCCATCCACAAAATCATCGATAACACTATAGTCAGGCCTATAAGCCTCGGAAACGACAGGTATGATAGCAGAAAACACCAGCTTCATCTCCCTGTTCTTTAATGGATATCGAAAAAAACCAAGATTAATCTGCTTTGCATTGAGTTTTAAGACTCTCTCCAATGAAAGGATAGGCCCCAATGATCCAAATCCCTCATAATTTAAATTAGCATTGTTAAACTTACTATTGCTTCTAATATTGGTAATTGCACTTACATCAGCCCCAACCCATAACCTCCATTTAGATTCAAAAGCCATAAAAATTCTTTTTTGAACACTGACATCTAAATAATTACAATAGGTAAGAGCTTTATTTCCATCAATTTTTGGGTAATTTCTGGTTGTAAGGTGACCATACAAAAAATTGTAATCGAGGTTATATTTTAATCTTTCGCTATACATAAGGTAACCTAAATGGGCACCAGTTAGCATACCACTATAGATTAAAGGAGAAGTTGAAATATCGCGCACAGAATAATATGAGCCAACGATGCCAACTTGAAGAAAGTGATGAAATGGTTTTTTAGATTTCCCGGGAACTGTGTCCTGAAATGATTCGCTGGCATATAAGCTATGCAGTGCTGTAAGCCAAATGATAAAATTTAAAATTATTTTTAACTTAATTCTTGATGACATACATCATACGACTGTTTGTTGGCGAAATATAATGTTTTTAAGGCGTTTATGCAAGTTGAAAATTAATGTTTTCATCGAAGTGTCACGTAAATTCACACACGGTTTATATTATGTTTTACCGTCAAAAAAAAAGACCTGAAATTAATTTAAGAGCCTTTTAATTATGTTATGCCTGTGCAGGTGGCCCCCCAAAATTCATTGGAATAACTCCTTGGTTTCCTATCCCTTCAACATTTCTAATAGTACCATTAACTGATTCGAATTTGGCTACATTGTCCTTTAATGCATACAATAACCGCTTGGCATGCTCGGGGGTTAGAATGATGCGCGATTTTACTTCTGCTTTTGGAACACCAGGCATAATTCGAACAAAATCAACCACAAACTCCGAAGTGGAATGTGTAATAATAGCCAGGTTGCTATAAATACCCTGTGCTATGTCTTCCTTTAGTTCAATATTTATTTCATTTGATTTCTCATTCTCTTCCATAACGTAAGTGTTAAAAGATTAAAAAATCCCCCGGTTTCATAAGAAATCGGGGGATGGTATATTTAGTTTTCTACTTCCAATATTTCTTCTCCATCAACAATAACCGAACGCTTCACGTTCACAAGTTTTTCGTAGTCCTCCATGGAGCCTACAATCATGCGCTGGTATTCGCGTCCACCGGTACCTGCCGGAATAAGGTGACCAACAATTACGTTTTCTTTCAAACCATCGAGGTTATCAACTTTACCATGAATTGCGGCTTCGTTAAGTACCTTTGTTGTTTCCTGGAATGATGCAGCCGACATAAAACTTTGGGTCTGCAACGCGGCCTTGGTAATCCCCTGCAATATCTGGTTCGATGTAGCTGGAATAGCATCACGGGCTTCGATAAGTTTGGCATCACGGCGCTTTAGCAGCGAGTTGTCATCGCGGAGCTTACGTGCAGTAACAATCATACCCGCACGCAGAGCAGAATCTCCTGCTTCAACGACTACTTTTTTACCAAAAATAAAATCGTTTTCGTCCATGAATTCCCATTTATCAACCACTTGTTTTTCGAGGAATTTGGTATCGCCTGGATCAACAATTTCAACTTTACGCATCATCTGTCGAACAATCACTTCGTAATGCTTATCGTTGATCTTCACACCCTGCATACGGTATACTTCCTGAATTTCGTTCACAATATATTCCTGAACTGCGGTAGGACCTTTTATAGCAAGGATATCTGATGGAGTAGTAGCTCCGTCGGAAAGTGGCACACCTGCACGCACATAGTCATTTTCCTGAACAAGGATCTGACGTGAAAGTGGCACGAGGTATTTCTTTATTTCACCACTCTTGGAGGTGATAGTGACTTCTCGGTTTCCTCTTTTTACTTTACCAAAGGTTACCTCGCCGTCAATTTCAGAAACAACAGCCGGGTTAGATGGGTTACGGGCTTCGAACAACTCAGTTACACGTGGCAAACCACCAGTGATGTCACCAGATTTACCAACTGCACGCGGAATCTTCACAAGAATATCACCAGCCTGAACTTTATCGTCTTCGTTCACCATAATATGAGCGCCTACAGGTAAGTTGTAAGACTTATGTACATCGTTGGCTGCAATGATTTTCACCATTGGGTTCTTGGTTTTATCCCTTGTTTCGATGATTACTTTTTCGCGGTAACCAGTCTGTTCATCCGATTCGTCGCGGAAGGTAATACCATCAACAAGAGCATCGAATTCAACTTTACCAGCAATTTCCGATATAATAACCGCATTGTACGGATCCCATTCACAAACTAAAGTACCCTTTTTCACATCATCGCCATCATTCACATGCAGTTTCGAACCATAAGGAATGTTGTGGGTTGAAAGAGTAATACCGGTATTCTTATCGAGAATTCTCATTTCACCCAAACGACCAAGTGCAATGTTATATTTTTTACCATGTTCGTCAGTACGTTCCAGCGATCGAAGTTCTTCAATCTCCACCTTACCGTCGTATTTGGTGATGATACTTGTTTCTGTTGCAATACTTGATGCAGTACCACCCACGTGGAATGTTCGAAGTGTTAACTGAGTACCAGGTTCACCAATCGACTGTGCTGCAATTACACCTACAGCTTCGCCAAACTGAACCATGCGGCCGGTGGCCAGATTACGCCCGTAACATTTAGCGCAAACACCTTTCTTCGATTCGCAGGTTAATACCGAACGAATTTCAACCTGTTCTATTGGTGAATCTTCAATTTCACGTGCAATGTCTTCATTAATCTGTTCACCCGATTCAACAATGATATTTCCGGTTAACGGATTAAAAACATCGTGAACAGCAGTACGACCGAGTATACGTTCGAAAAGCGATTCAACAGTTTCTTCGTTATTCTTAATGGCAATAGCGATCAGTCCGCGTAAAGTTCCACAATCGGTTTCAGAGATAATCACATCCTGTGACACATCAACCAAGCGACGTGTAAGATAACCTGCATCGGCCGTTTTCAGGGCTGTATCGGCCAAACCTTTACGAGCACCGTGGGTTGAGATAAAGTACTCAAGTACCGAAAGTCCTTCTTTAAAGTTTGAAAGAATAGGGTTTTCGATGATTTCAGAACTTGTTGAACCCGACTTTTGAGGTTTTGCCATAAGACCACGCATACCTGAAAGCTGACGAATCTGTTCTTTAGAACCACGAGCTCCCGAATCAAGCATCATGTAAACCGGATTGAAACCCTGTTTATCTTTCGACAATTTATTCATCAGGATATGGGTCAGTTTCGCATTGGTATGTGTCCAGATATCGATAATCTGATTGTAACGTTCGTTATTGGTAATGAAACCCATGTTGTAGTTGTTCATTACTTCGTCAACCTGCTCGTAACCTTCCTGAACCAGTGTTTCTTTTTCTGGTGGAACAAGTACATCGTCAAGGTTAAACGACAAACCTCCACGGAATGCCATCTGGAATCCAAGATGTTTGATTTCATCGAGGAACCTTGCAGTACGGGCAGTACCTACAATTTTCAATACCTTGCTGATGATATCGCGTAACGATTTTTTGGTGAGAATTTCGTTGATATATCCAACTTCAACCGGAACGCATTCGTTAAATAGCACGCGTCCTACAGAAGTTTCGATAATGCGCTTAACAATTTGCCCATCAACTAAATCATTTGTACGAATTTTAATCACAGCATGAAGATCTACCATTTTCTCGTTATAAGCAATGGTAACCTCTTCGGGTGAATAGAATATCTTTCCTTCGCCCTTAACAATAAGTTCGGGGGTGCTCTTTCTTTGTTTTGTAATGTAATACAGACCAAGAACCATGTCCTGTGAAGGAACGGTGATTGGAGCTCCGTTAGCCGGATTGAGAATGTTGTGTGCAGCAAGCATCAGAACTTGAGCCTCGAGCACGGCAGCATTACCAAGGGGCACGTGAACAGCCATTTGGTCACCATCGAAGTCGGCGTTGAACGCGGTACAAACCAATGGGTGTAACTGAATAGCTTTTCCTTCAATAAGTTTAGGCTGAAAGGACTGGATACCTAAACGGTGCAATGTTGGAGCACGGTTAAGCAACACAGGGTGACCTTTCAATACATTTTCGAGAATGTCCCAAACAACAGGATCTTTTCTATCAACTATTTTTTTAGCTGATTTAACTGTTTTTACAATACCTCTTTCAATCAGTTTACGTATGATAAAAGGTTTGTACAACTCGGCAGCCATATCTTTTGGCAATCCACATTCATGCAATTGTAATTCCGGACCAACAACGATTACCGAACGTGCTGAATAGTCGACACGTTTACCGAGAAGGTTCTGACGAAAACGTCCCTGCTTACCTTTTAAACTATCACTAAGCGACTTAAGCGGGCGGTTCGCATCGGTTTTAACTGCATTGGATTTGCGTGAATTATCAAATAATGAGTCAACAGCTTCCTGAAGCATACGTTTCTCATTTCGGAGAATCACTTCGGGTGCTTTGATTTCAATAAGTCTTTTTAAACGGTTATTCCGGATAATCACACGACGATACAAATCATTCAGGTCAGAGGTAGCAAAACGACCACCATCAAGAGGAACCAACGGGCGTAATTCGGGAGGAATTACGGGTACCACTTTCATGATCATCCATTCAGGCTTGTTCGTTGCTTTCGATTCGCGGAAAGCTTCAACTACATTCAACCGTTTCAAAGCTTCGCTCTTGCGTTGTTGCGAGGTTTCGTTACCAGCTCTGTGACGAAGATCATATGAAAGTTCATCAAGTTCGATACGTTGCAATAGCTTGAACAAAGCTTCAGCACCCATATCTGCAATGAATTTATTTGGATCGCTATCATCAAGATATTGATTATCCTTTGGAAGCGATTCAAGGATATCGAGATATTCCTCTTCTGTTAGAAAATCAAGGTATTTGATACCTTCAGATGCCTTTATTCCAGAATTAATTACCACATAGCGTTCGTAATAGATAATTGCATCGAGCTTCTTGGTTGGTAAACCCAGCAAATACCCAATTTTATTGGGAAGAGAACGGAAATACCAAATATGAGCAACCGGAACCACCAATTGAATGTGACCCATGCGCTCACGCCGTACTTTCTTTTCGGTAACCTCAACACCACATCGGTCACAAACAATACCCTTATAACGAATACGTTTGTATTTGCCGCAATGACATTCATAATCCTTTACAGGACCGAATATACGCTCGCAAAACAAGCCATCGCGTTCAGGTTTGTATGTACGATAGTTGATCGTTTCAGGTTTTAACACTTCACCGCTGGAACGTTCCAGAACTTCCTCAGGTGAAGC
Source organism: Bacteroidales bacterium (assembly GCA_038213375.1). Taxonomy (GTDB): domain Bacteria; phylum Bacteroidota; class Bacteroidia; order Bacteroidales; family JAAUTT01; genus JAAUTT01. Next base: position 78,499 of record JBBQTB010000019.1, on the reverse strand, counting down.
AAGACCTATAGAGATTTTGGTAAATGTGGATTTTACTTTGTTCTCTCTTCTATATGACATAGTGATTATTTTTTAAACTTAGTTTTAAATTAGTACTAAGCATGGGTATTAAGTAATTTGAAAAATATTATCAGAAATAAATTACTTTTTACTCCATACTTAGTACTATTGACTTAGTACTTTATGCTTCTTAATGAAGATTTATGCTCAAACCTAAACCTCTTAACTCATGCAACAATACGTTGAATGATTCAGGAATACCAGGAGTTGGCATAGGATCACCCTTTACTATAGCTTCGTATGTCTTGGCACGGCCAATAACATCATCAGATTTAACAGTAAGAATTTCCTGCAGGATATTTGCAGCACCAAACGCTTCCAGTGCCCAAACTTCCATTTCACCAAAACGCTGACCACCAAACTGAGCCTTACCACCAAGTGGCTGCTGAGTTATAAGTGAGTAAGGTCCAATCGAACGGGCATGCATTTTATCGTCAACCATGTGACCAAGTTTCAGCATGTAGATTACACCCACTGTAGCGGGCTGATCAAATCGTTCGCCAGTTCCTCCATCATAAAGGTATGTTTTACCGTATCGTGGCAAAACAGCTTCATCGGTCCAATGGTTTATTTCATCCACTGAAGCGCCATCAAATATTGGAGATGCAAATTTCACACCCAATACCTGTCCGGCCCATCCAAGAACAGTTTCGTAAATCTGCCCGAGGTTCATACGAGAAGGCACACCAAGTGGATTCAGAACAATATCAACAGGACTACCATCTTCAAGGAATGGCATATCTTCTGCACGTACTATTCTCGAAACAATCCCCTTATTACCGTGGCGACCTGCCATTTTATCACCAACTTTTAATTTACGTTTCTTAGCAATATATACCTTTGCCAACTGAATGATACCGGCTGGTAACTCGTCTCCAATGGTAACGTTATATTTCTTACGTTTGTAAACAGCATCAATGTCCTTGTATTTGGTCATGAAATTGTTAAGCAGTTCCCTGATCTGGTCATTTTTCTGTTTATCCGTAGTCCATTTGCTAGGATTAAGATTAATATAATCCAAATCCTGTAATTGCTTCATGGTAAACTTAGAACCTTTGGCAATTATTTCGGTACTATTGTAGTCTTTAACACCTTGTGAAGTTTTACCATTTACCAATACAAACAATTTATCGATAAGGCGAACTTTTAAATCTTCGCTATTTTTGGTAAATTCATCTTCAATCTTCTGAATAAGAACTTTTTCAGAGTTTTTTCCCTTTTTGTCTTTTACGGCACGGGAGAAAAGCATTTTGTCAACTACAACACCAAACAATGATGGAGGTGCTTTAAGCGACGCATCCTTCACATCGCCAGCTTTATCCCCGAAGATCGCCCTTAAGAGCTTTTCTTCCGGTGAAGGATCGGATTCTCCCTTAGGAGTAATCTTACCTATTAGTATATCTCCCGGTTCAACATGAGCCCCAATGCGAATAAGACCATTTTCATCGAGATTTTTGGTTGCTTCCTCGCTTACATTTGGGATATCAGAAGTCAACTCTTCCAAACCACGTTTGGTGTCGCGAACTTCCAACATATACTCATCCACGTGAACTGAAGTAAAAATATCTTCACGAACAACTTTTTCGTTGATAACGATAGCATCTTCAAAGTTATACCCTTTCCAAGGCATGAATGCTACACGCAGGTTACGACCTAAGGCAAGCTCTCCAAGCTGGGTTGCATACCCTTCGGTAAGAATCTGGCCTTTTACAACACGCAAACCTTTCTTAACAATCGGTTTTAGATTTAAACAGGTATTCTGGTTTGTTTTACGATATTTTGGCAGCTTATAGCGCCGAATATCTTCTTCAAAACTGAGAAACTTCTGTTCATCGCTGCGATCGTAATCAACTACAATTTCGTTAGCATCAACAAATTTAATCACTCCATCGCCTTCGGCCTGAATCATTAAACGTGAGTCATGCACCACAGCTCCTTCGATACCGGTGCCAACAATTGGCGACTCCGGACGGAGCAATGGTACAGCCTGACGCATCATGTTCGATCCCATCAGTGCACGGTTTGCATCATCGTGCTCAAGGAATGGTATTAACGAAGCGGCAATAGAAGAAATCTGATTTGGAGCAACGTCAACTAACTCCACCGCATCCTTGTCAGGAATCGGGAAGTCGCCATTAAACCTTGCTTTAACCTTTGGCTGTTCAAATATTCCATCGTCTCCTATCTGGGCATTTGCCTGAGCGATAATTTTTGCTTCTTCTTCTTCGGCGCTCAAATAGATAACACCTTCATCGGTAAGATCCACTTTCCCGGAATTAACTTTCCGGTAAGGAGTTTCAATAAATCCGAGACGATTAATCTTAGCGTAGACACAAAGAGAAGAAATAAGACCGATGTTTGGTCCCTCGGGGGTTTCAATCGGGCAAAGACGTCCGTAGTGCGTATAATGTACGTCACGAACCTCAAAACCGGCACGTTCACGAGACAAACCACCAGGCCCGAGTGCAGACATACGACGTTTGTGCGTCATTTCGCTCAATGGATTGGTTTGATCCATAAATTGCGAGAGCTGGTTGGTTCCGAAGAACGAATTGATAACCGACGATAATGTTTTTGAATTGATCAGGTCGATTGGCGTAAATACTTCGTTGTCGCGAACGTTCATGCGTTCACGGATTGTACGCGCCATGCGAGCCAAGCCAACACTAAACTGATTACCTAACTGTTCACCAACGGTACGAACACGACGATTACTTAAATGGTCGATATCATCCACATCGGTTTTTGAATTGATCAGTTGAATCAGGTATTTTATAATGGCAATAATATCTTCCTTGGTAAGGACCTTTACGTCCATTGGAAAATTCAAGCCAAGCTTTCTGTTTATTCTGTATCTACCAACGTCACCAAGATCGTATCTCTTATCAGAGAAAAACAGTTTATCAATTACGTCGCGTGCTGTAGCCTCATCAGGTGGCTCAGAGTTACGTAACTGGCGATAAATATGTAATACAGCTTCCTTTTCTGAGTTACATGGGTCTTTCTGAAGAGTATTGTAGATAATAGCAAAATCGGACATATTGGCGGTTTCCTTGTGCAGCAATATGGACTGCGATCCGGAATCAACAATTAAGTCGATATGATCATTTTCAATCACCGTTTCGCGATCAATAACGACCTCGTTACGTTCGATTGAAACAACCTCACCTGTATCCTCATCCACGAAGTCTTCTACCCACGATTTCAAAACTCGGGCAGCAAGTCTGCGACCAACAACTTTTTTAAGACCTGTTTTTGATACTTTAAACTCATCGGCTAATCCGAAAATTTCAAGGATATCCTTGTCACTTTCATAACCAATAGCACGCAACAATGTAGTTACAGGTAATTTTTTCTTACGATCGATGTATGCGTACATGACATTATTAATGTCGGTAGCAAATTCGATCCACGACCCTTTAAATGGGATGATACGAGCCGAATAAAGCTTCGTACCATTTGCGTGGATACTTTGACCAAAGAAAACACCAGGAGAACGATGTAACTGCGATACAACAACCCTTTCGGCTCCATTTACAACAAATGAGGCACGGGGAGTCATATAAGGTACAGTTCCCAAGTATACATCCTGGATAACAGTATCAAAATCTTCATGTTCCGGATCGGTACAATAAAGCTTCAATTTAGCTTTTAAAGGTACCGAATAAGTTAATCCACGCTCGATACATTCCTCAATGGAATACCGGGGCGGATCGACAAAATAATCGATGAACTCCAGAACAAAATTGTTCCTTGTATCGGTAATCGGGAAATTCTCGGCAAAAACTTTATACAACCCTTCATTTCTCCTGTTCTCAGGGCTTGTATCAATTTGGAAAAAGTCATAGAAAGACTTCAACTGAACTTCCAGAAAATCTGGATAGGCCAATGGCTTTTTCGTGGAAGCGAAACTAATTCTTTCAGTAGTATTGGACGACATCTAATAAAGGATTAATTGAACTTTAACCAACAATAATAAAAAGGCTTAGAATCCCAAACATAGTGGGATTCTAAACCTAACTAATTCATTTTGACGTAAATGTCAAACTACTTAAGTTCAACTTCAGCTCCTGCTTCTTCTAATTGTGCTTTTACTGATTCAGCTTCTTCTTTAGAAACACCTTCTTTTACTGCCTTTGGAGCGGCGTCAACTAGTTCTTTCGCTTCCTTCAAACCAAGACCAGTTAATTCCTTAACTAATTTAACGATTTGCAATTTAGCTCCACCAGCTGCTTTTAAAACTACATCAAAGGTAGTTTTTTCCACAGGTGCTGCTGCTTCACCAGCTGCTGCCGGAGCAGCTACTGCTGTTGCTACAGCGGGCTCGATGCCATATTCGTCTTTTAAGATTTTTGCTAATTCATTAACTTCTTTAACAGTTAAGTTAACAAGTTGTTCTGCAAATGCTTTTAAATCTGCCATTTTTACCTAATTATTTAATAATTAAAATTTAATTTATTCTCTCTCTGATAAGGTCTTTACAATACCGGCGATTTTTCCACCGCTTGACAGTAAAGCCGAAACAACATTTTTAGCAGGTGCTTGCAGCATACCAATCACATCGCCGATCATTTCGTACTTCGACTTAATGTTGATTAAAGCTTCAAGTTGATTCTCGCCTACATAAATACACTCCTCTACATACGCAGCTTTCAAAACAGGTTTTTTGTGTTTTTTGCGAAACTCTTTAATGAGTTTGGCAGGAACATTACCCGTTTCGGTAAACATTATGGATGTAGATTTACTTAGTACATCATAAAGCTCTTCATAATCTCCGTTGGAACGTTCCAGCGCTTTTCTTAAAAGCGTGTTTTTTACAACTTCAAGTTTGATTTGCTTTTCGAAACATTTTCTTCTCAAAGCTGTTGTATTAGCAGCATTGAGTTCAGATGTGTCAGCCAGATAAAAGTTTTTAAACGAATTTATTTTCTCGATCAGGCTATCAATGATTTTATCTTTGTCCTCTTTCTTCATGATTCAGTCATTCAAAAATTAATATTAAGCCTCAACCGACTTACTGTCGATTTTTAAACCCGGACTCATGGTGCTAGACAAATATACACTCTTGATATAAGTACCTTTAGCAGCAGACGGTTTGAGTTTTAAGATCATATTGATGAATTCTTTGGCATTATCAACAAGCTGATCAGGGGTAAATGAAACTTTACCAACTGATGTATGTATGATACCAAATTTATCAACTTTAAAGTCGATTTTACCCATCTTTACTTCTTTTACAGCCTTACCTACTTCAAGGGTAACAGTACCACTTTTGGGGTTGGGCATCAAACCTCTGGGACCAAGTATACGTCCAAGAGCACCAATTTTAGCCATTACCGAGGGCATTGTGATAATCACATCCACATCGGTCCAGCCTCCCTTTATTTTCTCGATGTAGTCATCAAGTCCAAAAAAATCAGCTCCTGCAGCTTTCGCTTCATCTTCCTTGTCAGGAGTGCAGAGAACTAATACCCGAACTTGTCTACCTGTACCATGAGGTAAGGTAACTACACCGCGAACCATCTGATTGGCTTTTCTAGGATCGACACCTAAGCGAACATCTAAGTCTATAGAAGCATCAAATTTGGTGGTTGAAATTTCTTTCAAAACCGATGCTGCTTCTATCAACTTGTACGTTTTATTAGCTTCTATCTTTTGTATTGCTAACTTTCTGTTCTTAGTCAGTTTTACCATTTTTCGTGAACAATTTTATTATTTACTAAATGGAGGAGTACCGTCAACGGTAATTCCCATACTACGCGCCGTACCTGCAACCATAGTCATCGCAGAGTCCAGTGTAAATGCATTTAAATCCTGCATTTTATCCTGAGCTATTGCTTGTACCTGATCCCAGTTAACCGAGCCTACTTTTTTACGGTTTGGTTCAGCAGAACCCGATTTTACCTTTGCAACTTCGAGTAACTGAATTGCAACTGGCGGGGTCTTTGTAACAAAATCAAACGATTTATCAGCATAAACGGTAATAACCACCGGAATGATTTTCCCTGCTTTATCCTGAGTTCTGGCGTTGAATTGTTTGCAGAACTCCATAATATTCACACCTTTTGAACCAAGAGCTGGTCCAACCGGCGGCGATGGGTTCGCAGCGCCTCCTTTAATCTGCAATTTAATTAAACCAACAACTTCTTTTGCCATGATAATTTAATTACATTAATTTGATAGTCATTCATTGTGGAAGCAATCAATAACTATCAGGTTATTTTAAGTGCGTAACATGCAAGTATAAATTTGCAGATTGATTATTCCTTTTCAACCTGCATAAAACTGAGCTCAAGAGGAGTCTTTCTGCCGAAGATTTTAACCATTACTTTCAGTTTTTTCTTCTCTTCGTTCACCTCTTCTATCACTCCGGTGAAACTATTGAAAGGTCCATCAACAACCTTTACTGTTTCACCTACAAAGAATGGAATATTCAATTCTTCATCACTAGCGGTTAATTCATCTACCTTTCCCAGAATCCGATTTACTTCAGACTGTCTGAGAGGCATAGGGTCTTCATTCTTTCCGCCAAGAAAACCAACTACATTAGGAATGTTCTTCAGGATATGAGGAATTTCTCCGCTAAGTATAGCTTCAATCAAAATATAGCCAGGAAAATAATTTCTTTCCTTGCTAATTTTTTTTCCATTTCGAATTTGGTATACCTTTTCTGTAGGAATTAACACCTGAGAAACAAAGTCCTGTAAATTAAGGCTAGCGATTTCATTCTCTATATACTCCTTAACTTTTTTTTCTTTGCCCCCAACTGCTCTCAGAACATACCATTTTTTTTCTATATCAGCCATGCTAAACTCACAAGGTATTAATAAAACATTCCGTAAATAGCTGAAAGCAATTTTTCAAACGTAAAATCCATGACAAACACGATTAATGCAATGATAATTGATGCTATCATCACAACTATAGCACTCGATTGCAGTTCTGCCCATGTTGGCCATGAAACTTTATGAACTAATTCGTTAAATGATTCCTTTAAATAATTTCTAAGCTTCATGATATATATACTTTGCACGGGTGGAGAGACTCGAACTCCCAGCCAACGGTTTTGGAGACCGCTACTCTACCAATTGAGCTACACCCGTGTTTATTCATAAACAAAGTCCGGATTAATCCGGACTCCAGTTAAATATGTATCAAAAATTTATTCGATAATTGAAACTACCTGACCAGCACCTACTGTACGGCCACCTTCGCGAATTGCGAAACGCAATCCTTGGTTGATAGCAACAGGGTAAATAAGTTTAACAGTAATAGTAACATTATCACCAGGCATAACCATTTCACGACCTTCAGGAAGTTCAATTTCGCCTGTTATGTCAAGAGTTCTTACGTAGAACTGAGGACGATATTTGTTGTGGAATGGAGTATGACGTCCACCCTCTTCCTTCTTAAGTACATAAATTTCAGCTAGGAATGTGGTGTGTGGAGTAATCGAACCTGGTTTTGCGATAACCATACCACGTTTGATTTCCTTTTTGTCGACACCACGAAGTAGTAAACCTACATTGTCACCGGCTTCACCGCGATCAAGGATCTTACGGAACATTTCAACACCAGTTACAACTGATTTTTTCTTCTCGGCTCCCAAACCTACAAGTTCCATTTCATCACCTGTATTTACAACGCCTGTTTCAATTCTACCAGTAGCAACAGTGCCACGGCCAGTAATTGAGAATACGTCTTCAACTGGCATTAAGAATGGTTTTTCATTCTCGCGGGGAGGAATTGGAATGAAATCATCTACAGCGTTCATTAACTCCATTACTTTTTCTTCCCACATAGGTTCGCCATTCAATGCACCAAGAGCAGATCCACGAATACAAGGGGCATTATCACCGTCGTATTTATAGAATGTGAGTAACTCACGAATTTCCATTTCTACGAGGTCGAGAATTTCTTCGTCGTCAACCATATCCACTTTATTCATGAAAACAACAATCTTTGGCACGTTTACCTGATGTGCTAAAAGAATATGTTCACGAGTTTGAGGCATAGGACCATCAGTAGCAGCAACTACGATGATAGCACCGTCCATTTGTGCAGCACCGGTAACCATATTTTTAATATAGTCGGCGTGACCAGGACAGTCAACATGTGCATAGTGACGCTTTGCTGTTTGGTATTCGATGTGAGCGGTATTAATCGTAATACCTCTTTCTTTTTCCTCAGGTGCATTGTCAATTGAGTCAAAAGATCTGATTTCAGAAAGACCTTTCTTTGCAAGCACCATGGTGATAGCTGCAGTCAAAGTAGTCTTACCATGGTCTACGTGACCAATTGTTCCAATATTGACGTGAGGTTTAGACCTGTCAAATTTTTCTTTAGCCATAACACTAGTATTAGATGATGTTGTTGATGATTAATTATTTACTGGTTATTAAATTAGCACGCCTTTAGAGCTGATAATGGGAATTGAACCCATGACCTCTTCCTTACCAAGGAAGTGCTCTACCCCTGAGCTACATCAGCAAAAAAGAGCGGGAGACGAGACTCGGACTCGCGACCCTAACCTTGGAAGGGTTATGCTCTACCAACTGAGCTACTCCCGCTTGTAAATCAGATTCTAATCATAGGTTAATATAATTTTGAATCTAATGATCGGAAAATGAAATGGTGGGGAGAGGAGGATTCGAACCTCCGAAATCGTAAGATAACAGATTTACAGTCTGCCCCATTTGGCCGCTCTGGAATCTCCCCAAAGCATTTCCGATTTACACTTATAACTATAAGTTACAAATGAGTTTTTCCATTAAAAAAAGAACTTTTTGTCTATCGACAATAATGTTTTGTTGAGCCGATGGAGGGATTCGAACCCCCGACCAGCTGATTACAAATCAGCTGCTCTGGCCAACTGAGCTACATCGGCAAAACTTTCTAAAGAATTTGTTTTGTTAATCACCCTTAAAATTTGGGTTCGCAAATGTATGAATTTTTCTAATTCCAGCAAATTCTTTAGATTTTTTTTTTACTTTTTTATGCCCCTCTAATTTTGTCTTTTCGTTTTATGATTTGTTGACGTAGTGCTTCTATCACTATATCAGTTGATTCCTCGAAAGATTTCGATTGTTTCTTGGCAAATAAATCACTGCCAGGAATCAATAGTTTTATTTCAACAACTTTATTTTCTAAATCTTGTGCATTCTCGAGACGAAGGAATACTTCTGCTCCGATAATATCTTCATAAAGCTTGATTAGCTTATTAAGCTTCTTATCAACAAATTCCAGAAGCTTTTTGTCTGCATCAAAATGGACAGAACTAACCTTGATATTCATAAATACCTCCTTTTTTATGCTCTCGGATGAGCTTGTTTATATACACTCTTAAGTTTTTCGAATGTGCTATGTGCATAAATCTGCGTGGCAGCAAGACTTGAATGCCCAAGCAATTCTTTTATTACGCTGATACCAGCCCCATTATTTAGCATATGAGTAGCAAACGTATGTCTGAGCACATGGGGACTTCGCTTTTCCATTGTGGTTACTTGTCCGATAGCATGCCGGACAATCCGATATACCATTTTTGGATATAGCTTTTCACCACTATTGGTGACTATTAAATACCCTTCATCATTAATTGCTGCTTCACTTTCGCTAATTGAAACATACCTATCAATTAACCTAATCATTGAAAGGGTAATAGGTATAATGCGTTCCTTGTTTCGTTTACCCAATACCTTTAATGTTAGATTTTGACGGTCAATATCCGGTTTTTTGAGGTGAATCATCTCAGATAACCGAATTCCCGTAAAATACAGTAATTCAACAATTAATCTATTACGACACCCTGTTAGGTCTGAACCAAATTCAACCTCTTCGAGTAATTGTTGAATTTGATTCTGAGTAACAAAAACAGGAACGAGTTTCCTGTTTTTAAGGGATTGAATTTTCAACAACGGATTATTTTGTATAAACCCTTGCCGCAAAAGATATTTAAAAAACGATTTCAAGGTTGAAATCTTCCTGTTAACGGATCGATTTGAGCATCCTCCTTCAATAAGGGACACTATCCATGATCTTATTATTTTAGAATCGGCTAAATGTATGGTTATAATATCCAATTTAGCGCAAAACTGTTCAAATTGCAATAAATCCGTTCGATACGATTCTATCGTGCGTCCTGAGTATCGCTTTTCGAATTCCAGGTAATCTAAAAACGAAAGGATATTATCCATAAACACACCATTATAATAGAAACTATAAAATAACAGGAAGAATCTAAAAAACCTTATTCCTCCGTTTCCTGAAGTTTCTGAATATAAATAGCCTTTTTAACTTCTTCCCGGCGTTTTACCGAAGGTTTGGTAAATTCCTGACGACCTCTTAACTCTTTAATAATGCCGGTTTTTTCGAATTTTCTTTTGAATTTCTTTAATGCTCTTTCGATGTTTTCACCTTCTTTTACTGGTACAATTATCATGGTTTAACCAAATTTTTAAATGAGCCGCAAATTTATCAATTGTACGGTATAAATCAAACTTTCTATACAAAATTAACGAAATTCATCGTAAATAAAAATATGAGAGGCAAAAAGACTTCGCGGAATTCACTGTATTTCTAATCAAAGGAAAGATAATGCTGTAGCTTGATGATCTCTTCTGAAGTGAAAATTTTATTTTCAAGCAGTTGATCGGAGACAATAATTTTCTGCCGTGTACGAAGTTTAAAAATCACTTTCGTCTGGTCGAAAGAAATATATGGATGGGCGTTCACATTTTTAAAATCAGCACTATTTAATAGAAGCTTCTTTATTTTAAGTGTATCGACTATAATAAAATTGTAAATTTTACCCACTAATTCTGGAGGAATACCATATACTTCACTTAGTTGATTTATTGAATAGTATCCACCTAACAAATCCCGATATTTAATAATTCGTTTGGCAAAAACCGGACCAATGCCTGGCAGACTATCTAAACCGGCTGAATCAGCCGAATTTAATTCGATTTTTATTATTTTAAATACTTTCCGGAAAATAGGTCTCAGATGTTTCGTAGAATCCTGAAATCGAGTTGTTTTGCTTCTTTGAGATTTTACGGAATCATTTGCTCTTTCAAATCTGATGATTTCGTTTTCAAATTTTGAAACATCGATTCGGGGTTTTTCTTTAACAAAGCCTGGCAGGAGAAAAAGAACAAAAAACAGCAATAAAATTAGGCACACTAACACAACGACCCCATTTCGCTCCGATGAAGAAAAAGAAAAATACTCTTTCACCAAATAAAGTATCTTACCCCTGTTCATGATTATTTATTTTGATTATCAATCCTATCTCAAAGAAAAGAAAAAAATATCAATTTCAAAATTAAAACGGGTAGTTGATGGCAATACTGAAAGCGAAATCACTAGCTGTCATTCCTCTGTTGAAGAACCAACGGGTATCTTGCGGCAATGATGGATCACGCATTTTCATTCCCAAGTCAGTTCTAAACAGGAAAAAGCCAAAATCCCATCGTAAACCAACCCCGGTGGCTAGGGCAACATCTTTGTAAAATTTGTTCCACTTAAACTGCCCCCCTATCCTATCGTCATTTTTTGATAACGACCAAATATTTCCGGCATCTGCAAACAAGGCTCCTTCCAAAACCCAAAACAACTTGAAACGATACTCTGCATTTGCCTCTAACTTCAAATCACCCGTTCTGTCAGGATAATGAGAGGTAGCTACTGAGGAACCGGGACCAAGTAAATAGGGCTGCCAACCCCGCATGCTATTTGCCCCACCGGCAAAGTACTGTTTTTCAAATGGGATTGCAGTGGCATTCCCATAAGGGACACCTATTCCTGCAAATAATCGATAAACAACGGAGTTAATATCTGAAATGTAATGAAAATAATGATAATCAATATCAGTTTTTAAATACTGCGAATACCTGGTTTTGAATAACTTATAGTATGAACTGTCATATTTCATTGTGCCAACCAATTTATTGTATGTATTCAACAAGTTGCCAGCCGATTCGGCATTCCATCGAAAGTATTGAAAATCCTTCTTTTTTCGAAAGTTTTGATTGTTGAAAGTATAACTATATCCGGTACTCGTTATTAAATGGTCATAAAAGATATGAGCCAAAAAAGAATTATTAACAATACTATCATAATTATGTGTTATACGTGGAATATTAACAAAGCTAATTTCAACTGGTCTAAAAGACTGACTAGCATACTTTCCACTTTTCCAATTGTAACCAATCGAAGCATTTGCAACAGTTCTTGTATATTCAATCCTTTGTTGAAAATTATACGAAACTGTTAGTACCGTTTTGGGATTATACTTTTTAACGAAATTGGACCGGTTAATTGGCAATAAGAATTTCGGTAAGCTAATTGATGCTTCGGCTCCATACTCGTGTACCGTCTGAATATCTGTGAGGCTTTGTGCTTTTCTTACAGATTCCAGGGCTCCCCTAAGCTTTAAACTAAAATTCTCTGCATTTCCAAACAAACTCTTATGCTGGTAAACAAGGTTAACTGCTCCTCCAAAATTACCCGATGAATTAGTTCCTTCAACTTCAAAAGAATAAGATTGTATATTTAAAGGACTTAACCGAATCTGACAATCAAGGTATCGATATTGAGAAGTATCACTATATTGATTTTCTGTAAATTGTATTTTAACGATGCTAAACACATTCAATGAAAAAAGATGGTTTTTGGTTTCTTCTTCTTCTGATAATTTATATTCAGAACCTGGGAAAATATAGGTCGATTGCAAAATAATATTAGGCCGAACCCAAAAATTTGACTGGTAAATAAATTTAATACCATTACTTGAAATCGTATCCCGCAGCATTGGCTGATAATTTGAATTTTGTTGTGTGCCCACATCATTTTCAGTGCTAATTATTACCCGATTGATCTTATACTTTCGATATTGCGATGCAACCAAAATTGAATTTGGCGCTCGAATACCTGATGCTCTAAAATGAATTACAATATCAACATTGCGAGAATTAAGGGAACTATCAGGTTCATATCCAATAAAATCTCGATTAAAATTAAAGTAACTATTATTTCTAAGAAAATATTCAATCCTGATTCTTTCGTTTAACAATATATCTTCATCATAAACTGCTCCCCGCTTTATTTTTGAATTGAGCGTATCACTAAAAATCAAAAGCCGTATGGTGGTATCCTCAAAAGCATATGAAATGTTACGGATAAGATAGGGTTTATTGGGATATACAAAATAGGTAACATTAGCTTTTTTCTTATTAAATATCACTGAATCATATACTGATGCATTATAATATCCTTTTTTTGTAAGATATAATCTCATCTGTTTTACGGAACGATCAGTCGCATCGCGATCCCACAGAACCGGCTCCTCACCCACATTCTGAAGATATTTATTAATGCCCTTGTTCTTGTTAATATTTGAAAGGTTATATAACCATAGGTGAAACCGCAAAAAACCAAGAATCTTTCTATTCACCTTCTGGCGAACATAACTTTTCAGTTCCTTTTTGTTAATATCATTGTTATGAATATTAATATTATTTGAATTAAGCAGATATTTATCTTTGGGAACATATTTTGCGGGATTACACCCATAAAATAAGAATGGTAATGCAATTAGTAATATGAAAAAAGTCTTCAACAGGTATTTGGATTGTTTAAGCAATGTAAATAAATTAATTATTTTTGTTAGATAAACACGATTCGCATAAAAGACAAAAGTAATAACATACGGTTAATTGATTAACAAAAAACATGCTAAGCAAGAATAAAATTAAATTTATCCAATCCTTAGAATCAAAGAAAGAACGTAACACCGCAGGGTTGTTTGTGGCCGAAGGTGAAAAACTGGTTAACGAAATACTTTTATCCTCATTCGAAACTACCTATTTGGCTGCGACTTGCGAATGGTATGAAAATAATAAAGCCATAAATATTGGCAATATTCCAGATAAAGATATTGTATCTCAGGAAGAACTTAATAAAGTTAGTTTTTTAAAGAATCCCCGGGAGGTTTTGTGTCTTGCAAAATTACCCAACCATGTTTTGTCCATATCATCAATTAAAAACGAGCTTTCGCTGATACTGGATACTATTCAGGATCCGGGAAACCTTGGAACTATTTTGCGTATTGCCGACTGGTTTGGTATCGAAAACATTATTTGCAGCCGTGAAACAGTTGATGCATTTAATCCGAAAGTGGTTCAATCGACCATGGGAGCTATATGCCGGGTAAAAATTCATTATACTGATTTGGCTGAAGCGATCGCAGAAATTAAATTGTTGAATATTCCTATTTATGGCACTACCCTCAATGGGGAGAATATATACAAAACAGACCTTGCAAAGAATGGGTTTATTATGATGGGAAACGAATCGAATGGATTACATCCTAACTGGCTTCCGTTTCTTAACAAACAGTTATTTATTCCATTTTACCCGTCGGATAAAAAACGGTCGGAATCTTTAAATGTGGCAGTTGCAACTGCAATAATATGCTCAGAGTTCAGAAGATTGGAGAGCAGTTGTAAGTAAACTTTGTACATTTAAAACTCTGAATACTTTTTCTTAATACTTACTACTTTTATGATTTTCCTACTTAACACGAGAGGTTAATTCGTATTTAATTCCTTCCATGTTGTTCACATATGCCTTTACTGAACCAATCAATATCTTGGCTTCCACCAAAACGGGAATTCGGTTCTCATCGTCGGTAACCCATATAAACATGTCCTCACCACCTTTAAAGATGGTTCCTTCAACCAATAATGCCGAAAATTTAATACATCTGTATTTCTTAGCTTCGCTGTTTTTAGTGTCATCGCGGGTTTTTATGATTTCTTTGCCCAGAAAGCGCAGATACAACGAATATGTTTTCCCGTCAAGAACGATGTTGACTGGAATTTTTTCATTTTTTTTATACTTTTCGAAGTTAACGGTTCGACAATAATATACTGCAGAGAGGACGTCAAACGTGCACTCCTTTATTCTGAGTGTATCTCGCGTAAATGGCTTGTCGGTATTTTTAACAACCGAATATATCTTCTTTTCTGATGTTGAAAAATTGTAACTCTCATATGCTTTGTAGCTGCCTTCGGAAGTATTGCGTTCAGCCCAAAGAGTAGTAAATGTTTCCATATCAACATACGATTGAAACTTATCGCGTACTTTATACATCCAATCGTACTTTTTAACGCTGTTACCAATAGTTTCGAACTGATAAACCTGCTTCCCTAAATATGGTTTTTGTATGATAGTAAACTGAACGTCGCCAGCATGAATCCAAACAAAACCCCAATTATAATAAGCTTGATAAGTCACTTTCTCACCTGGTTGAAAAGCATTAATCTCAGTAGGACATTGGGATGAAAGGTTTACAAACGAAAAAATAAGAAAGAAGTGAAGAGCCAAAAGCCGGAATCCGTAAGTGGGAAGAAAACTGAAAATATTCAAAGTTTTAGATTTTTTAAAAGACATTTGATTTCGACGTTAATTATAATGCAGTTTCGTTAAAATAAACTGCAAAAATAGTATTTAAACGGCTTTTAGAAATCTGATATTGTAATTACCTTAAAATATTCTTTATTTCTATTTCCGGACTTTCGTCTAAATCAATCATGGCATTAATAATTTTCATCTTGCTGAAACGATTTAAGTCTCTGACTTCAACAACACGCTCTATAATGATCTTTTCGTCAATATAATACTGGCGCTTGATGCCTTTTAATAATGGTGTAGAAGGCGTAATCCATTTTTCTCCATCGAAAAAAACAAGGTTTGCATAGTTACAATCACTAATTTTATTATCAATAACAAAAATCACATCGTCGGTTTCAGGGCTCGAGCGTTTGAGGTTATCTAAAATGGTTCTGTCAAGATATTTATAACTATAATCGATGTTGTCTACCTTGATCAATTTAAGGCTTTTGAGCGGTTTTATGCTATATGGAATGAATTCTACCGACTGAAATTTTATACCATAAATAAATTTGCATCGATATACTTGTTCGGTATTAAGGCTTGGTTGTTCAATCAATCTTCGTAAATCCCACAAATCCAATGCACCAAAAAGATCCTTTCGTGACTGGTTAACTCTGGCATTATGATAATCGATATTTTTCAATATATAACTTTTCACCTTAATGGTTTCAAACAATAGGCACATACACTTTCTGAATTAGTTCGTGATACTCATCGTTCCAATTGCTGTTGCAGGTGATTCCTCCTCCGCTTCGAAACCAAAGTTCTCCATCTCTGTTTTCGATAAAGCGAATCATTACTGCACTATTAAGGTTTTTGCCATCAAAATGCCCGCAAATACCGGTATAATAACCACGATCAGACATCTCAGCATTTCGGATAATTTCAATGGTTTTTCGTTTGGGTGCGCCAGTTACTGATCCGGCCGGAAGAAGCAGGAACAACAAAGTTCCTATTGTTTTGTAATAATCGGATGGTAATTTTCCGCTAATTTTGGACGATACCTGTAAAAGATCGCCCTCGTTTGTTGAAATCCTCTCGATATATCGAAAGCGATTTACTTCAACATCAGTGGCCACAATGCTCAAATCGTTCCTGATTAAGTCAACCACGGTGTTATGTTCGGCTTTTTCTTTGGAACTAGTGAGAATTATATCTTCGGCGTTGAAAACATCAGCGCCAATAGTCCCCTTCATGGGGCATGATGAAATTATTCCATCAGTAATAGTGACAAAGGTTTCGGGGGAGAAAACAACAAATTCATTTTCCACAATCAGTTTGTATTTTGCTTTGCAACGGTCAAAAATTTCGCGTAGAGTCAGATTAATCTCAATACGAGTCGAAAAAGTGAGATTAACCAAAAAAGAGTTTCCTGCAAAAATTTGTTGCTGAACTTTGTTAAAAGCTTCTGTGTAAATTTTCTCTGAAATGGGATATTTTTTAAATCGGATAGTATTAGGATACAAATTTTGATTAGTCTTTTTTTTTGCATTTGAAAAATCAAATTTAACGTTGTCAGGCAACGGTTGATCTGTGCAGTAAAGTCGTATTGCTTTCATCTCAAAATCGATGATAAACAGAAAGGGAATCCGTTTGGTTCCCCAGCGGTTCATAACATCAATAGCAGTATCTTTTTGATAAATCATAACTTCTTATCAATTCGTTTCGCAATTTACATAACAAAGTAGGATAATCCGAATAGGTTGTTTTTCACATGGGGTTAAAAAATGGTTTCTCTTTTTTGTAACTGCTATCGCAGTTAATTTTTAATTTTGTATTGTAAATGATTTTTAAATATTTAAAAGCCAATATAAAAATATTGTTACATAGTGCTATTAATGCGGAAGACCGAAACATAAAGGAAAAAGAATTGCAGAAGGCAATCGACTTTGTATATCCAAACTTGAGTCAACTCTAAAAAGTCCTTTTGCCACGAATTATACGAATTACACGAATTTAACATGTTATTATTAAGCAGTATATGAAACTATAAATACTACGAATTACCAAAAACATCGTTTTTGGAGTGTACTCAAACTTGGAAAACAAGGATAAAGAAGAAATTGAACAGATTTACAAATATTTAAAATAATCGTTCTACAACGAATTGGTTCCCTTTATACATTCTCCGCTTAAAGAGTCGGAATTTTATGATCAATTTTCAGGTGTAAAGATCCTTCCAATAAAACATTTGACAGAATACAAATTAAGACTCAAACAAAACAAATTCATAAAAGTCGAAAGCTAGAAAGTCCAAATAAATGAATATAGTAAAACATAAAAAAAATTACTATTTCCTCAATCCCGGGCGTTTATCACGCAAGGATAATACCCTAAAGTTTACTCCCAAGGATGAGGACTGCAACGAACTAATACCTTAATACCTTCTTGTTTATTTCCGTACATTTTTTCGATTATTAAGAGAACTACACCAGATCGTTTATGCCCAAGGACTATTTACTTTCTGGTCGGATGTTACTGGCTCAAACGGCCAACTGCACCGACAAAAAAAAGCGCATGATCATTGCCCGGAAATTTATCGAAGGTGCTTCTTTCAACTTGATCAAAAATTTGAAATACTATAATAGACGAGAAAAGGACGTGGAGCCAATCATCGAATTGATGGACGGTTATCGGTTAAAAATTGACGACACAAAGGAAATTGATGAGCTGAGGGGTATAGAAGGTAACCTTTAACTGAATATAATTGCACCATAGTGGAATTGAAATCTACTTAATGTTAAAATATTTTATCTTATTCTTTTGTTTTTAAGTAAATTGTTTTATTTTTGACTTGTAATTAATCAAATTTACTGTTGTTAATTTAACCATAAAAAGGATTTTATCAATTAAAACCTATGATATGTATTTTACAAATAACATTAAATTATTGCGCAAACGCCGTGGACGAACCCAGGACGATATTGCCACCTTTTTAAATATGAAACGATCCACTTTTAGCGGATACGAGAACGGAGTCGCTCAACCAAACATCGAGGCACTGATGGCTTTTTCGAATTATTACAAAGTTGCCATTGATACGTTGGTTCGGATTGATTTGTCGAGACTATCGGAATTTCAGTTTTCGGAGCTTGAAAGAGGAAACGATGTATATATACGCGGAAGCAACCTCCGGGTGATCGCAACAACCATCGACGTCAAAAATAACGAAAATATTGAATTGGTGCATGAAAAAGCCAAGGCCGGATACACCACAGGTTATGCCGATCCGGAATATATCAGGGAATTACCTGTTTTTCAGCTTCCTTTTTTATCAAAACAAAAAAAATACCGTACGTTTCAGCTTAAAGGGGATTCAATGTTGCCAATACCTGATGGATCGTGGGTTACCTGCGAATTTGTTCAGGACTGGAACGAAATTATCAATGGCCATGGCTATATTGTTTTTACTATGGATGAAGGAATTGTATTTAAAATATCTGAAAATCGTATTACCGACGAAGGTAAACTTACTCTTTATTCGCTGAATCCAATATATGAGCCATATGATGTGCAAGTATCTGAAATAAAGGAGGTTTGGAAATTTGTGAATTATATCAGCGCCGAATTGCCCGACCCAATGATTCCAAACGATTCATTGTTAAAAACCGTTGTTGGCCTAAAGCGTGACATGAATTGGATGAAACGAAAAATTGCAAATAAAGGGAAGAATTAATTTTAAATACTTTATTATTCGAAAATATATGTAAATAAAAAAGGCGTACTACAAAACGCCTTTTTTATTTACAACTAATTCTATTTTATAAGATTACCATCACCATCAATGAGTTTAATTTCATAATCAAGCTCCTTCAATGAGGGTTCAATTTTGGAACGATCGCCAACCACTATCCAGACAAGCTGTTCAGGTTTAATTACTTGCCCCGCCATCTCCTGAACCTCTTTAATTTGAAGCGCTTTCAGCTTGGCTGCATAATCCTGAAAATAATTATCTTTCAAACCATAACGAACAATTTCGTTGATTGCTCCTGTTACAGATCCCATTGTTTCGTAACTACCGGGAATCTGAAGAAGCTGGTTATTCTGATTTTTCTGAAACTCATCAGGAGTTGCCGGATTCTTACCACAATAACCATTCAACTCTTTATATATTTCCTGTAAAGTTTCCTTGGTTTTATCGGATTGAACCTGAGTATAAGTGATAAATGGACGCTGACCCTTTGCTGAATAAACAAACGATCCGGCACCATAACTCCAGTGCTTGTCTTCACGAATATTCATATTAATACGCGAGGTAAATTCACCTCCAATGATGCTGTTCATTAATGTTACAGAGGCTTCGTTTAATTGTCCGAATGGTTTTGTGATGTTTCCGGTTAATACCAACGATTGAATAGATCCGGGTCGATCCATCAGGTATAAAACAGATTTGGCCGGAAGCTTCACTTGAGAAATGATCTTTTTAGGAACCGAGCCGCTTTTCCAACTTTTTAGAAGTTTTTCAAGTTTAGGTTTCAGTTCATCCAACGAAATATCGCCCACCACAACTAATGTTGCATTGTTCGGTTTTATCCACGATTGATAAAACTTAACCAATTGATCGCGGGTAATACCTTGCACTGTTGCTTCAAAACCCGATCCTGTAAGAGGTGCTCCATATGCATGTCCATCGCCATATAAAAACTTGGGAAGAATGCGGAAAGCCATTCCCCTAGGTTGTGTTTTTTCTTTCTGGATAGTTACTACTTGTTCTTTTTTCAACCTGTCAAGATCAGTTTGCGGAAACGACGGATTAAGAAGGACATCGGTAAAAATGTCGAGGGAAGGGTCGAGATTTTGCTTCAAGGTATTGAGAGAAAAAAACGACTGATCAAGGTTTGAACCCACGGAAAGTAGCGATCCGAGACGATCAAGTTCTTCACTTATTTGTAATGCATTTCGTTTTGCAGTACCCTCGTCTATCATATTCATAGCCAGCTTGGCAGTACCTGGAACTGCAAATTGGTCGGCAGCGTATCCTGCATCAAACGACAACATGAAACTGATGGCCGGAATAGTTGATCGCTGGGCTAAAACTACTGGCAAGCCATTAGACAATGTTGTACGTTGAAATTCAGGGAATGTAAGCGCCGGAGCGGCTCCCATCTCTGGAACTTTAGTTCGGTCAGCATCTGTTGAAGTAGTTTTTGCATCGGTAAATGGCTTGACTTCCAAAACGTACTGTCCATCGCTCAGCCATTCCTTTGAAACCTGCAGTAAATCAGTAGGTTTGGCTTCATTCATTTGTTTTAGCCATATTTTATAGTTGTCGGGGCTACCAAAAAATGTTTGATTTTTAGCCAGAATATCCGATTTTCCTCCAAACCCGCCAACACGTTCAAGACCTCTTACGAACGTCGCATAGTTTTTTGTTTTAACCTTTACCAATTCATCATCGGTCGGTCCGGTTTGAAGAAATTTAGCAAGCTCATCATCAATGGCATTTTCAACTTTGGAGGGGTCGATGCCCGGTTTTACATCAGCCTCGATGGTAAATAGACTGCCAATTTCACGATTGTCAACATAACAGCTTATAGAGGTTGCTATTTGCTGATCGTAAACCAAACGCTTATACAAACGCGATGTTTTACCTGATGCCAATACATCGCTCACCATATCAAGATAAGCAAACGCCTTTGATCCCTCTTGTGGAATATTCCATACCTTATAAATACGCTCCTGTGGAACCCGGTCCTGCATAATTTGACGCTGAATACCAGTGCGTTTTGCAGGCCATGACTGATATTTAGCGATGGGAGGACCTGCCTGCAAAGATTCAAAATATTTTTTCACCTTTTCAAGAGCCTCAGCAGTATTAATGTCACCAGCAACCACCAAGGTTGCATTGTTTGGTCCATAATATGTTTTAAACCATTCTTTTACGTCTGCCAATGACGCGGCATTTAAATCGTCCATCGAACCAATGACGGTCCACGAATAAGGGTGTGATGCTGGATAGGTACTCTTTGTCATATAATCATCCACCAATCCATAAGGTTCATTTTCACCCTGGCGTTTTTCGTTTTGAACTACACCTCTTTGTTCATCTAGTTTAGCTTGCGTTATCGCATTAACCATATATCCCATGCGATCGCTTTCGAGCCACAAAACCTGATCGAGCGCTGAAATGGGTACTGTTTCGAAATAATTTGTTCTGTCATTGCTTGTTGTGCCGTTCAAATCGGTAGCGCCTATCTTATCAAGTGCCTTAAAATAATCGTCGTTATAATGCTCGCTTCCATTAAACATCAAATGTTCAAATAAATGAGCGAAACCTGTACGGCCTGGTTTCTCGTTTTTTGAGCCGACATGATACCAAATATTTATTGCAACTACAGGCGCTTTGTGATCTTCATGGATTAACACTGTCAATCCATTGTCGAGCACAAACTTTTTGTACGGAATGTCTATATCTGAAATTGAATTTCCGCTCTGAGCTTTTAGAACAGGGCAAATACCCGATAATAAGAATACTATTGTCAATAGTAAAACTTTATTCATCAATACAAAATTGTTTAATATATTCAGGATGTAGCTTGTATCTTGCATTTCATGCAAGGTTACGTTTTTTGTAAAAAATACTCGTCTCATAATTTAAACTTTTAAGTTAAAAATAGGTTAAATCAAATGGTTGGATTTTCATACAGCTAATATATGAAAGTTTTTATTGAAGAAAACACATATAATTCATGCATTGTTCTTAATTTTAAACAAATAACTCTTTTTGCGCAGATATTTTACTCAAAATCAAAGTAACATGGAATTATTCAGTGAAAACAGTAAACTTGCTCAGGTCATCCTTAATGACCACACATTGCTTCCTGTAATAAACAGGCTTGGTATAAAACTAGGATTTGGGGATTCAACTATACAGCAATTATGCAAAAAAGAAAGAATTGATGTTACTTTTTTTGTTGAAATAATCAACGTTTTTCATAATGAAAATTATTTTTCAGAAAAAAGACTACTTGATTTTTCGGTAACTACTGTGATTGATTATCTTTTAAAAACCCACAGAAATTATGTTGACTATGTAATACCTGAACAGGAAAGGTTAATTGATTTATTTCTGTCCAATTGCACCACTGGATGTAAAGAAAATGAATTAGTTAGAAAGTTTTATAAAAAATTTACTGAAGAGTTTATTAAACATATTCAACTCGAAGAAATAGAGATTTTCCCATACGTGATTAATCTGAATGAAGTGATTGGAAATGCATCAAAAAAGGCAGCTTTTATGGATCAATACAAGAATTTTACCATAAAAGGATTTGAAAAGGAACATAACAACATGGATGAAAAAATGTTTGACCTAAAAAATATCATTATAAAATATTTACAACCGAACTATGACCAGAACATCGGGAATTCATTACTGTCGAACCTTTTTATATTCGAAAAAGATTTGAAAAATCATTCACGAATTGAAGATAAAATACTCGTTCCAAAAGTGAAACAACTTGAAAAGATAGTAAAAAAAGATGAATAACCATATGAGTAAGGTTATAATTATCTGTGATTCAGACATAATACTGAAAGGTTTGTCCGTTATATTATCCGATTGTAATGCTGATGAAGTTTTTTTGATGCACCACAAAAAGGAGCTTAATGATTATCCCCATTTATCGGGATATATTCTTTTAATTCTACCATTGAATATAATCAATGATTATGAAAACCAATTAAAACAAATATTAATCAATGCTATAAATATTAAATACTTACACCTTAATTTAGAAAGAAAGACTTCTACTGCCAACTCTGATATTCATATAGGGGATAACCCCACCTCAATTGTAAAAAAGGTAAATGAATTATTGAATTCTTTTTGGCCAAAAAAAGTGATTGAACCTATTAATGACCTTACCAAACGTGAAGTTGATGTTTTACTATTAGTTGCAAAGGGGTTGGCAAATAAGGAAATCGCTGATAAGCTATCCATTAGCATTCATACTGTAATTTCGCATCGCAAAAACATTTCTGAAAAAACCGGAATCAAATCTGCCTCAGGATTGACGATGTACGCCGTATTAAAAAAACTTATTGATATTGATGAAATAAGTACATCCGATCTTATATAAATCATTATTTCATGGGATTGTGGAGAGCAGAGTAAAATCTAATTTTGTGGTAAATTAAAATGAAACAAAATGATAAAGAAGATTTTACTATTTATTGCTATTGTTAGCTTTGTTAAGGTTAGTGCACAGGACAGGATATTTACTTACACCTATCAAAGCGGCGTTTTGAATAAAGGACAAAAGGAGATCGAAGTTTGGTCGACATTCCTAAATGGCCGGAATAATTTTTACAACGAGATTGATCATAGAATAGAATTCGAAATTGGCCTCGGAGCAAAACTCCAAACCTCATTTTACCTGAACTACGGATATTACAAAGCTATTGTTGAAGAGAATGGTATTCAAAATTTAATTAGTAATACTGAATATAGCTTTTCCAACGAATGGAAACTAAAACTTACCGATCCGGTCGCAAACCGTATTGGTTCAGCCCTTTATTTTGAGTACTCTTTGTCACCATCTCAAACTGAACTTGAAGGCAAAATTATTCTGGACAAACAATCCGGAAATTTTATTAACGCCTTTAACCTGGTTGGCGAATATGTTTTGGAAAAAGCATTTTCGTCCAATGGTAAAAGCATAAATTCAACAAATGAGGAAGAACTGAAAGTTGAATTAAATTATGGCTTAGCCTATCGATTAAAAAACAATATTCATTTAGGATTTGAATTAATGAACCAGAACATAATAGCCAAATCGATATGGGAAAATTCAGTTGTATTATTCGGTCCAAGTTTTTCTTATTCAACAAATGGGTTTTGGATTAATTTATCTTGCATGCCACAAATAACCAATTTAAAAGGAGGTGGGTTAGAACTCAGTGGACATGAACGTTTACAAACAAGATTAATATTTTCCTATGAATTTTAAATCCAAAGCGTTGTTTTTTTTTAATCTTTTCATGTTTGCAATAGTGGCATGCCAACCGGCATTATATATTCCAACTTTGGCAGATTCGCAAAGAATAGGAGTGGCATGCGATACGCTTGTTATCGGAAGAAATTTGTATGTCAAAAATTGCGGAAGTTGTCATAATTTATATAAAACTGACCAGTTCACAAAAAAAGAATGGGCTAAAGCCATGGTTGTAATGCAAAAAAAAACAAAATGCAATGATCAGGAAACTAAACTTATAATGAAATATCTTATAACCAGACCTAAGCAAGGGTAAAAATTTTTTATCCAAAAATGTATATAATTACCGAACATGTTAAGTGGCAGAAAGTAAGGAATTAAAACTTTGGCAGGAAACAAGTTTCCCGCCAAAGTTTTAATTCCTCTTATTTCTTTTTCTTTAACAAGAAATAACCTCCGGCAGCGGCAACCACCACAATGCCGGCAATGATAGCAATGGTTTTACCCGAACCACCTTTTTCAGAAGCCTCATCTTCTGCTTTATAGTATACAGGATCAGTAGCGTCAACAGATATTGTATCTTTTTTCTCAATCGAATCCTGGGCTACAGACATTGAAACATTTCCAAGGAGAAGCACTCCTGCCATCGAACACATTAATACTACTTTTTTCATAATAATCAACCTTTTATAATTAAACATTTATTTTATAGATTCTGCTAAATGATCGTATCTCTTCGCGATTTCCGGATTCGAGTTACGATAAGTATCGGCAAGTGCCATAATAGCAGGTTTATATTTCGAATCCCGACGAAGACACTGCATCAAAACGGAGCGCGCTTTCTTGCTGTCCGAATTGGTATAAAGATTAGCGAGCTTCACATATGGTCTTAAAAATTTACTATTGGCCACGATGGCTCTTTCGTAATAATTGGCAGCCATCAACGCATCACCCTTTTCGAAAACAATATCGCCTAGAAATTGCAGAATAAGTTCATCAGAAGGTAGAATTTCAAGCCCTGATTTTAACGCACTTTCAGCTTCTTTCTTTTTATCGTTTTTGTACAACGCCCAGGCGTATTTGTACCAGAGATATTCGTTTTGGGGATAGGCTATTAGACCTTCTTCTAAAGAAGGTATGGATTCAGCAATATTCCCAGATTCCAACTGAGTAATTCCCTCATAATCAGCTTTCGTACTCCGTTCCAGTACGGCACATATTGGAACGCTATCAGCATAAACTACATGAATGGTATTTAGCGGAGGCCATGTTTTATTTTTGAGCTGATCAGGATGAATATAACTATTTACCACTATCTCATAATCCCAGTCATGCCTGCTTCTATCAGCATAAGGAAAGTAAAAAGTTTCGACATTCTTTTGATTTCTAAAAAACCAACGAATCGAAAAATTAGCTCCCACCTTCACTGCATGGTTTGTTTTTTTTGTCTCCAAATAATTGGCTAACCATTCCGATCCTTCGCGCATTGAGTGATAATAATAATCAGTTTCATAATTTCCATATGCACCTTTTAACCCTCCCACAAACTGATTATAATACAAGTAATAATATGGATGGTTTTGAATCATAAACTTAAACGGATGAATCAGCAAAAGGATTACTGTTACCACAAGAACCCATCTGTAATATTTATTGTGGAAGTAAGTAAAAAGTTTTGAGAAGCCGATAGCTGAAATAAGTATGATGCAAGGATAGATAAACAAAAAGTGCCTCCAACTTCCATAAAGATTGGACTTTTTAATGATAACAAATACCACAGGGAAAACGATGGCAAACAAAATAAATGAAAAGTATAACGCTTGTTTTGAATGAAAAAACTGATTATAAAACAAAACGAATAATACAACGCCCGCAAATACGATAATAGGTATTGTAATTGCCATGTATTTGGGTAAGTAGTACCATGGAAGTAAATCGGACCAATAGGATTGTCCTTCAAAAATCTGGCGAAGAGTAGTTGGAAAATTTGCCATTAACTGGTATGATTTCCATGGATTTATAATCGGGTTTTGTAATGCATAGGGCCAAAGAATTAGTCCTAACAAATACGCTGTTACCGAAATGCCAAATACCCAAAACAGTTGATTTCGAATGTATTTACCATCGAACTGCTTGTTTTTAACATACCCAATCCCATTAAAAAGAATGAAAAAGAACCATAAATAGAAGAGTACAAGAAGGCCTCCGGCTCTTATACTAACTGCAAAAGCCATGCTTACAACTAATAAAAGCGCCGTTTTCCAATTGGGCTTATCTATTGTCGAAAAGAATTTGATAATGAAATAGATACTTGCAATATAAGCCAAACCAAACGGAATATCCTTCAGATTATTCAGCGAATGGCCAATGAAAACCGGAGAAACGCTGAACAGCAGGAGTACAAAAATTCCCGCACCATACCCTGCCAGATAAACAGCAAAAAGAGCGGTGAGCGAAATAGTTAACCATCCGGTAATAGAGCATATCACATGACGAAAACCGTAAATATCATCAATATGAAACCAATGAGTTAATATGGTGGTAAGGTTATCAACCGATTGACCGTAATATTTTAAATGAGTTTTAGGAGTATGAATAGCCGACTTATCTTCGCCCCACGTAGCGAAATAGCTATAAACCATTTCCGATTGCTTCATATGCACACCTTCGTCACCTGAAATTCCTGCATCGCGACTAACCAGCGCCAGTACAGCAAGGATCAGAAAAGATAATACAAAAAAAATTATTTTTAATAATCTGTCATTCATCTACCTGCCTACTATGAAACTTCTTTACAAAATAAAGTGGTCTGTTTTGTGATTCTTTATAAATCCGATATACATATTCTCCTACAATCCCCATAAAAATCATCTGCACCGAACCTAAAAAATAGATGCTTAATAATGTAGATGACCAACCTATAATTGCAAGACCGAAAAATTTAGCAATAAGAACATACATCCCTGCCACCATAAAAACTATGGTTCCAATCATTCCAAGGATCATGCAAAACCGGATTGGGAATCTTGAAAAAGCAAAAATTGCATCGGTGGCTAGAACCATTAATTTATAGAAACTCATCTTTGATTTCCCATTGTATCGATCGTCGCGAATATATTCAGCGTATCCGTGTTTGTAGCCAATAAACGACCGTAAACCAGGCAAATACCGGTTTTTTTCTTTCATCGACAACAACGCATTTAATGCATTGCGGGTCATCATGGAATAGTTGCCTGTATTTTCTATATTTTTCAATCCTGCAACACTACCAAATAATAAATGAAACATCCAGGTAAACAAATTACGGGGTGATTTTCCTTTTCTTCCAGTTCGTTTGCCACTAACTATGTCAAAACCATCTGCTTGAATCTTCCTGAACATGTCGGCCAGTAGTTCAGGAGGATCCTGCAAATCGCCATCCATCATGGCAATAATGTCTCCTTTCGAATATTCCAAACCGGCTGTAAATGCGGGCTGATGTCCAAAGTTTTTCGAAAGACTTAGTACCTTTATGTGTTCATTTTCCTGATAAAAACTTAACAAAGCTGGTAAACTTCCATCAGTACTTCCGTCATCTACAAAAATGATCTCATAATCAGTAGTAAACAGTTCAATAGCTTTTACTATTCTGCTTACTAACTCATTAATAAGGTGTTTTTCGTTATAAATAGGAATTACCAGCGAAAGCATTTTTAGTTTTTACTTTAATGATTGAATGCGTGTTAAAGCAAACTTAACCTCATCTTTCAAGTCAGCTGATGACTCAAGTTTTTTGACTTGTGGAATGCAAAAGTCTGATCCCATCCAGCTCAATTCCCTAAGAACAAACTTTTTAGCATCGAGAGTTGCTTCGCTGCTTTCAAGAATTTTAACCATCAGCTTCTCATACGTTAAAAGAGTTTCTGCGTTTCCTTCAGAATTTCGAATGCGGTTCTGCAAATCGTACAAATATTTACGACTTTTGGAAACATCGTATTTTTCAATATTGCTAATTATTTCATCCAAAGATAATGGTTTATATTCAGCCCATTGCACTGTACCGGCAGAATTTGGGAAATCAACGGGAATAATCTGGGTTACAACACCGCTGGCAGCCCATTCTGTACCCCTTTGAAATGTTGTAATAAATCCTGCACATTCCAAGGCAGGAAATTTTTTATCACCATTTCCGCAATGACCTAGTGTTGTATGAAAAATTCGTCCTTTTCCATAAGAAATGATGGATAACATAGGTTCGTCCCGTCCGGTTCCACCTTTGGCTGTATCGGCATATGCAGTAGCAAGAATTTCCATGTTCTTTGCCGGGCCGCGAAGCTGGCTATATAACTCATCTTCAGCATGTAGCCATTTAGCTGGCAACCCTTTGGTTATAGGATGTTCCGTATTTCTGATCTGAATAGTAAACTCATGTCTGGCACCATGCGAACCACCTCTTCCGGGAGTGGAATCACAAACCTGTTTCCCATCCTTAAAATAAACATAAGGACCATCTTTTTCGGTGCGGCCATCCCATCCTCCCAAACCTATTATTTCATTGTATTCTTTCCAGTTCACAAATGCATTATCAGCTGCATGATACACAACAACACCGCCTCCGTTTTTAACATATTCGACAAATGAAACCCTCGTTTTTTCTGGCCATGCATCTCCGTTATAATCAAGAACCACAACATCGTATTTTGCAAAATCGGGATTGAAGACGCTCATATCCTTTCCTGGTGCAGGAGTTTCGATAATATTGGTGGTAAACAGCTTGGTTTGATCAAGCAATTGTTTTAAAATGGGAGAACTTGCCTGCCAGTTATGGTTATTTTGGCCGGTTACAATTAATGCCTTGTATGCATGTTTTTCCTTACAAGCGTTAAAAAAAACCAAGATAGAAATAAATAGAAATGTAAATAAAATATTTTTTTTCATGATAGTTCAGATTAAATAAGTGGTAAAACCCATGGTTGACGATAGGGACGTGAAAGTAAACGACTTGCCATTTTATTATCAATAATTTCCTGTTTTTCAGGATCCCATTGAATTTTTTGGCCGGTTAACATAGCTATTTCACCAAGCAAACCAACTGAAATGGAACGCAATGCGGTATCCACAGGTGTTATTGTTTCATTGAGTGACTTTATACAATCAAGAAAATTCTGTTGGTGGTTGGTACTTTTGTAAACCTGAATTTCATTTTCACCAATTTTTTCGTTCAGAATTTTTGGATCCGAAGCTTCAATAATATCGCCACGATCAACACGCAGCCATCCTTTGTCGCCATACCAAACAGTACCCATGCCATATTTCTGTCGTGAAGCATTCGCAACCCTCATGGTTGTGCCGTCCTTATATACACAATTAAAATCGTATTCTACGGCAGTGTTATAGATTCCTTCACGTGGATAAACTCCTTTCCCCTCAATGGATACAGGGCCAGTGCCATCAAATCCTAATCCCCAGTGCGCAATATCAATATGGTGACCGGCCCAGTCAGTTAACTGACCTCCCGAATAATCCTGAATCCAGCGCCAGTTCCAGTGGCTAACACCACGATAAGGGACATTTAAAGCCGGACCTAACCAGAATTCCCAATTCAGCTCTTCCGGTACTGGTATTACTGGAGGTGTTCCAATTGACCTTCCTCCATCGGGCAAACCTACTTCCACATGTGTTATTTTTCCAATACGTCCGTTGCGCACTAATTCGACACCTCGACGAAAATTCTCCACCGAACGCTGCCAACTTCCTGTTTGCCAGATAATATTATTTTTATGCACCGCGGCAGAAATGGCCTGACCTTCATGAATGCTCCGTGCTAGAGGTTTCTCTCCATAAATATCGAGCTTTTTATTTGCACACGAAACAGATATGATGGAGTGCCAATGATCAGGCAAAGAAAGACATACAGCGTCAAGCTTTTCTTTTTCAAGAAATTCACGGAAATCACCATAAGTACGGCAATTTTTGTTTCCATAAGTACTATCAACTTTTTCTTTGGCTGACTCAATGTGTTTTTTATCGACATCGCAAACAGCAACATACTGAACTTGTTTAAATTTCAGAAAGCCATTCATATTGCTTGTTCCCTGAGATCCAACTCCAATCGAACCCATTACAATACGATCGCTTGGTGGCGTCGTTCCATTCAATCCAAGAGCTGAAGAAGGGATAATCTGTGGCAGGATAAGAGCTCCAACGGCGGCAGAAGTTGACCTTTTAAGAAATTCTCTTCGTGAAGAATTCATAATGTTAGTTTTAAGTAAAAAATATAAAGTTGTTAATTATTATACATTAACAGGTGTTCCCGGAATAGGCACTTCAAACTTCATGTCAACAGCACCAAATTCGATTTTTGAAGGCCCCAGATCCATGTCCGATTTAAAGATTTCATCCCAGGTGATTTTTTTTCCGGTATATGCAGCGGTTCTGCCCATAATGGCTGTGAGCGTAGATATGGCAGTTTGTTCCGCTTCGTTTACATAATTTCCGGTGCGAATGGCATGTACCAGGTGCATGTGCTCCTGAGCATACCCCGGTATTTTTATTTGGCTCATCGGATTGCCGTTTTCGTCATTTGGATATTTAAATTCCCATTTTACTGAACCATCCAGATTCCAGATAAAATTCCGGCAATTGGTATAGCCTTTTGTACCAACTACCATTTCACCGGTTTCATTGGAGCAACCATCAATTTGACGACTCATGCTATGCGAGAATACGCCGTTTCCATAATCGAAATCGATACTAAAAAAATCGTACTGATCACCTGTTACCCTGCGGTGACGGCCACCGTAACCAATGGCAGTCTCAGGATGCTTTCCTAAAAACCAGTTAATAACATCGATGTTGTGAACATGAGTATCAAGTATGTGATCGCCGCATAACCAGCAGAAATTATTCCAGTTCCGAATCATATATTCCATATCCGACCATCCTTCTTCGCGGGTACGAAACCAAACGTGTGCCTGGTTCCAATATGCTTTTGCCGATGTTATCTGGCCAATTGCCCCGTTAGCAACCTGCTTATAAGTTTCAATATAATCTTCCTGATGACGACGCTGTGTTCCTGTAACAACGTTCAGTCCAAGTGCTTGTGCCTTTTTTGCAGTAGCAATAATGGAACGAATTCCGACAGGATCAACAGCCACTGGTTTTTCCATGAAAATATGTTTGTTGGTTCTCACGGCTTCTTCGAAATGCTCCGGACGAAATTGCGGTGGTGTTGCCAAAATTACGACATCAACATCATCCAATGCCATCAATTTTTTATATCCATCGAAACCAACAAAACATTTTTCTGCCGGAATATTCATTTTGTATTTGGCAAATCGCTCACGGCAATTGTCAACCTTATCCTGAAAAACGTCAGCCAATGCCACAATTTCCAAATCGGGTCCGCAACTAATAAAATTTAAAGCGGCTCCTGTACCGCGATTACCGGCTCCTATTAATCCTGCTCTGAGTTTTTTCCCTTTGGGAGCGCCTTTCATGATGGGAGGAAGAGCCAATGCCTTATTATCCAACGTCTTTTTGCATGATGCGAGAACCATGCCAGCACCAATAACTCCCATACCGGCAAGCGCCGTAGATTCTAAAAACTTCCTTCTATCAATATTTTTCGAATTTGCTTCCATACTAATTTATCGTATTATTTTCCAATATTTTCATCTGCTTCACACACAACCCTGAATCCAATATCTACACAATCGGAATACCACCAAATACTCTTAGGCATCTGAGGGTCTGTAACCAACCAAGCTTTCGTTTTCGTAAAATCGCGGGCAGCGCTTCGTGCATCCTTGGCATCACTTTTAAATGAACCGCCTCTTATAACATGCTCGCTACCCATTTGCGGACCTTTGGGGTTAATCATTTCTTTACCTTTTGCAGTTTTATAAAAATCCGGTGAAAAATAATCGGAACAGAATTCAGCCACATTTCCCAGCATATTTTTCAAACCAAACGGATTTGCTTTTACGGCATCTGGTGCCTGAGTCTTTGACGGACTGTTTTCTTTATAAACTACCATCGAGTTTATGTTTGCAGTATCTGGACCAATTATCCTTCGAAAGAAACCCTGCGAAGTAAATTTCTTAGGATTTCCTTCAAAGAAATAGGGTGATTTGGTGCCTCCGCGACAGGCATATTCCCATTCGGCTTCGGTTGGTAAACGATATTTTTTACCTGTTACTTTCGACAACCACTTACAATAAACATCAGCAGCGTGCCATGTCATCGTAATTGCCGGACGTGATCCTTTACCCCATCCCTGATCGGGCGCACCCCATGGCGGAGTGGGACCGGATATTGCATCCACATTCTTTACTTTTAAATTCTCTCCTCCAGTTCTCCCCTGTGATGAAGTTGCTTTAAAGAAAGCCAGATATTCATCCCAACTTACTTCAACTTTACCCATCCAGAATTTGGAAACCTTCACTTTATGCATAGGCCCTTCATCGGAGCGTCTTAATGGCTCATCCTTTGGACTACCCATGGTAAATGTCCCTTCAGGTATGGCAACCATATTAAACGATATACCAGAACCAGGAATTTTTTCAACAAAATTTTCGAATCGCTCAACCTGAGTAGGTTCAGCATACATTTCCTTACTTTCACTTGCATTCACACCAAAATTAGTGTTGTGTTCGTGTTTTGAATTTTTATCAAAATGCCCTACGTTTAAGTGACAATTTATGCATGATAGATTTTCCTTGTTGGATAGATATGACAAATGCGCATTCGATCCATTGGTGGACAAGGATACCGGAAAAAGATTTTGATGACATTTGAGACAGGATTCCTCATATACAAACTCTTTGGCTTTTTCGAGAGTCCTTTTCTCTACCCAGTTAATTTTGGCACTATCCTTAAAATAAAAACCATAAGCATCTTTCAAACCATGCTTTATCTTGCCTAACAAGTAGCCATGATCTTTAGGGGGCAGATGACAATCAACACAATGAGCCGAAACCCCGGACCGGTTTTTATGATGTGGAGAAAGCTTCCAACTCTGGTCGGCTTGCGGATGAATGTGACACGATATGCAATAATCATCGGTTGAAGTATATTTAATTGCCTTGTCGCTGATTTTAAATAACAAAATGCAACCTACAACGGTACCAATAATTATCCAGGTAATCATTCTTTTTTTCGAGAATACCCGTTTGAACAGTTTAACCAGTTTCTTCATAGTTTTTGAAAACGATACTAATTATTTATCCGAAAGTTAACTTTGAACTATTAGTATACCGTTACTTCGAACTTACAAATCGATTAGTTGCGGGTTAATTTATGGGTTAATTGAACAAAATAAGTCTTCTATATAGAAGTTAAAAAATTGATAATTATTATATTATGTAGTTAAAACAATCGAATTAAGAATTAATATAAATTATAAGGAGACGATCGAATCAAAGGAAGTAGAGAATTTTTCACCATACATGTCAGAATAGGTTGCAACAAATCGTTCATAAGTAAAACGTGCTAACTTATAGTTGTTTTGCTTTACCAACACTTTTAGTTTATAACCTAACGCCTGATCGTTCACTGAATCGGCCACAAGGATGCGATCAGCCAATTTAATAATAAAATCACTGTCTTTATCCATATTAAGCTTCAAGATAAACTTCATAAGAATATCAACAACATTATTGGCAATATATCCTTTGAAATCGTCTAACCAATCGTGGGATTCATCATTAAATATTTCACCATGTTGAACTATCTGATAGAAATGTGCATAAAAATTCAGATCGTCCTCCTTTGAATGATTTAAAAGTTTAAGGCATTCCAGATAATCGCAGTATACATCCCCTGAAAACTTTATGGACCAATTATCAATATTAAAAATAATCTCCACCTTATCCATCGATTCAAGAATAATGCGAAGTTTTCGAATGGTAACACCACGGCTATTTTTGGTGTTTTGATAAGAATAATTTGGCCACAGAATTTCTGATAGTTCTTTGGTTGAAATGCCCTTTTTATTGCGCTGCGAAAATAATAGAATCAATAAAAATAAATGTTTTATTTTCGGCGTAAATTGATCGGTAATATCTACTCCAATTTTATTAATAATTTTAAAATCACCAAATAATTGGATATAGTTTTTTTCAGGAGACAGCGAACTTTCTTGCATTTGTTCATCAATTTTGCCGGAAAAACTGATTTTTTTCTTTACACGGAACCGCTTACTTAAAAGAAATAAACCAACAATTAGCAATAAAACGGAAATGCCAATTAAAATGGCGACAATAAAAGGATAGCGGTGAAAAATATTTTTATCAGGAATAATTTCAATAATCCCCTTGCTTAGGCTCCATATCTCTTCGTTACCCAGAGCCCTGGACCAAATTGTAAGATTATCAATGGATCCATACATGTTTGATGCCCAACTAAAACCGGCTACCCCAACAAACAATTTATCTCTCCCTTTGTAAGACGGGTGTCCCAGAGAACGACTATCAAGTTTACCATCGACAAATATAGCTTGTTCGCCGTTGAGCTTGTAATAACGCCAAACCAAGTGATACCATCTGTTGGCTTCAATCAAAGTTTTGCCAGCTAAATCGTTGCTGTAAAACCCAAAATACGGGCGAGTATCCCTGATAAGCAAATGAATTCCCTCCTGATAGGAGTTATTGGGTGTTCCGATAATACAATAATCAGGTTTATTAACAAGGTATTTCTCGATTTTTATCCATGCAGACACAGTAAAATCATGATCGCGAATCCTAAACTCTTCGGCTTTAGGTAACACTATATGGCTTTTACCGTCAAACCATGCCACAAAATCCCTTTCCGGATCCCTGGTAAATTTAACACCAACACAACTGCCATCGAGGTTATTACTACTTTTATCAAAGGCGTTATGATCAAAAGGATAATGAGCTTCAAGGTTTTCGTTCACTTCAATTGGAGTGGCCACAAAATGCTGAACCTTATTATGGGTTGGTTCCTCTAATGTTATTGATGCCGGTTTAAACCGGTAACCAGGGCTTTTAGGCGTTAACGTGAGGTTATCCCCAGGACCTACAGGGAAGCAAAACTTTCCGCTGGTTAGGCTGTTTCGCCCTTCCCAATTCACATAATTTAGTAATTGCGCATTAAATGTAACGGTTCCATTAAGAGTTATAAAATTATTAAGTCTGCTCAATACTGCTCTTACCCATAATTGGTATGAATCAAGCATTATAAAGTTGGGTGTTTTACCGGTTCGGCTCCAGATATTTTTTATATGTTCAATTAAATATGGATTTTGATTGCTATCAAATACAACCTTTCCTGATGAAAGGTACTTGGCAGGGAAATTATATTCGTTATAAATCAATAAATCGTTTTTGGGATCGCCTTTTAAAAACTCCCCAATAAAATCAGGAGCTTCAAGCAACGAAAAATAAGGTTCCACCGCATAATTCCAAACATAATGAACCCAATCCGGACTAGTGCGATGCTCCTGCATCGAAAACACAATCAACCGCTTATTATCCTCCACCATCGATTTTATTGAAGGCCAACCGGTATAAGAGTCATGCTGGTATAAATACGGAAGTAATCCGACATTTTCAAATATGGCAGTTAATTCATTTACATTAACATTGAAGTCGAGGAATAAAGTAAGGACTTTCTGTGGGTTACTATCCAGTTTGGATTTTATTTGCCTCAATACCTCAAAAAAATCCAGCATACTACCTGAAGCAGTTTTTAACATCAACTGATTTTGCTTTTTACCCCATTCAAGGTTAAAACGAAATCCGTCAATATTCAATTCAAGCAACTCCTTTATGGACCGGCTTTCGGAAACATTAGCGTCGACTCCTGAATAGTTGGAGATAACAAAGATGCACTCGTTATATGGTTTCGGTGAAATTTCGTCAAATGCAAAAAGAGAACCAGTTCCGTTTAACAGAACTAGAATTGTAATCAAAAATAATTTTGTAAAAATACGATTCATCGACGTAATGCAATTTTTTTCAGTCCATTTAATACGTCAACAAATATAAAAAATGTACGCTTAGCACAACTATAATTGTATGAAGGATGATGAATTTTTATGAAATTATAGATGTTCGTTGCTCGAAATATAATTGAGCCTATTCCCAAAAGTAGATTTTCTGAATTTTAGTGTTTTTTTCGTGAACCCTAAAGGAAAAACAAGGAATTCAGATTAAAACAAAAGTACTTTTGAGGGCATTTAGAGGTAATATGATTTTTCAAAATAGACTTATTATTTAAACGCAAAAAAAACTCCGGAGATACCTCTATCCCCGGAGAAAACCCTAAAATTACCTAAAATTAAAACTACTACCTATAAAAAGCGACATCACGTCGGTTTAATTGAAAAATGTGTTCCTTATTTTCTTATACTCGTTATTAAATTTATTGTTTCAAATCTTCCATACAAATATACACTCGAAAAAAGGTAACTAGTGATAGTTAATAATGAGATTGGTTACTGATTTCTAATGAAGTTGATTACTCTTAATAGGTGACCAATGTTACCTATTACATAAACACCATAATCAGAACCCTCATTAGGATTGGGCTGGATGCAATATTCGTGATTTTTATCTTTAGAAGAATGCATCTTTTCAGGGTTTTTACTATGTTTGCATTTGTATAAAACTTATTCATCATGGCAGAAGATAAAAAAGAAAAGTGGCTTAATTTTTTAGCGTTATCGACCGTTATTTTTGCAGTATGTGCCACCTTAGCAACTTTTAAGGGAGGTGGGTATGGTAGTAAAGCTCTTTTAAATCAAACCAAAGCAGCCAACGAATGGTCTCGTTACCAGGCAAAAAGTATTAAAAGCTATATATTCGAGAATCAGAAGGATAATTTTGAGCTTCAGAAAGAAATTGTATCTAAGTCGGCTAATTCCAAGGAGGAAGTTGCAAACTACCAGACAAAAATTGATAATTACGATAAGAAGTTACAACAGTACGAGCAAGACAAAGTAGAGATTAAGGCGGGTGCCGAAGCCTTCGAAAAGGATCGCGATGATTGCAAAACGCATGGCGACAAGTTTGGAATTGCAGTTATTTTCCTGCAGGTTACTATTCTTTTATCGTCAATTGCCGGATTGATGAAGAAGAAACCTGTCTGGTATCTAAGTATGGCCATTGGTGTTATAGGGGTGTTTTACTTTCTTGATGGCTTTTTTCTCTTTATAAAATAGAATCTTTTGTTTGTTTTTAAAACGTAACAATTCCGGCAATGTAGATTTCTTTTTTAAAAATATTTTAACAAATCACGATCAATTGGTTTAAAAACTACTCTTTAACTTGATCGGCTTAACTGGCGAATATAAAATGGCTTTTAAGAATAAAACGTATAGCGATTTTATTTCTTACTGAATGCATTATGCTGATTTACATAATATACCAATCTTGAAATTGACGAAAATTAATTTTAAAATTGGTATGATTCAACATTAACCAATTTCATTTGCCTACTTTTGCATGGTTATTTGTTGTAGGAATTAAGGCCAACGAAAAAAAATGGTCATTTATTTTTTCGGGTTATATACACGTATTATAATTACATAACACATAGTAGATAGCCATTTTATCAATTTAACACATCATATGAATGAGTAAAATTAGAGCAGCTATTACGGGTATTGAAGCATTTTTGCCCGATTATGTATTAACTAACGACGAGTTAAGTGGTATGGTTGATACTTCCAACGAATGGATTATGCAACGTGTTGGAATCAAAGAACGTAGAATTTTAAAAGGTGAAGGGTTGGCTACTTCCGATATGGGAGCCGAGGCAACAAAGAAACTATTATCCAAAATGGGTGTAAAACCCGAAGAAATTGACCTGGTGCTTGTAGCCACCGTCACACCTGATATGGCTTTTCCTTCTACTGCTTGTATCATCGCCGAAAAATCGGGTATCAAAAACTTTTGGGGATTTGATGTTAGTGCAGCCTGTTCAGGTTTTTTATTTACATTACAAACTGCAGCGCATTTCATTGAAAGCGGTAAGTACAAGAAAGTCCTTTTAGTGGCAGCCGATAAAATGTCATCTATTACCGATTACACCGATCGATCAACCTGTATATTATTTGGCGATGCTGCGGTAGCAATGATATTAGAGCCGACTACCGATGAAGTTGGGGTTTTGGATTACATCTTACAAGCCGATGGTTCGGGAAAAGATTCTTTGTACCTCAAAGCCGGCGGATCATTAAAACCTGCATCGCATGCCACTGTAGACGCTAAGGAACACTTTATGTATCAGGATGGGAAGACTGTTTTCAAAATAGCCGTATCGAAAATGGCCGACGTTTCAATTGCTATGATGGAAAAGAACCAAATTGATGTTGAAGACCTTGCCTGGTTTGTTCCCCATCAGGCCAACCTCCGGATTATTGACGCTGTGGGTCGACGTATGGGCATTCCAAAAGAAAAAGTAATGATAAATATTGAACGATACGGCAATACCACGGCTGCTACCATACCATTATGTTTATGGGAACTTGAAAAGTCGCTAAAAAAAGATGACAAACTTATTTTATCAACGTTTGGCGGAGGTTATACATGGGGTTCCATTTATCTTAAATGGGCATATAACTCCAAATAAATGAGCAATATTAATTTGAAATACAGATTTTAATACATAAAATATGAAAAGAGTTGTAGTAACGGGTATGGGTGCGTTAACCCCCGTCGGTAATATGGTAGACGATTTTTGGACAAGTCTTATCACTGGGAAAAGTGGTATTGCACAGATAACAAAATTCGACCCTTCACCTTTCAAGACCAAATTTGCCGGAGAATTAAAAGCATTCGACCCACTTAACTTTATGGAAAAATCTGAAGCGCGCAAAATGGACGCTTTCTCACAATACGCGCTGGCTGTGATGGACGAATGTCTGAAAGATTCTGGAATCGATCTTACAAAATCCGATTTGGGTAGGTTTGGTGTTATCTGGGGCACAGGCATTGGAGGTATTCAAACATTTGAGGAGGAAGTATTAGCATTCGGTAAAAACATTGATGCACCTCGTTTTAGCCCGTTTTTTATAACAAAGATGATTTCCAATATGGCAGCCGGGCTAATCTCAATTCGTTACAAACTCAGAGGAGTAAGCTATGTAACCACATCGGCCTGTGCATCAGGTAATAATGCCATAGTCGATGCTTTTAATATTATCAGGTTAGGAAAAGCCCATGTAATATTTGCAGGAGGTTCGGAAGCTTGCATAACACGGTCGGCTTTGGGAGGTTTCAGCTCAATGAAAGCATTGTCGGAACGAAACGATACACCCGAAACAGCCTCTCGTCCCTTTGATGTGTCACGCGACGGTTTTGTAATGGCCGAAGGGGGCGGTGTGCTCATGTTAGAGGAGCTTGAACATGCCAAAAAACGTGGTGCAAAAATATATTGCGAAGTAGCCGGTGGTGGTTTTGGCTCCGATGCCTATCATATCGCGGCTACACATCCCGAAGGAATTGGGGCTATTGCCGCCAT
Source organism: Bacteroidales bacterium (assembly GCA_038213375.1). Lineage (GTDB taxonomy): Bacteria > Bacteroidota > Bacteroidia > Bacteroidales > JAAUTT01 > JAAUTT01. Next base: position 38,579 of record JBBQTB010000019.1, on the reverse strand, counting down.
GCTTGATGCCATAAATGAAGCTGGTATGAAACCTGAGGACGTAGATTATGTGAGCACCCACGGAACATCAACACCTGTTGGTGATTTAAGCGAATGCAAAGCAATTTGTTCGGTATTTGAAAAATCACTTGATAAGCTTCACATAAGTGCCACAAAATCAATGACAGGGCATTTATTAGGTGCTGCAGGCGCTATCGAAGCTATCGCTTGTATTAAGGCCATCGAAACAGGTATTATACCCCCCACCATAAACCTGAACGAGATAGACCCTACGATTGATAAACGACTTAATGTTACCCCTAACAAATGTGTAAAAAAAGAGGTAAACGTAGCTTTAAACAATACGTTTGGTTTTGGAGGACATATATTTGTGTCATTATATAAAAAATACAACGCTTAAAAATACTCATTCGTTAGCCTGAAAGAGTATTAGATGATGCAAAAGCCCCCTAAAAAGGGCTTTTGTCATTATTGGCATAAAATTCTATTTTACTTCATTTAAAATCCATTTTGTTATTTCCTCTAATGCAAGAGGAGAAAATGTCTGTTCAATTTTCGCGTATTCGTCAGGCAAACCTGTTACACATTCTTGAAATAAGTGATTTAATTTTGGGATTTCTATGGTGGTAACTTTTCTGTTTCCTCCTTTTTCCACTTGGAATGAAGGAATAGTAAATTAAAAGACAAATAATATTATTCTAAACTCATCTTTATTTTGATAAATCCATTTTAGAATCTAATTTTGGTGGAATTAGTTATTTGAATATAACATACTAAAACAAGCAAAATGAAAAAAATTACCATATGGTTCTGCATCACATTATTTATGGTGTCATGCAATAATAAAAAATTCAATAAAAATGATGCAATTCCCCTTGGTATTCATCAAGTAATAGCTCAAGAAGCTATCAATACAAGTGTTTATACCTATGTGCGTGTTTCAGAATCAAATAATGCATTATGGATAGCTATTCCAAAAACAGCCATTAAAATCGGTGGTACATATTATTATCAGGGTGGTATGCTGATGAATAAGTTTGAGAGCAAAGAATTAAAAAGAACTTTTGAGGCTGTTTTATTTCTTGAAGGACTCAGTGATGATAAGGATCATTTGATTATAAAACCAGGTTCGTTGATGAAGGATAAAAATGGTGATGAAAAACATACGAATATAAATGCTGACAATCTTAAAAAAATAAACATAAACATAAAACCTGCAAAAGGAGGTATAACCATATCAGAATTATTTGCCAGAAAAGACTTTTATTCAGGTAAAAATGTAAAAATTTCAGGCCAGGTTACAAAATTCAGTCCCGAAATTATGAAGAAGAATTGGTTTCATATTCAGGACGGTACTGAAAACGCTGGAAAATTCGATCTTACCATTACCACAAATGCCAAAGTATCTGAAGGAGATATAGTTACTATTGAAGGTAAAATAGCCATCAATAAGGATTTCGGTTATGGATACACTTATGAAGTGTTGATGGAAGATGCAGTAATATTTAGTACTAATTAAAGAGTAATTAGTACCGGGTAATAAATATTGAATACTCACTACTCAGTACTAATTTTCAGTACTTTTTTTAATTCGAATATACGTGTACCGAGTTTTTTGCTGATGGCATATAATTTATGCCGAACCAGCAAAGGAGCAGAACTATAAAAATAAAGCTCAGCATCCATAGGTGGAGACGCACTTTTGTAAAATGGTAATAACGGGTATGAATGTAAACCAGATAAACAAGCCAAGTGAGAAATGCCCATGTTTCCTTTGGATCCCAAGTCCAATAATGCCCCCAGGCTTCCTTTGCCCAAAGAGCTCCAAACAATAAACCCATTGTTAGAAACGCAAAACCAATGTAAACAAGGTTATCGGCTACATTAAGAATTTTCATCGGAAAACTCTTAAAATAAAACATATACAAACCATAAATCGCAAAAACCCACGAAAACCCGAGCATTGCATATGCAAAAATATAGACTATTACGTGAGGCACAAACCAGGGACTCTGTAATGCTGGCATCAAGGTCTTTTCATACGTTTCGGGATGCAATAAATCTGTCACCAAAAATATGGAAGCAAAAAAGAAAATTAAAATCAACACCCATTGATATCGCCACCTAACAAAAGTTACATATCCGATAATAAGTAAAAACAAGGCATACCACAACCTGGTTTCACCAAGGGTGCGCATTGGTGGGCGGCCGAGTTGTAACCACAATACGACCACGAAGGTGGTAATAGTTCCAATTCCTAACAGCAATGCAATATGTCCCAATGGTTTTAAAATCGATTTCCGTTTAGATGCAAATATCAATGAGGTTCCAACAACCCAAAAAATAGCAGTTATTAAGGCATATAATTGAAAATATATCCAATTCATATCAATAAGTTTAGTTAGTCTTTCCTTTTTTATCTTTACCTATCCAAAATAAATACAAGGCTCCACAAAGAAGTGAAGCTATCCCAAAATAAACAACCGGCAACCACGGGTCATTAACCGCTTCAAGAACGCTCAATGTTGACCATTTTCCCTTATTTTCATCATAACCAGTCTGGTAAATTTCCCAACCTTTTACCGAATATGGTTTATTCACTTCAAGAGTAACCGTATCGGAGGTAAGAGAATCTTTATAAACAATTAATTTCGAACTGTATTTTTTAGGTTCAGGTTGTGTAAGTATCAAAAAATCAGTTCCCTTCAATATTAAATAGGAAGGATCTAACGCATAACTGCCTGATGTAATCCAACCTTTAACCGTGTCTCCCGTGGATATGTTCTTTGCAAAAACAAAGGCTGCAGGGTTGCTTCCTACTGAGTCAGAATTCTGCATAATACCATTGATAAGCATGGCTTGTGAAAGGTATTCCTGAACCTTAATATGCCAGCCTGCCAGGTCGGTTTCAAGGTTTTTAACAGCAAAGGGTAGCGACTTGGCGTTACCCATATTATATTTGTTTGTCTCAACGTTCACAACTGCAAGCCTTGGATTATATTGAACAACATCAAAATCGAGCAATTTAAGTGTAAAAGGCATCTTATACATTTCTCCATTTTGTGAAACGGCTATATTATTGACCTTCCCATCTTCGAGAAGATTAATCGTCAATCTTTTTAAATCGGCCGATCCCAGACCCGCTGCAAGCAAAGTAAGCCATAGCCCAAAATGGTTCATTAAAAACCCAACGTTCTTTTTTTTAAAAGGAATAGCCCTTCGTAGGGTGACCATACCCAATGTAGTAAGAAAATAAAATTGAATCAACACAAACGGCCAACTGCTTTTAACATGCGAAAGTCCGGTAAAATCGAGAAATTTTGAGGTTTCATGAGAGTTTTGAGGTATAAACCCAAGTAATAATACTAATACTGCATAAATACTGATAGCGCTTATCGCAGCCGGGATACTTGAAATCCAAATAATAGCAGGTAACTCTCTGTATCTTATATGCAAAAACAAAAGAACAGCAGCAAAAATAAAAATGATGTAAATATTCACAGGTATGCCTGGGATGGTAATCCCTTTCCCCCCCGTAAGTGCCTCAACAATAATTCCGGCAACCATAATTTCGATGGCAATAATGAAACTTTCGGCATACTTCCAAGGATAATCCCATAGTTTTCCGGCTTCCTCTTTTTTACTATTTCCGTTTGTTAGAACCACAATTTATATTTTTATTGATTGTATAGTAAAAATAGCAATAAATTTCAATATTAAAGTCAATGTTAAGTTTGACTCGTTGAAACAAAAAATGCTGAACGAACATTCAGCATTTTTTGTATTTAAAACTCAAGCCAGTTTATTTAAAAACCAGCAGCAGTTAAGGCGTCAATAGAATTTGTCAATAAAGCTTTCGAATAATTGGTATTATGAATACCTAAACTGTATTCTCTTAAGCATAATTGAAAATTAATCAAGGCACCTATTTGAACGTTTTTCAACGAAGTGAATTTAGGCAATGCAGTATTGGTATCTTTTTGTGCTGTTGTCCAAGAGCCGGATGGAGCAGGATTTCTAAATGCACCTTTCATATTAATTGAAGGATCATAGATATTCAGGTATCCATCATAATTTTTTGAAGTTAAGCCCACCCATAAGTTAAGGGTAGCATCTGGTTCCTGATGTAAAAATTCAACACCACCTGATTTAAATTTAGATCCTAAAGTCTCAAGTAATGCTTTAACAGCAGCTTTGGTATCCTTCACTTTAGGCGAATTAGCATCAAGAGGAGCAGCTGAGTGACACCCTGATATGTTACATCCATTGAAGTTTCCCTTTGCAACAAATGAATGACCACCGGCAGCATTTGTCATATCAGCCATGTGACAGTCAACGCATGATGCTTTTGTGGCATGTTCAGAACTAGCGTAAGAAGCAACTGAACCTGTAAATTCAATTCCCCCTTTACCTGCATAAATTGCACCAACACCACCATAGTGAACGTGTGTTCTATAGCTGGGAACCAGCTTATTTGGTGCAAAATTTCCTACTGCCGAATCATAAAAAACAACAGTTGGGTTGGTTACTAATGATGCATAATCAACAATGTTACCATCAGAAAGTGAAGAACTTGTTGTTAAAGGCCTGGGTTGATGACATTTTACACATAAATTACTTTTACCATCATCTTGGGTAAGATCAATGGTTTTAGTACCACCCCACATTGTCATAGGAACAGCTGCTGTAGTTGTTAATGGAAAAAAATCGGCAATGTCGTAAGTTTTGTGTAAACTACTATGACAAGTATTGCAGGTAAATCCGCCAAAACCTGTAGTGGCAGTTGCAACGTAACTATTTGTATATTTTCCTGTAGTAGCATTAAGTACAAATGTTGAAGGAATGTTGTTTGCGCAAACAAACTTGAATGCTTCTGATTCGTGACAGGGAGTACAGCCAATACTGCCACCTGCTTCTAACTTTGCAGTTTCACCAAAAGAGTGCTTGGATAACTCGTATTGAGTAGCTTTGGCTTGCACAACTGCAGGAGTGTGACACTTTTTGCAATTTTCATTAGCGTCTTTACCTGGCAATCCAGCAAGACCATCAGCACCGTTTACGCCGTCTTTACCGGCAGGTCCGGCAGGTCCTTCGCATGATGATGCTAAAAATAACGCAGCTCCTAAAAACAACGTCGTAAATAACGGATAATAAATTTTTTTAGTCATAGCAATATGATTTAGTTATATTTTTTCTTAATGTCTAAAGATACTGCTACTGATAATATGGAGTAATAATTAACCCGAGGGATATTGTGCCATTTTAAGATAACTATCAGGCACTTTAAATCGATAAAAAATGGAAAAAAGTTGATCTATATCGATTGATAGAAAGTAAAAATGGCAATTAATGTGTAAAGAAATTGCTCAAGAATATCATCTTTGATTATTAACTCTGGTTTGAAACATCGTTTTGGTGAAACAAGTATATTTTTTGGAAATGTGTGTAAACAAAGTTGTTCAAAACTTGTTAAATAATAAAATAAAAAACAATACGATGAAAAATTATGTAATCCTTGCATTAGCTATTACCTTAAATACATATAGCTATGGTCAGAGTAACTCAAATTCAGTTAAAGTGAAATCGTTATATGACTTTAAAACGAAAACATTGGATGGTAAAGATTTTGATTTATCTTCTTTAAAAGGCAAAAAGGTATTGATTGTGAATACTGCTTCAAAATGTGGATTTACACCTCAATATAAAGATCTTGAAGAATTATATAAATCGTATGGCGGCAATAAATTTGTTATTATCGGATTTCCTGCAAATAACTTTGCAAGTCAGGAGCCGGGAACAAATGCTGAAATTAAAGAATTTTGCAGTCTAAACTATGGTGTATCGTTTCCAATGATGTCGAAAATATCAGTAAAAGGAGATGATATAGATCCCATTTACCAATGGTTAACCCAAAAAGGGCAGAATGGATTAAAGGATTCGGAAGTACAATGGAATTTTCAGAAGTACCTGATTGATGAAAAAGGACAACTGGTTGATGTTGTTGAGCCTAAAGCAAGTCCCAAAAGTGATAAGATTGTGAATTGGATTAAAAGTAATTAATTATTATTAAGTACCAAGTATTTGATACTTGGTACTTAATAATAATTAATGTCCTGACAGATATTTATTTATCTTTTGCATAAAGGACTCTATTTCTAATGGTTTAGAAATAACATCCTCACATCCAGAACTTAAACATTTATCCTTTACTTCCATTATAGCGAATGCCGTTTGAGCAATAATAGGGATATCGTTGCGGAATTCCTTTATTTCACGCGTAATCTCATATCCATTTTTCTCTGGTAGCTTAATATCCATAAGTATTAAGTCGATCTTATTAATTGTTTTACACAATTCCAGTGCCTGATCTCCGTTTTCGGCGTGCAACATTTGTACCTGACTTTTTTCCAATACCGCTTCGATAAACTGATAGTTAACTTCATCATCTTCAACAACTAATATTACTTTATCTTTCCAATTTGGTTCAAATCGAGATTGATCAATAGAAACGGGATCGATTAGATTCTCCTGTTTTTTGGATCTTCCGGGTTTATCAATGGGCAAAGTAAAATAAAATTCTGTACCTTTATTTAGTTCAGAAGAAACCGAAATTTTACCTCCGAAGGCTTCAATTAAATTCTTTGATATGGTTAAACCCAAGCCAATTCCACTCAAACGTTGGTGAGTAATATCTTCGAACTGCCAAAAATAATCAAACAAGTGCTTAATATCATCCTTAATAAGACCTATACCGGTATCTTGTACGAAGAACTCAACAACTTTAGCGTCTTTTATATAATATCCGAATTTTACGGTTCCCTTACTCGTATTTCGTAATGAAAAAACCAATAGGTTGATTAAAATTTGTTGCAGCCTGCCTGGATCAGTCGAAATTGAACCATATTCTTCTAATGGATTTTTTTCAAGAATTAACTCTACTAATTCTTTCCCCGATTTAAGTTTTTTTTGCAATGTTGTAGCAAAAACTTCATTCAAAAAATCATCCAGATTAATTTGAGAGTAGTTTAACTCAAGCTTACCCGATTCGAGTTTTGATATTTCAATAATATCGTCAATCAATGAAAGTAACTGGTGACCCTTTTCATTAATAATCCGGGTAAATTCCAGTTTTTTTTGTTCACTTATACCTTTCATTCCAATTAGTTCAGAGAAACCAATGATAGCATTCATTGGTGTTCGCACAGCATGAGACATATTTGCTAAAAAAGCCGATTTAAACTTTTCTGAGCTTATTACTTTCTCTCGAGTTTTTTGAAGCTCTTTTTCTAACTTTTTATTTTCAGATTCTAAATCACGATTTTTTTGCAGCAGTTCATCAAAAGAAGGCTCCTCATTATTCATCGGACAATTTCATTGAAAATTAATACTCAGATTGATATCCTATATTAACAAATGTAATTATTTATCTGATAAATATCAAGAATATGTTGTTCAAATTAAAACAATTCCACTTCAATATTCTGAATAAAGGCTGTATATGTATTTTCATCGTCCACCTTAGCTTCTGAAAGTAACATTAGAACATTAATATCTATCCCATCTTTATTAGTGATTTTCACTTCTTTCCGGGCGCCTATGGTTTTATTTGTTGCTGAAGAAACTAATACTTGAATAAATTCATTTTGTTTGATATTTTCTTCCGAGAATAAAACTCTCATATTCATTCCCATAGTTTCCTTTTTAGACATTCCCCAAAGGTCTTCTGCAGCCTTATTAAAGAATTCAATCCTTCCTTCCTGATTAACTGTGACAATTGCATCGAGGGCACCTTCCAAGGTCCTTTCGTTACGTATTTTAACCTTTTCAACCTCTTTATATTGCTGCTCCATTTCAGCTTTTGCCTTATCAAGCTTTCTACTTAGTTCTGCACCAGACTGTCGCAATTTTTCTTCCTGAATACGAAGCTGTTCTGTTTGACGCTGAGTTTCTATTTCCATTAACTTTTCTTTGGTAATCTCATTTAATATATATATTACCTTATTTATCTCTCCATACATATCATTTACAACACTTAACGTTCCTCTAAACCATTTTTCATCCACATTTTGGGTAACATGTTTCAATTGTCCCTGAAAACTATGTCCGGATATAACATTCTCCCAAATCTCTCTGAATGAATTAATTTCTTCTCTCGGTATGAAATCAAAAATGGTTTTACTCGAGATTTCGTCCATTGTATATTGCATGGTAGTAAGAAACTTTTCATTACAGTCCAACGTATCACCCTCGGGACTGAACTCAGCCTTTAGACTCGACCTGTTAAGAGCTTCGATTTGAGCCTCAAAATCGAGACTTTGCTTTTTTTGATCGGTTGTATCTATTGATAAAAACAGTATTTTCTCCACCAAGTTATTTTTTTTAACGCAAGTAAAGGTGGCCATTGTCCAAAGATCTTTACTCTGTTTAGTTTGCAATTTGACATCACCTTCAAAATGCTCAGAACCATGCGTTAAGCTTTCCCATATGCTATCAAACCATTCCCTGTCTTTTTTATTAATAAACATGGAGATATGTTTTCCTTCAACATCAACATTATTGGCATATCCCAGCTTTTGAATAAACTTATCGTTTGCGTATATAAGAGTTCCATCCGGAAGAAATTCAGATCTGATTAATGTATGGTTTACTGAGTTGGCAAATGTAAAAAATTTTTCATTTTGCCGCTCGGCCTCTTCTTGTGTTGCCTGAAGTTCCTCCATATTTTGACGCATTTGTTCCTCCTGGGTTGCCAAAATCTCTGACTGTTCCTGCGATTCATGCAACAATTGAGCAGTTCTCAAATTTATTTTAACCGTTGATATCGTTGAAGCTATGCTCTCGGCTACTTTTTCAACAAACTCAATTTCAAACTTTTTAAAATCTTTAAATGAAGCGACTTCAATAACTCCATGAATTTCATCATTAATAATTAAAGGTACAATGACTAAGCTACGTGGATTCGCCTTTCCAAGCCCTGAAGTGATAAATACATAATTGTCAGGAACATTTGTCATGTGGATGGTTTGTCTTTCCATAGCACATGTCCCAATAAGTCCATCGCCCCATTCAATGCGATTATTAGCAAATTTTTTACGGTCGTATGCATAACATGCAGTCATTTCAAAATACTTCTCTACTCCTTCTTCATGCAAAATAAAAAAACCTCCTTGATTTGCATTTAGATATTTAACTAAATTGTTGATAATATTATAGGAAAGAACCTGCATGCTGTCATTGTTTTTACGCAATATTTCGCTGAATTTGGCCAATCCTTCCGCTACCCAGTTTCGTTGGTCATCTTCTTTGCGTCGCTTCACTTCAATGGATTTATTGGTATTAAGATTATCTCTCAAATTGATAAGAGATTTCCCTAATTTATCCTCATCATCCTGTATATCGTAAACCGCATCAAGGTGATCATTTATCAACTTATTTGTAAAATCGAGGACTTTTTGAGATTTTTGTAATTCATTTTGTAAATTAATCTGCGTTTCCTCCATTTGGGCATTTACTTTAACTCCTATATAATATCCTATAAACCCTAATATCAAAGGAAGCAAATCAAAAAGGCCGAGGGCAGGAAATTGCTGATGTAAAAAATGTATACCCGAAAAATTAATTGGCTGATTAAAATGCACTATTCCCCAAAAAAAACTTATAATAAGAATTGAAAATCCAACAATTAGGCCAATTCCAGAAAAGTAAATGGACCTGTGCACCGAATTATATTTATTCATATAGTAGTAATTCATTCAAAGCTAATTCATATGTGCCAATTTACTATAATTTCTTAAATAATGTAAATATCTTAAAGAATATCCTTAAGATTATTATAATAAAGTGTCAAAATAGAATTAATAACTAGCTGTGAACTGTTTAGCCCAAATCATCGATGTTCCTGCAATTTGCTCCAGTGGCAATATTTTCTCCACCGCTCCAACTTTAATAGCTTCATTTGGCATTCCAAAAACCACGCACGATTTTTCATCCTGAGCTATTGTTCTTGCCCCGACTTCTTTCATCTCAAGAAGACCGCGAGCGCCGTCATCACCCATTCCTGTCATTATGATACCGATAGCATTTTTACCTGCATAACGTGCTGTTGAACGAAATAAAACATCCACCGATGGCCGATGACGGTTCACCAAAGGTCCATCTTTGATTTCAACATAATATTTAGCGCCACTCCGCTTTAATAACATATGATGGTTGCCCGGCGCAATTAGCGCTCTCCCTCTAATTACTGTATCGCCATTTTCAGCCTCCTTAACAGTAATATTGCAAAGCTCATTAAGCCGGTTTGCAAACGATTTGGTGAAATTTTCAGGCATGTGTTGAACAATTACAATACCGGGTGAATCCAGAGGTACTGCTTCTAAAAAAACACGTAAAGCATCAGTTCCTCCGGTAGATGCCCCAACCGCAACAACCAGCTCTGTTGTTTTAATCATGCTGGATTCGGAAGGAACAAATTTTGGAAGTATTGCATCAGCTGAATATTTTGGTTGAACTGTAAAATCATTTTGTGGCACAGATCTTCTCTTAATTTTGGCCATAGCAGCGGCTTTCACTGCATCGCACAAACGAATCTTCGATTCTTCAATAAATAGTTTCGTATCCATTTGTGGTTTTGCAATTATATCTATAGCCCCAAATTCTATTGCACGGAGAGCTGTTTCTGTTCCTTTGGCCGTTAAACTCGAAATGATAACAACTGGTATTGGATGCTGCGACATTATTTTCTTAAGAAAAGTCAATCCATCCATGCGTGGCATTTCCACGTCCAATGTTATAACGTCAGGCACCTCTTGTGCAATTTTTTTTGCAGCAAAAAAAGGATCAGATGCAGTTCCTATAACTTCTATTTCCGGATCGGAGCTTAGAATCGACTGAAGGGTTTGCCTGACCACTGCGGAATCGTCAACTATCAAAACCTTGATCTTATTTGCCATAATCTTAAGTATGAAAATGTAATTTGACAATGGTATTAAATTGTCTTTTGAACATATTTCTGCCGCACTTCACCAGTTATAGTAAGAAACTCTATTTTTCTACCAAGTTTGCCTCCAACAGACGAACTTACAATTGGAATTTTTCTTTCCTCCAAAGCTTGCCTTGCCAGCTCAATATTACGGGTCCCAATATGAAACTGAACTAATTGGGTTTCTATAACTTCGCCTCCTCCAAATATTTTTGCTTTCAAATTATTTTTATTGCACCCTAATGATAGCATTTTGTCAATAAGCTTTTCAATCGCAATATTCCCATATTTTGGAGATGCCAAACCTTGTCCGTTCCAATATGGTAACATATAATGATTCATGCCACCAATTTTAAGAATTGGATCGAAGAGGCATACAGATACACAAGACCCCAAAATAGTATTTATCTGGTATGGAATTTTACTGACATATAGCTCTGCGGGATATAAAAAATGAACAGGTAAATTTTCCATACCCATGCTTAAAATATTTCATCTTGATCAAACAAAAACTCGTTGCCATCTGTGGAAAAACCAGCAATATCCGATTTAGCTTCCGGAATATTGAGGGTAAATTTACTTCCTTTGCCAATATCACTTTGTATTTCGATACTACCACTTAACAAGTCAAGAATTGCTTTATTTATCGAAAGTCCTAAACCATGTCCCCGATTTAATGAATTTATGCCGGAATCGACGCGTTTAAACCGGTCAAAAATCTTTTTTTGATTATCTTCAGAAATTCCAGTTCCAAAATCTTCAACAGATATATTAAGTACACTATCATTAATCCAAACCTTTATTGTGATCACCTGTTTTTCAAAACTAAATTTGATAGCATTACTTAACAAATTAGACAGGATCAATTTAAGTTTCTCAGGATCTGTTTTAAAATAAAATACTGTTCCTACTTGTGGTTTAATATCAAAAATAAAATCTAATGAGATTCCTTTCTTTTTCCCTTCAAATCTGAACGATTCAATAACGTTGTTAGTTAATGTATTGATATCAACATTCAATATTTCCGGATAAATCTCTCCTGCTTCTATTTTTGCCGCAACAAAAATATTACGAAGTTGAAAATCAAGATTAAAAGCTTCTGAATGAATCAATGCCACCATAGAAATAACAGTTTTCCAATCTTCCTTTTTTACAGAGAGAATGTGTTTTGCCAACCCTAAAATAGCAGTAAACGGATTAATTATTTCATTAGTAATATTGGATATAAAATGACTTTTTAAAGATTCCGATTCTTCGAGTTTTGTGTTAACAATTCGCAGTTCGCGGTTTAATTCCTGTAATTCTTTCAACCCTTCCTGATTCATCCTGAAACGGGTTCTCAATTCTTCAATAAATTCATCATCAGTAAGTTTACTCATAATTAGTTTTGATATTGTTAAAAACAATTATACATTATAAATTGAAATAAGTTAAAATAAAAAATTACTGAATCCTGATTGTCATTTGCAATTTTATAATTATCATTATTTATTCAAATATTACCGAAGTGCTTAAACCCATTGTTTTTTTTTATTAATATGATGAATTTACAAAAAAATCATCAACTTTCAAACGAAAAAACGAATCAAATTTTTCTAAAAATGGTAGGTTTTAATTGCTTTAGAGGTACATCAAAATTAGTTATTGATTCGGAGTGACCCAAAAAGAAAAAGCCATTGGGTTTTAACTTCGAACATAATCTATTTATGACTTTTTCCTGGGTTTCACGATCAAAATAAATCAATACATTTCTACAAAAAATAATATCGTAATTATCAGGCACATTATAAACATTATCCATAAAATTTAACCTCTGAAAAGTAATTCTTCGTCGAAGTTCAGGGATAATTCTAATGGTTGGATTTATTTTATCTTTACTTCGAAGCAAGTATTTTTTTTTCAAGTTTAAAGGAAGCATTTCCACTCTCGCTTCTTTATATATGCCATCATTTGCAGTTCTAAGCATACGGGTTGAAATATCAGTGGATAGTATCGAAAAATCGAAAGCATATAATGGATTTTGCGCCATAAATTCGCTGATAGATATTGCAATAGTATAGGGCTCCTCGCCACTTGAACAACCTGCGCTCCAAAGCTTTATTTGTCTGTTGGGTCGATCTCCAAATAGCATTTCGGGCAATATATTAGAATGAAGAAAATCAAAATGTACCGGTTCGCGGAAAAAATCGGTTTTATTAGTGCTAACCATATCAATCATATGGATCACTTCAGCTTGCTGACCTTCCTTACTAAAAAGGTATTCAATATAATCTTTGTAGGATGTCATATTAAGCTCTCGCAAACGCTTATGCAGCCTGCTTTGAAGCATTGTTTTTTTCACTTCGGGCATCTTTATTCCATACTCCCCATAAATGAAAGAACTAAGCCTTTTAAACTCACCATTTGTCATCACTGCCTTGTAAATATCGCTCAGATTTACATTCTGCTGTATCATAATGTATTACAAATAATTACAAAATAAAAAATCCCATTAAGTTTGTCTTTATTTCAGTTATTACCTGTTCGACATTAAAGACAATTCCTTGGGACAATCAGTAATCCAAAAGTGCGAAACTAAACTCTGGTTTCTAATTCAACTTGAGTATCGCCAGATGATTCTTTAATAAGCGTAAGTTCGCTGGTAGAAAATATTAAATCCATATTTAGCAGCATAATGAAGTCGTCGCCAATTTTTGCCATACCATCTATAAATTCACTTTTATATTTACTTCCAATACTTGGAGGCGGTTGAATATGATCATCGTCAATCTCAATTACTTCCAAAACCGAATCTACCAAAGCTCCGACATGCACTGTATCTCCACCCATTTCAATATCCAAAACCAAAATGCAAGTATTGGTGGAATAAACCGTTACTCCCATATCAAATTTAATCCTGGTGTCAATGAGAGGTAGCACAGATCCCCGCAAGTTTATAACGCCTTTCATGTAAGAAGGAGAATTTGGCACTTTTGTTATTTTGGTCATTTCCAAAATATTAAGCACTTTTGCAACATTGGCTCCAAATATTTCATCCCTCAATTTAAAAGTCAGATAGGAATTAATTTTTGTAGCATCTTTCATTTATTATCCTCCGTAATTAATGTTTTATTAGCGAATTGTTTAATAGCTTTGTTTGTATCCATAACCAATGCAATTGTCCCGTCGCCAAGAATTGTTGCACCTGATATAATTTCTTGTTTTTTGTAATGTTTTCCAAGTGGTTTCAATACTGCCTGATATTCTCCAACTACAGCATCAACAGCCAATCCAACCCGTTTATCTTCATAATTTACAACAATCACCTGTTCATACACTGTTTCAAATTCAGAAAGTTCAAATTCTTCACGTAAATAAAAGAAAGGTACTTGTTCACCATCTAATACTACAACATTGTTAAAAGTGTTTGTTAATTTTTCATGTTCTACGGCATATATTTTATCTATCACGCTCAATGGTATCACATAAAAGGTATCTTCAACCTTTACTAATAGTCCATCAATAATAGAAAGCGTAAGCGGTAATTTGATTGTTAGCGTTGTTCCAACATTTACTTCGGATTCCACATCTACCTCACCCCGAATGTCTGCAATTTTTCGTTTCACCACATCCATTCCCACGCCTCTGCCGGAAACATCGGTGATGTTTGTTGCTGTTGAAAATCCAGGTATAAATATTAAATCAAGAATTTCTTTTTTAGTTAGCAAAGCTTCGGCACTTATAAGTCCTTTTTGAATTGCTTTAGCTTTAATAAAGTTTGTATCAATACCTCCTCCATCATCACTGATTTGCAAAATTACATTTGCTCCTGAATAAAATGCCTTTAGCAAAATTTTACCTTCGGTTGGTTTGCCCTTACTTTTTCGAATCTCAGGTAATTCAATGCCATGATCAAGGCTATTTCTGAGAATATGCATCAAAGGATCGGTTAAATTTTCAATTATAGTTTTGTCTAATTCCGTATCAGTGCCTTCAGCCTCAAAAACAACTTCCTTTTTTAATTCTTTAGAAAGATCACGAACTAATCGTTGGAATCGTGTTAACATATTCTCAATTGGAATCAGAACAATCCCAAAAGCATTGTCTCGAAGCTGGCGAGATAACTTTTGAACATTTTCAGCGATTGCAAGAAGTTCTGTTCTACCATCATTTTCGGCATATAAACTTAATCTTGCTTGAGTGGTAACCAGTTCACTCACTAAATTCATTAATTGATCTAGCTTATCGGAAGCAACCCGAATACTTGATATTGTTTGATCTTTGGAAGAAATAGTAACTTTTTCTTCCTTTCCTTTCAAAACCTGTTTTGTTTCCTGAATAGTTAAACTAGCAATAAAATCCTGAAGTTGAGCAAGTCCAATTTCCTGTTGATTGATGCTTAATTCTTCCAGTTTATCAATAAACTGTTGATTATTAAGAAGGTTTAAATCCGATATTAAATTAACCTGAAGAAGACATTCATCTTCAACAAAAATAAAAACATCGGTTATTGAATTAATATTTGATTCGGTAGAAAGAAAAATTTCCCAGGTTGTATAGCACTTGTTTGGATCAAAATCTTCCAGTTCGGGAATTTTATTGACAATTGGTATGGCAATACAATTTCCAATGGAATTTAATTCATCAAGAAGAAATAAAGGATTTGTTCCATTGCTCATTATATCTTCATTAGGTTGAAAGAGGATATAATAAGTTTTAGAATTAGCGCTTATTTCCAGATTACTTTCAGATATATTGTTTTCCCTTCTTTTTGTAATCTTGCTTGAAGTAACTAACGTATTAATTTTGACCATTAACTCTTCATGTTGCAGCATAACTGAATCTGAATTAACAGAATCGTCTTTAAGTAACGCTCCAAGATGATCAACTGAGGCCAACGTGAGATTGAGCAATTCATTAGTAACTTCCATATCACCGTTACGAACCAAATCGTAAGCAGTTTCAAGGTTATGAGTAAATTCACTGATTTTTTCGAATCCAAACATGGCCCCACTACCCTTTAAGGAGTGCATTGCTCTGAAAACCCTTTCGATTAAAGGCTTGTTCTTTGGATTTTGTTCCAATTCTAACAGAGTTTGTTCCAAATCCTGGATATGCTCGGTTGCTTCCTCAATAAATTTCTTTTTAAAATTATCTATCATCTTAGTACTTTGTTTATGGCTTCACATAGTTTTGCTGGAACAAAGGGTTTGATGATCCATCCTGTAGCACCGGCTTCTTTGGCCTCCATTTTTTTTGCAGCCTGTGATTCAGTTGTAAGAAATAAAATAGGGATACGCTGATATTCAGGCATTGCTCTCACTTCCTTAATTAACCCTATACCATCCATTACCGGCATATGTAAATCAGTAATAATCAGGTCTATCTTGGTGCCATCAAGAAATTTAAGTGCATCCTTTCCGTCAACCGCTATCAATACATTATAACCTTCATGCTCAAGGGTAAAACTAACAACTTCCCTGATACTTTCTGAATCGTCGACAATTAATATTGATTTTGCCATAGGGTTAATTCTGTATATTAAGTTAATAATTATTTAGTATTTGGTTTATTATTTGTTGATTAATATTTAATTAAGTAATTCCTTAAAACCTGAGCGAATCAAAAGAAGTTCCAATTCTTCGTTCATTTTAATGGAAATAATAATTTGTTTTTTTGCGTTTATACATGTTTTTTTAACAGAATAAAGTAATTGTATTCCTGTTAAATCAATTTGAATAAGATTCGCCTGTATATAAAGCTGATCAAATTCGTGGAGGTGTTTTATCACCTTTTCCTTAATATCGACAACACTAGTATAAGTAAGTTCATTTACTAATTTCAATGTTGCCTTAGAAACTCCGTTGTTATCTTTTGTTATCTCAATCGTTCCGTTTTTCAAAACCGTTAAATATTAGTTTGTTTCGTTAATTTTTAAAATAATTCAAGATTATCATCTTCTTCATCTGCTGTAGTGCTATCAAGGGAAAAAATATCTAAATCTTTCTGTTTTGTATGTGAATCATGAATAATATGCTCACTTTCCATCGTATAATTAGACCGCAGATACTCCAGGTTATTCTTTCTGTTTTCATCAACTTTACCATCCGTGTTTTGCAATGTAAGATATATCTCATTCAGTTTTGCTATTATTTCTTCAATTACTTTATCGAAATAATCATAATACTTAATTTGCTCTATTGATTTTTTAATATCAGATGAAATTTTCTTACTGAGTATTTGATTTTCGCCAATAATCAGAAAAATGCTATCGTTTGTTTCATTTAAATTTTCAATTAAACGATTACATCTCATTGCAAAACCACTTAGGTCTGCTTTAATTGGTTTTACAAAACGATTGGTCAAATGGTCGGTTGATGTAAATTTTAATAAATCCTGAATTTTGAGAAATCGGGAATGATACAATTGGTTTATTGACGATAACTCCGATAAAATATTACGAATTTTTTTTGTTGTATTATCTGATTGTTCAGCCTCGACAGAATTTTCATTACTTATTGATTTTGTAATACTTTTATCGATGGTTAAAATAAAATCCGACAGGTCATTATAATTGTTAATTAAATCAGATAATTGGTCACATTGAACTCCTGAATTTTCAATAATAAAATCAACTGATTTTTGAAATACATCTGATAAATTTCGAGTTTTTTCGAGTTTTTCCCGAATTTCTACAAAATGTGTGCTATCTGTTCCATTTACACCTCTTATAAGCTGATGACAAAAATCGGCTATTTCAGTCATGTCAGCGCCTACCTCAAGAAATTTATCCGAAATATTCTCTATAGCTTTCTGGTATTCCTTATTAGCGTGTATTAACTGAGCCGCTTGCAACCCAGCAACATCGCGTATTTGCAGAAAGTATTTTGCTCTATTCCGAATGTCTTTTTCTTCATTGCCGGTGCTTTTAAGGTCACCTATTTGCTTAAGAACCTCTTTATGTGTCTGTTGAATATGATCAATTTTTTGTTTAATAATATCCTGATATTGCAGATTTGTTATGATTTTGGCAATACTGGCGGATGATTTTTGTGTACTTTCATGAAGTTTCGGAACCAGCAACTGAGCCTCGTTAAATTTTTGGTCAAGAAGAGTGGTTGAATAATTTGTTTCATTTAATATTTCATTAATAATTTGAACATTGCGGTCACGCTGGTGAACAAATTGACCATTCAAATTTTTCAAAGATTCTTTAACAACCGAAGATTGTTTATAAAATTCAGCAAAAAACGATTTGGTTTGAATAATTAATTCATTGAAATCATTAGTTTTGCGTACCATTTTACCTGAAGGTTCCGTTGAAACAATGATATCTAATTTTAGATTTGCTACCAATAATTTTAAAGTCAATAGATCCTGTTTCAAATTATTAGCGGTAACAAACATTTGATCCATTTCCTGTATTACTCTATCAATCGTATTAATTAATTGATTAACATTTGTTTCGTAAGTCAATAACAGGCTTTGAAGTTGCTTTTGAAAAAGATCTAATTGTTCAAAAAAAGATTTTCTGCTTTCTTTGTTGGTGATAAGATTAAATAGTTCCGTTGCATTGCTTGAAATTGTTTTTGATTCGACATAATATTTCTTAAAATATGCATTCAATGTTAAAAAATCTTCTGAGGAACAAGTCTGCAGCGATAGTATTTTTTCATCTATCTCCGCAAATATGGACATTATTTCCTGGATGGAATAAACATTTATAAGCGCTAACGCCTGTTGTTTATCGCTGTTATTATCTTCAATCATTCGAATTATGCAATAATACTATTTCTAATTTACATACTTTTCTAATGGTACAAAGCAATGCAATATTTCCTAACAAGTATCAAGCTATTGTTTCTTTTTTCTTAATAATAGCTTCTATTCTTTCAATAAAATTTTGAATATCGATGGGCTTATTTATAAAATCTATTGCTCCTAATTGCAATGATTTTCTGCGATTCTCAGGATCAGTAATTGCTGAAACAATAATTACCGGTATATTTCTGGTAGATTCGCTATTTTTAATTTCTTTCAAAAAATCATAGCCACTAACTCTGGGCATAAGCAAATCCAACAAAATGAGATTAACAACCTCCTTTTTTATAATCTGATAGGCTTCCTTAACGGATTGAGCCGTTTCAATATTATACCCCTGCCCATTTAAAATGGCTTCGAGCAAAACAATATTGGTAGATGAGTCATCAACTACAAGAATTCTATATTCATTATTATTCTTCTTCATAATTACAATTCTCAACAAAAATAAAACAATTATAAAACTAATATAAATATATGTAAATATATCACGTATAAATGAACATTCTGTTGAATTTTTTAATGAGATACCTTACTGTGTCCGATGATTTATATCATCGTTAATTTTGAGATTATTTTTCGCTAGGTAAATAAACAAATAATTGTATATTTATCTTTTGAAGAAATATTCAAACAATGAACTACACATTACAGGAACAATCTGCTGAAGGGAAAGAACTCTTTCTGCCTTTTGGAAATTTGCTTACTCCAGATCAAACTGAACTTATTTCAAAGAACAGTAACATTGTTCGTTACAAAAATCACGATGTTATATTTCTACAAAATACCCGAACCTCTCACATCATGTATATCAAATCGGGACTCGTAAAAGTGTATAAAGAAGGTAGAAATGGAAAGGTACTGATCTTGCGTATCGATACCCCAAATAATTTTTTGGGATTAATGTCGGTTTTTGGCTTTGACATTCACCAATTTTCAGCTGCTGCAATTGAAAACACAGAAATATGTTTTACCGATATTACAGTTTTTAAAAATCTATTAAATGAAAATGGTCATTATGCCTTAAAACTAATGAATACGCTAAGTACGGAAGGACTATTTTTGTTTGAACGATTAATGAGCCAGTCACACAAACAATTGCCTGGCAGAATTGCCGATGTACTCTTATATTTTGCAGAAAAAATTTTTCATTCTACCTCATACACATTGCCGCTTACCAGAAGAGAGCTAGCTGAACTAGCAGGCACAACTAAAGAAAGTTTTATCCGAACACTTACTGAATTTAAAAACGATAAAATTATTGATTTGGATGGCTCAATCGTTGAAATTAAGAGCATGAAAATTATAAAAACTTTGAGCGAATTGGGGTAATCAGTTTTTATCTA
Source organism: Bacteroidales bacterium (assembly GCA_038213375.1). GTDB lineage: Bacteria > Bacteroidota > Bacteroidia > Bacteroidales > JAAUTT01 > JAAUTT01. Next base: position 18,452 of record JBBQTB010000019.1, on the reverse strand, counting down.
CCCCAAAAATATTATTGTGATATTTAATAATTAACGAGGACGAACCTTGAAAAATGTTGACAATAGAAGGATGTAATTTATAAAAACAAACACCCATATTACAAATAAATTAAACCAAATAGTTTCGTAATAATATTTGTTAAATAATTTTACAGGTGAAAAGAATTGTGCTCTTCCTAAATTGGATTCCGGAATATGAAAAATAGGATTCATTATTTTTATCAGGCTTCCTTTATTTACTATCACTCTTTCCTTATCGACTGACCAATTTTGTAATTCAAATAAAAAAGGATTAAAGAAACAGCTTTTAAACTCACTAAATCCGGTTTTCCCAATCGAGTCTATTAGGTGATTTTCAATTTGAGTTCTCTGATTTGTAAGCTCGCGCACTCTGTCAAAAAAATGCATTTGAAGATAGGTCAAATAATCTGAGGCCTCGTCAAGAATTTTAGGGTTAACGCTCCCGGTAGTCAGTAATTTGCGATATTCAAAAGGGTAAATTTCAGGATATCGTTTGGCAAGGGAATCCATTTCATTTTTCAAAACAGTTATATTTTCCTTTTTATCACTATTTTGTTGCCAAAATTGCAAAACAAAATTTTGAAGCGCAGGTATCAGATGGTTGGCATTGAATTTAGCATTCTCAATATTCCTATCAGTATTATAAAACTTACTTTCATATTGGTTATTTTTAATTTGATCCACAGCGATGGCTTCATATGCCCATCGAACAGGAGATAGTTCCGCCAAAAAAGGAACATATTGCTCATTCGTTATATTTTTGGATAATTGATCGAAACGAACTACGCTCCCGCTAAATACAAGGCAAAAAGCCAAATATACACCAAAAATCAAATACGTTTTAAAAAACGACCTTCCAACATTATAAAGCAAAATACCCAGGATATTACCAAGACATGAAATAGAAAAAAGTACGAGCCAAAACTTTACTAATAAACCACTTATGTCAAGAATCGTAACAGCTAAAAATACATATAAGAAAGTACTAATTAGTGAAACAGGAAAAAGCCAAGTTATTTTAGCATTGATATAGCTGAAGTAGCTAATATTCTTTGGTAAGTGATGTTCTATCAAATTACTATCTAATCGCGATTCGCGATCACTAAACACAAAACCGTAAAATAAATGAAACAGGATGCTTATAACAAAAAATATATGGATGTTAGGATTTTGTCCAAAGTGATATGATGCACTCCAATCGTTTCGAAAAACAAACGCTAAAATCAGAGCAACCAATGGAGATACAAGCAATAGTGCAAGATTCTCCCCTACATGTGTATGCTTGGAGAGATATGTTTTTATTGAATATACATAATATTGAAGATCAATACTTGGAATATTACCGGGATGTAAGGGTAGTACCTTCTTGCATTCCTTAAAATTGGAGTTCTTTTCAATTCTTTCTTTATAGTGAAGATACCATTCTAATGGTGTAATTTTCCTCTCAATTGTGAGCTTCCCTTGCTTATTTAAAACTTTTTGCTGAATTATCTGATAAAGCATATCGGGATTTAGAACTCCGCAATAAGGACATTGTTCTTCTGAACTTGTAAAATTTGACTGAAAAGATTGAAAATACTGAAAAACCTCATTAGCCGATCCGTTATATACAATATATCCCTGTTCATCAAATAACCAAACCCTTTCAGAATATTTTAATAATGAAGAGTTTGGCTGAACCGCTGAAACGAATATCAGACAACCTCTTTCCAATTCATTTCTAAGAATATCTAAAATATGCTCCGCATCGGAAGCTGATAAATCATCGATTGCATTTTCAATCACCAGTAATAATGGGTCACGAATAAGCTCAACCGCTAAATTAAATAACCGGATATGCAATCTGGATAAATCGACTTCAGCGGCTTTTGAAGGAATTAGGGTTCGTTGTTTTTGTAAATGAAATTTGTCAAGAATTACTTCAACTGAATGTTTCAGCTTTTCGTTATTGTATGACGGAAAGTGTAGCTTTGCAACCAGATACAAATTTTTTTCAATAGATATATCAGGGTGATAAATAGGTTTTGAGGGCACATATCCTAATAATTTAGAAATTTTAAAATGCTCAGAGACATAGTCGTAATTGTTAAGGCAAAGTTTTCCCTCGAAATTATTACTATAAGCACTAAAAATCTGAAATAATGCATTTGCTGATCCAATTGGGCCTATAACGCTTATAATATGACCGGATTCTTCTGAGAAAGAAAATGGATGAACAACAAATTCTTTTTTATTCGTACGACTTTTTATGCTGATATTGTGACCATTTAAAACCAGTTTTAGATTTTTGTTATCGGACCGAAACATGTTCGAAAAATCGTAAAAACTAATTGGATCATTATTTGTAAATCGCAAATAATCATACAAATTCAATGTATAAACCTTGCCGGAAATTATTTTCTTTTTGTTAAGATAAACCGAATCAGCGCCGATATAACGTAAAGCATAAAAATTAGCATTTTTTATATGCATAACGTAAATTTTGCCTTTCAATCCTCGACGATGGATTATTCCTGACAGATTTTTTTCAGTATTATTATGCTCAGTTATCCAACTACCCTCCAATTCATCAGCCTGATTTATCTCAAAATCAGCAATTATAACCTGATCATCTTTATCAATATCCTGTGGAGGGTCAAAATAAATTAAACCGACAGCATTCTTATAATCATCAACATCGATCTTAAATTCCTCTGCCAAAATATCAGTAAACAAATATTCCTCTGAGGTAACTTTTCGATCTATATTAATCAGTTCCATAAATGATAAAAACAAAACAATACGTTCATTTTGTTGCAAATCCGAAGTAAGTTGACGACATACATTTCGAACTTTTTCCTCGTCTATTTCTTCAGTTTTTTTGTTTGGTTTGCTCTTTATTTCACCCAGAAATGTTTGAAAATAATCATAGAACTGCTTTAAATGAACTCTTACATTGTATCTTCCCTGACTCTGTTCAAGGTAAATTTTTATCAGCACATGCGCATTACTGTGCAATTGAGATTTGTTATATTGAGCGACAAGAGCAACAAGTTGCATTAAAGCTCTCAGAATATTGTCGTTCATTACTGTAGTTTTATGTAAAATTAGGACATTCCGTTTAATTAAAAAACTATGACGAAACTATCGCAATTTTGTTACTAAGATAAGCGGTGAATTGCTAAATGAATTATTGCTACATCATAAAAAATGTTAATTTTATCGTTCTAATATCAGCGAAAATAGATTGTATGAAGACATATTTTACAATATCATTCTTATTTATAATTACTTTTTTTTACAAGACCTCAATTTCGGCACAAACACCATATTCTGCGAATATGCCGGGCTGGTATAATGATTACGACATCAAGTTTTATAAGATTGATTTGGAGGCAAACGACACAACCCAGCATTTAGCGGGCAATGTTACAATACAAAGCGTTGTTAAAATAGATTTTTTGGATACTTTTCGTTTTGAGCTTATTTCCGATCTTACCATTGATTCGGTATTAGTTCATCAGACAAAAGCAAAATTTCAAAGGTTGAAGGATCTTGTAGAAGTTACTTTGCCAGAATCGTTTGAAAAGGGAAAAACCTTATCGGTAACTATTTTTTATAACGGCTCTGTATTATCAAGTGGATTCCTTTCCTCTTTTTCTTCTAAAATAGACAGAGCCTGGAAAATACCAGTTACATGGACACTATCAGAGCCAATGGGAGCTAAACAATGGTTACCATGCAAACAATTTCTGCCAGATAAAATTGATTCTTCATGGATTTTTATTACTGTTCCCAAAAACCGGAAAGCGGGATCCAATGGAGTTCTTACCGGAATTACAACTCTTGGAAATGACAAAATTCGGTTTGAATGGAAAACTAATTATCCCACAGCTTATTATCTATTATCTTTTGCAATTGCTGATTATCAAGATTATAGTTTTTATACTAAAATAAATAAAACAGATTCGGTGCTGGTACAGAACTACATATACAATCGCCCAGATTACCTTGCTTCCAACAAGGATCAAATTGACCAAACAGGTTCCTTGCTTCGATTATATTCCTCTATTTTTGGTGCATATCCATTTTTGAAAGAAAAATACGGCCATTGTGTTGCTCCCATTGGTGGAGGAATGGAACATCAAACCATGACAACGCTCGTTAATTTTGATTTTCTGATGGTGGCACATGAGATGGCTCATCAATGGTTTGGAGATTGGGCAACATGCTCTACATGGCAGGATATCTGGATAAATGAGGGCTTTGCATCATATGCAGAATATCTGGCGCTTGACTCCTTAAAATCTCATCAAAAAGCTCTTGACTGGCTTGACGAAGCTCATCGAAGTGCATTACAGGATGCAGTGGGGTCGGTCTTTGTACCTGCCAAAGATGCTGTTAATGAAATCCGAATTTTCAATTACCAGTTATCTTACAAAAAAGGGGCTTCTATAATTCACATGCTTAGGTATGAGTTAAATAACGATCCGCTATTTTTCAATATATTGCGTAGTTATTTACAGGAATTTAAGAATTCCGTAGCCAGCGTGCATGATTTTCAAAAAGTTGTGAATCAGCTATCTAATAAAAACTATTCATGGTTCTTCGATCAATGGTATTTTGGACAAGGATATCCTTTATACGATTTTTCGTGGAAACAGCAAGGGGATACCATCACTATTCTCTCGAGTCAGACACCGTCGAGTGAAGGCTCACCATTTTTTAAAATGAGTTATGATATTCGACTCGAATTTACTGTGGGAGATACTTCGTTTCGTGTTTTCCAGGATTCCAACAAAAATGTATTTCAGTTCCGATTGAAAAAACAGGTGCAACGCATTGTAATAGACCCCTCAAATTACATGCTGAAAAAAATTACAAATGTTACCCAAGTTCCAGAATTACCCTCATTTGATGATTATATGGAGGTATCACCTAATCCAACTTTATCGGAGTTCACCATAAGGTTTAAGTCAGAACCGGTGAAGGATCGGTTAGCGAAAATTGTTGATTTAATGGGAAATATCCTTATTGAACAAAAGATAAAACGCAAAAAAGAAGTATCCTTCGATACCAGCGGGTTGACTCAGGGAGTGTATCTTTTGTATGTAATTGAAGGAAACACCCGTTATATCAGAAAAATAATAAAACTTCGTTAATAAAAGCTTTCAAACAAATATGAATGCCATTTTTTGAAAAGCTCATGACATTCAGATTGTATTACTTTTTCTGTTTATAATGAGTCGCAGAAATATCACGTAATTGGGCTGCTGCTTCTTCAGGCATAATCGGATTAATGATGTTCCCTCCACCCGATTCGAATCCGGCCAGATACTTTAATTTATCGGGTGAACGAAGCGGTGGATAAAACTCAATATGAAAATGAAAATCATTGTTTTCCTGAGTGTTCCCGGTAGGTGCATTATGCAACATAGTAATATTTGGAAACGACATTTCAAACAAATTATCAAACTTCACAATCAAATTTTTGTGAATTGAAACCAACGCTTTTAATTCATCTGCAGTAAGTTCAGTAATACGAGCGACATGCCGGCGAGGCATAATATAAGTTTCGTAAACAAATCGGGCAAACGTAGGTATAAATGCTATAAAATGCTCATTTTCTAAAACTATTTGTGATTTTTTTTGAGTTTCGTGGCTAACTAAATCACAAAACAAACACCTTCCCTTTTCCGCACGGTAAAGTGTTGCCGACTCAACCTCACGCTCCAAAATTTTAGGAACATAGCCTGTAGCATAAATCTGCCCATGAGGATGTGGATTTGAAACTCCTATCGCTTTGCCTTTGTTTTCAAAAATCAACACATTTTTAATTACAGGGTTTCTTGCAAGTAAGCGGTATTCATCCTGCCAAACGGCATAAATTTCTTCTATTTCGTCCAGCGTCATTTCGGCCATTGTAACATTGTGTTTTGGTGTAAAACAAATTACACGACAGGTTCCCAAAGCAGGTTCAGCATAATCAAACGAATTACTGCGATAAATTTCAGGTGCATTTAATCCGAATGATGCAAAATCGTTAGTAAAAGCAAAAGGCTTGGTATAATTGGGGTTTTGTGAACCCGATGCTCTTGTTACACCAGGACATAAATAACAACCGGGATCAAATTCGGGACTTTTTTCTTCGGTAGCCGATACTTTCGCACCCGACCAGGGACGCTCATTTGTATTGGCCGCTATTATAACCCATTCTCTCAGAATTGGATGCCATCTGCGTTCCCAATTGTTTTTTTCTGCACTCATTATTATCTATTTAAAACTATAATTGTTCTTTTAAAACTGTTTCTTTAGCATCAGGAAATTCACCTTAAGAGGGATGAATAGAAAGAAATAAACTATCAAAAACCGTAAAAGTATAAAATAAATGAATGGGTCAAAATTCGGATTGGGATTTTTCTTTATTTTTAACCATTCAATTAGTGTGCAATGATATCGTCTCTTTTTAAGCATAAGTGGTTCTATTTGCCTTATTTGGTTGCAATTTTTACCGGAAGTTTTTTTCTGTTTATATTTACCAAATCTGAAATCCATTTGTGGATTAATCAGTATCACAACGACTTTTTCGATACCTTCTTTAAATATATTACTAACCTGGGTGATGGCATTTTTCTACCTGTATTTCTGGCCATTATGCTGTTCGTCCGTTTTCGCGATTCCATTTTACTGGTGGTGGTTTTCTTGTTATCAGGATTGTTTGTTCAGATTCTTAAACGTTTATTTTTTCAGGATATAGTTCGTCCTTCAAAATATTTCGAAGGAAACCATTCAATTTATTTTGTTCCCGGTGTTGATCAGTTATGTTGCAACAGTTTTCCATCTGGCCATTCAGCCACAGCATTTTCAATATTTTTAGTCTATGCTATGGTAACAAAATATAACTGGTTAAAAGGTACATTATTTGTTTTTGCCAGTTTGATTGCGTTTTCAAGGGTCTATCTTTCTCAACATTTTTTGGTGGACGTAATGGCAGGATCGTTTATTGGTGTTTTAACCGTAATCTTTTGTCATCCATTAATAAATTCATTTCAAAAGAATTGGCTCAATGAAAATATCTTAACTGTAACCAGAAAAAAAACCAGATGAACCTGGCAAAATCGTTAAACACAAATACAAATGAAAATCTCGCAAGCGAGATAAATCTGATTTTAATTTAAAATTATTTAAGGATGAAATATCTGTCAAACCGAATTATTGAATTGTCCATCATTCTGATAGCAGGCCTTCTTTTTATTCCGTTTCTTGGAAATGTGCATTTGTTTGATTGGGATGAAATAAACTTTGCAGAGGCTGCACGCGAAATGATCGTGACAAAAAACTATTTAACCGTTCAAATTGATTTTCAGGCATTTTGGGAGAAACCACCCCTTTTTATATGGATGCAGGTACTATCAATGAAATTATTTGGCATCAATGAATTTGCAGCACGATTTCCGAATGCGATATGCGGGATAATCACTTTATTAATATTGTTCAGAATTGGTAAAAACCTGATAGGAACATCATTTGGATTGCTTTGGACTTTAGTTTACTTGTGTTCGATTCTACCATTCTTTTATTTCAAATCGGGCATCATTGATCCTTGGTTTAACCTGTTTATTTTCCTGGGCACTTATCATGCTTTCCAATATGTGTTAACTGTAGAAAACCGTAAAAAAATACTATTAGCAGCTTTGTCGGGGTTTTATATAGGATTGGGTATATTAACCAAAGGACCAGTAGCTTTGCTTATATTCGGCCTTACGATAGCTGTTTTTTATATCATTAAACTGTTTAAAGTAAAGGTTAAACTCACACATATTCTATTATTTACCGTTGTCCTTATTTTGGTTGGAGGCTTTTGGTTTATTTTGCAAATGATAAACGGTAATTATAAAGTAATTGAAGATTTCTTTGTATACCAGCTTCGTTTATTTCGCACGGAAGATGCCGGGCATGGAGGTTTTTTTCTATATCACTTTGTAGTATTGTTTCTTGGAGTTTTTCCTGCTTCTATTTTCGCGATGAAAAGTTTTCTTCATCAAAAACGCGATGAACATGAAAAAGTACACGAATTCAAAAATTGGATGACGATTCTTTTCTGGACTGTTCTTATCCTTTTTACAATCGTAAAAACCAAAATCGTTCATTACTCGTCCATGTGTTATTTTCCTTTAACATTTTTGGGAGCTTTAATGATTTTTAAAATTCAGGAGCAAAAACAGGTTATTCCCCGATGGATAAAAGGGGTTTTATTGGGTGTTGCTACGTTTTGGGGATTAATTCTGGTTGGATTACAATTAATTGTGCATTATAAAAATAATATAATAGCTTCGGGCATCATAAACGATCCGTTTGCCAACGGAAATTTGCAGGCAAATGTCAGTTGGACCGGATATGAGTTTCTAATCGGGGTTATATTTATTGTGGGCATTTATGCCCTGCTGATTCCAAAAAATTTAAAGCTGGAAACACGAATCTATGGTACTCTTTTGTTAACGCTCGGTTTAACTTATTCAACAATGCTTGTGATAGTTCCACGCATTGAAGGATATTCGCAACGTGCAGCTATTGAATTCTATCAAGTAAAACAGCATGAGAATTGCTACGTGGAGACACTCGGATTCAAAAGTTATGCTGACCTATTCTACTTAAAAAAACAAAAGCCAACCAACATTAATGCCTGGAATGAAGAATGGCTCATTAAAGGAAACATTGATAAACCGGTATATTTTGTCATTAAAAATTACATGAGAAAAATTTACCTTGATCAGAATCCGAAAATAAAAATATTGTATGAGAAAAACGGATTTATATTCGCAAAACGGGAAATAAACAAATAAATTGAAATTTTTTACATGATTAACAACAAAATTATCACTGTAGTGCTGCCGGCATATAATGCCGCTAAAACGCTGGAAATTACTTACAAAGAAATCCCTTTCGATATTGTGGATCATGTGATCCTTGTAGATGATTTAAGTCGCGATGAAACCATTAAAGTGGCAAGGGATTTAGGTATTAAACATATTGTTGAACATTCACATAACAAAGGATATGGAGGCAACCAAAAAAGTTGCTATACCAAAGCTTTAGAATTGAATTCCGATATTGTTATTATGCTTCATCCGGATTACCAATATACACCAAAGCTGATTCAATCGATGTGTTACCTGATTGCCAACGATGTATATCATGTAGTACTTGGTTCGCGCATCCTCGGCAGAGGCGCTTTAAAAGGCGGAATGCCTTTATATAAATATATTTCAAACCGCTTTCTTACCCTGACCCAAAATATTTTGATGAATCAAAAGCTCAGCGAGTATCATACCGGTTATCGTGCTTTTTCGAAAGAAGTTTTGCAACGCATTAATTATAAGGCAAATTCTGATGATTTTGTTTTTGATAACCAAATGTTGTCACAGATTTGTTATGCGGGCTATGAAATAGCTGAAATAACCTGTCCAACAAAGTATTTCGAAGAAGCCTCGTCCATTAATTTGCGCCGCAGCACCATTTATGGATTAGGCGTTTTGAAAACCTCAATATGCTACTTGCTGCAAAAGATTCACGTAGCTAAATTCGAGATTTTCAGATTGCTTAACTGATAGCTGCTAGCTTGACCAAATAAATGCTTGGTGCCTTTTTTATTTTTAAGAATTTATATACATTTGCGTGTACGCACACGATCAATTCAATTCATTAATAAAAAAACATCGCTATGAATTAATCATGTTTTTAACATCCATTTAAATGTCGTTTAGTTAACAAAATTACCCCCCTCCCAACCCTCCTCCAACTGGGAAGGGCTGAAGTTCCGCCCCATTTGGGGAGGGATTTAGGGAAGGGTTGAGCAACGAATAAATTCTTAACTAAACGACATTAATATATAAATAGTGACGAAAAAGTTACGTCCGAGTTCCAAACGATTTTAATTTAAATTATTTACGATGAAATGTAAACTACTTATTTCGACTTTGTTCTATTGTTGCGCAATCGTTTTTACAACAGTAAATGCCCAATCTTCAAAAAACGGTTGGTTTTCTCTCTTTAATGGTAAGGATCTTTCGGGATGGATTCAACTAGGAGGTCAGGCAAAATATACAGTTGAAAATGGCGAAATTGTTGGTACAACTGTTGAGGATACTCCAAATAGTTTTTTATGTACTGATAAAAACTACGGCGATTTTATTGCTGAACTTGAATTAAAAGTAGACACATCAATGAATTCGGGTATTCAGTTCCGGAGTAACTCCCGACCTGAATATCAAAAGGGGCGGGTTTATGGATACCAAATGGAGGTTGACCCATCAACGCGAGCCTGGAGTGGTGGAATATATGATGAAGGAAGACGAGGATGGCTATACACACTTGAAATAAATCCTGAAGCAAAGGTTGCTTTTAAAAACGGGCAGTGGAATAAATATCGTATCGAAGCTATTGGCAATCATATTAAAACGTATATTAATGATGTTCCTTGTTCAGATGTGCTGGATAATTTAGAACCTACCGGATTTATTGCTCTTCAGGTACACAGCATTGAGATTCAAAAACACCCATGGACTAAAGGAACACAGGTTCGCTGGAGAAACATCAGAATTCTGACCACCGATTTGCAGAAAAATATGAAAAAGTCAAAAGAAATTCCTCAGATAAATCTTATTGCTAACACACTTTCCGGTTACGAAAAAAAGAATGGATGGAAACTTTTGTTCGATGGTCAATCATTAGCGGGTTGGAGAGGTGTCTTGAAAACCAAATTACCTGAAAAAGGATGGTTGATTAAAGATGGTGTTCTTTCAATTGTGCCAAAAGGTGAAGGTGGAGACATAGTAACGTTAGACCAATATGACAATTTCGAATTAACTTTCGATTTTAAACTTACCGAAGGCGCTAACAGTGGTGTGAAATATTATGTAAATGAAAATGGGTATGGACCCGGCGCACTTGGTTTGGAATTCCAGATTCTCGACGATCAGCGGCATCCAGATGCCAAAAATGGAAGGGATGGCAACAGAAAACTCGGTTCATTGTACGATTTAAAACCAGCGCCTGTTAAACGTCCAAATGCAATTGGCGAATGGAATACCGGTAAGATTATAGCAAAAAATAATAAAATCGAACATTGGCTGAATGGATTTAAAATTCTTGAAATCGAAAGAGGAAGCAAAGAATATCTCGATCTCGTTGCTCTAAGTAAATATAAAGATTTTAAAAACTTTGGCATGGCTCCCAAAGGATATATTCTGCTTCAGGATCATGGCGACGAAGTATCATACAGAAATATCAAGATAAAACAATTGAACTAATTTTCTACTTATTTTCACCTATTTTCAATTTATTTCTAATTTTCTACTTATTTTTTTTAAATAGCTAAATATGGAAAACAGAAGAGATTTTATTAAAAAAATTACTACAGGAACAGCTGGTTTAGCCATTGGTGGCGCCGCTATGGGTATGAACGCTAAAAGTTATGGCCGCATCATGGGGGCAAACGAAAAAGTGCGCGTTGCAGTAATTGGATTTTCCGACCGCTTTCGTAGCTCATTATTCCCATGTTTTATGGATCATGCCAAAGAACTTAACTTCGAAATGGTAGCCATTTCTGATCTTTGGAACCGTCGTCGTGATGAGGGCAAGGAGTTTATAAAAAACAAGGCTGGCTGGGATGTTGCTCTTTGCCGCAACAACGATGAATTATATGACCGCAAGGACTTCGATGCGGTTATTATCTCGACAGCGGATTTTCAACATGCATTAATTTTGGCTGAGGCTTCTAATCACAAGAAAGATGCTTACTGCGAAAAACCATTTGCAGAAACAATGGACGATGCCAAAGCTGCCCTGAAAGCTTGTAAGGCAAATAACAACGTTGTTCAGATTGGATCGCAACGCCGAAGCACTGCTAATTATATTGCTGCCAATGAGTATATTAAATCGGGTAAATTTGGTGATATTGTGATGTGCGAAATGAGTTGGAATGTGAATCAACCGGGTCGTTGGAGAAGACCCGAACTGGTATCAACCATCAAGGAAACAGATACTGATTGGAAACGCTATTTAATGAATCGTCCGTTCGAACAATGGGATCCACGGAAATACCTCGAATATCGTTTATTTTGGCCATATTCATCGGGAATCCCTGGTCAATGGATGTGCCACCAAATTGACACTGTACATTGGTTTACCGGATTAAGTCATCCCAGAAGTGTATCAGCCAATGGCGGTATTTATCAATGGAAAGACGGTCGAAAAAATGCTGATACCTTAACCGCAGTATTCGAATATGGTTCGCTTGACGATTCCTCCAAAGGATTTCAGGTGGTTTATTCTTCGCGTTTCAGTAATTCAGCAGGTGGAACAAAGGAATTGTATTATTCAAATGGAGGAATGCTCAATCTCGATACCAACAAGGTAACTCCTGAGGGAGGTTTACGTGTGGGTGAGGCAAAAGCAATGAAATTAAATGAAAACCTCCTTCAGGAATATGAATTACCCAAGGTAGCCATGGCAACCGGTTCGAATACCAGTGGTGACTCGTCTACTTCGGCGCATGTGCGTAACTGGATGGAATGTATCCGTTCAAAAAAACAAACCAATGCCCCTGTTGAAGCCGGATTTAACCATGCAATCGCTTGCGTGATGGCTAATGCCGCTTATCAAACCGGTATGCGAACTACTTTCGATGAAAAAACTCAGGAAGTGATGGCTGGTGGTAAAGTATTTAAATACTAATTTACATAACAGATTATGGCACAATTTTGTGGAACTAATTTTAAAGCAGGGATTTTTATCTCCCTGCTTATTTTATCCGGCCCAACAATTTTGAAAGCTCAACCAAAAAAAGGAATCGAAATAATTTCTTCCGAAAAGGACAAAAAGGTTGATATTCTTTTTGATGGAAAGTTATTTACCTCTTATATTTATCCGGATGATCTTGAAAAACCCGTATTATTTCCGATTTACACCTCGGAAGGTACTATTATTACCAGAGGATTCCCGCGCAATCCCCGACCAGGCGAAAGGGTGGATCACCCGCACCATATTGGGCTGTGGTTTAATTTTGGTGATGTAAACGGGCTCGATTTCTGGAATAATTCCTATGCCATTACTGCGGATAAAAAAAACATGTATGGTTCTATTCGTCATCAGGCAGTTCTTGAAGCAAAATCAGGCAAAGAAAAAGGCATTCTTAAGGTAAAAACAAATTGGATCGACTCCAAAGGAACCGTTCTGTTGATGGAAGAGTCAACCTTTGTATTTACAGGTGATCCAACCCTTCGAAGAATCGATCGCACCACCACGCTGACAGCACAAACTTCGAAAGTAACTTTTAAAGATAACAAGGAAGGCATGATGGCTATTCGTGTTGACAGAGCTTTTGAAGAACCATCCGACAAACCTGAAAACTTTACTGATAAAAATGGCAATCCAACCACCGTGGCTGCATTGAATAACGAAGGTGTTAATGGTGTGTACCGAAGCAGTAAAGGCCTTGAAAAAGGCACTGTTTGGGGAACACAAGCCGACTGGTTGAAACTATCAGCAACAAAAGGAAACGAGCCTATCACCATTGCCATGATCGATAATAAAAAAAATGTTGGATATCCAGCACACTGGCATGCACGTGGTTACGGACTTTTTTCGGTGAATAACCTTGGAGCTAAAGTATACAACCCTAAGGAAAATGAATTTGTTTATTCGCTTGCGCCAGGAAAATCCATTACATTTCATCATCGTATTCTGGTCAAATCAGGCAGTTTCCTTAGTGATGAAGCAATGAATAAAGAATTTACGGAGTTTAACAAATAGGTAAAAAGTCGTCCAGGCTCTATTCTCCTGACTCATATTGCTTATTTAATCCCTATCCAAATGAAATTATTTCTTTTTATTTCAATGCTTATGACAGGAATGTTTTTCTCATGCAATGGCTCACATAAACAGGAAAGTACCTCGCAGGAAACTGATACCTTTAAATATCTGGTTGAACAGTTTGCCGACCTGAAAATTCTTCGTTATCAGGTACCAGGTTTCGATTCCCTGAGTGTAAATCAAAAAAAACTCATTTATTACCTGTGCCAGGCAACACTTGCAGGCCGCGATATCATCTTCGACCAGAACGGAAAATACAATCTAGACATTCGGAGGACACTCGAAGTTATTTACGACACCTATAGTGGTGATCGAAACTCATCCGAGTTTGCTAAATTCGTGGTTTATCTCAAACGTGTTTGGTTCTCCAACGGAATCTATCATCATTATGCCTCCGATAAATTTCTGCCTGGTATTTCGCAGGAATATTTTAAAGAGCTCATCTTGAAAAGTGCTGCTAACGGAATGCCATTAAAACACGGCGAAACATTGGAACAATTATTGGCGGTTATCATGCCGGTGATGTTTGATCCTAAACTTCTTCCTAAAAAAGTTAACCAGAATTCGAATGTCGATATGGTTAAAAACTCAGCAGTAAACTTCTATGATGGTGTTTCGCAAAAGGAAGTGGAAGATTTTTATTCAAAAATACAAAAGAAGGACGATCCCGAACCAGTTTCGTATGGGTTAAACTCCAAGCTGGTAAAGGAAAACGGTGAAATTATTGAGAAGGTTTATAAAATTGATGGCGTTTACGGATCAGCCATAGCCGAAATTGTAAAATGGCTTGATAAAGCTGCAACAGTAGCTGAAAATGAAATCCAAAAAAACACCATTCTTAAACTGGTTGATTTTTATAAAACCGGTAACCTAAAAACTTGGGACGATTATAATGTCCTTTGGGTTAAGGATCTTAGTTCAAACGTGGATTTTGTCAATGGATTCATCGAAAACTATGAGGATCCGCTAGGCATGAAAGCGACCTGGGAAGGGATTGTAAACTTTAAAAACATCGGGGCTACCCACCGCACCGAAACCATCAGTAACAATGCCCAATGGTTCGAGGACCACTCTCCTGTCGATAGCCGTTTCAGAAAAAAAGTAGTAAAAGGCGTTTCTGCAAAAGTCATTAACATGGCTCAAATGGGAGGAGACAATTATCCGGCCACTGCCATTGGCATTAACCTCCCAAATGCTGATTGGATTCGCAAGGAACATGGTTCAAAATCTGTTACCATCGATAACATTACATATGCCTATGATCAGGCCGCCAAAGGAAATGGTTTTCTCGAAGAGTTTTCGTACAATCAATCCGAAGTTGACCTTGTGAATAAATATGGTTATGTTACCGATAACCTGCATACCGATTTACACGAATGTCTCGGGCATGGTTCCGGTCAATTGCTTCCAAATGTAAAAACGGATGCACTGAAAAATTACCAGTCGACACTAGAAGAAGCACGTGCGGACTTATTTGCTTTGTACTATTTAATGGATCCTCAGTTAGTAAATCTAAAATTATTGCCCGATACCACTGCTGCTGAAGCGGAGTACATCAAATACATAAAAAACGGTATTCTAACCCAATTAACACGCATCCAACCCGGAAAAAATATCGAAGAAGCCCACATGCGTAACCGCCAGTTAATCGCCCAGTGGTGCTTCGAAAAAGGTAAAGCTGAAAAAATAATTGAAAGGGTCAACAAAAACGCAAAAACATATTTCCGGATCAACGATTTTGGAAAACTACGCCAGCTTTTCGGTGCCTTGCTGAAAGAAGTGCAACGAATAAAATCAGAAGGAGACTACGAAGCCGGAAAATTGCTGGTAGAAACGTACGGTGTAAATGTAGATCAAACTCTGCACAACGAAGTGTTGGAGCGATTCAAAAAGCTTAACCTTGCTCCTTATGCAGGATTTATTAACCCAGTTTACGTTCCGGTGTTACAAAATGGTGAAATTATAGACATTATAATCACTTATCCAACAGATTATATAGCGCAGATGAGAACCTATTCAAGTGAACATTCATTTCTGTAAGGAGCAGAAAAAAAGTAAATAGCAAAGAAGTGCACAAATCTAAAATCTAAAATCATGAAACGAAGCGAGTTTTTAACTGCCGCCGGTGCAATGAGCGTGTTCCCATTGATGGGTATGAAATCCGGAACTGATGCAAAAGCCGTAGAGCTTAATCAATTTATTGAGTTAATTCATTATCAGCTCCATGTAGGCCCTAAACAGCGTATGGTTGCCGATTTCTATAAAGACGTTGCTATCCCTGCTCTCAATCGGTTGGGAATAAAAAATGTGGGTGTCTTTTCGATGGTTTATGGCCCAAATGGTCCATCGGTGTATGTGATGATTCCACACAAGACATTGGAGGCTGTTTATACCGACAACGAAAATTTGCTAAAGGACAAAGATTTTCTTTTGGCTGGAGAAAAGTTTTTGAATGCTCCTCTAAGCGATGCACCTTTTGTAAAAATGGAAAAATCGATCCTCAGGGCATTTAATAACCTTCCACAAATAGAGGTTCCTGAAAATATCCTGAAAAAGGAATCGAGATTATACGAAATAAGAACATATGAAAGTCATAGCCTGCTTGCTGCCAAACGAAAAATTCAAATGTTTAACGAAGGTGGCGAAATCGATATTTTCAAAAAGAGCGGATTGAAGCCAGTAATGTTTGCCGAAACCATTGCCGGACCTCAAATGCCTAACCTGCAATACATGCTTGTTTTCGAAGATATGGCGGATAGGGATAAAAAATGGAATATTTTTCGTGATAGTCCTGAATGGGATAAATTAAAAAGTGATCCATTTTATGCAGATACTGTATCGTGCATTACCGATGTGATCCTTAAACCAACTCCCTTCTCTCAAATCTAATCGCAATATAAAAGACTGGCCACTAAAGCCAGTCTTTTGTATTTTAGGTTGTTATAGGTAATTTATTTGCTAAACCAATCCAAATTTATGAACTTTGACGCAACCTTTTTAGGTATGGCGCATCTTTAATACATACATTAAAAAATGATCCTTATGAAAGAGTTTGTTATCATTATAATGGGTACCTTATTTTTGGGAGGGTTATGTGCATGCCGTAAACAGGAATCGGCCCTTAAACTTTCTGGTAATGTCAAACAAATACAACTAAACGATACCATTACTCTAACGTTTGGTGATTCGGCAGTTATTAAAAGCGAAAACCTTCTCCTGACGTTTCTAGGAGTTCCAGAGGATTCCCGATGCCCAATAGATGCAGTATGTATTTGGGGTGGTGATGCAAAAGCCATGTTTCGGGTAGAGACTCCTGGGAAAAAAACAACACTGGATTTACACACAGCCTCTGATTTTCAAAACCGTAAAATTGTTGGTAATTACGTGATAAATCTGATTTCTGTGATACCGCATCGTAAAGCAATAGAAATAGTAAAGCTAGAAGATTATCAGGTTCGTATTGTAATTTCGAAATCTCCTATAAATCTTGTAAGCGGAGTAATGAAGAATTACTCCGGGTTTGATGGCTGCGGACTGGTGATTGAACTTGATAATGGAAAAAAACTGGAGCCACGGCATGGTGTGAGTGCCTCTCTCAATAAAAAGCGTGTTGCCTTATCGTATGTCGAAGCTAATGCGGCAAGTGCTTGTATGGTGGGTACCGTGGTTGATGTAACGGAAATATATGAATTGTGCGAATAAAATCAGATGCAGGAATGAAGCAAACGAATGCCCGACCTTGGCTCGTTTTTAGCCTATGACAAAATATTGTTTGATCCTTGAATTTTAAAACATTTTTTGTTTATCGATTGTTTATCCTTCATATTAAACAAGGTGAGTAATAAAATCTTATTTACCATTAAAAAGGAGGAATTATGAAAATAATACTAATAATTGTTTTTGTCATTATAGGCATAGTTATTTTGGCTCTGATTGCTGCACTTGTTGTAAAAAAGGAATACTCTGTTGAGAGGGAAATAACTATCAATAAGTCCAAACCGGACGTTTTCAAATTCATAAGGCTTCTAAAAAATCAAGACAATTTCAGTGTATGGGCGAAGATTGATCCCGCGATGAAAAAAGAATTCAAGGGAATTGATGGAACAGTTGGATTTATATCAACCTGGGATAGTGAAAATAAAAATGCAGGAAAGGGTGAACAGGAAATAACGAAAATCAATAATGACCAAAGGATTGATTATGAACTTCGTTTTATTAAACCATTTAAATCCATCAGTGAGGCTTATTTTGTCACAGAGTTGGTCTCCGATAATCAAACAAAAGTAATATGGGGATTTAAAGGAAAAATGAATTACCCCATGAACCTGATGTTACTGTTTATGAATATGGAAAAAATGATTGGCAAGGATTTTGAATCCGGACTAAAAAACCTAAAGATTATTCTTGAAAAATGAGATGTCTTAAAATATATAAATTAATATGATTATCCGCATGTGTACCTAAATTAATTTTCATTAGTTACACATGCCTTCAAAAGTCTATCAAATAAAGCCTCTCCGTAATATCGTCTGTTAAATTTGTAACAATATTCATTTAAATAGTTTTGCAAAAATTCGGGT
>JBBQTB010000018.1:0-109211 GCA_038213375.1 Bacteroidales bacterium | reverse complement strand
AGTCACCAAAAACGCTTGACCGTGTGAACTCACTCCGTCTCGTGCCTCGACTTCGTTCAAACAGCACACAATCGTATAAGGAATTTATATTTGTCGCTTCGCGTAACAACACGAAAAGTTCGCGTAGATAATTTCAAATTGTCATCTGCCCATCAACTCTTTTTGTGAACCTCCAAAAGTAAAAAATACTTCTCAATTTATTCATTTTTAAATAATTAAACTCTATTAGCTTGACGGCTATGCCCCGTTAGGGGCTTATGGAAACCTTGATTCCTGATTCTATTTAAATGTTTCAGTTAAAATCTTCATTTCTATTACTGGCGATATTTTTTCGTAAAGAATATTATATACCGCATCGGAAATTGGCATTTTCACTTTTCGGTTTTTATTAATCTCCTTAATACAGGCAACGGCATAGTAACCTTCGGCAACCATGTTCATTTCCAGTTGGGCCGTTTTTACAGAATAGCCTTTCCCTATCATTGTTCCAAAAGTACGATTACGACTAAATTGTGAATAACATGTTACCAGAAGATCGCCCAGATAGGCCGAATTACTAGCCTTACGTTTGCTGGCATAGGTTTGCTCCATAAAACGCTTGATCTCTTTATATCCATTGGATATCAATACGGCTAGGAAATTGTCGCCATAACCCAGTCCATGAGCTATTCCGGCTGCAATGGCAATAATATTCTTTAACACCGAGGCATATTCAATACCATAAATATCCTTGGACAATACTGTTTTAATATACCTGCATTGAAGGTTATCCGCCATAAATCTGGCGTTTTGTTCGTCTTTACAAGCAACGGTGAGGTACGACAACCTCTCAAGTGCTACCTCTTCTGCATGACAGGGACCTGATATAACCCCAATATTATCGAAGGGAATTTTGTAATGTTGATTGAAATATTCGGCAACCGTGAGATTATCGCCGGGCACAATTCCTTTGATGGCAGAGATGATAAATTTACCCTCAAAACTTTCTTTTATGGGAGCAAGAGCATCTTTAAGGAAGGCTGCCGGGATGGCCAATATTAAAATGTCGGAATGTTTGATAGTATCATCAAGATTATCAGAAAGTTTAAGTTTATCAATTTCGAAGATAACTGAGCTCAGATACTTCGGGTTGCTATGGTTTTTCTTGATGAATTTTACAGTTTCAACATTTCGGATGTACCAATTAAGTGAAGTCACATTATTCAGCAATACCTTAACCAGAGCTGTTGCCCAACTTCCACTTCCTATGACACCAATTCGGGAATGTTCATTCATTTATTTCTAATTACATAATTTCATTTGAGATATATAAAGCAGATTTTTATAAAACTCCAACTATAATGCTTCACCATCCATTTTATCATGTTTGCTTTAAAATCACTTCTCTACCCATTTTTTCACATCGTCCATGGTGGGATTGGCAAGCCCAAGCTTATTCTTTTTATTGAATCCGCAAAGGTCGTTAAAAAGCTTCCCGGCACTTGATTGTTTTAAGTTTTCAATTTTTGTGAATCCCATTTTCTGAAGAACTGGAATCCATTCAACCGCTATTCCCAGATCAGTGTAAGCAGAGGCATCGTCAAGCTTAGCTTTTTTCTCGGGACGCATCTGCGGGAAGAAGAGCACATCCTGAATGGAAACCTGGTTAGTCATGATCATCGTTAAACGATCAATTCCAATGCCCATGCCAGATGTTGGCGGCATTCCGTATTCCAGCGCACGAACAAAGTCATAGTCGATAAACATGGCCTCGTCGTCGCCTTTTTCAGAAAGCGCAAGCTGGTCCTTAAACCGCTCGTATTGATCAATCGGATCGTTTAATTCGGTGTAAGCATTGCACAATTCTTTGCCATTCACCATCAGTTCAAAGCGTTCGGTAAGCTCTGGGTTGGTGCGGTGTTTTTTACAAAGCGGTGACATTTCAACAGGATAATCGATAACAAATGTTGGTTGAATGAAATGAGCCTCACATTTTTCTCCGAATATTTCATCAATCAGCTTGCCTTTGCCCATCGAAGGTGTTAATTCAATTTCAAGACTTTTACAAACCTCCCGAAGCTGCAACTCATCCATACCATTAATATCAATGCCTGTATATTCTTTAATTGCATCAATCATGGTGATCCGGCGGAAAGGACGTTTAAAATCGATTACCTGATCGCCAAAGATAACCTGCGTGGTGTTATGCAATGCAAGGGCAACACGTTCAATCATCTCTTCAGTAAAATCCATCATCCAGTTATAGTCCTTGTAGGCCACATAAATTTCCATAACGGTAAACTCCGGATTGTGAGTGCGATCCATACCTTCGTTACGGAAATCCTTAGAGAACTCATACACTCCTTCGAATCCTCCAACAATAAGACGTTTTAAATACAACTCGTTGGCAATTCGCAGGTAAAGCGGCATATCTAGTGCATTATGATGAGATATAAAAGGACGTGCCGTGGCTCCTCCTGGGATAGGTTGCAAAATAGGTGTTTCTACTTCCAGATAGCCTTTAGAATTGAACATCTCGCGCATGGTATTGATAATCATGGCACGTTTAATAAAAACATCCTTTATGGAGGGGTTTACAATTAAATCGACGTAACGTTGGCGATACCGTTGTTCGGGATCGGTAAAGGCATCGAATATCTGTCCGTCTTTTTCTTTCACAATTGGCAATGGACGAATGGATTTGCTTAACACTTTTAATTCATTCACATGAATGGAAACTTCGCCCATTTGAGTAGTAAACACAAAACCTGTAACACCAATAATATCACCTATATCCAGCAATTTTTTAAATACTGTATTGTAGAGGGTTTTGTCCTCGCCCGTGCAAATATCATCGCGTTTAATATAGATCTGGATGCGCCCGGATTGATCTTGAATTTCAGCAAATGAAGCGCTTCCCATAATACGGCGGTTCATCACACGACCGGCTACGGAAACTTCCTGATAATTATTTAATTCGGGTTTATAGTTGTCGAGAATTTCCTTGTTTGAAACGTTTACCTCATAAGCTTCGGCAGGGTATGGGTTAATTCCAAGGTTGCGCATTTCGTCAAGCGAGTTACGGCGAAAAATCTCTTGTTCACTAAGTTCTGAAAAGTTCATTTAATAAAAATTTCTGTAAACCTACATGATTTTTCCCTAAGTCACAAATTCCAGCGGTTAGTGTGATATAGCGAATATTAAATTTAAGTCATTTCCATGAGGATGGGTAATAATTTTTTTATGTATAAATATGGTTTAATATCGAAGGCTAAAAACCAAATTAGTACTTTTGTACTCTAAAATATTTGGATGACGCCGAAGAACAATTATATAAGAAAGCCCGACTGGTTAAAGATCAGGTTGCCTCGCGGCGAGGAATTTGCCAGAGTAAATTCGGTTATTAAAAAGAATCAGTTAAATACGATCTGTACTAGTGGAAACTGCCCCAATCATGCCGATTGCTGGGAACGCGGAACAGCTACATTGATGATTTTGGGTGATATCTGTACCCGGTCTTGTAAATTCTGCAATGTAAATACGGGTAAGCCTCATCCTATCGATTGGTCGGAACCATTGAAGGTTGCGCAAACCGTTAAAGAATTGAATCTGAAACATTGTGTTTTGACATCAGTCGATCGCGACGATCTGCCTGATGGAGGATCTGAATTTTGGTCTGAAACCATTCGTCAGGTAAAGAAATTAAACCCTGAAACGACGCTCGAAACGTTGATTCCCGATTTTGATGGAAAGTTCGAACACATCCATAAAGTGATAGAGGCCGCACCTGAAGTTATTTCTCACAATCTCGAAACAGTAAGGCATCTCACTCCTGTTATCCGTTCGAGGGCAAAATACGATACCAGTCTTAGGGTAATAAAATATATTGCCGAAAGTGGGTTAGCAGCGAAGTCGGGCATTATGCTGGGTTTAGGCGAAACTGAAGAGGAAATACTCCAAACCATGGATGATCTGTTGGCAGTTGGTTGCAACATTTTCACCCTGGGGCAATATCTTCAGCCTACTCGTGAGAATTGCCCTGTACAGGAATATATTACACCTCAAAAGTTTGAGCAATACCAGCAAATTGGGTTACAGAAAGGATTTAAATTTGTTGAAAGCGGCCCTTTGGTTCGATCATCATACCATGCCGAGAGACATGTATCCACAAGAATACATATCAAAGAATTGAAAAAATGAGTCTGTCTATAAAGTCCAGTTATTCGGCGTATTTGCTAATTTCTTTTAGAAAATACAATGCCAGTGGTTTTGCCAGCAAAGGGTTTTGTACAAGTCTTTCGGGATGCCATTGCACTCCCATAACAAAGGATTTGATGAGTGTATTATCAGATTCAATAGCCTCAACCACACCATTGTCGCTCAATGCCGTAATTCTAAGCCCTGGTGCCGGTTTTTCCACCGCCTGGTGATGATAACTGTTTACCAAACCAGATTTTTGTTTTGTAATTCGGAATAAAAGCGATAATTCCTTCAGCGTAACAGAATGCAGGCATTCTTTTGAGCCTTCAGGACATCGGTGAGTGACCGTTGTACCAACATTCGTTGGAATATCGGTAAATAAGGTGCCCCCCAATGCCACATTGAGTATTTGCTCACCACGACAGATCCCAAACACAGGCATCCCCATTGAAATCGCTTTTCTGATGAGAGCAAACTCCAGCGAATCGCGGTACCTGTCAATTTCCTCACACTTGCCAATTTCCATGGCTTTGCCATAATTAACAGGATCAACATCTTCACCGCCTGTTAATAGCAGTCCATTACATGATGACAATAAGGCCAGTGCCGAATCGATTTTTAATGAATACATGGAAAAAAGAACAACAGTTGTATCTGCCGATTTCAGCCATTTTTCGTAATGTGCGGATGTTTTACTAACTGCAATCCTTATCTGACTTTGTGTCGACCAAACATTTGCCAGAAGTATTGTCACTGCCAGAAGAAACGACCGAAGGGTTAGATGTTTATTCATAATACAAAGGGTTAGATTTTAACTCTATAAATCATTAATGTCAAGTCGCTCACATGTCGTATAATCCCTTATGCTAAGCTAAATATTCAAACATGGCGTTGCAAAAGTATAATTATTATAGATATTAGTGGGAGTATGTCTGTTTTTTAGATTAACTAATGATCAAAGCGAATCTTTTTTCGGAGCATACATGCGACCGTTTGTATTCTCATCCTTGTCGTTTTCGATACTCCGAAGGCGAAATACCCATCACCTGGCGGAACACCCGCGAAAAATAAAACTGATCTTCGAAGCCAGCTTCACGGGCAACTTCCGCAATCCTCCAACCTAAATTATTGAGTAAACGGCAGGCACGTTGAATTTTTAACTGAATATAATAATCTATTGGTGAGTGTCCGGTTCTGGTCTGGAACAACCGCGAATAATGAGATGCCGATAATCCGGCTTCTGCAGCAATTTCGTTTAAAAGTAATTTTCGGCTTAGGTTTTCGAGCATGAAGTTAATACTTCGGGTCAAAGGGTCGTTTTCAGCGGTATTTCGGATTTCACGATATTGGCTCAAATGGGTAAAGGATGCCAACAAATACGATAAGCAGAGATTCGAATATTCGAGTGTTTCGAGGCTAAAACCCCGTTCGAGGTTTCGGAATATTTCAGAAAAAAGGCTTAGCCAATCACTGGTTCTATCGGTTTTCCCAGGTTCTATTGGCAAGATATAATTGGCAAACCGGGTAAATAAACCTGCTTTCGAACCCGAAAAATGAATCCAATAAATCGACCAGAATTCCTTTTCATCAGAACGATAGGAATGAGAAATTCCTGATGGGATAATGAAAATTTTGTTTGCCGTGATACTATAATTTGTCTCGTTCAGGCGGATTTCGCCCTTGCCTTCAGTACAATAAATCAGGATAAATTGTTCGCTTCCGGCCAAGCGTTCCCTAAAGTGGTAACGGGCATGAGAATAATAGCCAATATCCGTTACATAAAAATCTGAAATCAAGGGATTATCCTTTATTAATCCAATTATTTTTTCAGGAAGAACAAAGCTAACCTGACCCTGGAATCCATCTTCTTTCTTAAACATTTGTATCCTTAAAATTAGCTATATTATCAATATAATTTTCAGATACTAAAAAACAAATGAATCTTATAAATCTCAAATTTATTAATGATCAGACCTATTACATTAACATTAGGAATTAGGTATTAAAAATAGTAAAATGGTAAGATAATCCATATATTCATAAAATAGTTCATTGTGGCTGACACACAAATACAGTATTTTTGTCATTACTAAATCTAATTATCTTGGAAAATAATAAATTTAATAAAAAATTCATTCTAGGTATAACGCTGGTTTCGGCCATGGGTGGTCTTTTATTCGGATATGATTGGGTAGTAATTGGTGGTGCCAAACCATTTTATGAACGTTTTTTCGACATTGTTCAATCACCCTATCTGCAAGGCTGGGCAATGAGTAGCGCTTTAATCGGTTGTTTGTTTGGCGCACTCGTTTCGGGTTACTTCGCCGACCGTTTTGGGCGGAAAATTCCACTTATAGTTGCAGCTGCATTGTTTACCGTTGCTGCAATTGGCACCGGGGTTTTCAACTCTTTTTCACTTTTCATCATTTTCAGGTTAATTGGCGGTTTAGGAATTGGCCTGGCATCAGCCATTTCGCCTATGTATATTGCTGAAATCTCACCTGCCTCCATGCGTGGAAGGTTGGTTTCGGTTAACCAGTTGACGATCGTAATTGGGATTCTGGCGGCTCAAATAGTCAATTACCTGATTGCTGATAAAGTTCCTGAAGGAGCTACCGACCAGGTGATACTGCAATCGTGGAACGGACAATTTGGCTGGCGATGGATGTTCTGGGCAGGAACTGTTCCCGCAATTTCGTTTTTTGTTTTATCGTTTTTTATTCCTGAAAGCCCTCGCTATTTAGCCAAATCGGGTAATTGGAAAAAAGCCGCTGAAATATTAGAACGCATTGGAGGTAAGCAATATGCTATACATGAACAACAAGAAATTGCCGAAACAGTGACGGGAAGTGAAACGAAAATTGATTGGGCAGCTTTACGTTCAAAAAAAGTCCGTCCGATGTTGGTTATCGGTATTGTTTTGGCCGTTTTTCAGCAATGGTGCGGTATTAATGTTATTTTTAATTATGCTGAAGAAATTTTCTCATCGGCAGGTTATTCAGTCAGCGATATTCTTTTCAATATTATAATCACAGGTACTGTTAACCTGATTTTCTGCTTACTGGCCATGCGTATGGTTGATAGCTGGGGACGCCGGAAGCTGATGCTACTTGGGTCGCTCGGCCTTGCTATTATTTACATATTCCTGGGAACCAGCTATTTCTTTGAATTGAAAGGTTTGGCCATTCTCGTTTTGGTATTGCTTGCCATAGCCACATATTCCATGACTTTGGCACCAATTACATGGGTAATCCTTTCCGAAATATTCCCAAATAGCATTCGTGGCGCAGCTATGGCCATTTCAACAACAACACTTTGGATTGCCTGTTTTGTGCTTACCTATACTTTCCCGATACTGAATAAAATCCTTCATGCCAGCGGAACATTCTGGTTATATGCATTTATCTGCTTGTCAGGATTTTTCTTTATATTGAAAAAACTACCCGAAACCAAAGGGAAAAGTTTGGAAGAAATTGAAAAAGGTAATTAGTCATTGAAAAAAAATGAGAAAGATTAACGCACATTTGCTTTTCCTTGTATTCAATCTGTTTTCGAATGGGATTCTGGCTCAACAAATCAATGGAGCAAATATGATTTCGAACCCTATATTCGATACCGATCTTAGTGGCTGGACCAGTTATTTCGATTATTTTTGGGATTCGGGAAACGCTCTTGCTGCGCATGGCGATGTGTCTGTTGATGCAAGAGTTGGATATACAGGCAAAGCATTAAAGGTAACTATTACTAATGCAGGAACTGCAAAATATTCGGTTCAAGTGGGCGCTGCAATGCCCTTAGTGGCAGGTAAAAAATATTCCATGAAATTTAAAGCCAGTGCCGATGGTCCCAGAACTGTATTTATAAATTTACAGCAAAATGAAGCGTCCAAAACAGATTGGTATCAAAGCCCTACTATTAATCTAACAACTGCACCTACCGTTTTTGGTCCCTATTTTTATACAGCCACTTCAACCGATACTTCAAACTTATTCAAATTCTATTTAGGCGGAGGGGGCATAGTTAACGGCATTGCTGGTTATTTTGATGATGTGGAAGTTTGCGAAATGATTGATCCCAATTCTACTGTTCCCGATGCTCCAATTATTGAAACAGCCACAGCAGGAAGCGGCGAAGCGACAATTTCCTTTACAGCACCCATAAACACAGGAGGTTTAGCTATCAAATCCTTTACAGTAAGTTCCTTTCCCGATGGTATAAAAGCCACAGGCACAAAAAGCCCAATTACCTTAACAGGATTGACAAACGGAAAGAGCTACACATTTTCAGTTAATGCCTACAATGCTGCGGGAACAAGTACGCCAAGCTCGGTATCTATTTCCGTTACTCCAATTTTTCGACCAACAGTATATTATGTGAGTGTTACCGGCAACGATCAAAACAATGGTAACAGTATTGATAAGCCTTTTAAAAGTATACAAAAAGCTGCAGATAAGACAAATCCGGGCGACATTATTAATATTATGCCCGGAACCTACAATAATATTAACAATGGCGGATATGGTTCTGATATTTTGAAGATTACCAGAAGTGGTTCCGAAGGAATGACAATAACTTATCAGGCATATGACAGCAATAATCAGCCAATTTTAAAAATGAATTTATTCGGAACCGGAACAAAAACCACAGTTGGTTGGATGGCATTAAGGATAGAAGGTGCAAGTTACATTACAATTAAAAACTTAAAAGTAATTGGCGCGAATGACGATTTAACATTGGCAAAGGGTGAAGAAATTTACAATTACCATGAAGCCGAAAAAGCAAAAAATAATGGATATGCTACCACCGATTGGAACTATGTTTCAACTACAAACACCAATGGTATTGGCGTTGACAGAGAAAAACTTCCGAGTTATGACAAAAATAAAACTGAATTAGAAAATTATAACAATTTTAGAAATCCGCATCATATTACAGTTGAAGGTTGCGAAGTATCAAAGTTTGCCGGATCGGGTATTGGCTGTAGCCATGCTGATTACATTCTTTTTCAGGGAAATATTGTCCACGATAATTCATGGTACACAATTTGGGCAACCAGTGGAATGGGCGTAGCACAAGGTGTTCATTTCGATGACTTTACTGGTTACAAAAGTATAATTAAAAATAATATTGTATATGGAAATAAAACATTGGTGAAATGGGAAGCCACAAACGATTACTCTGATGGTAATGGAATAATTGCCGACCTTAATCAAGTGGCAGCTAACATTGGATTATCGTGTATCGAAACTTATAATGGCAAAACTTTATTCCTGAATAATATTTGTTTCAATAATGGGGGGTCTGGGCTTCACTCAGTAACTGCTACTAATGTGGATTTTATAAACAACATTGCCTATAAAAATGGAACCAGAAGCCAAAACGCGTATGGTGCGTATGCAAATATCTTTTTCTGTTGTGGTTCGCCCAACAACATAGTTATTAATAACATAATCTATGCTGAAACCGGGAAACCCTGTACTTCTCCTGTCGGTACCGATAATAAAAATTCGTATTACGCAAACAATGTGTATTTTAACGACGCAAAAGTAATACTTGGTAAAAATGATGTTATTGCCGATCCAAAGTTTGCAAATGCTTCTATTGATGCCTCACTTGCCGATTTTCATGTTTTAGAAGGAAGTCCGGCTGTTGACAAAGGTGTAGCGCTTTTCACAGACCCAACTGATATTTTGGCCTTTGATATTAACGGAATTGCCCGCCCACGCGGCAATGCAGTTGATGCAGGCGCTTACGAATTAGATTTCTCAACTGCTTTAAATGAAATTTTGAAAAACAATACTGATTTCAGTGTTTTTCCAAACCCAACTAAAAATAATTTCACTATTGTTGATTTAAATAAATTTATTATCAAACAAATAGAGCTTTATTACATTGATGGAAAACTGTTGAAAGTGCTAAAAAATGTGACTTCAAACCAGAATACCATCAACCTTGAATCAGCAAATGCAGGAATATATATCCTGAAAATTCAAACTCCGGGGCAAAACTATTTTATGAAGATTGTGAAGGAATAGGTTATAAGACTTGGATATAATTGATGATTAGCTACCATGGCTATTTTAAAGAGTTTAAATTACCCTTGTTTTCATTGTATCGACCATGAAATGGAGAGTGGTATTTTACAATGAAACATATACCAAAGCAGCAGTTATAATGTGCCGCATGTTTTCAAAAAACCAGGAAGCGAAACTGAAGGTAGAAACAAAATTTATGTTGGGAAACGGATTTGAATTAACACTTTTACCTAATCAGACTTTAGTAATATTTTTTATTTCGAAAAATTAATTATTATGAAACGTATCCTTTTATTTTTGCTTATTCAACTTACTATCTTCAATAGTTTATTTGCCCAACCTTTTGCCAAATGGACAAAAACAGAACTAACTCTAAATAATGGAATAGTTCAACGAACAATCAGCCTTCCGGCAGAAAATGGAAATCTGATCACTACTTTGTATAAGCCTGTAATTGGCGAGTTTAAGTATTTCCTACCCTCAAATACCGATTTTCAATTTGATGTGAACAATGTAATTTATTCAGGAAAAAGTGCTTGGAGTTTGGTTGAAATAAAGTCAATCAGCGATTTGCAACTCGGCGATGGTGCTGCTGTAACCATCATCAGCAATGATAAAAAAATTGAGCTTACAATTAAATACTTGATGTATCCTGACTTGCCTGTTATACGAAAAAATTTATCGGTAAAAAACCTCACCAAAGAAGAAATTTCGCTGGAATCTATTGATGTGGAAAAGTTTAATATAACTAATTATTTTGCAACTACTTTCAGTTGGATTTACAGCGATTATGGCAGACGAAAGTCTATAGGGCCTTATGAAGGTAATATGCAGGATGCGCTGTTGATTGTGCATAACCTGGATTGGGAATCGGGTATCGTAATTGGCAATGAGGCTTCAGGAGTAATGAAACATACTTCAGTATTTTGGAACGCCCCGGAAATTTGTAGTGGGCTTACCCACAAAGAGAATCGTTTTCCTTTCCGCAAGTGGGTAAAACCCGGCGAATCTTTCGAAACCCCGCAGGTTTTCACTATGGTTTACAATAACCATAAAAACCCTGAAGATTTGCTGAATACGACTGTTCTTGATTTTGTTCGCAAACACATGGGAATTCGTCTTTCTGAATTAAAAGAAAAACCAACATTTGTATACAATACATGGGAGCCATTTACTAAAAATATCAACGAAAAATTGATTATGGAATTAGCCAAAGCTGCAGCTGCTGCAGGAATGAAAGAATTTGTAATTGATGATGGTTGGGAAGATAATTATGGTGACTGGGGCATAGACAAAACAAAATTCCCGAATGGATTGAAACCTGTTTTCGATTATATTAAATCGTTGGGAATGAAACCCGGATTGTGGGTGAGCGTGGGAAGTGCTTCTTCTTCAAGCAAAGTTTATCACGAACATCCGGAATGGTTTGTTCGTGATAAACACGGAAAATTCGCAAACCTGCATTCCGATGCCGGTAATGATACGTTAATTCGCTCTGCCTGTTATTCTGCAGGATGGAGTGATTATATTAAACAAATATTGCTGAAATTAACACAGGAATACGGACTAGAATATCTTAAACTTGATTTTTCTGTAGTTACAAGCGCGTATGTTTTCGACAATGAACGATCGGGCTGCTATGCCACTAACCACGAAGGACATAGGGATCACAACGAATCGCTGTTTGTAAATTATGAGCAAATGTGGAAACTTTTTGATGAACTCCATGCTGCAAAAGCCAACTTGTTTATCGACTGTACTTTCGAAGCAATGGGTGGTTTGCAATTAATTGATTATGCCATGCTTAAACATGCCGAAGGAAACTGGCTTTCGAATTTTAACGAACCCGACAATCAGGGCGACCTTCGCATTCGCAACATGGCCTGGTGGCGTTCGCCGGCCATTTCAGCAACTGCGTTGGTTATTGGAAATCCTAAAATGGAAGATAAAGGTTGGGAATTGCACATTAAATCGCTGGCAGGTTCTTTACCTATTATGCTAGGCGACCCTCGAAAATTATCTGATACCGATTTGAAAATATACCGAGGCTACGCAGATTGGCTTCAATTAATGGCAAAAAAATACGACATAATGAGCTACCGTCAAAATTTGCAAGGTTTTGGTGAACCATTAGAAGGTATGTGGGATGGTTATCAGCGAATTAATACCGACAGCAAGTCGGGTGGCATTATCGGTGTTTTTCGACATGGTTCTTTCGAAACGAAACGAAAAATTACAGTTAATTATCTTAACCCTGAAAAAACTTACCAGGTAAAAACAATGAATGGGAAAGTGATTATTAGTTTAAAAGGCGAAGAATTGCGAACCAACGGTTTTGAAATTGAACTAAAAGACCTTTATTCGGGCGAACTTTTTGAAATTGAATTAATTTGAATAATGTTATTCTCTTATGAAAAAACGAATATTATTAGGTAATTTTCTTGCTGCAGCAACTTGTTGCTTTGCCCAAACCAATTTTGTACAATATGTAGATACTAAAATTGGAGTTGTAGACGACCGTGGAAGTGCCTGTGTAATTGGGGCTCAAATGCCTTACGGAAGCATAAACCCATCACCGCAAACCATAGAAGGCGGAATGGGTGGCTATAACCCAAAACAACCCATTATGGGATTTGGACAATTGCATGTCAGTGGCACTGGTTGGAGTAAATATGGTCATTTTTTGATCTCACCACAGGTTGGGCTTGCAGTTGGCAAACGTGCACACGATTCACCAAAATCTAACGAAATTACAACGGCCTATTACTACCAAACGAATCTCGATCGATACGGCATTGTAGCAGGTTTTGCACCAACCAACCATGCTGCATTGTACAATTTTAGATATCCACAATCGGATAGTGCCTTCGTAATACTTGATGCTACCCAAAGTATCGGCGATATTGTGCCAATGCTTGGATATAAATTCAGTAAATGCAATGTAGAAGTGTTTCCTGACAAAAAACAAATTCGTGCATCAATTGAATGTGCCGGAGGCTGGGCGTGGGGAAAGAATGTAATATATTTTATGGCAGAATTCAACAAAAATTTCACCGAAAGCGGCGTATGGAAAGATTTGCAGATAAAAAACGGGGTAAATACTCTTGCGATGGATGAAAACATGGAGCAACGAGTGGGGACTTTCTGCCGTTTTAAAACCATAAAAGATGAAACCGTTTTGATGAAAGTTGCCATCTCTTTTTCCGGATTCGAAAATGCGGAAAAATATTTGAAAAGTGAATTGCCAACATGGAAAATGGATGATGTAAAAAAAGCTGGAATGGCCGCCTGGGAGAAAAAACTTGGCACCATCAAAATTGAAACATCTTCTGAAAAACAAAAGAAAATTTTCTACACGGCACTTTATCATACCATGGTTCAACCTCGCGACCGCACGGGTGACAATCCAAACTGGAAAAGCGACAAACCATACTGGGACGACAATTTCGCAATCTGGGATACCTGGCGTTCAGCTTTTTCGCTTTCAATTCTTATTGATCCAACTATGGTTAGCGGTAATATTAACTGTTTTATGGACCGTTTTAAACACAACGGCAAGGTTCGCGATGGTTTTGTGGCTGGTGTGGATATGGACGATGAACAGGGTGGAAACGATGTGGATAATGTTGTAGCAGAAGCAATTTTAAAAGACGTGAAAGGCTTTGATGTCAATGAAGCATATAATTTCCTCAAAAATGATGCTGAAAACGAAAGAAAAGGTTTGGTTTCGCACAATGCACAAAATCCGACTTTTGCCTCAAACAATGCAAAATATAAAGAACAAGGCTGGATTCCCGAATGTTTCAACAGCACGTCAAACACTTTGGAATATGGCTACAACGATTTTTGTGTAGCACAAATTGCAAAAAAACTTGGCCATACAGCCGATTACGAGAAATACCTCAAACGCAGCAATGGATGGACAAAACTGTGGAATCCAAATCTTGAAAGCGATGGTTTTAAAGGCTTTATTGATAGCCGTAAAGCAGATGGAACTTTTATAGCCCAGGATCCAAAACTTTGGGGTAATTCATGGAAAAACATTTTTTATGAAGGCACCTCCTGGACATATTCATACTTTGTTCCGCACGATATTGAGCAATTGATGACGTTAATGGGTGGAAAAGAGCTATTTGCCAAACGATTGGAACATGCCATGGATAATAAATTGATTGACTATGGCAATGAACCTTCTTTCTGGGCTTTACGCACTTTTAACCATGCAGGCCGACCCGATTTAACGTCGAAATGGGTGAATTGGATTTTGAATCACAATTACGATTTAACAGGTGTAACTGGCAACGACGATACTGGTGCAATGTCATCCTGGTATGTGTTTTCGGCTGTGGGATTTTTCCCCAATGCAGGACAGGATATTTACTACCTCAATGCACCACTATACAAGAAATCGGTAATTACATTAGGAAATGGTAAAACACTTACCATAACTGCCAATAATTTCTCCGAAAAAACAATCTATATCAAATCCTGCAAAATAAATGGTAAAGTATGGAATAGTTCAATTTTCCGTCACAAAGATATTGCCGATGGCGGAACAATTGATTTCGAATTGGCAGAACAGCCAACTGATTGGGGAAAGTAAGTTGATTTACTAATTTTATATACAAAATATTAATAAACTACATTTAATTCTATCAATAGTCCGTAATATGAAAAATTTAATAGGGGTTTGTTTGATTCTGGTTTTGATTATGACGGGCAATCTTCATGCGCAGCAAAAGAAGATCTACCTGGCTCCCGACGACCATACCGATTATATGTGGTCAGCAAATGAGGAAGGATACAAAAATGCCTTTCTGGAAATGCTGGATTATTACGTCAAACTCAATGATTCAACGGCCAGGGAACCTTATCCCTATCAAAGCAAGTGGAATTGTGATGGCGCCTATTGGATTTATACTTATGAGAAAAGCCGGAGCAAAGAACAGTTTGCCAAGCTTATTTCGCAAATGAGGGATGGTAAGATCACCGTGCCGCTCAACACACTTGCTAACCTAATGGGGGTTGCTCCTCTTGAAGCCACCTTGCGGGATATGTATTACGCTGGCTCATTGGAACGCAAATATAGCCTGGATTTAGACCTGGTGATCAACATGGAAGACCAGGTATTACCGCTGGGATTGTCCTCACTTTGGGCAGGTGCAGGTGCAAAATATTCCTGGCGGGGAGTGTGTGCATGTGCAACAAAGGTAACCGGATTAGATTCCCGGCCGCACGAAATCTATTGGTATAAAGGACTCGACGATCAAAAGGTACTAATGAAGTGGTATTCGGTAAATCCTTACATGATTACTAACAGAAAAGAATACAGGTACAATCTGGGAAATTATCTGGAAGCATCGAATCAGAAAGATGCGATCACAGATTGCAAAGTACTGATGAATGATTCAAAAAGATATCCCTATACCATATCTGGTGCTTTCGGGAAAGGCGGTGATGACCTTAAAACACTTACCAATCAATTTCCAAAAGTTGCAAGAGAAAATTCAGATACCGATTATCAAGTTATTGTGTCCAATGAAGTCGACTTCTTTCGGGATTTTGAAAAGTCATACGGCGAGAATCTCCCTTCGGAATCAATATCTTATGGCAGCACGGAATGGGGAAACAGCGTCGCATCACTGGCGGAAGTTTCAGCTTCCGTTAAACGTTCGGTCGAAAAACTCCGCACTGCCGAAAGTCTCTATACATTGGTAGCTTTGAAAGACAAAACTTTTGCACGGGAATTAGACGAAATGAGGGAAAAAGCATGGATTGCCTGTGGGTTGTATTTTGAGCATGACTGGACTGCCGACGGGAAAACCATCTCCCGGACAGAACGCGCCAAGTGGCAACGGAAAATTGCCGGACAATTGATCAGTTATGTGGATACCCTTTATAACCGCTCCATCATCAGGTTTGGAAATCTTTTGACAACTTCCCGGAAGGGTTTTGAGACTTTTTATGTATACAATCCATTAGGCTGGATTAGAACTGATTACAGCGATTATCTATACGATGGATCTATTGATATCAGTATAATTGATAAATCAACTTCGAAAGAAATACCTTTTCAGTTCATTACAAAAAAGGGAAAGAAAAACCTTCGTTTACTTGCCCGTGAGATTCCGTCATTGGGGTATAAGGTCTTTGAAATTCGAAATGTAAAAACAGCTTTAGCGTTTAAAAATGCAGCTTCCTTAACCGGGAATGTGATTGAAAACAACTATTATAAAATAGTTTTTTCCAAACAGGGGGTTGTTACAAGCTTGATTGATAAGTCAAATGGCAACAGGGAGTGTGTAAAGCCAACCAGTAACCTATATGTGAACGATCTTGGATCCGGGTCAGGCGAAACGGGCAAACCACTCAGGATAGAAAACGCCGGGCCAGTTTCGGTAACATTGGTTTCCGAATCAGATTTACCAGTCAAACACACTTCAAAGCTTACATTGTATTCAAATTCAGACAGGATTGAATTTGAGAATTGTATATCCCAGCATCTGGACAATAAGCCGGTAACCTATTCTTTTTCGTTCGATTTCCAAAACCCTGATATCTGGCATGAAGAGGCAGGTTCAGTTCTTAATGCCAAACCTGTGTCAAAAGGTGGGCATTACTCCGATAGTATTTGCCGGTTAGACTGGCTTACACTGAATCATTTTGTAGATATGTCTGCCAGCGGATATGGAATGACCCTCTCCAACAGTGATGCATATTTTATGAAACCAGGCAACAGTACCATTACAGAATTGGATATTAAAACTCCTCAGATTAATGTGATGGCAGCCGGCCAGGTGGATAAATGGCTTGGAATTGAAAATCAGGACGGAGACTCCATTTTTGAAAATTCATTTGCCTTAAAATCCCATTTCAGTTCTTTCAATGCTACCGATGCTATGAAGTTTTCACTTCAGCACCAAAATCCTCTGGTCGCAGGTAAAGTGATTGGAGCGAAAGGAGCTTATCCGAATCAATTCTCCCTTTTTACAATTTCGGATCCCAATGTCCAGGTTTGGTCGGTCAAACCTTCAGAAGAGGGTATCGACAGAGGTATCATTCTTAGAGTTTGGAATACGGACAACAAAGATGTTGATTGCACGATTGCTGCAGCAGGTGAAATTATAAGTTGCCAAAACACTACCCACATTGAAAAAGACGGCACGCCAATCATTCCTGAATCAGGTAAAATAAGAACTACAATCGGACATAACAGAATCCAAACATTTCGGGTATTTTTGAAATGATCATTTTAGAGAGCTACCTTATGTTTTTAAAACACTATGAACGTAAAGTAAACAATTAAATAACTAATTAATAAGCGAATGAACCGAAAATTATACATGTATTTTTTAATGATCTCCTTAATTCCAATCATGGAATCTTGCGTTATTTATTCAAAGAAAAACCTACCAAAAGGATATTTGGGAAAACCATTTCAGGATGAAGTATATAAATCAGGGGCACAAGTTATTCCGGGAAGGATTCAATGTGCATTGTTCGATTTGGGGGGCGAAGGAGTTGGCTATCATGATAAAGACTCTATCAATAATGGCAGCGGGCCATACAACCATCAGCCCGGTCATTGCGAACCAGGAGCTGAATATGTGGCCTACTTTCGCATCAATGAAGGAGTCGATTTGTCTTATACAAAAGAAAAGCTCGATTTCAGTCATCCTAATCCATTTACACCTGAAAAGCGACAACAGTTTATTGGCTGGACAAATGACAATGAATCATGCCATTATACGGTAAATGTAAAAAAAACCGGAACCTATCAGGTTGGTATATTATATTCCAACGAGCCATGTAGATTTAAATTACTTGTCAATAATCAACTGGCCGGAACATACATTGGTCCTTCCAAAACAGCCAGTTATCATACCTGGAACAAAGCTGAAAATGTCGGAACAATTACTTTTTCAAAACCAGGTATTCAATTACTTACGCTGCTTTATAGTGGCGGGAGCAATTACGCATTTCTTGATTTTTCACTTTTAAATAAATAATTTTATAAATGAAACATATTTCTATTGTTAAGTTATTGATTTGTTTTATCTTAATAACTGTTTCAAAGCAGTCTTGGTCACAGAAAAACAGCTCAATTTCATTAACGGAAAACGGAAAATTTGTAATTGGTTGCAATTATTGGGCATCGCATGCCGGTACAAACATGTGGAAAGACTGGCGGCCTGACGTGGTGGAAGCCGATCTGAAACAAATTTCAGAAGCAGGAATGCAGGTAATCAGGGTATTCCTGATTTGGCCTGATTTTCAGCCCATTTATCAGTTTTATAGTAGTGGGGGCTCGTTAAAAGAAGTGAGGTTCAAAGATCGTCCGCTTTCAGGAACAGGTCCGGGCAAGGACGGTGTGAGTGATGAAGCATTGGCGCATTTTAAGCAATTTGCCGATCTGGCTCAAAAGTATAACATTAAATTGGTTGTCGGTTTGGTTACCGGCTGGATGAGCGGCCAGCTTTTTATCCCTCAGGCTTTGGAAGGAAGGAAGATACTTTCCGATCCAACTTCAATCATGTGGCAGGTAAAATTGGTTCGCAATATGGTGCACGAATTTAAAAATCATCCGGCTATTCTTGGCTGGGATTTGGGAAACGAATGCAACGTTATGGAAGATGTACCTGATTCTCAAACTGCTTATGTTTGGACAGCCTCGCTAACCAATGCGATTCGTGCAGAAGATCAGACACGTCCGATTGTTTCGGGAATGCACAGTCTTTCCTCCGGCAGTGATGCCAAATGGAAAATCCAGGATCAGGCAGAACTTACAGACCTTCTGACTACACATCCGTACCCGTTTTGGACGCCTCATACCAATCAGGATCCGGCAAATACGATCCGCACGATCATGCACTCGGCAGCCGAAAACTGCATGTATAGTGACATTGGAGGAAAACCTTGTCTGGTTGAGGAAACCGGCATAATGGGGCCAATGGAAGCCAATGAGCAATCGAAAACCGGATTTTTGCGTTCTATTTTATTCAATAACTGGGCTCATAACACGCATGGATTGCTATGGTGGTGTGCCTACGATCAAAACATGTTGCCGTTTACACCTTACGAATGGGCAGCTGTTGAGCGCGATTTAGGACTTTTTAGAAATGATCGTTCACCAAAACCGGTTGTGAATGAGCTTACTGCATTTCGTAAATTTTTAGATAGCCTTCCGTTCGAAAAACTTCCGCAAAGAAATAAAGAAGCCGTTTGTATTCTAACTGACGGACAGGATCAATGGGGTGTGGCGTATTCCTCTTTTATTCTTGCAAAACAAGCCGGTTTCGACCTCGAATTTCAGCACGGCAATCAACCAATTAAAGATGCTCCTTTGTATATCTTGCCATCGGTAAAAGGATTATCGCTGATAAATCGAACCGATTGGCTTCACATACTGGATAAAGTTAAAGAAGGTGCAATTCTGTATGTTTCGTTCGATCAGGGATTTCTCGCGCCATTTATTGAACCGGCCGGAATTGAGGTTGTTACAAGTCAAAACCGAAATGAACCGGCTAGTTTTGTTTCGAACGATGGAAAAATCAAATCTTTTAACATGAATTCGGGCCGGAAACTGAATATTGTCACTAAAGGTGCGCAGGTTTTGGCTCACGAAAAAGATGGTAATCCGATTTTTACCATGAATTCATATGGCAAAGGGAAAATCTATTTTTTAGGTATCCCGATGGAAATGAATTTAACCAATAAACCTGGTGCTTTTACCGAAAACCCCGATGAATGCTGGAAAATATACCAGACCATTAGTGCCGAAATTGTTGCCAAAAGTCGGGCCGTTACCAAAAACAATCCGTTCGTAGGAATAACTGAACATGATCTTTCAGTAAGTCAAAAGGTAATTGTGCTCGTAAACTATACTCCTGTTGACAAAGAAGTGTTTTTGACAATTGCAAATGGATGGAGTATTGAAAAAACACTTTATGGTAAATCTCCGGTAAAATCAAGTGTTTCGATAATGGCAAATGATGCTTGTGTAATTCAATTAAACAAATAGGTACGGTTATCAATCGATCAAATCGTTAAATGATTAAAAACGATAAAGTACTTATTCCCATATTTATATTTATCTATAAAAAACTACCCGAAACCAAAGGGAAAAGTTTGGAAGAAATTGAAAATGATTTAACCTGCTAAGCTCAAAATACAATGAAAAAATGTTCATAGCCATATTGATGGCTCTATTATGCCTGGGTGCAAAAGCACAAAAACACACCTTAATCAAATAGAATAACATATCGTTTGAACCAACACTTAAACAATAACTTATGAAAGAATTTTTAAAAATTGCACTCGTATTGCTTATTGCTTGTACCGGATGCAATGCCAAAGTTCAGCAAAAGATAGACCTTTCGGGAACCTGGAAATTTGCCATGGATCCATCGGATAAAGGTATTACCGAGGCCTGGTTTTCTCAGGAATTAAAGGATACTTTGAAATTGCCCGGCTCATTGACTTCCAATGGGAAAGGCGAGGATATTAGTCTGCATACTCCGTGGACCGGACAAATTGTGGATAGTTCGTACTTCAAAAATCCTGAATATGCAAAATATCGAGTGCCCGGTAACATCAAAGTTCCGTTTTGGCTGCAGCCTGTGAAATATTACAAAGGTGCTGCCTGGTATCAAAAAGAAGTAACAATTCCTGAAAACTGGACCGGACAGTTTATTAGCTTGTTCCTCGAACGTTGCCACTGGGAAAGCCGTCTTTGGATTGATAACAAAGAAGTTGGAATGCGTAATTCACTGGGAACACCACATCAATACGATTTGTCGGCAGTATTGTCTCCAGGAAAGCATCGCCTGACCATCTGCATCGACAATCGTACCAAGGATATTGATCCCGGGGTAAATTCGCATAGCATTTCTGACCACACCCAAACCAACTGGAATGGCATTGTCGGCAAAATGTACCTCGAAGCACGCCTTAAAGTAAATATTCAAAACATTCAGGTTTATCCTGATATTAGTAATAATATGATCTCTGTAAAGGTTAAAGTTCAAAATTATGAAGGTCGAACAGGTTCAGTAAAATTAAGTCTGAAAGTTACCGGGAATTCCCAAAGTGAATCAAAGGATTTTGATTTGAAAGAAGGTGAAAATATCTTGGAAATGAATATACGAATGGGTACAGACGTTAAAATCTGGAGCGAATTTCATCCAAATCTCTATGCTTTGGAAGCAAGCCTGACGGATAAAACTTCCGGAAAAACGGAGGTGCAAACTACAACTTTCGGGATGCGCGAATTCAAAGTCATAAAAAATGAGTTGACCATCAATGGAAATCCGGTTTTTCTTCGAGGAACTTTGGAATGCGCCATTTTCCCCAAAACGGGTTATCCGCCAACCGAAATTCAGGAATGGATGCGAATATTTAAAATTTGCCACGCACATGGACTTAATCACATGCGATTCCATTCCTGGTGTCCGCCACAGGCCGCTTTCGATGCTGCCGACCAGTCGGGTTTTTACCTTCACGTTGAATGCTCGTCGTGGGCCAACCAATCGACCACCATTGGCGATGGAAAACCCTTTGATAAATATCTGTATGAAGAAAGTGAACGCATGGTTGACGCTTATGGTAACCATCCTTCTTTTTGTATGATGGTTTACGGAAACGAACCTGCTGGAATAAATCAAAATAATTTTTTGAGCGAATTTGTAAAGTATTGGAAAAAAAAGGATAACCGTCGGATTTACACTTCCGGAGCTGGTTGGCCAAATCTGGAAGTGAACGATTTTTTGAGTACTGCCAATCCGCGTATTCAGGGATGGGGCGAAGGATTGAAAAGCATTATCAATGCTCAAGCTCCACGCACCGATTACGATTGGTCGGAAAAGATTGCCACTTTCAGGCAGCCGGTTATAAGTCACGAAATCGGACAGTGGTGTGTTTATCCCGATTTCAAAGAAATTGCCCAATACACCGGTGTTGTTCGAGCCAAAAACTTCGAAATATTTCAGGAAACATTGAAAGAACATGGTATGGAACAATTGGCCGATAGCTTTTTATTGGCTTCCGGAAAATTACAGGCTTTATGCTACAAAGCAGATATTGAAGCCGCTTTGCGCACGCCACATTTTGGCGGATTTCAGTTACTCGATTTGCACGATTTCCCCGGTCAGGGAACAGCATTGGTTGGCGTTTTAAATCCATTCTGGGGGGAAAAAGGATACATTTCG
The DNA here is from genome assembly GCA_038213375.1 of Bacteroidales bacterium. GTDB lineage: Bacteria > Bacteroidota > Bacteroidia > Bacteroidales > JAAUTT01 > JAAUTT01. Next base: position 86,791 of record JBBQTB010000018.1, on the reverse strand, counting down.
CCAACCGAATACAGCCGATTTTGCAATTCAACGGTTCCACTGGCACGAATGAAAAAACTTATTTTTACCAATAACCAAACCTTCGAAGCAGCTGTTGAAGTAGCACATTATGGCGATTCGCCAATAAATGCATGCACTCCTCTATGGAAAATTACAAATAAAAAGGGTGAACTGATTCAATCGGGTAAACTCGCGCAAACCGATGTTCCGCTGGGTAATGCCTTCAAATTGGGAATTATCTCTTTCTCACTTACATCAATTGCTGCTCCTGAAATGCTAACGCTTGAAGTTTCATTAAACTCATTCGCCAACCGTTGGAATTTCTGGGTATATCCGGCAATAAATGAAACCCTTTCAGGAGAAGAAAAAATCTGGGTTGTTCAAAAATTTGATGGTCAAACTACTGAATTTCTGAAAAAAGGAGGTTCAGTTTTGCTAAACCTGAAACAAGGAACACTTTCGAAAGAAATGGGTGGCGACATCAAAATCGGGTTTTCAAGTATATTCTGGAATACCGCATGGACAATGGGTCAGGCACCAAATACACTCGGGATTTTGTGCAATCCAAACCATCCTGCACTGACTGATTTCCCCACCGAATACCACAGCAATTACCAGTGGTGGGATGCCATGAGTCATTCGGGAGCTATCAATTTAAGCAGTTTACCTTCAGGTATTAAGCCTATTGTTCGGGTGATCGATGATTGGGCAACTAACCGACAGCTGGCATTGGTTTTCGAAGCGAAAGTTGGAAAAGGTAAAATCCTGATTTCGGGAATCGACTTAACAACGGATCTGGATAAACGTCCGGAAGCACAACAAATGCTATTCAGCCTGAAGAAATATATGAGTGGAGAAAAGTTTAATCCAAAAACCGAAATAAAAGTGACTGATGTTGAAAAATTAACTAAATCTAATTCAAAATGAAAACATACCTGAAAATAAGCATTTTATTTTTACTGCTTGTCTCACAGATTATAGCACCAGATCTTCTGTTATCTGCCGATGAGAATAAATCAGGCCCAACAGATGGAATAGAACTTTATACTCCAAAGCCAAAACCATCTCCCCGTATTAACGGACCCTTGGTTTATGGAGCCAGGCCGGGCCATCCCTTTTTGTACAGGATTCCCTGTCAGGGTGTACGTCCTATGTCGTTTTCAATAGAAGGACTTCCGGCAGAATTGAAACTTGATGTAAATTCAGGAATTATTTCCGGAACTACGCCTAAAACTGGCGATTATCACTTGGTCATTGAGGCGAAGAATTCAAAAGGGAAAGACAAACGAAATTTCAGGATTGTGGCAGGAGAAAAACTGGCACTTACACCACCTATGGGCTATAATCACTGGTATGCTCATTACGACCGCATCACCGATCCAATGATGCGAGAAGCAGCCGACGTGATGATTTCGAGCGGAATGGCTGATGTTGGTTACCAATATGTAAACATCGACGATTGCTGGATGAACGCTCCAAAAAACAATGACCCAAAACGAGTGGGGCCGCTTCGTGATCTAAAAGAAAACATTGTTCCCAATCAGTATTTTCCTGATATGAAAGGGCTTACTAATTATATTCATGGTAAAGGCCTGAAAGCCGGAACTTATACTTCTCCCGGAACATTAACCTGTGGCGGATTTGCTGGTGCATATAGTTACGAGGAAAAAGATGCACGTCAGTTTGCTGCCTGGGGTTTTGATTTTCTGAAATACGACTGGTGCAGTTACAGCCATATTGCAAATGGAGGAAGTAAGGATGATCCTAATATTCCAACCTGGGGAAAGGGTTCTCCAACCCTTGAAGGTGACCAGAAGCCATACCGACAGATGGGAACAATTCTGAAAACACTCGACAGGGATGTAGTTTTCAACCTTTGCCAGTATGGAATGAGTGATGTGTGGAAATGGGGAGGAGAAGTGGGTGGTCATTGCTGGCGCACAGCCGGTGATCTGGGCTTCGAACTCGACCGGATTTTTGATGTTGCCTTGAAGAACAGCGAGCATCGTCAATATTCGAAACCTGGAGAATGGAACGACCCGGACTATATCCAGATTGGTTGGATTGGCAAAGCCGATGGTATGGGCAAACCTGAGTTAACGAAAATGCCGCCAGCCATGCAATACGCTTACATGTCGTTGTGGAGCCTGATGGCTGCCCCGCTGATTTACAGTGGTGACATGGCTAAACTCGATGAATTCACCCTGAATGTACTTTGTAATCCAGAAATTATTGACGTAAATCAGGATACTTTGGGCGAATGTGGTTTGGTTATAAAACAATCTGAAAATATTTTCCTGATGGTTAAAAATCTCGTTGATGGCTCAAAGGCTCTAGGTTTGTTTAACCGGAGCAAGGTTGCTGCTGAAGTTACTGCTGATTGGGAAAATCTTCAAATATCAGGAAAACAGTTAATACGGGATCTTTGGCATCAAAAAGAGCTGGGTGTTTTCGATCAGAAGTTCATTGCTCAGGTTCCGGCTCAGGGAGTGGTGATGGTGAAGATTAACAAAAAAAAATAAATCATTGGAAATGAGTGAAAATAAATTTAACGCTCCTCATTTGGAGGGACGGGAGAAAGTTCGCGCCTGGTACGAAAAAGTGACCATTCCAACTTATGGGATAGGAAAACCTGAAAAAAATCCGATGTTTCTGGAAAAACGGGTTTATCAGGGAAGTAGCGGTGTAGTTTATCCGCATCCGGTAATTGAAAAAATTGAAGATGAGAAAAAAGATGTGGAATGGGATGCCGTGTTTCTCGAAAACCAATACCTGAAGATTATGATTTTACCACAACTTGGCGGACGTGTTCAGATGGCATTCGACAAAACCAAGCAGCGACATTTTATTTATTACAATCAGGTAATTAAACCTGCGCTGGTTGGATTAACTGGCCCGTGGATTTCAGGCGGGTTAGAATTTAACTGGCCTCAGCATCACCGTCCCTCAACGTATGAGGCGATTGACCATTGCATCGAAGAAAATACCGATGGCAGCGTTACCGTTTGGTGCAGCGAAGTAGAGCGCATGTTCCGCACACGAGGAACGGCTGGGTTTACGCTGCATCCCGACAAAGCTTATCTTGAAATCAAGGTAAAACTATTCAACCGCACCAACCATCCACAAACCTTTTTGTGGTGGGCAAATCCGGCAGTGAAGGTAAACGACCATTACCAGTCGGTTTTTCCGCCAGATGTGAATGCTGTTTTTGATCATGGAAAACGTGATGTATCTGAATTCCCTATCGCTAAAGGAACTTATTACAAAGTGGATTATTCGCCCGGAACCGATATTTCTCGATATAAAAATATTCCGGTACCCACGTCGTACATGGCTGTTAATTCAAAATACAATTTTGTGGGTGGATACGAAAACGACAGCAAAGGTGGACTTTTGCATGTTGCCAATCATCATGTTTCGCCCGGAAAGAAGCAATGGACCTGGGGTTACGGCGATTTTGGACGGGCATGGGACCGCAACCTCACCGACGAAGATGGTCCTTACATTGAGTTAATGTGCGGTGTTTATACTGATAATCAGCCCGATTTTTCATGGATCATGCCGGGCGAAGAAAAGTCGTTCAGTCAGTATTTTATGCCTTACCGCGATTTAGGTATGGTAAAAAATGCCACCAAAGAAGCCATGGTCAATTTGGAAGTTGAAAATGGAAAGGCAATCGTTAAAGGATACACATTGGCTTCGTACACTTTTGGAAAAGTTATCCTGAAATCAGGCAATAAGATTCTTTTGGATGATTCTTTCAATTTTCATCCGGCCACATCGTTCGAAAAAATAGTTGATATTCAGGGCGTTGATCCTAAATCCCTCGAAGTAGCCATACTGACTTCAACAGGTAAAATATTGGTCGATTGGAAACCTGAAACAGGTGAGCAAAAGCCAATACCCGAAGCAGCCAAACCGGCATTGCTTGCTATAGAAGTTGAAAGCAATGAGCAATTATACCTCACCGGCTTGCATTTAGAACAATACCGTCACGCTACTTACAATCCATGCGATTACTATCTGGAAGCATTAAAACGGGATCCAAAAGACAGTCGTTGCAACAATGCCATGGGATTGTGGCTACTTCGTCGTGGCCAGTTCCTTAAAGCTGAAACTTATTTCAGGAAAGCATTAGAAACCCTCACTCAACATAATCCTAACCCGATAGATGGAGAGTCATTGTTCAATTTAGGCTTGACTTTGCTATTTTTGAATAAGGACAAGGAGGCTTTCGATGTTTTTTACAAATCTGTTTGGAATGCAGCCTTTATGGACAGCGGTTATTTTCAGTTAGCCCGGATTGCCGCTAAAAGACAAAACTGGGAAGAAGCCCTGAAATTGATTGACCGTTCGCTGATCCGCAACTGGCACAACCATAAAGCACGTCAACTGAAAGTTAGCATTCTCCGGAAATTGGGAAAAAATGATGAAGCAACTATATTAATTGAAGAATCGTTGGCCCTGGATAGATTCAACTTTGGGGTTTTGTTTGAAAAGTATCTTTTAAGTGGTGGTAAAAAGTCCACCTCAGGGTATTTGGTGGTATTAAAAAATCTAATTCGACACAACATCCACACTTATATCGAATTTGCTCTTGATTTTGCTTTTGCCGGATTATTTAACGAGGCTATCGAACTCATTGGTATCGGAATCGAAGAACAAAAAAATTGTGCGGTTTTCCCAATGGCATTGTATTACAAAGCTTGGTTCGAAGATAAAAACGGTGGCCAAAAGGCTTCTGAAAAAACACTTCAGGAAGCTGCAAACGCTTGTCCCGACTTCTGTTTTCCGAATCAGACGGAAGCAGTATTGGTGCTGGAATGGGCCAAAAAACAAAACCCTTCCGATTCAAAAGCACCATATTATTTGGGAAATTTTTGGTATAATGCCCGTCAGTACAGCGATGCCATAATTAATTGGGAACTGTCGGCAGAATTGAATGATGTATTTCCGACCGTTCACCGGAATCTGGCATTGGCTTTTTTCAACAAACAAAAAATGACAGATAAAGCTTTGACCCATCTCGAAAAAGCTTTTGCCTTGGACGACACCGATTCACGCATTTTGATGGAATTAGACCAGTTGTACAAACGGCTGGGTTTTTCACAGGAAGAGCGGTTACAAAAGTTAGAAAGTTACCCGGTTTTGGTTGCAGAACGTGATGATTTATACCTCGAAAGGGTTACTTTACACAATCAACTTGGACAATATGAAAAAGGATTTGAGATGATAATGAGCAGAAAATTCCACCCATGGGAAGGTGGCGAAGGAAAAGTAATCGGACAATATGTTTTCAGTCTGACTGAAATGGCCAAACAAGCAATTGAGAAAAAGGATTATAAACAGGCCATCGGTTTGCTTACCAAAGCACAAGCTTATCCTGAAAATCTTGGAGAAGGGAAACTGCACGGTGCGCAGGAAAATGTCATTTTTTACTGGATCGCAAATGCTTATTCAGAAATTGGTGAAAGCGAAAAGGCTTATCAATATTGGGAAATGGCTTCGTCGGGCATCAGTGAACCTATTCCAGCAATTTTTTACAACGACCAACAACCCGACACCATTTTCTATCAGGGATTGTCGCTTATTAAGCTGGGAAGATCAGATGAAGCAAAAGTGCGTTTCAAAAAACTGATTAATTTCGGAAAAACCCACCTGAACGACGAATTCAAACTCGATTATTTTGCCGTTTCACTGCCCGATATACTGATATGGGAGGATGATTTGACCAAACGGAACCAACAAAATTGTCAGCTTCTGATAGAATTGGGGGAAATAGGAATGTCGTGGTTATAACAAAACGGTTAGTTTACAGTTGTTGGCTAGGAAGATTGTGCTTGAGCCGATGGGCATTAAAATACCTTCGTTTATTATGCTTTGTCATCAAATTCAGCCTTAACGAGGAAAAAACGGATAAACACTGCTATTAAACATCACGGTTTAATATTTGTCTGCAAAATATCAGCTTTTAGCATGCATTTAAGCAGTATTTTCGCCCTGCATTTAGAATAGAGTGTTGAAATGGATAATATTTTAGTAATAGGAGCAGCCGGACAAATCGGCTCAGAGCTCACAATCGAACTTCGAAAAATTTATGGTGAGGATCATGTGTTTGCCACTGATATTAAACAAGCCTCAAAGGATATAACCGAAGGAGGTCCTTTTCAAATATTGGATGTATTAGACGATAAACGACTCATTCATTTTGTAATCAGGCACAAAATAACTCAGATATATCATCTTGCCGCAGTTCTGTCGGGTAATGCCGAACGCATTCCTGTTCAGGCCTGGAATATCAACATGGAAAGTCTGATGAATATTCTCGACTTGGCAAAAGAGGTTGAAGAAATCAAAAAAGTGTTCTGGCCAAGTTCAATTGCAGTGTTTGGACCTACTACCCCTCGCTTAAACACTCCCCAATTGACAGTAATGGAACCCAGAACTGTTTACGGGATAAGCAAACAAGCCGGCGAACGATGGATTGAATATTACAACCGACGTTACAAAGTGGATACGCGCAGTATCCGCTATCCGGGACTTATCAGTTATAAAACTGAAGCTGGTGGGGGTACAACCGACTATGCAGTGGAAATTTTCTACGATGCAGTGAAATCAGGCTTCTATGAGTGTTTCCTCTCTGAAAATACCGGTTTGCCAATGTTATTTATGAGAGATGCCATAAAATCGACCATCGATCTGATGGAAGCTGACTCATCCAAGTTATCTATTAAAGCAAGTTATAACTTGGGAGGCATAAGTTTTACTCCAAAACAGCTGGCTGACGAAATAAAAAAGCACATTCCTTCGTTTCAAATATCATACAAACCCGATTTCAGGCAGGCGATTGCTGACTCGTGGCCTCAAAGTATCGACGATTCAGTGGCCCGAAAGGATTGGGGTTGCACATATAGTTTTGATCTCCCGAAAATGACTGAGATCATGATTAATGAGGTGAAGAAAAAGTTTGGAAAATAAATGATAATTAATGAAGTTAGTGTTGATGCAATAGCGCCAAAACCTAACTTCTAACTTCTTTAATGATATGTACGGAAAACTTAAAGAACATCTTAAAAAAGAACTGACTTCGATAAAAGAAGCAGGATTATATAAGAACGAGCGAATTATTGCATCGCCACAGTCCGCAGTTATTACCCTGAATTCCGGCAAGGAAGTGTTGAATTTTTGTGCTAACAATTATTTGGGACTGTCATCTCATCCCAAGGTGATTGAGGCTGCTCATAAAGGGCTAGACAGTCGTGGTTTCGGCATGTCTTCAGTTCGGTTTATCTGCGGAACTCAGGATTTGCACAAAGAACTTGAAAAACGAATTTCTCGTTATTTTCAAACAGAAGATACTATTCTGTATGCCGCTTGTTTCGATGCCAATGGAGGAGTATTTGAGCCATTGTTCTCCGAAGAAGACGCTATTATTTCGGATGCACTCAACCACGCCTCTATTATCGATGGGGTTCGGTTATGCAAAGCACTCCGCTACCGGTATGCAAACGCTAACATGGAAGAATTGGAAGATTGCCTGAAAAAATCTCAATCGCAACGGTTTCGGCTTATTGTTACCGATGCTGTTTTTTCGATGGATGGCAACGTAGCTCCTCTTAATAAGATATGTGAACTAGCCGAAAAATACGATGCCATTGTTATGGTTGACGAATGCCACTCCGCTGGCGTGGTGGGAAAAACCGGTAAGGGCATCACCGAACTTTTTGGAGTGGAAGGGAAAGTGGATATTATTACAGGGACACTTGGAAAGGCTTTTGGTGGCGCCATTGGCGGATTTACCACCGGTAAAAAAGAAATTATCGAACTGCTTCGCCAGCGTTCCCGACCATACCTTTTTTCGAACTCGTTACCACCCTCTGTAGTAAATGCTGGGATAGCCGTTCTGGATCTTCTTGAAAAATCATCCACGCTTCACGACAAACTGGTTGCCAATACCAGTTACTTTCTGGATGCTGTTAAAAAAGCAGGATTTGATATTAAAACCAGCCAATCGGCCATTATTGCAATCATGCTATACGATGCCAGGCTCTCGCAGGACTTTGCAGCACGATTATTGGAAGAAGGTATCTATGTAATAGGTTTCTATTTTCCGGTTGTTCCCAAAGATCAGGCGCGCATTAGGGTTCAGATTTCAGCCGGTCACGAAAAAGAGCATCTCGACAAGGCTATTAATGCCTTCGTAAAAGTGGGAAAAGAATTGAATGTCATCAAATGATGGCTTAAAATATAACACCTCCGTGAGGATCTGTTAGCATCTACATGTATTCAGAAAAACAATATTAGAACAAGTTATGCCTTCTTAACGTTGTCATTTGTAACTCGTAGATTTTAGTTTAGGTTTATAAATAGAAAAAGCCCCATATTTTGGGGCTTTTCTTTTAGAGGTAGAGAATGGAGCTTGGCATTAGAAAGTTTAAGCCTCTCATTTATTGGCAAAAGTCTTTACAAAATAAATTACGGACCAGATAGACTCATCATCAAGCTTTCCAGAAAAGCTATGGTTCTGGCCACGTCCATATTTTATTTTATAGAAATATTCGCCATCTGTTTCTTTGGAGACATTATCCGCCATCAGAACTGCCGGCTTTATGTTTGCAAGATTTTTTACTTTTTCACCATCACCTTTACCTTTTAATCCATGACATCCTGTACATGCCTGATTGTAATGCATTTTACCTTCAATCAAAACCTTATCAGTTTTTTTACAGGGTTTTTCATCATTTTGAATTCGGCAGGTACATCCCACGGTTTGGGTTGCAAAATAAAACTACACAAAACTGTCATTACTGCAAGTGATGAAATAATTTGAAACTTATTCATATGCACAAAATTGAGGTTTGGAAATAATTTTACAAAACCAAAAATATGCATATATACTCTCAAGTACTAGAATAAGGTATAGTTTTACATCATCGGCTATATTTCATTGATAAAGTGACTAATTTCTGACTTGAATGCTAAATTAAAATAAAATACGGCTGAATAGAGTTTTCTGGCAACGTTTAAAAAACCAGTCAATTAATAATATTTACCATGAATGAGCATCCGTCCCATTTCCGATAACCGGAAAGGCACTAATTCTTAAACGTGCAGCCCCCATCGGTATCAATTCAACCTCCACTTCGGGTTGGCTTGAAGCTACCGGGCTGTCTTTAAGCTCTCCACACAAAAGGGTATTGTCGAGGGTCCACTTTGGGATTTGTTTTGCATTCACCCTAAGCACAATCGGTACTTCGTCAATGGTAAATGGAAAATTGCTGGCTGGCCAGACTTTCTTGTCAATTTTGAATGATTTTTCGGGATTTTTTGCATCGAAAATTAAACCGTAGTTCCAATCCGAAGCCGGGTGAATTTCCCATGATGGCCACTTTTCAACATCGGCTCCTTCCTGCCATTTGGAATCGAAAATGGCTGTTTTATCGCTACTTTTTTTAATATAGCTTTCTTTTATTTTCAGCGAAAAAGTTAAAGGTCCATAATTGATGCTCACACTGTTGTGGTTTTTTTCCCAGGTTTTTACCTTAACAGACATTGGTAAATTAAGTATTACCAGATCGCCATTTTCCCATGATCGGTTAATGCATAAGGCTTTGCCAGATTCAATTTTAATTTTAACTGGTTTCCCATTTACCATTACTGATGCTTTCGAACACCAACCCGGAATACGAAGATAGAGAGGGAACGGTACTTCTTTTTCCATTGCAAGCGTAATCTGTATTTTTTCCTCAAACGGGTAGTTTGTTTGTTCGGTAAAGCATACCTCTGTTCCATTACCTACCAATATTTTAGCGTTACTTGCGGCATAAAGTGCTGCAAAAGCACCGTTATCGGGTGTTGCCAGCCATAGGTTTTCGACATAATATGGCCATCCCTGTGAATGGTTGTGTTGGCAGCAACGACTGCTAAAGGGGTTCATCATTAGGAAAGGACCTTCATTGCTAATGCCCGGGGCATGGTTTTTTTCATCGCATAACACCATGTTTGGGCTTGTGATATAATGCAGCGCTTTAAAATCGGGCATTACAGCTGCAGGATACATATTGAATGCCACATTTTCGGCATGGTCGGCCCAAAATAGGTCACCAGTGATACGTAACATGGTCTCGTCAGAGTTCATCTGTTCAACCAAACCACAGGTTTCTACTCCTTGGCGTGGATCGGCATAACCGGGACGAGCATTTTCGTCGCTGCCAAACATACCTCCGGGTACCTGGCCAAAATGTTCACGTATAATGGAAAAGTTCTCGTAACTTGCTTTTAGGTATTTTTCGTCGTGGTTTAACAGGTAATATTGAGCTGGTTCTCTAAAGCATTGTGCATGATTTACATTATGCCAGTCGATCTGGTCGCCATACCAACTGGGCCATTGCATTCCTTCGCGGACAAATTTTTGGTTGAGAACATTTTCGAGTTTATTACCTCTGCTGGACCAATCGGAAGTATTGCGGTGAATTTTTTCTGCCAGTTCCAAAAGAAATTTATCGCCTGTATGGTTATAAAGCCAAAGCACACTATAGAAATTGTCGCCTCCACGCAGCTTCTGCCAGTATCCTTTTAAAAATTTATCATCGGGTACAGTAAGCTGAAATTTAAAATATCGGGTCATGAGGTTAGTTACACGTTCATCGTGAGAAAATTCATAATACGATTGCAAACAGTAAAGCATAATCATATTAGCCCAAAAGTCCTGTTTGCCATCACTAAAACTTTTTGGACCAAAATTGCCGTCTTCACGCTGACTGTTTAACACTCCTTCAATCCAGGTTTTTGTTTCGGCAATCATTGCATTATCATTTAGTATGTAGCCAATATTGCCATATCCCTTAAGCCAGTATGGTACTTCTTCCCAGCCCCATTTGCCTTCGCCGCTTGATGAAAGCCATGCATTATCGTTCTTCTGCAGCCATGCGCTGATTTTGCCTAAATTACCTGTTAGTCCTTCGCTTTGACGGTGAAGATATTCTTTTAACCAGCTTTCAGGAATAACTGCACCTACCGGAAGTTTAATGTATTTGGAACTGATTAAAGGTAAGCGATTACCATAGTAATTATTGGTTGCTGAAAAGGGTTTTTGTGCATTCTGTCCACAGGCAACAAAAAAGCTTCCCCATAGCAGCAAAGCAATCAAAAGCTTTGAGTAAATATTCTTCATTAAATTCATAATTAGGTATTTAGTTGGGTATATTTTAGTTTTTATTTCATCTCAAATGTTACTGATTTAGTAGCCGCATACTTGTACTGATAGGATTCCAGGGCATTTTAAGTTATAAGAAGTGTATCACCGATAAGAAGTGCATCACCGATATGTTCTCAATGTAGCAGATCGACAGATTTGGCAATCTGGATAATCAATGGATTACCTTCTTTATTTTTCCCAATTGATGTATTTATAAATAGTATTCAGAATTTGCGCTTTTGAACAACCAATAGAAAAAATTGGTACCGTAACCCCAAAAATTGCTGATTTACCTAGATTCAATGCATGTTGATTTAAGGTAAAAAACTGCCACTTTTATGCTTATTGTCTAAACAAAAAAGACTTATTTTAAGTTTAAAGTGGCAGTTTCTGTTAATCCATCACCATTAATTATTTAAATGAGGGATTTTTACTAAAAATTTTATGTATACGCGTCATGTCAAACTTTAAGGAGCGGTTGTAAAGATATATCCCATTTTGTTCCTGCTCAACATCAGTTAATTGAGTAAAGCAATATCCCCAAACATTTGAACGACTTAGTATGGCATCTACTTGACCATCCAACCGTGTATAATATTCTTCTAATGTTTTTGGAGCATCACCATATCCCCACGAACTTTCGCTATTTTTATCCTTGGCCGAAGGAATCCAGCGGATACCACCAAACTCATCGAGCAGATAAGGCTGACCCGCATACGAGGCAAATTTGTATTTATCATTCGAGAACATCACACCTTCAGAATTTGGTGTTAGTATTTCGGCCAACTTAATTGGATCTTGTTCGTAATTATGAACGGTCCAAATGTCAGTAACAACATGGGTTCCTCCACTTGCATCGTTAACAGGTCTTGTAGGATCGAGTCCTTTCGTAATTTTATAAATATCCTTTACAAAGCGAGAATATTGTTCCTGATCTGATTCCCATGTTTCATTAAATGGTGTCCAGGTAATGATGGAAGGGTAATTGCGGTCGCGAAGGATAATTTCCGACCATTCGGTGATGAAATTGCGGGAAGCTTCTACGTTATTGTAATCAGAGCCCCAGCTTGATGATTCGCCCCAGGTTAAATATCCAAGTTTGTCAGCCCAATAATGGAAACGTTCTTCAAATACTTTTTGATGCAAACGAGCCCCATTGAAACCGGCAGCCATCGACATTTCAATATCTTTTTTAAGATCGGCATCGGAAGGTGCTGTCCAAATACCATCGGGGTAAAAACCCTGATCAAGCACCAAACGCTGGTAATAAGGCTGATTATTTAGAAATACACGATTACCTTCGATATGCACTTTGCGGATTCCAACATAGGAGTTAACCACATCAATCACTTTATTATCTTTATCTACAACTTCATAAACTAAATCGTATAAAAAAGGACTTTCGGGTGACCATGTTTTTACTTGTACAAGCGGCAAAATACAAACAGCCTGATTGCTTGCTTTTATCGATTTCTGCGAAACAACCTTACCATTATCCTTTAGCGTAACTTTTACAGTTACATTTGCATATTCATTGTAAAAAGCAGGATAAATAACCACTTGTTTCTGGTCAAGATCGGTAATAACTTGGCTTGATTTCAGACCAGATGGAGAAACAGATTCCATCCAAACCGTTTGCCATATACCGGTTGTGCGAGTGTAAGAACAACCTTCGGAGAAAAAATTGGAACATTGTTTTCCGGCAGTTTGTTTACCCGAGCGCAGATCGTCGTTTACAAATAGTACCAGATTATGTTCTTTCCCTGCGGTAACAAATGAGGTAATATCAAACTCGAACGATGAAGTACCTCCAAAGTGACGACCAACAAACTTGCCGTCGATAAATAATTCACTTTTATAATCTACAGCGCCAAAGTGGAGAATAATTTTTTTACCATTCCAATCAATTGGTACCGAAATAGCACGTTGGTACCACATGTTAGTGATAAAATCCTTGTATTCAACTCCTGAGAGTTTGCTTTCGGGACAAAATGGAACAATAATTTTTCCATCAAATCCTTTACTTTCCTGAAATCGTCGATTATGACCTGAATTGCCAAAATCAAATGTGTAGGTCCAGATGCCATTTAAATTGATCCAAGCCTTACGCTCAAATTGTGGGCGTGGGTATTCTGATCGGGGAATTTGTTGAGCAAAAACAACGACTGTAAAAAGAATCGTAAGTGAAATAATTAAAAGCTTTTTCATATTTAAATTGTAATTAATTATGGATGAAAATGATATAAAATTTATTGGTTATATTTGTCCTAAGCCCGGATGGTCTAAAATACAAAAATCCCTAACCGCTTTTTCAATATTCAATTAATCCAGCATCAACAAATTGACCTCCTGTAGTTTGATGACAGTGAATGGAAATAATATTCTTGCCGGGGTGTAAAACGTCTTTAACCTTTTTGTCAAGAAGCAACGATTCATATTTTCCTGTAAATCCAGTTACTGATCCGCATAATACATCATTTATATATATTTCGGCATCTTCATCATGACGAATAGAAATACCTAACTTTTTATCAGAAACGTCTTTGATATCAAATATTTGTCGCATCCATATATCAGATGTGTTCCAGGCAGTGCGTGATGTGCTTATGTCTGATGAACCAAAACCAGCTTGTCCTGATTTCCAATTATTATCTGCAAAAATTGTTTTGAACCAGTCTGCATCCGGTGCATCAGTGGTATATTTCCAAACTATTCCCTTCTGAACTGAGTTTGAAAGTATTGAGGTGCTGTTTAAAACATTGAATTTTAAAGGAGCCCAAGAGCCAGAGATATTTGTTCCTTTACCTACCCATTTAGCCCATACATTCTTATCGGAGAGCATCTTGATAAAAAAGCCACCAACAACTGAGCGAGCTTGAAAACCAACCATGTAAGCATTGTCAGTAATATACCAGTCAGAAAGTGGTACACGCTGAGGAGTTGTTTCTGCATAATGATAAATAGGATCGAATAAAATTTTGAAGTCTTCCTGTTTGTCGGCCATAGTAGCTGTCCATGTTATCCAGTCGTTTTTGCTGTAACGCTCACGGCTGTCCAGAGGTAATCCGAATTCAGACTGATGTTTTTTGTAGAATTCGATTTCGCGTTGAACCACCTCGTTCGGAAACAAGTTTAATCCAATTATCCGGTCCCACACAAGGTTGTATTTTTGGCTCCAGGTTCCGGGCCTATCAAATGCAAGTCTGGTATGATCACCCTCAGTTGCCTGATTCACCCAATCCTTTGCCATACTTTCGACCTTTTTACGAACCTCTGCAGCTTTGTCTTTTCTCCCTGTCATATCACACAGCATGGCATAACTGCCAAGTGCAACAATGGCTTTAGCCGAAAGGTTGATGTTATGAGCAAGATGACCTGCAAAGTCGTCAGTACAAAGTTGGTTTTCAGGATTAAACCCTTTTGAAAATAAGTAATTGGACCATTTTTCGATTACCGGCCAATTTGCTTGAGCATATAAAGCGTTTCCTTCCATTTTGGCCAGAACAGCAGTCATAATAATCATATTACCTGTTTCTTCCACAGGCATCTGGTTATCTTCAGTTTCTTCGCCACCACCATAAGCCTGGCCGGTAGCATGCGGGTAGGTACCCAAATCATGAGCTGCAAAAGAAAATTTCCATTTGGTAGATGCTGCATAATCAAAGTTTGGTTGCAACATGGCTTTGGTTAAAGCAGGGCTGAATAAAAAGAAGAATGGAGAGGCCGGATACATGACATCCACAGTAGCAATACATCCGTTGCTAAAATTTTCCTTTGAAAATATAAGAGGCATGCCTTTTGCGTCTGCAACAAGTTTATGTGCAGCAATGCATTGACGGTAAACCAATGCATTCATTATGGCATATTTCTTTCCTCCCACTAATTCGAGGTCTTTAAGAAGATCATTATCAAAATCAGCACAAACAGTTTGCAATGACCCATATTCTTTTGCAGCCACCTGAAGCAATTCGTTTATTGTCATTCCGTTCCGTTTCCACCAAGCCTGAAGATTAGTGTCAAAATAGCGGATACTAAATAAATCATCATAACCAATCATAGCCCAACAAGTAGATTCGTAGGAGTTTACATTTCCAACATTCCAGGCAACGGCCATAGAAGCTCTCTCGTCACTTGCCTTTCGCGGTTGGGTTAAATTGGAATTTGAGGACAAATTGCCCAAGGCAATAAAGCTTTTCATTAATTGATCACGCCCACCCACTTTCGATTGTGATTTTTGACCATCTGCAACCGATAGGTAGGCATATCCCCAGTCAATCCTAAGGTCGTCACCTTTTTTCTGAAGCACCGGTTGGTCAGGATTCCCCATTCGCAAGGTTTGTAATCCGGCGATTGCAGGACTATCCCATTGCAGATTCTGGTCGGGAGTATTCACTGCAACCGCGCCACTGCAATCAAAATACACTTGAACATCATGATCATTGCCGTCAACAGATTTTATTTTCCAGGTAAGATAAGTAACAGGTCTGGATAAAACATCGAGATTTGAAACCAATGCCGGTGTGGTGAATATCAATTGAATATTAACCGACTGATTTTGAAAGTTGTAAACTGTACGGGTTGGAAAAACAGTAACACCAATTTGTTTTACAGGTTCCAGTGTTGTGGGCTGACTTCCCATCAGTCGGAATGCCTTTCCGTCAATTCTAATGATACTGTGCAGGGGTTGTTCCTTTCCTGTCCAGTGAACAGTTTCCTTGTCATACAAGCGGTCGGCAGGCGACCAAATACTGAAATATGGATCGTGTGCTACCAATGGCACACTTGGTGGGCGAAATTGCTGTGAAAAGCATGGCACTGTAATGAGAAAAAATAAAATAATTGAAGCGAAGTTTTTCATAGATTGTTTTATATATAGTTAAAGAATAAATATTACCACAGAAATGTCAATAAATATGGATTGTTTTACTCAATTTAGAAAATCCTCAAAGTAAGTATTCTAATAATCAATGAAGTATCATTTACGAAAAATTAGTTTTTTAACGTTTGAACAATTCTGGGGCTGCTACCACTAGGGAGAGTTTGCGCAGTTCGTGTTGGACCCTTTATTTTAATCTCGCCATTTTCGAAATAGAGACGATCGATACAAACATTGCGGTTGCCGCTTGGTTTATCAAAATATGTGTGAGTATGGTAAACTACAAAAAGCTCTTTATCATCAGGGGACGACGTTACACAATTGTGCCCGGGACCTGAAATTTTTTGAGCTAAATCTTTCTTTAATATGGGGTTGCCTGCATATTTAATCCATAAGCCCATGGGGGTTGTTGCTGAGGCATATCCTATAGAATAGTCAGGGCTATCATAAACATTGGCTGAATACATTAGATAATAGATATTATCACGCTTCAAAACAAAAGGACCTTCGTTCCATTGCCAGTCACCATTTATCCCTTCCCAATCTTGATTTGGGGTAAGAATGAGTTGAGGTTGCCCGATCATAGTTTTGAGATCGGGGGATAATTCAACCACATGTATCTGGCTGATATGCTTTCCATTAATAATGTTCTGGGAACAATCTTTTACAAAAAAGAAATAAACTTTATTATTGTCGAAGAACAAGTCTCCATCGATGTATGAGAAGTCATTGTCGTTAAAAAAGGGTTCTGTCCAGTTTAAAAAGGGGCCTACAGGATTGTCGGAAACTGCAATTCGGAGTTTCATTTTCCCATTATCGCCTATGGCACTGTAGTTCATGTAAAATTTATTATTGTAGAATTTTACCTCGGGCGCCCAAAAATTGCCCTTTCCCCAGTTGTTTCCAATACTATTCCGATTGAGCGCGAGGCCACTTTCAATCCAATCGACCATATTGTTACTTTTCCAAACTTTAAAGCCAATGTCGGACGATGTTGCATACAAGTAATATTTACCATCGTATTTGAGGATGTAGGGGTCACCAATGCCAGTAATTCCACCTACCGGGTTGGTGTAGGTTTTAATAGTATCGTTTACCAGTTCAGGTACAGAATATGAGTCCTTATGAGCGCAGGAATACCCATTAAACGTTGCAAAAGTTACAATAAAGTAAAGTAGCTTAATTTTCAAAAAAATATTTTTCATATATAAAAAATTATTTTTAACATTTTACGGGATAAGATACGCGGGAGACCATGTATAGGGTATATCCGGCAGGTTTCCTCCGATAGATTCGGAGTAATCCGGACTTTTGCCCGATGAATTTTCGAATAAACAGGCATTAAAGCCAATACGTTTGTCAAAACCAACAAAGCCTCCAATCGAATTCCACGGAATTGTTACGTCAATTGAATAACCATTTTGATTTTTTTGTGCCTTTGCAGCAACTTCGTCAGTGACCCATGTTGCCCACTGTCCGTTTTTTCCTTGTAAGGTTATTATTCGACCCGAAGCATCCACTATAACCGAATAAATACCTTCGGCAGGACTACTTGTAGAAATATTTTTCGGATCTAATGAGAAACTTATAGCATCGTTAGATAGAGCATCCGAATTGTTTGTAAAAACATGGAAATCCTTTACATCGGCATGCAAATATAGGTTGTTTTTGTCCCAGGTAATGCCCACGTTGGCTTGCGTTAAACTATTGCAACCAATAAATACAGGAAATTTTAAAGACGAGCCTTCCGTTGTTTTTTTCATTTCCGTTGCCAGATTATGTTTTGGGGCTTTTATCTCGGGAAGGATATAACCGCGAATCATCCACACGGAAGTGTTTTTGCCGAACGCATTGGTAGAAGAAAGTGCAATAATCGTAGAATCACTTTCTACACATATCGAGTTCCACAAGAATGTTTTTGTGGCATCGATAGTGTAAAAAGGGGTTGTTTTACTGTTAAAATGTCTACCTTCCAAAGAACCAATACACACAACCATATCGCTAATATCCCAGGTATTGTTCTTACGAAATTCAGTGCCCTGATACGAAAGGGCTACTTCGCCACTTTTGAGCTCGCGAATATAAGGAGCGCCGGCGTAGCAGGCCAATGGTATATTACTGTTCTTATCCAATGCATATTCTCTTTTAGGGCTACTTTCAGTTACAGTGCCACTTTTCCAATTATCGTCAAGCGAGGTGCGAATAATAGATGGTTTAAATTGAGGAGCTTCGATGCCGTTATCTTCGATGGAGAAGATAATCTCGTTGCTGTTAGCTAGATAAACAGGTATGGGCATGCCATCACGAAACCCTTTGCGGAAACTTACAATTTCACCGTTTGTCCAACTTAACCCGTTATCTAACGATCGAAACATAGTTATGTTTTGCTCGTCGCTTTGTGTATAAATTCCTTCGTTAGACATGTACAACTGAATTTCACCTGAAGGCAATTGTATTTGTGCCGGTTCCCAGCAACCATTTTTAAAATCAAAACCAGCACGATATAACTCTCGCTCATCAGTCCATGTTTGGCCAAAATCTTTGCTTCGTTTTATGCGGATCGAAAAATGCTTTGAAGTATCGGTATTAGTTGAAGGGGGGCGGGGATTGTAAGAAGCCAGTAAAGTATGGTCATTTAACTCAAGTATTTCGGGTACGGAAGGATTAATTCCATTTTCATTGACCGCTATTTTCACAGGTTCAGTCCATGTTAGTCCCAAATCGTTACTATGGATACATTGCACCGAACCATCTGATTCATAAACGGCGCATAGCCATCCGTTGCTAAGCTTTATCATTCGTGGATAGCCGGAGTAGTTTGCATTTGCAGGGCCAATCTGCTTCAATGACGATCGATCCCAGGCAATGCGGATTCCGTTAACCGAAGTAATAGAATTGCTGGAGGTTGTAAAATTTTCGGAAGGTTTTTCAATGCATGATGCCGAAAAAAAGGCAAACGTAAAAGCAATTAGGAATAAAAAGTTGACAGAAGCCCTCATATTTTATTAATAATTAGACACGAATAAGTAGTTTTTGGATTTATGACCCTGCCTTAAAAATACTTCCAAATTAATCCAAATTGATTATACCTAGGGTAACGAATAATTATAGTTATTAAATGTTTTAGACCTGACGAAAATAAAATTAGGTAAAAAAAATATGGTGACACAAGAACAGTTCCGCTTGCTCAATTTAAAAAATCAAAATACATTAGGGAAGTTGAGTTATAAAATTCTTGCTATTGCTAAAACTAAAAGAGAATGTTTCGGATGAATTTTAATAATTTAAAAAGGGATCCCTTTGATACATATTCTTAGGGATCCCTTTTTTAATTATGGAAATGTAACAGTTTTCACCTGGGAAAATATCTCAGATGATCCGTTTATTCTAATTCCAACTCTAACAAAGAATTGCTTTTGATTTGTAGAAATACCGATACCGCCAATTTTAGCTAAGTTAGGTATTTTGCTTTTCATAACAACGTTATTTGGATCTAGAATTGCACCACCATCAATTTTGACAGGATCAAGAAGATTGTTTCCACCATCAACAATGATTGTTCTGTTGATATAAAGATAAACTGCATCAATTGATTTTGCATTGGCGTCAGTAATAATCTTGTCTACCTTAAAACTTGCAGTGACTATACTATCTGAAGCGCTTAATGTTGGTGTAAAGTTACGCACCAGATAATAAGGAGTCACAGGTATGTTCAACGACTGGTTGCCGGTAAGCTTAACCACAGTGGTATCGGTACTTGCCATGTATGGGCCATTTCCTGCTGGCATCACTAACTTGTAGGTATCAGCAAAAAGAAGTGAAGAGAATGTACCATCAGGAGCCACAATTACACGAATTGGTGTAGATTTCCATGTGGTATAAGAAGCGCTTGGTTCAAACATATTGAAATAAACCGCAGCTTGATCAACTTTGTTATTAGCAGACTGTTGAACATAAACAGTGTCTACATTATTATAAAGCAAAGCACCTTTAAAGGTCACATTTGGTGCGGTGTAATTGTCAAATTCACATGAGGTAACAAGCACACACATTACCAGCAATAGCAGAATTGATTTTATTGTCATTTTCATAATTCCTCCAATTTTCTAATTAAGTTATTATTGGTTAGGGTTTTTGGTCATTTTGGGGTTTTTGGCAATAATGTCATCCCCAATCTTACAATAGTAATTCCCTATTGTGAAAATATGACCAGTTCCAAGGTTAGGTGAGGCATGTTCAACATAGAAGAACTTGCCGTTATTAGCATCACCAGGACTATAAACCTTATAAGGCCATAGACTGAATGCCTTGTCGTCAGGAGCATCGTACTGTGAAGATTTCAGATCGGTGATGGCTATATTGCTCCCATCAAATACTTTATGAGCAATTCTCCAACGTCTTAAATCCCAATATTGATGATCTTCAAAAGCAAATTCAACTTTGTTTTCATGAACGATTCGACCAAGTGTTACATCGGCAGCAACCAAAGGAGTTTGGAAACCTGCTCTTGCCCTTACCTGGCTCATGTATGTTGCAGCTGTGGCTGCATCACCCAATTCGAAGGAAGCTTCAGCTGCAATCAAAAGGACTTCAGCATATCTGTAACGAATCCACCAAACATCACTACGAACACCACGTTGACCAGAATGAGTGGTTGGGTCAAGATATTTGCGAACCAGGAAACCTGTTACTGCTGCGTGATTAAAGTTGTCTTTTGGACCATCTTTACCAATTACCTGAACAAAAGGAGCATTAGGGTCATTATCAGGATATTTGATAAACGGATTTGCAGGATCGTTACCCGATACAAATTTGTTTAAACTTTTGTCCCAAATACCTGCCCAGATATCCACCTTTGCGCCTTTGAATGATGTTCCGGGTAATAAAACTGTACCACCTAAACGACCATCATAACCTGCAAACAAATCAGTAGGATTGGTGTAATAAACAGGTGATCCGCCACTTACGAAAGGTAATTTTGTGAAGGTGTTGTCGAGTTTTTCAAACGCATTTACAAGGTTATAGGAAGGACATAATTGGCCCCCGTCGCCGTTATCTTCCGACTGTGAAAATGGTTGGTTTGCATTTGTAAAACCTTCAGTTTTATATTTTAAAATATAATCACGAGCCAAAATTACTTCTGAACTATTTTTATCCAGGAAAGCATTTGCAAAGTTATCCTCATAAGCAGGATTCTTTTTGGTATACAACGAATATTTACCATCGGCAATAATTGCCTGTGCGGCTTCCAATGCCTTTTGGTAATATTTGGTAGCAGTAGCATCGCTCATACCAACTTCGCCATTATCAGGTATAGCAACAACTGAAGGAGTGATGGTTTTGTTGTATTTTGCAATGGATCCTGCATAGATGGCAGCACGTGCCTGTAATGCTAAAGCTGCTGCTTTAGTGGCTCTTACTTTATTGTTTGGGTCATTTGGCAATTCGGATTTTGCACTATCCATTTGAGCAATAATGTAATCATAAACTTCTGATTCTTTTGAACGTGGAATCTGGATATCTGTAGTAGGTGTACCAAGAATATAGGTGATGGAATTCGTAATTAAAGGCACACCACCATATCGTTTTACCAGTTCAAAATAAATATTAGAACGTAAAAAACGTACTTCACCAACATAAGACGCTTTAACAGCATCAGTTAATTGTGTAGTAGCTTTTAATCGCTCACTGAACAAGTTGATATCTCTGATATATTTGTAAGTATCAAACCAGTTCATGTTGTAATTATCATAGGAATAATTCGTAAAGTTTTGACGCCAGTAATCACCGTTTGAGGTCATGGCTTCGTTATAATTGGTCATGTCCCATTGATTGTCAATGAAAACGCCGGTCGGCATTCTATCGTAAAGGTCAGCCAAAACTGATTTTACAACAGCTTCGTCAGAAAAAACCTGTTCAACAGTCAAAACAGTTTCAGGTTTAACATCCATGTAAGCCATATCATTACAACTCCACTGGAGAGGAATGATCGCTAAAAAGAGAAATATTATTATTTTTTTCATTTAATTCAAGATTTAAATATTAAAATGAAAGATTTACACCTAAGTTAACAATACGATTCTGCGGATATTGCAAACCATTATTGTCGCTCACTTCAGTTTCAAGTCCGTACTTCTTCATATTATCGAAACTGAAGAGGTTGTATGTATTCACGTATACGCGGAGTTTTTGAACATGAAGTTTTTCAAGCAGGTTTTTAGGAATGGTATAACCGATTTCGATGGTTCTGGCACGCAGATACTTAACTTTAGTCAACCAAAAACTTGGGTACCCATTCGAACCCTGGAAATTATTTCCAGACCGATTGTTAAAGGTAAGGGCAGGATATATGCCGGGGATCCAGGCGCTGTTTACATCATAAGGATCCGCTCGTTTCCATGCATTGTCACCGAAATCTTTCAGTAAGTTACCTTCATTTTGGTATGGCCATGCACTTTCCCAGTTTCGTTCGTAGGTATACCCTGAACCACCGGAGAAATCAGCATGAAAGTCGATTCCTTTCCATGCTGCTGAAAAGCTGAAACCATAATTAATAAATGGTTGAGGTGGTTGGTTATTTTGCCAGGAAGGGTAACCAATCGGACGTTGGTCTAACTCATTGATCACACCATCAACATTAACATCCTTGTAAATAAAGTCACCTGGAAGCTGCGTTTTGTTACCTTTTCCGTCGTTATTGATTTTATAATTGTTAATTTGATCCTGAGACTGGAATTGGCCAATGACTTCCTGACCCCAATAAATGGCATCATATCTGTTGATGTTGGAATTGCGGTAAACATCCCAGGAATTACCAAATTGACGGTTATAATCAGGAGTAAGGTTTTTCTTACGTGAATAACCCCAGTTGCCACCAATGCTGATACTTACATCACTTACTTTGGTATTGTACAGTATATTCATATCGCCACCTATCTGTGCATCGCTAGCCACATTTGAAAGTGGAGCTACAAAACCCGTTTCGTTTGGCAGGATGTATTCATTTTTTTCCTTTGGAACACCTGTGCGTTTACGATAAAAATAATCGACTGCACCGGTAATTTTTCCATTGAACAATGAAAAATCGGCTCCAATATCAGTTATTTTACTGATTGTCCACGAAAGGTTAGTAGACTGAAGTCCACGATCCTGTGCGCCCGGAGTATATTGTCCGCCAAATACAGAACCACCGCCTGCAGGATAGGAATATCCATTTATGTAAGTAAAAGACCATGGGTATATTCCAACATTGCTGTCATCACCCAACTGACCGTATGAGGCACGTACTTTGAAATCAGTTAAAATATTATTCAAAGCAGTAAGTTTCTTATAAAATTCTTCGGAAGTTATTCTCCAACCACCGGATACGGAATAGAAATTACCCCATCTGTTTTCAGGTGAAAACTTTGATGATGCATCGCGACGACCGGAAGCTTCAAAATAATATTTGCTGGCATAGCTATAGTTAAAACGACCAACATAACCAACACGAGCTAAAGTATTGTCAGGAGTACCTCCCAGATTTTGATTGTAGTCAGTAAGTGTAGAAACTTGCAATACATCTAAAGGATTTAAAGGTGGCACAACGTGCACCCAGGCGAAACTCTCGTCACGCTTGCTTCTTTCTGCAACAAAGGTGGCAGCGATGGTGTGTTTTCCAAAAGTATTGGCATAATTCAACTGTCCCTGTAAAACAGTTTCCAAAACTTTACCGGTTTGTCTTTCCTGCCATGGGTTTTTACTACCACCACTTTTGTTGTAGGTGCTGGTGCTTGGATCGTATTTATAAGCATCATATGTAAACTCATGATTGTTCATTAAAAGATCAGCAAAGTAATACGATAGATTTCCCTTTGCCGTTAGTCCTTTAATTGGAAATTTGTATTCGGCATTAAAATTGGTTTGTATTACACGCCAATCGCTTTGAAATTTACCGGAAGTGGCATAGTTCATCAAAGCAAAATTAGTTGAATTGTCACCTATGTCATTCATATATAATGGATTGTCATTAGCGAATTCGCGTTGCATCGGAGTGTTTTTTAAAATAGCAAACCGTGGAACCCAATAATCATCACCACCTGGCACACCTGGATTGACACGTTCTTCGATACGACCGTTGATTGCCACACCCACTTTAATGCTTTTTGAAATTTTCGCATCAACGTTACTTTGGAAGTTGGTACGATTAAATTTATATTGTTTAATCACCGCATCCTGATCGTACCGGGTTAAGGATACATAATAATTGATATTTTCGTTACCACCACTCGCATTTAAATTATAACTTGATTGTGGCATATTTGGAGTCACAATAGCTTTGTACCAGTCAAAACTTTTGTACTGCGGATCAGTACCGGCCTTCCATTTGTCGAGTTCTCCCTGAGTAATGGGGCTATGTCCTGTTTGGTTTACATCAGCGTATACTTTCCCAAGCTGCCATTCATAGGCATTAGAAACTTTGGGGAATTGGGTCCAATTCTGGAATCCATATAATGCATTGAATTCAACCGTGTTTCTTGTGTTTAGGTTACCATGTTTTGTAGTAACCACCACCACACCATTTGCCGCTTTTACACCGTAAATTGCTGCCGATGCGTCTTTTAAGACAGTAATTGACTCAATATCACCTGGGGCAATATTGTTAAACTGACCTTCGTCTTTTTGTATTCCATCGATAACATAAAGTGCGGGTCCCAAATTTCTAATTTGAATTGAAGCACTTGACCCCGGACGTCCATCGTTCATGCGGAATGAAACACCGGCTAATTTTCCGGCGAGTCCGGAACTTACGGTAGAACCACCATGTACGTTTTCAATATCCTTCGATGAAATACCAACTATTGAACCGGTAACGGATTCCTTTTTTTGAGTCCCATAACCAACTACCACTACTTCGTCTAATTTGGTAATATCGGGTATTAGTTTTACCTCGATGGCACTTTGTCCGCTTATTTGTACTTTCTCAGAAACATAACCAATATAAGTTATGAGGAGAACAGCATTTGAACCAGGAACATCAATAGTAAATTTACCACCAGCATCGGTAACCGTTCCAACAGTTGTGCCCTCAACTACTACGTTCACTCCAATCAGAGGATCGTTGGTGGAAGCATCGGTAATTTTACCGGATACTTTTTGTTGTAATGATTGCATAGGGGCAATGACAACCAAATTGTTATCGAGAATCCGATAGATGGTTCCAGTATTCGACAGCAATGAAGTTAATACCTCATCAATCGATTTCCCCTCACTTTTAAGGGATACTTTTTTGTTTTCAACATCCTCATCTCGATACACAAATTTAAAACTGCTTTGGTTCTCAATTACACCAAGTACTTCCTTAATGGTTGCATTTGTCATATTTATGTCTAATCGGCTATTCTGTGAAAAGCCGATGGCACTAACTTGCAACAAATTCATGATTAGGAATAAAGTAGTAAGTCTCATGATTAACAAGATTTTTTTTCGGTAAATAGGAATTTTACCCCTGCAAAAGATTGAAGGAATTTTCATACATTTGTAATGTTTAATAGTTTAGTTGAATAATAAATTAAACGACTCTCAAGGCGGGAAATGCTGAAACATTTCTCGCTTTTTTTGCTTCTTATGGATGGACTATACCATAGGCATAAAGTTATTTAAAGGTTAAATTTTGGTTGTATTGTTATTATATTCTGGTTAATTTCATATTTAAATGGTTGAATAAACATCAATGCGTTTAATACTTCCTGAATAGTTTCTTTGTCAAATTTTCCCGAAAAACGAATATTGGCCAAAGCATCATTTTTTAATAAAATTTCTACATTATACCAACGCTCCAGTTTTTTCGATAAATCAGAAAGTTTTTCATTATTTATAACCAGTACATTATTTTTCCAACAAGTAAACTCTTCTGTTTTTACAACTTCCTCAATATTAAGTATTGCTTTTACTGGAACTGAAGTAGTTTTGTCATGGCTTTTTAATCCCTTAATTTCTTTTTGTATATTTTCAATCTGAACTTTACCACGATTAAAAACTGCCTTCTGATTAGGTTTTAACATGGCTAATAATTTAGGAGCACCTTCTTTTTTGTCTTCGAGAATTTCCACTGAACCCGATATCAGTGTAGTTTCAGTAAGAGTTTCATCAGGATATGCTTTAACATTGAATTTAGTTCCTGTTACTTTAATGGTCATTCCGCTGGTTTTGACAAAAAATGGCCATTTCGAATTTTTCCTGACCTCAAAAAATCCTTCACCACTTAGTAATACTGTACGGTTATACTTTCCAAAACTGGTAGGATAAGTAAGTTTACTTCCTGAATTTAATACCACCATGGAACCATCGGGTAGTTCAATGGTTGATTTTGATCCGTAAGCGACGGAAACATTTGTGGTATTGGCAGATTCCGAATTATTTCCCGGAGTCCTCAAAAGCCATGCAATTGCGAATGCAATTAAAAAGATAGCAGCGTAACGCATAAACTGCGCTATGTTTATTTGTGGTTTGGATAATAATTTGTGCGTTGGTTTATTTGATAATGCTGATGTGAAATGTCCTTTTTGGTGAATGGACTGGAGTATTTTAGAAGAGTTTATTTCAGCTGATCCGGTTGAAACATTCTCCCATTCGCTTGTTATTAATGCATCAATTTCGGTGGATCCTTGCTGCAGAGTGGAATATAACACTGATAACTCCCCAGGTGTGATTTTGTCCACCTTGAATTTTGTAATTAGGCCTGATATTGCGGTTTTCTTTTCCATATGCTTTCATTAGTATATTAACTTGAGGTAGGTTTTTCAATGACTCTGAAATGAAAAAAAATGAATTATTTTTTAATTGGCTAATAATCAATATAGATTTTCGACTTGTTTCCGGATAAATTCCAGAGCCTTGGTAATCTGTGTATTTACAGTACTTTCGGTAATTGATAAGCGTTGGGCAATTTCCCGATACGATAATCCTTCGATTTTGCTCAAAATAAAAATTTCTTTTCGTTTAGGAGGGAGCTCTTTCATCAATTTTTCCAAAAGATTCTGCAAATCATGATAAGATATTTCATCTTCGGTAACAAAATCAAGCAAATCGTCTTTCGTTGCTAAATAGTCGAGAAAAGCTTTCTGGTAAACTCTTTTCCTCAGGAAATTATATATCCAGTGCTTTGCAATGGTGAGGATATAAGGGATTATGGGTTGATTTTCATCCAGTTGTTTCCTGTTTTCCCATAAAGCAAGAAATACGGTCTGAACAACTTCTTCCGCATCTTCTTTGAGAGTAAGAAATTTGCGACACAGATTATATACCCGGCTATGGTATTGATAGAAAAGTGCATTGAAAGCACTTTCGTCTCCCTGTTTAACTTTTAAAACTAAATTCTTGTCATTTTGTTGCATCATGACTTTTTGAAGAGTTCAAAGATAATAATATAAAGTGGTAGCATTAACAATCATTCCTTATGTGGTGAACATTGGAAAAAAATACAACGCAATTTAACAATCTGACATAATAATTATCAACAAGCTATAAATAAGAAATTTACATCTTGTATTATTTACACTTGGTACTTACATCATTTATTATAAAAACCTTTGCATTATAAAAATGCAAAGGTTTTATTATCAATATCATTGCGCATTTGCCCATCAATTAACTATCTGTAATATAGTATTATAAATAGATTTAATTTTTGATTTATTGTTTTGATTTTTTAACCTGTATAACCTCCTCATTTGAAAATGAATATGGAAAATTTTCTTTGGCAATCCCCCTCAATTTATTGGGCAAAGCAGTCATTTCAATATCAAGGGTACAACCTTGCATCAATGCTTTATGGCTCAGCCAGTTTTTGGAATACTCTTTACCATTCATTTTCATTGAACCAATGTACCTATTTTCTGCATTGTTGTTAGGAGCCAATATGTTCACTTGTTTCCCGTTTTCGAGCTGGATGGTTATTTTTTTGAATAAAGGAGCGCCTATTACATATTGGTCTACCCCCGGACAAACCGAATAGAAACCCATTGCCGAGAAAACGTACCATGCCGAGGTTTGTCCGTTGTCCTCATCGCCACAATATCCATCGGGTGCAGGGGTATAAAGGCGATTCATCACTTCCCTTGCCCAATATTGGCTTTTCCATGGTTCCCCGGCATAATTATATAAATAAATCATATGTTGAATAGGCTGATTCCCATGGGCATAATTACCCATATTCATAATCTGCATTTCGCGAATTTCGTGAATGGTGCCCCCGTAATATGTATCGTCAAAAATAGGAGGAACTACAAATACCGAGTCGAGCATGGAAACAAACTGTTTCTTCCCTCCCATCAATCCTATCAGGCCTTCAATATCATGAAGTACGCTCCAGGTGTAATGCCAGCTATTGCCTTCGGTAAATGCATCACCCCATTTAAATGGACTGAATGGAGTTTGGAATTTTCCATCCAAATTACGACCTCGCATCAGCTTGGTTTCGGGATCGAATACGTTACGGTAGTTCTGGCAACGTTTGGCAAACCGATCAATTTCCTCCTGTGGACGCTTTAACTCTTTTGCTAATTGATAGATATTGAAATCGGCAAACGCATACTCTAATGTACGAGCTACATTCTCATTTACTTTTACATCGTAAGGTACATAACCAAGTTTGTTGTAATACTTCACACCCAAACGACCAACCGACGACATTGGACCTTCATTTTCGGAATTCTTCAAAACGGCATCGTATAATGTGTTAATATCATAACCACGAGCTCCCTTCAAGTAGGCGTCAGCAATGTTTACAGCAGAGTTCGATCCAATCATACAATCGCGATGTCCGGGACTGGCCCATTCGGGCAACCACCCGCTTTCTTTGTATGCATTCACAAGTCCTTCCTGAATATGCGCATTAAGTGTTGGATACATAAGGTTGAAGAAAGGGAATACCGCTCTAAACGTGTCCCAAAAACCATTGTCGGTAAACATATAACCTGGCAGCACTTCTCCATTGTAGGGACTATAATGCATAATTTTTCCTTCGGCATTAATCTCATAAAATTTCCTCGGAAATAACATGGTGCGATAAAGGCAGGAATAGAATGTGCGTGTCTGGTCAACCGAACCACCTTCGACTGAGATGCGACCTAATTCCTTGTTCCATATGTCATGTGCTTTTAGTTTAACCTGGTCAAAATTATCATTACCAAGCTCTTTGAGGTTCAGTTCAGCTTGGTCAAAGCTGATAAATGATGATGCAACACGGGCGGTAATTTTTTCACCTTTTTTTGTTGCAAATCCGATTGCTGCTCCAACATGTTTGTCAGTTAATTCCTTAATATTGGCCACCAAAACGGTATCTTTCCAAACAGATGAATTTGAAAAAGGTTTATCAAAAATAATTACAAAATAGTTTTTGAAATTAGCAGGAACACCTCCACTATTTCGGGTTGTGTAACCAATAATCTTATTTTCGGCGGGGATAATTTTAATATAAGAGCCCCGATCGAAGGCATCGATTACCACATATGATTTGTCGGTTTGCGGAAAAGTAAATCTAAACATGGCAGCCCGTTCCGTGGGAGTAATTTCGGTGGTTACATCATGTTCTGCCAGATAAACGCTATAGTAATAAGGTCTTGCTACTTCAGCTTTGTGCGAAAACCAACTGGCTCGTTTTTCTTCCACGAACGTAAGTTTTCCAGTAACCGGCATAATTGAAAATTGACCATAATCATTTATCCATGGGCTTGGCTGATGGGTTTGTTTAAACCCGCGAATTTTATCAGATTCATAATTGTACATCCATCCATCGCCCATCTTGGCAGTTTGTGGCGACCAAAAATTCATTCCCCAGGGCAAGGCAATTGCAGGATAAGTATTTCCATTAGATAAGCTGTACTTCGATTGGGATCCCATCAGGGTATTTACCCAGTTAACGGGATCAGTTAGCCGATCGACCGTTTGAGCAATAAAATTTTCGCAAATAAAAAAGAGGAGTAAGAAACTGGTAAAAATTTTCGTTTTAAACATTTGTATTGTTTTAAGAGATATAGATTAAATTTATATTTACAAAGTACATGTAATTAATTAGATACAATATCAAAATTGTCAAATAAAAAGTAGACATTAGAGTTTAAATAACAATGTCGTTGACTTAATCAAAATTAACCCCAACCCCGTAAAAAGGGACAATAACTTGTGCCTTGCACTGCCCAAGTTAGCCCTCCTTAGAAGGAGGGTTGGGAGGTTGAAAAAAGCAGTAATAACATGTCTAATTTATATAAACTCAAGTATTCTCAAATTTAATTTTTATGGTCGAATATTTGGGTACAATTTTGAAGCTTTCAATATTTAATTCCAAGTGTAACTATTTCATGAGGTTTCAGCTTCAGTTGAATTGTTTTCCCAAGAATTTCCGGCGTTGCAGCATTCGATAATGGAAACTCAAGTAAGTTAAGGCGTCGCGCAGACTTAACAGATACTGGCAGGTTGATTTTGGTGTTGGTTTCCCTGCCTTCGATCTCCACTAACCGAACAACGAGCTCTTCAGTTTCTTCAGACTGTTTCATACCTGTCATGATCACATTGGGTTCACTCACTGAAAAGAAAGATTCTTCTTCAGGGCGGGTAGCATGATTTTTTACCAGCGACAAAGAAGGTGGTTCAGCAGCATAGACGGGTATATTAAAGTTGTCTCCCTCTGCCCAAACCTGGTTTTTCCAGTCACCAGAATGTGGAAAAAGCGCATACCTGATGTTGAATTTACCAAGGTTGGGATATATGTCAGGGTTACCGGCTGCCCGCATCAAAGTCAGTCTCAAGTCACCATTGTGATAGGAATGGCCATATTTTGTTTTGTTTAAAAGCGCAATACCTACTTTACCGTCAGTTACATCCACCCATTTTTGGGCAGGTACTTCCTGTCCGTCATTCATTTCGGCTTCAACCCCGTAAATATTTGACTGGGATTTTAGAAATGAAGGGGCATCTTTGCCATTTATTTTGCCGTCAATAGGCCTTTCAACCACATCAAAGGGAACTTGTGAATAAAATTTTGAATGATCCATCGAAATCGGAAATATGGCTCTTAACATAGGAGAGTCGGTGCTGTCGCTCCCGGTTTCAAGCCAATGTACTTCCATGTCATAATCAATGCGGGGATATGCACGGTAAATATATGTACGTACAATAAATCTTGATTTACCCCAAGTTTTAACAGTTTCAACACATGCTCTTACCGGGCCGTTTTCAACTACCATCACACTGCCCACTTTGGTTACTATCTCCTTCCCGACAATTTTATTGATGGTCCATGATTTCATTCCACCTTTCTTATCTTCCAGAAATATTTCCAAGGTATTCAATTGTCCGCCTTCTTTCACAAATTCTTTCTTTGTGCGTTTGTCGAACAAGCTAACAATGCCGCCTGTACTCATATCAAACTTGATTGTAAAGAAATCGGTTTCGAATTGATTGTCTACGAATGGAATTTGATTTTTGAATTCACCCTTTTTAGTCACATCTATATAAAAGGTTTTATATCCGCCTGTGGGCATGTTGTCAACGATAAACTGAACTTTTGAAGTAAAACCGGGAGGGGTAGGTTTTGAATATACAATCTGAGCCGGATACGTTTTCCCCAATCCATCCCGAACCAATACTGAAGCAACGTTTTCATTGGATTTTATTTCCTTTTTTGCATAATCGGGAGATAAAAAATTCCCATTTTCATTAGTAACCTTTGCTGCATCAGTGTTTCCTTTATCTACTGCAGTAAAGCCTTTACCATAATAATTTTCACCCCACGAGGCTACTTTGACCGAAATCGGTTCTTCGTGAGAATAAACAGTGGCTTCAACAATTGTTTTTTTGCCATAGGGCTGAAGATAATAGGCAACAACAGGTTGTCCCAGGCCGGTTTGAAATTTGACTTCATCGGCCATTTTACGGAAAGCATTGTCGCGTAATTCGGTTGACTTACGAAGAACTTCGGCATAACGTGCCACAGCTTCTTTGTTGGCTTCGTTAATTGCCGATCCTGGAAGAATGTCGTGGAATTGGTTAAAAGCTATTGTTGTCCAGAGCTCGCGTAGTTCTTCAGCAGGATATTTATCGCCGTTTAACCAGCGTAGGGTATTGAAGAATTCACTACTATATAGAGAATTTTCGCAATTGCGGTTTCCTTCTTTGATATCAGAAACATTGGAATAGCAACCTTCAAAAATAAACTGCATTTCGCCATGATGGGTTGGCCGGCCACTCATTTCTTTGGATAACTTACTGAAAAAATTTCCTGCAGTTGTAAATTTTACGGCAGGGTATCCGGGAGTTTTGTCAAGCTGATGCACCATGTCAATGTTTGCACGTGTGGGGCCGCCTCCATGGTCGCCAACACCCGTTATTTGAAGGATGCGGTGTTTATCAGGAGCGATCTTTTGTAACTCATCTTTGAGTTTCAGGGTAATATCACCATTATAGTTATCGTTTGCATAGCACAATACCTTTGAGGAATCGCTTCCTTCCCACCAAAAGCTTCCTTTGAAAGGTTTACAACGATGGAAATAAAAATAATCGCAACCGGCCAGTTTAAGAATCTGGGGCATTTGTGAGATGTGTCCAAAATTATCGGGTAACCAGCCAATGTTTGCCATCCGTCCCAGACGGCTTTGAAAATAACGTTGTCCCAAAAGAAAGGAACGGCTGATGGCTTCTCCGGTTGACATGTTCATATCACCCTCTGTCCACATTCCACCAACAGGTTCAAGACGACCTGCTTGCACATATTTTTTAACTTTCTCCAGCAGGGGAGGATCCACCTTTTCTACGAAGTTATATACTGAAGCCTGGCTCTGAAGCATGGTAAAGTCGGGAAATTCCTCCATGAAGGCCACTGTTTGCCTGAGGTTGTCGTTGGCCATTTTCATGGTTTCGAAATAAGTCCAGAGCCAGTTCATATCCATATGGGCATGTCCGATCACATGGATGGTGTCTTTGGGTAAAGGAGCGTTAGTATTTCTCCATGGAATTCCATTCCATTCATTGGTTGTAGACCACGTTGGCAAACAAATCGCCCATAAAATAAATGCTGACAATGCTGAAGTAATTAATTTTTTTATTTGTAGCTGGTTTTAAATGATGATGTGGGAATATTTATTTCAATCGTGAACCCCAGTTTTTATTTGGTTGGTCACCCATGATCAAACGAAGTTTACCACCCTGAATAATGTCGGTGTGATTGATAAATGGTTTTGTCAGGGCTTTACCGTTCAAGGTTGCCGATTGTATGTATTTGTTCCTTTTGGAACAGTTTTTAGCTTCGAGAGAAAATATATTTCCATCAGGAAGTTGAATTTTTATGGAATTGAAAAACGGACTGCCTATGGCATACTCACCACTTCCGGGAGTTACAGGGAAGAAGCCCATGGCCGAAAATACATACCAAGAGCAAAGTCCCCCGCCATCTTCATCGCCTGGGATTCCGAGAGGACGGTCATCGAACCACATATCCATGATTTCTCGAATTCGTCGTTGTGTTCGCCAAGGCTGGCCGGCATAATTATAGAGATATGGGATGTGAAATGAAGGTTCGTTGCCTGTGACAAACATCCCATTCAATCCGGTAGCATCAGGAAACTGACCCATAAACTGCCATTTAGAGATATGTGTTGGTTCGTTAAATAGAGCATCCAATCGATGTACAAATGCATCGTTTCCTCCCAATAATTTTATCAAATCGGGTATGTCTTGCTGTACGCTGAAATTCCATGTCCATGCGTTATTTTCAGCATAAAAAGAGCGGCTTCCCACTCCTCCGGATAATTGAGGATCGAATGGTTCAACCCATTTACCATTCGCCATTTTAGGAGCCATAAATCCTGTTGCCGGATTGAAAACATTGCGATAATTCTTCGCCCGTTTCATGAAATAGTCGTAATCGGTATTTTTCCCAAGGGCTTTGGCCAGCTGAGCCAGACACCAGTCGTCGAAGCTATGCTCCAGAGTGACGGCAACAGCCTGTCGTTTCTCGAACCCATGAACCATTGGTATTGATTCTAAACTATCTTCTGGAAGAGCCGGGTACCATCCGTTTTTTTGGTAGAAGCTATCAAGTGAACACATAGGACCCACTCGCCATGGCAACATGGTCCCCTGCATGGCATTTTTTTTTAATCCTTCATAAGCCTTGTTTACATTAAAATTCTTAGCGCCTTTTTGATAAGTATCCCAAATCAGTGCGGCGGAATGAAAACCGATCATCGCAGGAAAATCGCCATAAAACTGAGGGAAACCAGGCATCCAGCCACTTTGTTCGTACATACGAGTATACGACTCAACCATATCTGCCTGTTGGGATGGATTGAGAATCAACATCAAGGGGTGAAGGCTGCGATAAGTATCCCAAAGCCAGTCGTCTACATAGAAAGGCCTACCTCCGTCATTATGGATTTTACCATCGTAACCACTGAAATAGCGCCCATCTTCTGAGATATTAACCATCCTCTCCATAGAACGGTAAAGTGATGTGTAAAAAATTCGTTTTTCACGTTCTGTGCCACCTTCCACCTTAATTTTTCCTAGCTCATTTGCCCATATTTTGTGGCTTTCATCTTTTAAAGACTCAAATTTTTTATTATTGGTCTCTTTATTTAGATTTTCAGTCGCTTGTTTTTCATCGATATACGAAATGCCAACACGAACCTCAAGAGGTTTTTCCAGCTTAGAAAAACCCATATATACCCCAATGGCATTCCCGGTAATTTCGGTCCCGGTTTTTAAGTTACCTGATTCGAACGATCCCGATCTTTCAAATGGCTCACTAAATTCGGCATAAAAGAATTGCCTGGTCTTCTCAAATTCTTCCCATCCCTGGATTGCATTGGTTCCTACAATTTTAAAAGAAGCTATATGTACCGAACGAAAGATGATATTGTTCGAATCCTTACCATTAAATTTAAATCGATAGATGACAGCACGCTCAGTTGTGGTCCAATCGGCTTCGATATTATAATCTTCGAGCAGAACTTTATGATACCATGGATGAACATCTTCCAGATCGTGGTCATATAACGACGCATATTCATTCCTATTAATTAAGAGCTTGCCTCTTGTGGGCATCAATTCGGTAACATATCCCATACGGTAAGCAGGCATATTAAGTGCAAATCCGTAAATTTTGTCACTTAAATAACGATCATTCAACCCAGGCTTGGTAACAGGAAATACCCGAACCATGCTGTGTGGACGATGAACAGTAGGATTTTTTGTGGTTAGTAATGGAGCTACACTTCCAATATTTGGATCAACATAAAGGGAGAAATCTTTATTTGTACATGAATTCAATATTAGCAGCGTAATCCAAATTAAGCTTATTTTTTTTCCCATATATAGTTGTGAATTATGGTTAACCTTATCCTTTAAATACAAACCGGTATTTCATGTCGTCTTCGAACCACATGGCAAAATTGGTTCCCCACACATTGTTGTGAAGACAAAAGTGAACACCTTCATTTACTTCTGGCAAGCGATTGTCAAAATTGAGGAGATTACGTTCTCCAGGAGCCACTAATGGTGCATCTAATGATTCGATGGAACACTTATTTGTATTGTTCTCGAATCGAATTCCATCCATCGAAGCATGGAGTTTTCTGTTGCCATTTTTAATAACATCTCTAAAGTTGACGTCTTGTCCCATCTTATTGATAATCCATGAACCATTTTGAACCGGAGGAATAAATGAAAACCAGGATGCCTCCGGAAGCCGGTAAGCCGGTTTATTAAACCACTGAAGGGTAACCTGAAGTTCGTTTTTTTCATTCGGAAAGAATAGTTCAATGGTAATATTTCGGGGACTTCCTCCAACTGCAATACCTTTATCATCAATGATTTCGAGATAGAGTAATACCTTTTGACCGTTATTATCCTTTTTTATGAAAGCTTCCTTTAACGAAGGCATCCAGGTTCGGGATAAGGCATGACCAACCTCCTGCCCTGTCTTCCCAAAATCGCCTATCGCCCACGAAGTTTTTTGAGTGAGATATTGGTCAAGGTATCTGTTATAATCGGCTTGTGAAAAGGTTTGATATGAAAACAAGCAAAGCGGATTATGCTCATTAGCCCAATCAAATCCGGAAGCCTTATCCTTAAGATTTATAATTCCACCGGTTGCTGTATCTATTTTCAGTATAAAAAAGCGAGTATCTATTTCTTTTTCAATATTAGTTATTTTAGTAAAATCTGAACTGTTAGCAAGAACGGGTTTCAGACTTTGTATTTTTTCTTTTGCTTCTTTAGCTTTATCTTCAGGAAGTTGTGCTATGGAATCATAGATGTATTGTCGTTTCTCATTCCACGATTGCTCCATTAACTTAAAATTCGGTTTAGATCGGGCTGCTTTAAAGTCCACCGGGGAATAGATATTCCAGTCATTAAGAAATGTTTTTACATCCAAACCCCATGTGTGTTCAGCTATCATAAGCAGCGGAATTCCAAAGGCGAGATCAGTTGTATCCCCAAATTTGAGCGATTTATCTTTTAACCATTTTGTCCGTAAACGGGACATCTCTCTAAATTGTGCGATCTTTAATGGATCACTTCCTCCACCATGTATCCATGTATCGCCCAACTCCTGAGTAACCACTGGTAAATGTGGTCGAATTAGAGAAATTTCACTGGCGATGGCATTCAGCGTGGATGCAGATACTTCGGCATTTGGGAATTGTTTGCGCAAATCGGCGTAAATTTGAGCTATTTGCTCAGGTTTTTGCGGACCATGATTGTCGCTGGTAAAACAAATAGCTACAGCAGTGTGATTACCAGGAAGTACCATTTGGCTACCATAATCCTTCTGGTACATCACCACAATTTCGGCGCCATCGGGAGCCCGCCATACAAAAAGTGGTGGAACATCAGGCGGCATGCTGGCTGGATTGACCCCAATATGAAGAAACTCAATGTTATTTTTGGCCAAAATAGATACAATGCCTCGTGTATGCCCGGGAACATCTGTCATCTTAGCTGAAATGGTTTTTCTACCAAACCGTTTATCGAGATTGGAAGACAATTGAAATCCCAAATCGTACAACGACGGATCAGCCAATTCGGAATGCAGCGTGAAAGGCAATCCATGCCAAACAATATCACCGGCCTCAATAGCTTTTTCCATCCGTTTGCGCATTGAATTATCTGCCTTTTCCAGGAATTCATAAATGAGCCATGAACCTGTGGTCCATACAAAACGATCGCTTTGGTGCTTATTTCTAAGGTTTTCCGAAAGAGATAAAGCCCCAGGGATAAACTCTTCCATGTAAGTTTTAATCACATTGGCTGCCAAATCTGTAAAACCAACATCAAGATGTGTTTTAAAAATCAGGTGGACTTTTTTAATCGCTTTTTCATCCATCAACCTGTTGTTTGATGAGAGAGCCATTGTTGGGACAGCCATCATTCCAATTGATGCAAGACTGCTGCTTTGTATAAAAGATCGTCGGTTCATAGTTTTCGAAAAGTTAGAGAAATTAGTAAATGATGATGAGGTTAAAAAACCGATTTGAATATTCTAAAACTGAACTTCTACAAATTTTACCTCAAATGGTTTAAGCGAGATCGAAGGTATGGCATTGCCAATTTCTTTTCCAATCACATTTACTTCAATCATTTGTTTAATTGAACGACCGGCAATTTTTGATTCCAGCTTTAATTCGGCCGTTTTCCCTTCCAATTCCCTAAAATGCAAGATGATCGATTTGCTGTTTTTAAAAGACGGTCTGCTGTTGACAAGAAGGGCATTGGGAGAACCTGTTACACGAATGGTTTCAGTAACCGGGGTTTGAAATTCATTTTTCCCCGAGGGGAAGGTACGTGTGGCAAAGGCATTTCGTTCGCCCCAAGCAAATTTAGTGGCATAGGTGTTGGTGGTATCATTTGTGGATGTCAACTGGTATCCCCAATGAAATCCTCCTTCCTGAAATGCACGAAAATTGGTAAACCAGTAATTGTTCATCACCCAGGAATAGATCCATGGTTTTCCGGGTTTGGGGTATCGTTCAAATTTTCCCATATTAAAATCGCTGAAATGCCACAACGGTATTTCGTTGCTGACCACAATGATTTGTCCACTTTTACCACGAATAGAAACGAAGTTCTGGGCAGCATTCCAATCAGAGGACGATCCCGGGAGTTGTTGTCCCTGTGTTAGGATTCCGCCAATCGTTTCGAAAACAATTCTTGATTGAGGCAG
Organism: Bacteroidales bacterium; assembly: GCA_038213375.1. Taxonomy (GTDB): domain Bacteria; phylum Bacteroidota; class Bacteroidia; order Bacteroidales; family JAAUTT01; genus JAAUTT01. The sequence continues at coordinate 48,517 of JBBQTB010000018.1, read as the reverse complement.
TGAAAACGGGAAAGCCACATAAAGCGCTTCAGGCGTGGTTACAATTTCCTTGGCAGCTTTAAATTGGAGATCAATTTTTTTAACATTTTTGAAAAGCCGGATCTCCAATTGAAGTCCTTTGGGATCATTTTCTTTCCCTTTTTCAAAACCGTCCATATCTGCTGAGATGCGAATGCTCTCCCATACCAGCCCGTTAGTACCATGCTCAATTTTTACATTCGACACTGTTGAATGTGAAGGAGTCATCTTATTCCGGTCAGGAAGAGTTTCACGTATCATTTGGCCGAGTTTCCAAGGATTTTGAACATCAACAATTTCAAGGTTTAATCCTTTGTCGAACAAACTGGTTATAGCACCCATTGTTTTGTCGATAACCAATTTATAAAAGGTATTTTCAAGAATCTCGGTACTATTATTTTCAATTGGTTGATTGGCTGTTTCATTTGTAATTTCAATCTTTAATGCTTTAAATGCAAGAGCCGGGACATTCTGAACCTCCAAAATCCAGTAAGCTCCTTCACGGCGTTCGTGAACAACCTGACCGAAAACTTCTTTACCTGTTGAAATGTCGGTAATTTTGAATTTTTTATTAAGCGGAAGCACTTCATAATCAATAAAAAGTTCGACAGAACCCGATCGTTCCCAACCCATGGAGTTGATGACATAAATGATTGGGAAATCTGCCTTTTTCATGTTTTCCTGTAATCGGGCAAGCGCTTCCTCGTTAAGGAGTGTTACTTTTTTAAGGGCTTCCCAGGCATACGCCCCCTTTTGAAGCCACTGTCTGGTGGAGTTTTCAGAATAAGGGTGATCGATGCTTTCATCCGCACCACAGGTATGCTCATCGAAAAAAATTGCATTTTCGTTAATGTGATCTAAATTGCTTTCCAAAGAAGGATTCAATTCTCCACCCAGGGCTGATACCATGGCAAACATGCCTTCATCCACCTGTTTGAGGTTTTGGGCTTTCCTAACTTCTGCCGTTTCACGCGATGTTGATCCATAACCATCTGTCCACCAATCGAGCCAGGCATTCCGGTACACAGGCAGGGAGGAAGCATATTTGTTTTCTATGTATTCAAAAAACTCACTAACAACGGATAACCTAAGTTTAGGATACTCGTATTTTTCGTTCCATTTTTTCACTAATTCGCATGCTGCCGTGGAAGGTGGAGAGTTATCGGTATAATAACCCGAGAACTGAATTGCTATCTTATCAAAAGGATATTTTTTTTCATCTATTTCGATCAAGTGATTCAGTAAAGCTTCTGTTTTAATTGATTTGGTTTCGAAACCGTAAAAATTTCCAGTCATATAATGATCGGCCCTGAAAGCCAACAAACGCTCGCCCGATGGAGCTTGCCACCAAAAACAGGTTGGTTTATCGAAAGGTAAGATGGAACGTGTTTCGTTAATGCCCATATTAAGGTATTTGACCCCGGTATTTTTAAAATAATCGGGCATACACCAGGCGATACCGTTTACATCATCCTGCATGGCAGTTTTTACCGGGATGCCCAATTTGCTGAATTCTTTTAGCGGTTGAAGAAAATCTGTCATAATGTTTTCGTCCGCAATTTCGGCCATGTTGCAATACATTCCGGTTACTTCGATTCGACCTTCGGCGATTCGTTTTTTTAATCGTTCAATCTGTGATGAGGGGCGTGAGCGGAGGTATTCGCGGGTCACCCAGGCTGATTCGCAAGTCCATCGAAATTTGGCTTCTCCGGGTAATGCATCAGTTTGATCGCAATAATCCAACGCATAGTCGATATAACGCATATGTTCGGCAAGTATTTCAGATTGCGGTCGCGTATAGCCAATGTCCGTATGCGAATGCTGTACGAGAAAAATTTCCCACTTTCTAATGGGAGCGAGTGTGACGGGATAATTACCGCCAAAAAAGTTGTCGCCCTTAACCGTTATGATAATTTTTTTAGGAGTAGAAACAGCCGAAACAGTGAGTAAAAATTGATTATCGCCTTTGGTAAGCGTTGCTTTTTGTATTTCTTTACCTGCAATATAAAAAATAATTTGGGAAGGATTATCGGATTTGCATGTTGCTAAAATTTGTTGATACTCTTTGTTTCCTTCTTTAAAAAGAACCGGTGCATTTTTGAAAGTTATGTTTGATTTTTTTTCTGATTGTCCTATTAGAGGTATAGAAATAAAGATAAGTATTATAATCTGTAGAATGTGGATTTTTCTCATAAGAACTGCGTGTAGTAATATAAGTTCGTTTTGAAAAACAACTAAAACATAAAAATAATGAACAAAATAGAAAAAAAGCACTGTTACAATTGTAACAGTGCTTAAGTCAAAAAAAACATTTATTGAATTACGGCAAGGTGAGCATACTGGTCTCCAATTCTGTATTCAAATGATACTGAAACGCCTGGTACAACTCCTGTTACTTTAATCAACCCGAAGAAAACATCTGAAGCAAGTGACCCATTTACAACCTTATAGATATAAACACCAGTTCCTCCGATAGGATCGGCCGTTATTGCAGGTGTTCCGGCTGCAAATAAAGCTTTGGTATTGGTAAGGTTATTTGCATCATATACCGTTGCGGTAGTTTGTACAAACGAAATTGACTTCCCGGCAGCAATAAATGCAGAACCACCTTTTAAGATAAGATCACCGGAAATGGCAATCATTGCGTTGGCATCGGTTTCAGCAACAGCGGCATTTTTGATAAGATTCAAACCGGCTGAAGATCCGCCAAGTGTAAGCATATTTGACTTTTTCACGAAAAAGTACGGATCACGAACAATGACGGTTTGAGTCACTTCGTCTGTATAAGATGCGGCAGTAGCTGAGAACGAATAAAACATGGTGTCTTTTCCGGCCGCAAAATCATTTCCTGTGATAGGAACAAGGAAAGGTTGGATTCCGGTAAACGGGCCGGGAATAGTTACCCAGGCATCGTTTTTCCCATTCTTTCTCTTTGCTAAAAGGGAACCAGCGAAGGCACCCGATTTTGGCCCTACCGTTACAATAAAATTAGCTGTTTCGGCAGTACGGGCAACGTCAACTTCTAGGGAACCAACTTTTGGCTTTGATGCAGTAATTGCAGGTACCATGTCAATTCTTTGTTTTGCATAGTCGGTTGCACCATTAAAAACGACAGTCACATAATCGCCTGCTGCAATTAGTTTTGCCTCATCGCGCGAATAAGTTATTGTTGCTTTCATATCACTTCCAATGGTAGCAGTTTTTTGTGTTCCGGCCATCGGTAACAATTGCTTGGCAGAACCACCGTTTGGAGGTAGTTGAAGTTGAAGTAATTCTACATTCATCACATCGCCAACTTTGGCGGTAGCAAAGGTTGTGGTTACTGTGAATGAACCGTCCAATGTGCTTATGCCATCTGTTTTCGTACTGGATACACCAGTCAGATAAACAGATCCATCAGGGTTTGTGGGTATCTCAAAATAATCTTGTTTTTTACAACCAAAGACTGATATGAGCACACATAATATAAATATAATTTTTTTCATTTTCATAAGTTTAACTTTTTAATTATATCATTTTATTGGCCAACTTGTATGGGTGCCCATCCAAAATTCTGAAGACACTTCTTGTTATTGTCAATTTCGGTACCCGAAACTGGTGACAAAAGATGTTTTGGTGAAAACTGAAAGATAAAACTCGTTGGTTGATGCCCAACAAGGTTCTCCAACGCTTTAAACTCACCGCTTCCGTTTACAAGGGCTTTACGGGTGCGTCTCATATCCCAGAGCATTTTGTTTTCGAAGATGAGTTCGTAAGCACGTTCAGCCATGATGTTCTTCAAAGAAACGTCTGCTCCGGCATATGTTGGTAAAAGTGCCCGGGTCCTGATTGCATTGATACCTTTCACAACATCGGCTTCAGCAACTGAAACACCCATTTGGTTAAGAGTCCAGTTTACTTCGGTAAGCATTAACAATGCATCGGAATAACGGTACAATGGCCAGTTCAAACTTGATTCGATATTATTTTTGATTTTATCGACATCATAATATTTAAACAGGAATGGCATCGGAAATTTAGCGGCAGGAGATTCGTTAACATCGTATTTTTTCGATTTGGTGTCGCTGGTGAAGAAATACTGACGTTCCTGAACACGTAAATCCTTTGAATTATACGAATCGTGGTAACCCAAACTAGGAATAAACGTACCATTTTCGTCGTTGTATGAAATCTGGCTGGCCAATGGCAAACAAACCTGAACAATATCATTTTGTCTGGTACCTGCAAGGTATTGAACCTGGAAGATAGCTTCACCCTTATTGTTCATGGATGAGTTGCGTAAATCGCTGTATTTTCCAAGGCTCATCTTGCCATAGAGAAAATCGAGCTGAGTTTTTGCTTTTTGCAATAGCTCCTTGGCGCTGGAATTATTTACAGGGTATTCCGTCATCGTCCAAAGACCATCGGCACACCATCTTTTTGTGGAGTCTCCACCAGCATTCACTTCCTGGTAAGGATATCCGGCCATAGTCAGATAAACATCGGCAAGAATGGTTCTGGCAGTCAGTTTTGTGACACGACCGGTTGAGGATTGTACATCGGCCAATGAGCTTTCATTTACGGCATATTCAAGATCGGGTACAATAACCTTGTCATAAATAGTTTTTAAAGATGTGCGAGGGCGTTGAGCCTGCGAAATATCTGTTAAAACAGATGTGTTTAAAGGAACATCGCCATAATAGCGTACCAGACAGAAGTAATAAAATGCACGAAGTGCACGAACTTCTCCAAGGTAAGCAGATTTCTGTTCGGCAGTTAACCCTGCTACTTTAGGTAACATGACTATAGAATTGTTGCAATCCCTCACACCACGATACCAGTTATTCCATTCGTTGATAAAATAGTCATAATCTCCTGCAATGGAATTGCCTTCGTATACATTTAAAATGGAACCCTGATATTGGGAATAAGCTTTTCCTGTGAAATACTCGAGAGAAGCCGGAAGGCTTTTACCCCATTGGTCTCCACCGCCGCACCAATCCTGTAATGATCTGTATGGGCCTGTGGCCAATGCTAATCCCCCTGCTGCACTGGTAATGTTAGCATCGGTTGTTAAAGTACCGGTTGGTGTTTCTTCCAGAAATTTCTTGCACGAACCCAGCGTAAGGCTCAGTCCTAGTGCTAAAAATAATATATATTTCATTTCTTTTCTTTTATTTAAGTTAGAAAACAATGTTTACACCCAGCGTATAGGTTGTAGGACGTGGATACATAAAGAAATCCATACCAGGTGTGATACCGTCCATATTGTCACGGTCACTGCCTTCAGGATCGTATCCGGTATACTTGGTAAGCACAAAGAAGTTCTTGGCGGTAGTATAGAATCTTACTTTTGTCATTCCAAATTTGTTGAGCACTGTTTTTGGAAGGGTATAACCAAGGGTCATCCCATCGCCTCTGATGAATGAGCAATCCTCAATCCAGTGGGTATCGGGGAAGGTTTGGTAGTAAGCACCACCATTACCCGGACGAACCTGACCGATATCGGTATTCTGGTGATCGGGACGCCATGCATTCAGAATGGAATTTTTACCATTGGCCATTGCCTGACGGTCTTCTGATGAGTGGTTTGTTCTGTTTTCTTTCTTAGCACCGTATGAAAAACGGATATCAATGCTAAAATCAAAGTTTTTGAAGTCAAAGTTGTTGGCAAAGTTCATATCCCATTTTGGGAATGCACTTCCAAGTACACCACCATCAGAAACAAAACTGATGACACCATCTCCGTTTTTATCTTCGTATTTCACATCACCAGGTACCAAATTGTAGCGGGCTGCAAGGCTGGCTTCCTGTGTACTGTATGTACCAAGACGGTTTAGACCGAAGAAAGAAGCAACCGATTCACCTTCACGAAGGATGGTGTTTGCTCCGCCAACCCAATAGTTACGAAGAATATCAGCATGTGTAGGACCAAGTTTAATAATTGTATTTTTATTGGCACTCCAGGCGATATCGGTATACCAGTTAAAATTGGAACTTTTTACGTTATGGGTATTAATACTAATTTCGAACCCTTTGTTTTCAATCGTACCGTAATTCATCTTAACACTGCCGGTTGTGGTAGATCGTGGTAATGGTACATCCAGAAGCATGTCTTCGGTCAATTTATGATAGTAGTCAAAATTAACCATCAAACGGTTATCGAATAATCCAAAGTCAACACCAGCATCGTATTGTGTTGTTTTTTCCCATTTCAGATCAGGATTACCAACCGAATTAGGGAACAGACCAGGAGTAACTGCTCCATTCATGATGACATTTTGTGAACCAAGGAATGTTTGGGTTACATACGAACCGATTTCCTGGTTACCTGTTTGCCCGATACTAGCGCGAACTTTCAGGTTTGAAATGGTGGAATTGCTCTTTAAGAAGTCTTCCTCTGAAATTCTCCAGGCTGCTGAAGCGGATGGGAAAAAACCATATTTGGAGTTTTCACCAAATTTGGATGAACCATCGTAACGGCCAGTGGCTGTGAACAGGTATTTATTTTTAAATGAATAAGAAGCACGGCCAAAGTATGAATTCAACGAATTGATTCCGTCCCAGCTGCCAACACCCGGACGAGTAGCTGTGCCAACACCTATGTTGTGGAAACCGTAAAAGTCATCAAAAAAATGGGAGTTAGACGTTTCAATATCTTCCCAGGCATTCCTCATCCATGACAAACCAACCATTCCCGTAACAGAATGATTTCCAAAGATTTTGTTGTAATTGAAATAATTTTCGTTCTGCCAATATTTTTTGTTTTCAACTCTTTCATAAGCACTACCTTCACTGCCGGTATCAATCAAACGACCTGCATATCGGTTTTGTTTGTAATAGTTAAGGTCGACTGCAAAGTTTGACTTAAAGCTTAAATCGGAGGTTATCTTAAAATTCAAAGTAATGTCACCGGTTACCTGGGTACGATCTTCATATGTTTGAACATCGTTACTGATATGAACCGGATTGTGAGGAGTTTCACCAGCGGGGAAGTCAGCATTGCTGCTCCAATTGCCCGCATAAGATCCATAAATGGAAGGATCATTGGGATATTTAATTGGTAGAATGGAATAAGCTTCAACAGCAGCACGTGCCATTCCACCACTGAAAAATGACTCGTCATTTAACCGTTGTTTATTTTTGTTTACACCAATATTTGTGCTGACATCAAGCCATTTATTTACTGTCACATCACCATTCAACTTTCCTGAAAAACGGGTAAAGTTGGTATTCATCAATAAACCATCCTCATCGGTATAGTTTAAGAAGGTACCAAATTTAGCTCTTTCATTCCCACCGCGAATATTGATCTGGTGGTTGCTGGCAGTATAAGGTCTGAATATTTCATTTTCCCAGTTGGTATCAAACCTTGGTTTGTAATAATTGCCATCTTTTCCAAGTAAAGGAACGCCATAACCACCAGGAGTGGTTTTTTCGAAAAGTTGTGGCATTTCGGAATAGGTAGTGGCACCGGCTAACCTGTCGGCAGGAATAATGGATGCATCAAAGGTGGTTCCCCAGTTAGGACTTGAGGAGTATTTGGTTACGTTCATAAACGCCTGTTTCGTCACGTACATCATCTGTTCAGCATTAAGCACATAAAAATGCCTTTTGCTTACTCCTCTGGTCACATAACCGTTATATTCAACGGTTGTTTTACCTGCAACACCACGTTTTGTGGTAATAATGATTACACCGTTGGCTCCACGTGCGCCATAGATAGCTGTAGCCGAGGCGTCTTTTAAAACGTCAATGGTTTGTATTTCATTTGGGTTCAAAATGCCCAAGGCATTATCAACCCCAACAACACCGTCTACCACAAATAACGGGTCGTTATTGGAATTGATCGAGTTGGTACCACGAACACGAATCATGGCATTGCCACCAGGCATACCTGAACGTTCGATAATTTTAACACCGGCTACCTTACCACCAATTGCCTGAGCCACGTTCATTGCTGGACGGTCGAGAAGTTTTTCGTCGGATAAACTGGATACAGATCCTGTCAAATCTCTCTTTTTCATGGAACCATACCCAATTACTACAACTTCATCGAGTTTTGTAATATCAGGCGTGAGTTTTACGTCAAGGGTTGTTTGACCGGAAAGTGTCATTTTTTCTGTTAAATACCCAATATAAGAGAACACCAACACACCATTGGCGTTTGGAGATTCAATACTATACTTTCCATTGGCATCGGTTACAGTGCCAACGGTTGTACCTTCAACGGTAACGTTCACACCAATCAGAGGTTCACCACTTGTTCCATCGGTGATGGATCCGGTGATTTTTTTCTGCTGTAGGGTTTCATTCGGTGTGATAATAATAAGTTTATTTTCGAAAATCTTATAGGTAAGCTTCGAATTTGTAAGGAGGTTGTTCAACACCTCATCTACCTTAAGATTATTTGCTTCTAAGCTTACTTTCTGATCGAGATACAATAGATCGTCGCTATAAAAAAAACGAAAATCACTCTTGGTTTCCATTTCCTTCAAAGCGTCCTTAAGAGTTACGTTGTTCAGTTTCAGGCTAAAATTTTGCGAGTAGATAGTAGCATTTACCTGAATAGCAAAGAAAAGCGTTAAAATCAGGGCTAGTTTCATAATTGTACAGATTTTTTTTATTCCAGGATAATGATCCGGAATAGAATTTTCTACAAAAAATTTCATAATTTTGTATTTGTTTTAGATTAGACATTTAAATGGCTGTAGCTCTTACATTACTGCCATTTGATAATTTTAAACAGGACGCAGGATGTTGATCGCATTCTGCGTTTTTTTTAAAGGTTTTTTATCCTCATAGGCCTTTCCATTTTGTTAGTAATAATTTTTAACTCAGTGTTTATTCGATTTATACAATCCCTTATATTTTTGAGCAAATTCATCGTTATTATGAAATTTCACCTGTTTCCCATAAATATCAAATACTATAGGAGACGATAAGCTTATAACTTTGAGCACTTGCTCAATTGATTCGTCCTGTAAAGTTCCGGTAAAACGGAATGATTTCAGATTTTCGTTAGCAAAATTAATGTTTACATCGTATCTTCTCTCCAGCTTAATAGCGAGATCCCCAAGTTGTTCCTGAGAAATAACCCATCGCCGCTCTTTCCATGAAATATCAGGAATGGGATCTATGTTTTTATATACAATGCCTGTTTTTGGCACAATTACTTTTGGTTTTTGATCCTCTTTACCTGTCTTGGTTGCTTTATTTTCAACTGCGGAAAGGATATCCGTTTCGGAGTCGATTAAAAACGTATACCGTTGCTTTGGTTTTAAAATAATCAAACTCTCTTTTTTTTCACCTGAAAAGTCTCTTGAAGTTTTTTCAATTTGAACAGAACCTTCCACAAGAGTGGTCTGGATAGTTTTTTCGTTAGGGTAAGCTTTAACATTAAATTCGGTACCAAGAGCTCTAATATCAAGATATCCGGTTTTAACAATAAAGGTTCTTTTTTTATCTTTAGCTACTGAAAAGTATCCCTCGCCTTCGAGCCATACTTCACGGTTTACTTTTCCAAAACTGGTTTTATAAGTAAGCTTGCTACCGGCATTCAGTGTAACCATAGTACCATCGGGCAATTTTATTTTCGATTTTGATCCTAACGGAACAATAATTTCTTGCTGAGCGACCAGATCTGGTCCTAAAAGTTTCAGCGAAAGGTAGTGCACTAATATGCCTAATCCAAAAGCAATTAATACAACTGCGGCTACTCGTGGTAAAGAAAAAATCATTGTTTTTACCGATGACCGTGCGTTTTCTAATGCCGTTTTTTTTGTGCTTGAAAGGAAACGCTGGTAGCCTTTACGGTGATCAAACCCTTTAAGGTTATCAACTACTTTGGACGAAAGCCATATTTCGCGGGTTTGCTCAAAAAGGTGCTTATTGTTCGAACTAAGTTCAAGCCATGCATTTAATTTCAGCAAATCCTCCTCATTAATAGTTTCAGAAAGATGCTGAATGATAAGATCCTCGTAAAAATCCTGATCGTTTAAAAAATTATTCATATGATAAAATGTACTTATAAGACAGGTGAGAATAGTTTGCGGGTGAAGAGTGATGAAAAATAAATCAAAAATAAATTAATATTCCCACCAACGTTTTAGGAAGAAGCTATGTTAGGGCTGCAAATGCAAGTATCAATGCTGGAAGATAATCTTTCAAACTTTCGCGAAGTTTTGACAAGGCAATCTTTATTTGAGTTTTAATGGTATTTACTGAAATATTCAACCGTTGGGAAATCTCCTCATAAGTCAGTTCCTCATCACGGCTAAGTAAAAAAATTTTAAGGCATTGCTCCGGAAGAGAATTCATGGCTTGTTTTATGAGAGAAGTCAGTTCCACCTCGTAAAGTGAACCTAAAGGATAGTCGTTGGACTCTGCAATATTCAGCATGGCGCTTTCTGTTTCTATCGTTTGCTTTAGCCTTTTTTCCACTTTAGAATGTTCAATGTAATTCAGGCATCGGTTTTGAACTGAACGAACAAGATAAGCCTTCACGGAAGTGGAAATTGTTATGTTGTTGTACTTCTCCCAATAATTTAAAAAAACTTCTCCAACCACTTCTTCAGCAAGGTATTTGTCTTTTAAATATTGGTCGGCAATTGTGCAAAGTAAAACGTAATAATCACTATATAACTTACTGAAATCTGAAAGATTTCCGTTTTTCATTGGATCAATAATATTCTGTTGTATTTTCAACTTTATTTAGCGATAATTTTAAGAAAATAAAGATATGTCTTTCTTTTTAGATTGAGATGCATAGGGGTATGACAAATCTCAAGGTTTTTAAAATAAATTATAACCTCTTTAAAGACCTCATTATGTAATTATTTAATTATATTTTGACACTTTAGAAAAACTATCCTGTTTTACCCTCAATCCCTATAGGAACAGGTTGGTTTATCAGTTTTCACCTTTCAGGGTCAGGGGTAAAACTTTGAAACACTAATTAGCCGGAATAGACAATTTTTCATCTGTTGAAATAGAATACGGCCGGCTATTAGCTGCAGTGCCCCATTTTTTATTGGGCTTACTACCCATATTGAAAATGATTTCTCCTCCACTTACGATATTGCTGTGTGTGATGTACGTTTTATTCCATGATTTGCCATTGAGTGTTACCGATTGAATATAGATATTTCTTGCCGAGAGGTTCAAGGCTTTTATTGTAAACGTTTTATTGTTTTCTAACCGAATGATGGCCTCACTCAAGCATGGGCTGCCAATCACATATTGATTAGTACCCGGGCAAACCGGGTAGAATCCCAGAGAACTGAAAATATACCATGCCGACATTTGTCCGCAGTCGTCGTTCCCACATAATCCATTAGGTGTTGGGAGATATTTTGAATGAACAATCAGATTGATCTTTTCTTGAGTTTTCCATGGAGCGCCAGCCCAATTGTATAGGTATGCAATATGGTGACTGGGTTCGTTGCCCTGAACGTATCCGCCTACAATACCTACACGGTCAATATCTTCCGATTCTTTAAAAAATTCATCCGAAAGATGCATGGTAAATAGCGAATCGAGACGACGAACAAAAGGTATATTACCTCCCGCCAAAACGATATAGCCTGCCACATCCTGTGGCTCATAAAAAGTATAATTCCAGGCATTTCCTTCAATATATCCTTCGCCAGTTGTTTTAAGCGGATCGAAAGGCGCTTTCCAGTTTCCTTTGGAATCTTTTGCTCGAATAAAGCCGGCTTTTTTATCGAACAGGTTTCGATAACTTAAAGCCCGTTTCATATAGGTGTTGGCTTGTTCATTCTTGCCTAACGATTGCGCCAATTTGGCGATGGTCCAATCATCATATCCATATTCAAGGGTAAGTGATGCTGAGTTAGAAGCCAGATCATAAGGGGCATAACCATATTGCATATATGCCCCAATACCATCATAACTTTTATGTGTTGAGGTAGCTATAACTGCCTCAAAAGCCTTGTCGATGTTGTACGAACGAATCCCCTTCATGTAAGCGTCAACAATTACAGGTACTGCATGGTAACCAATCATACACCAGTTTTCATTGGAGTAATGCGACCACACAGGCAATAGTTTTTGTACGCTTTGATCGTAATGTTTCAGCATCGATGTAACCATATCGCTGGTGCGGGCAGGCTGAAGTATAGTAAACAGCGGGTGTAATGCCCGATAAGTATCCCAAAGAGAGAATACGGTATAGTTCGTATAGGTATCGGCCTTATAAATGTTATTATCCAGACCCCGGTATTGTCCATCCACATCATTGTATGTAATGGGACTCAGAAAGGTATGATAAAGCGATGTGTAAAAGGATTTTTTCTGATCGTCGGGGGCAGTAACTTGTATTTTGGCTATTTCTTTCTCCCAACTGGCAGCAGCCTCAGCCTTGGTTTGATTAAAATTCCAATGAGGTATTTCAGATATCAAATTTTTCAGCGCTCCTTCGGTACTAACTGACGATATCGCTAATTTCACTTTTATCTCCTCACCTTCCTGGGTATCGAAATTAAACCAGGCACAGATGTTTTTACCAGCCATCTCCGGGAAATTTTCACTTTGGTTGAACTTGCGCCAAAAACCATTATATACCAGCTTCTCGTTATTTTTAAAACCATATTTTTTTATTGGTTTGGAAAAAACCATGGCAAAATAGAGATACCGTGTTCGAGCCCATCCACGTGTAATTCGGTATCCGGTTACCAACGTGTCATTCTCAACTCGGACAGACGACCAGAGCACTTTTCCATCGTAATTATAAATACTGTAATTTAAATCGAAAATGATATGAGCATCGTCCGCTTTTGGAAACGTGTATTTGTGAAATCCCACTCGAGTAGAAGCGGTTAGTTCGGCTATAACATTGTAATCGTCTAGCTTAACCTTATAGTAACCCGGTTTTGCAACTTCGGTTAAATGGCTAAACGATGACCGGTAACCACTGCTGGGTCTGTCTGCCGTTCCCGGATTTAGTTTCAGCTTCCCTATGGTAGGCATGATAAGAAAATCACCAAGATCGGAATGTCCCGTGCCGCTTAAGTGGGTATGAGTAAAGCCTACAATCGTTTTATCAGCATACTGGTAACCGGCGCAGTATCGATACACATCGCCGTTGTATTTGCCATTTTTATCATATTGCACAGTGTCGGTTTCAGGACTCAACTGAACCATTCCAAAAGGTACGGTTGCCCCCGGAAAAGTATGCCCCATCTCCTGAGTTCCGATAAATGGATCGACATAATCACACAAACTTTTGGGAGCGGTAGGTGTTTGCTGTGATAAAGCCCTGGACATTCCCAAAGAGTAAGTTAACAAAAGTAAAACGAGAAATAATTTTCGCATGTTGATGATTGATTTTTAAGTATAATTGAAAGTTGCAGAAAAGATAATACTACATCATCCGTGAAATCCATTGCAACTAAAAATGAAGAAGAAACAAATCATCAATTTAGTTAATTTCTTGACGATATGAAACTTCTTCATCCATTCAATAGAAACTTTATGTTGCATTTTCAATAAGATCGTTCAGTTTGAATTTAACTGAATATTTTCATTTTTATTTTATGAATGAATTCAAATGGAAATAGTATATCTAAAAGAATACTTTCCCGATCCAAGCTCCATTTTCACGGAAGTTACAACTTGTTGAACCCTTTCTGTCATTTCGGATGGAAGAGGTTTTGAATTCAACATTAATTGTTCTTTTTTAGCTTTCGGTAAAATTATTGTAGCCGAAGTATTGGCAGGGATTGTAATTTCATAAATAAAATTTTTGTCGTTCAACTGCCAACTTGATTCTATTGGTCCATACATTGTTGACAATTTAGCACTTGCATGATCCATTGCCCCACCAGGATGTGGAGAGAGAAAAAAGTGCTTATATCCGGGATGATCCTGATCAATATTTATACCTGCTACGTAACTATACAACCAATCACCAACTGCCCCGTATGCGTAATGATTGAAACTGTTCATTCCAACATCCTGAAACGAACCATCAGGTTTCTGACCATCCCATCGTTCCCATATTGTGGTTGCTCCCTGGGTAATGGGATACAGCCAGGAAGGATATTTTTTATTCAAAAGAAGCATAAAAGCAAGATCACCATAACCATAATCAGATAAAGCCTTGCATAGTAAAGGAGTACCCACAAAACCAGTGGTCAGGTGTCCAAATTTTTTAACATCTTCGGCTAAGTAGCTGGCAGCTTTAGAAACGAGTTCTACAGGGAGTAATTTAAAGGATAAGGCTAAAACATACGCTGTTTGTGTATGTGAAACAAGCCTGCCATTGGGAGTAACGAACTCAGTATTAAACGCTTTTTTAATTTTCTCAGCCAAGATAGCATACTCTTCTTCATCATGTTTATTCCCAATGATTTTTGCTATTTTACTCAAAAGAGTCGTTGAATAATAGTAATATGCTGTTGCGATCAGGTCCTTTTCTGTTGTAGCACCAGGATAGTCAGAATTAGTAGTTGCAAAAGCCAGCCAATCTCCAAAGTGGAAATCTTTGGTCCATATATTGGACTCTCCTGCCCTGCCTTTCATATATTCAATCCATAACTTCATACTGGCATACTGATCCTTAAGAATTTTTGTGTCGCCATACGAAAGATAGACAGTCCAGGGCACTATAACAGAGGCATCGGCCCAGGCAGCAGATCCACCGTCACCTTTTAATACATCAGGGATTACATGAGGTACTTTCCCATTTGGAAGTTGGTCTGCTGCAAGATCCTTCATCCATTTGGTATAAAATGCCGCAACATTAAAATTAAATGCCGCGGTAGGTGAAAAAACCTGAGCATCTCCAGTCCATCCGAGCCGTTCATCACGTTGTGGACAATCAGTTGGAATGTCCAAAAAATTACCTTTTTGACCCCATTGTATATTGTGTTGTAACTGATTGATCAATGTATCCGAACAAGTGAATGTTCCTGTAGGTTCCATGTCCGTATGAATGACAATGCCTACGATCTGATTTAAATTGGGAGCTCCTGAAAGCCCTTCTATTTTCACGAAACGAAATCCATGAAATGTAAAGTGTGGTTCAAAATTTTCATCTCCGCCGCCTTTGAGAAAATAAGTGTCGGTTGCCTTTGCAACGCGAAGGTTTTCTGTATAAAAATTGCCTTGTTTGTCCAATACCTCAGCAAATTTCAAGGTGATTTGGTCTCCTTTTTTTCCATTGACTTTTAGACGAACCCAGCCCACCATATTTTGTCCCATATCATAAACTGTTTCTCCCTTTGGTGTTTTGATAAGCTTAAGGGGTTTAATTTCCTGAATGGCTTTTACAGGATTGCTTATAGAAGCTATCAGGATTTCTTTGCTATGCTCGATGGCGATGGCCTTTTCCCATTTATGATCATCAAAACCAAACAGATTCCATCCTGGCATTTCGAGTCTGGCATCATAGGTTTCACCATGGTAGATCTCAGATGATAAAATTGGCCCGGTGGTGGCTTTCCAACTGGGGTCAGTGGTAACCAATTCTGAAGTGCCATCAGTATATTCAATGTTAAGCTGGAGCAGAAGTGCGAGTTGATCGCCATAATAATTGTTCTGACCCCATCCTATACTACCGCGGTACCAGCCATCACCAAGAATGGCTCCTATCGATGTGTTAGCCTTTACCAGGGAAGATACATCGTAAGTTTGGTATTGTAACCGTTTAGTGTAACTTGTCCACCCCGGAGAAAACAAATCAGTGCTTACCTTTTCGCCGTTTATAAATACCTGATACAAGCCAAGAGAAGTGATGTAAAGACGAGCTGATTTTAATTTTTTTGTAAAAGAAAACTCTTTTCTGAAAAATTGAGCGGGTCTTGATTTTCCATCTTCTTTTAGGCCAATATAGGATGCTTTCCATGCCTGTGGTTCGAGAATACCCATTTCCCAAAAGGCTGGTTCGCTCCATTCCGAGGCTTGATTTTTGTTGTCCCAGATCCGTACCTGCCAGTTGAGGTGTTGCATCGATTTTAGTGCCGAACCATCATAAACAATATTGACTGATTGCGAAGAGTTCACTTTGCCTGAAACCCAAACCAGTTTGCCGTTTGCCGTTTGGTTGGTTACTTTAATTTCATACGCCGTCTGCATCAGGTTTTCTTTATCAGAAACAATTTTCCAGCTTAGACGTGGTTTCTGAACATCGATCCCTATCGGATTTGTTTTGTATTCACAAACGAGCTGTTTCACTGCTTTTTTTGTGGATGCCGTAACAGATAAACCAAAAAATAAAAACACAATAATTGTAATACTCAAATAATAGTTGTTCTTTTTCATACGTAAATAATTTGTTTATTAATGGTCTTATGGAACCTCCCAAATAAATTTACATCCGCTGTTTGCGTTTGCAAGTCGAGAGTCCTTTTTTTATTCAGAATCATATAAATGTGACCATTCACAATTAGAAATTATGAATGGTCACGTGTGAAAAAAGTCAGTTATATTTAATATCCAGGGTTTTGCACCAACAATGAATTCTTATTTACCTCATCTCTGGCAATCGGGAAAAAATACGCTTTATTGTCCCAACTTCCGGTCATGATTTTTACCGGTTCAATTGTTGGTATGGTAGCAGTTGTATGATCCGGTTGGAGTTTATAAGTAATTGTAACTCCATGCATATCATGATAGGCTTCAGAGCCGACCAACCAACGTCGAACATCGAAAAGTCTATGATCCTCTAACACAAGTTCCACGCGTCTTTCGTTGCGGTAACGAGCTTTTAATGCTGCGCCAGTTTCTGTGACATCAGGCATGAAGGCTCTTTTTCTTATCATGTTCATATAGGTCTGGGCTTCAGTAAATGCGCCTAATTCAATACACGCCTCCGCATAATTCAGTAGTATTTCTGCGTAGCGAAAATAGCGCCAGGTTAAATCCGAATTATTCTGCCATACGGCTGATACATCAAGTGCAGTATTCAAAAATTTACGACAACCTGTACCGGTAAGGCTGCTGTTCCATGAATTTGCAATTCCATTTCGGGTATCCAATCCATATACTTGCACCATTGCACCATTAACCCATTTTTCCCATACTCCAGCCTGCATCACTCCAATTGGATCATATGTAGTTAAATCGGATGTACGTGGCCTCAATTTTGCTCCTTCATATATCACCGTACCATAAAAACGTGGGTCTCGACCCTTATATGGTTCTAAATTTTGGGCTGGAATAGATCTTGAAAAAAGTGTTCCATCAGCCATTTCATAACTATCGATCGCTTCACTGGTAAGTCCATCTCTACCGTTACCATACCAACCATTCGGGTAGAGTTCGAACATACCAACTCCTTTTGAAGCGCTTAAGGAAAAAAAGCGAATGAAAATATCCTCACTAGTTTGTGGTAAAACAAAAAGATCTATATAATTTTTTGTGGCTTCTTCTCCAGACAAAGGTTCTGATTTATACAAACTATATATTCCAAGGTCAATTACAGCTTTTGCTGCATCTTTAGCCGCTTGCCACCGTTGAGTCCTATCACCTCCAACATATCCAAGAAGTTCGGGATTAGAAAAGCCAGAAAATTGTGTTGTATTATGCAAATCGCTTGCTGCATAAAGTAGTACTCTGGATTTAAGGGATAAAGCCGCTCCTTTTGTTACCCGACCGTTGTTATCACCCGTATTCACCGTGGGTAATAAACCTGCCGCGATATCGCATTCATCAGAAATAAATTTAATACAATCGGCATAGCTGCTACGAGCTATTGTAAAATCATCAGTTAATACATAAGCCTTTGTAACTATAGGTACACCTCCATAATAGCTGACCAACTTATGGTAATTCAAGGCTCTTAAAAATGTAATTTCACCTTTCAACCGATCCTTTACTGTTTTACCATCAACTAAAACAATACTTGCTGGAAGTTTATCTATATTTTCCAAAAAAATATTACAAGCCCGAATGTCGTTATATCTTCCATTCCAGTCGCCCCAATCGGCATTATCCGGTGTTATTAGCATATTATTGATATTAAAATCATCCTGATCAGGCCGCTCACGCACTTCATCTACTTGGCGAGAAGTCATATCCCATCCCCATGGAATATCATTGTATATTTTATTAACAAATGCTGATGCCAATGCAGGATCGGACCAAACGGATTGTTCGGGAAATTCTGTGGATGGTGCTGTATCAAGAACACTTTTATTGCATGATGATATCACCATAAAAGCCAATACAAAAACCATATATAGTGAAATTGATATTTTTTTCATATACATAATTATTTAAATTTAGAAAGTTACTGTTAGTCCTATAGTTGCTGTTTTGTTCAATGGATAGACCTCGCTATTAACCCAGATAGAATTCTCAGCATTGTCGGGTGATTCCGGATCCCAATCTTTCAAGCCGGTAAAAGTTAAAAAGTTTTGTCCGCTGGCATAGATTCTAAGTGCCTGTAAACCTAGTTTTTTAGTTACATTAGATGGTATATTATAACCTATTTCAATATTCTTAAGCCTCAGGTAATCACTACTTCTAACATAATAGGTATTATTCGGTTCTCCGTCAGTCATCCAGTATTCCAAACTACGGTTATTTACTCTTGGATGTGTGGAACTTGGGTTTTCGGGTGTCCAGCGATCTTTTATCTCATTATACAAAAAGTTTCCTGCCTCCCCCTGAAATATTCTGTAGGACCTTTCGGCTCCTGCCGCTCCCTGGAATAATGCGGAAAAATAAAAATTCTTAAACCCTAAATCGAGACTAAATCCTCCAGTAAATGTCGGTATAGTCGTTTTTTTGCTCCTGACTTGATCCAAACCGTCTATTACTCCATCAACATTGACATCTTCAAATATAATATCGCCAGGACGTGCATTGGTCCAATGAGGGTATGCATCAACTGCGGCTTGATCCTTAAATACTCCGATAGCATGATAATATAATCTTGCATTCATAGGACTGCCGGTCGATTTCTGATAGTCAGGAACGCCAGGTGTTTCGTCCCAGAATTTAATTTTGTTGTTTGCAAAGGCTCCATTAGCAGATACCTGATACGTAAAATTACCAATGTTATTATGATATCCCACTTGAATTTCTATGCCCTTATTGATAACTTCACCGATATTTTCGCGCGGCAGGCTAAGCCCTGTAGTGGATGGTACTGAAGCATTTCTATACCATAAAATGTTGGTACGCAAATTATAGAAATACTCAGCACTAATACTCAATTTATTATTAAGCAATTGTGCATCAAATCCTATATTCGACTGATTGGCAATTTCCCATGTAACCTTCGCATTGGGAATTCGTAATGCATTCAAAGTCTTTTGTGACACGTTCTTATCAAAAATATAAGTATCATTATACCCAAAAGTGGTAATGAATTGATAGGGATCTATGCGGTCATTACCTGTTTGGCCCCAAGAAGTACGGATTTTCATTGCATTGATAAAAGGGACTTTGTCTTTCCAGAATTTTTCTTCAGAAATTCTATAGCCTAACGAAACACCTGGAAAAAACCCGAATCTTTTATCTGCGGGGAAAATGTAAGAACCATCATATCTCCAAACAAATTCTGCCAAGTACTTTGATTCAAAGGAATAATTTAGCCTTCCAAAATAATTTAGTCTTTTTTGGTTACTGGCTCCTCCACCATTATCTTTTTGAGAGTCCCCACCTGCAAACTATCTGATCGAGAGATTCAGATGCAAAGAACCTCCTGTAAGCATTAAAGTCCATCTTTTCCCCGATAATACGCTCCGAACCAAAAAGGACTTTGACGGCATGTCTGTTGAAGGTTCTTTCGTAATTAAGAAGGGCATTAAGGGTTGTTTTCCCCTCATCACTCATCCACTCTCGAAGCCTAGGGTCAGTAAATCCTTTTTTCGCAGGGATAACAACTGGATTCTTGTTGGCGTCTAATGTTGCTCCATCCCAGCTATAAAGGTACCATGGCTTTTGAAAAAGTTTGCGATCCATAAAAGTCTTATCCAACGAGGCATTTCCTGTTATCGATAATCCTTTGACCCATGGTATATTGATAACCAGTTTCATATTACTTTCCATAACGTACGTTTTTTGTTTGTCATAGCCTGTTGCATCAGTAACTGTTACTAAAGGATTAGAGCCATATTCTACATCGGGTCCGGGTTCTCCTGTAGGCCATCTTGCTGGTAAATAAGGGTAAGCCCTGTTTAATGCCCAAAAAATATTGAGCGCTTGTGCACCGCCGTTACCGCCAACTCCTGGATAGTTTCTATTTTCCTGACGTCCGGCTAAATCAAAACTTATATGGATATTATCAGAAACTTTTGCATCCAAATTAGAACGAAAATCTCCCTGCGAATAATTTGTTGCACTATTATAATATATACCATCCTGGTAATTAGTGCCAAGAGAAACAAAATATTTTACTCTTTCAGTTCCACCTGATAATGATAAATTAGCGTAGCGTTGTGGTGAATTCTTCTTAATTGTTTCTTTAAACCAATCGGTATTGGGATGACCCCAAGGATCTGAACCATCTTTATACTTTTGAATATCATCAGTTGTATATCTTAATGGTAGACCAGCAGCAGTTTTAATTTCATTGATCAACGTAGCATAAGTAGCAGCATCACTCATTTTTGGCAGAACAGTAGGAGTATTCCATCCCTGATTTAAAGAAAGCGTAATTGTAGGTTTACCTGATACACCGCGTTTAGTAGTTATCAGAATAACTCCATTGGCGGCCTGGGCTCCATAAATAGCTGCCGACGCATCTTTAAGTACTGTAACAGATTCAATGGTTGCCGGATCTATCCGTTCAAGACTTCTGTTTGCAATACCGTCAACAACCACAAGCGGGGAATTATCGCCAAGCGTATTTGCACCGCGGATTCTTAACGTAGAGTTGTCATTTCCGGGTTCACCTGACCTTGAAATTACAACAAGACCGGGTAATCGACCAGCCAATGAATTTGAAAGATTCGGTGCAGGAGATTTCTGCAAAAACTCTCCATTAACAGTTGAAGTAGAGCCTGTTAATGTTTTCTTTTGGGTCGTACCATAACCTACAACTACTACTTCTCCTAGTTTTGTAATATCAGGCACAAGTTTAATATCCAAAACCGATTGACCATTGATTGTGGCGCGCTCCGAATTATATCCAAGGAAGGAAACGACAATAATCACATCGGGCGTGGAGACACCCAAACTAAACTTTCCATCTGCATCTGTCACTACACCAATAGTTGTGCCTTCTATAATAACATTGGCTCCAAGAATGGGTTCGTTTGTGGTGGCATCAGTAACGGTACCGGTAATTTTTTGCTGTTGAGCCTGGGCCTTATTGGTAATCACCACCAGGTTGTCTTCAAATACCTTATATACAACATCGGACGTTCCGAACAGTTTGTCCATCACCGACTCAATGTTGTCGCCTGACGCCTGAAAATCTACTTTGCGGTTTACGTTAATAAGTTCATTACGGTACAGAAATTTATAGTTGCTGTTTTTTTCAATCTCGGCCAAAACCTCTTTTACAGAGGCATTCTTCATGGTAAATGATAATGTTGATTGGGAGAAAACTGAGGCCGAAACTTGCAGCATGGCAAAACAGAGTAAAATCGCTGTTAGTTTCATAGTTAGAAATAATTTGTAATATCTTCTTTTTCGGGCAAAAATACCCACCTGATCATTTTTTTTCATAGTTTTGTTATGTTTTTAGTTACTTGTTACAAAGCCGAAATTTTTCAGATGTAAGCTTTGTTAATTATTAGAAACACAGGCCGGAATTTGTTCGCAGCATTTTCCGGTTTTTTTATTGGTTTTTTTATCCCATAGGCAATTTTTTATTTAAAAGTAGCTTTATCTTGTTGTATAATTGATTATTATATTGTTTATCGGTTCTTTAACCCGATATAGATTTTTTCTTTTTCGATGGTGTATTGAAATGCCGATGCGAACTTCAACGCTGCCAATGCTTCTTCAATGCTGATCTGGTCGAACCTGCCCGAAAAACGGAATTTGACAATTTCGTTGTCGGTAAAATAAATACTTACACCAAACCTTCGCTCCAATTTATCTGCAATGGTTTGGAACGATTCGTCATCAAAATAAAGCTTGTTGTCCTTCCAGGATGTAACGGCCTCCATGTTAACGCTTTTATTAATACTCACCTGTTTGATTGAATCGGAAACAGGCCTGGTTTGCTTTACCAATTTCGGGGCAGGTGCCGATGGTTTTTTTGCAGATATCCCAAATTGCCGCACGTAAATCGCCTGCTGATTGGGCTTCAGCCGGATAATCTCGGAGTTGGCAGTTCCTTTTTTGTTGTTCTCAATAATCACAGATCCCTCAACCAGCGTTGTTTGGATAGTGTTTTCGGAAGGGTACGATTTTACGTTGAACGTTGTGCCGAGCACTTTGACATTGATGTCGGACGTCCTAACAATAAATGGGTGTTTGCGGTCTTTGGAAACCATGAAATATCCTTCCCCTTCTAAGTAAACTTCACGGGTTTTGCCTTCAAACCGCTCGGGATATGTTAACCGGCTTTCGGAGTTCAGCCAGATGCGCGTACCGTCGGGCAGGGAAACAATGCTCCGGGAGCCTTTGGGCGCAACAACTTCAAATTTACGGTTGGCGATGTGGTTTTTCCCTGAAAAATATTGGGTTACGGCAAAGGGCAGGACCAATGCAACAGCAATAACGGCTGCTATGCGAATAATATAATCCAACAGGGGCAATTTCCGTGTTTTGGCATCCTTGGATTGACGATGGGCTTGTATTTTTTGTTGAAACCTGCTATATCCTTCTTCCTGATTAAACTTATCGGTATTTTTTAAAATTTCCAATGCATTCCAAATTGCTTCCACCTGGCCGAATTCGTGAAGGTGATTTTCGTTTTCCTGAAACCATTGAAGAAGCAACCTTTTATCTTCAGCGGTTGCTCCACCGCTAAGTATTCTTGTGATAATCGATGAGATTTCTGTGTTCACGGTTTTTATTGTTTCTAATATAATGACAACTCAACTTGATTTCCCAGTAAAGGGTTTTTCGTTTTTTTTCGTTTTTTTTTCTGATATTCAAAAAAGGATACGGGGCAATAGGCTAAGGAGGGTGCGAAAGATGGAAGGACATAGATAGTTCAACTATGGATGAGGTTGATGTTTGTCATCTGAAAAAATTCCAGAAAGTGATAAAAGGGGCGACAACTTTAAGGTACGGACTAAGGGTTACCCGAAGTTTTTCCAGTGCGATGGAAATCTGTTTTTGGACTGTATGGATAGTCACCCCTTTTTTATCGGCAATTTCCTGGTTCTTAAACCCATCAAACCGGCTCATCTTGAATATTTCGCGGCATTGTTCCGGCAACATGTCTATGGCCTTGTTAATATAGGTCTCCAATTCGCGAGCAATAAATATCGATTGCCCATTTTCCTGTGTGAGGGTGTAAAAATCCTCCGCTTCCTGAAGTTGTTCCATCACCCCTTGTTCGAATTTATGGGCTACCTGTAAATGTTTCAGATGGTTAAGACATCCATTACGTACCGATTGAAACAGATATGAACCGATGTTTTCGTAAATATTGATGAATTCTCGCCGTTCCCAGAAACGTAAAAATACTTCTTGCACCACTTCTTCCGCCGACTCTTTATTGCGGAGAAACCGTTTTGCATGAATGCATAAACCCACATAAAATTCTGTATACAACACGCGAAATGCGTCCTGGTCTCCTTGTTTTATGCGACTAATCAAACTCTCCCCGGTCAACCCTGGCATGATAGAAATATTTGGGCGACAAGTTACAAAAAACCAGAATAGTAAATTTCGAAGTATTCGGTGGAAAACTTCCTAAAGCCTCATAAAAATTCAAAAAACTTAAACGGTAGCTCAAGTTTACTGCTGTTTAAGTTTTATTATTCCTGAAATTTCATCCGGAAGAAAAGCAATTATATCGGACGAAGTGATATGATGTTTATAATTTCAAATGTGCTAAACGTGCATAAACCTCAAGCATGGCCGCCTGATCAATCAGCGATTTGGTTTTTTTGCTTCCAAATAAGTTATGTTCGTCACGTTCAGTATTCCAAATTCGCTCAGCATCGTCCACAAGAAACTGGAGGCGTTTCTTGTTCCCATCAACCTTGTATAATTCAATATAGCCGCGTAATAGTACCGCATTAAACCAATAATGATTAGGCAATTTATTTTCCTTATAAAAATATGTTCGGGCAGCATCCGTTAGCCGCTCAGCATCGGTCAAATAAGCTTTGTTCTTTGTAATTTGATACAGAAGAACGTTGGCTTGAAGCATCGTTCCGACATTATAGGTATAAGCCGTCGAATCGATGTGCATATTTTTCATTCTTAGGGCGTCGAAATAAATTCCCTTGGGTGAAAGCAGATGTTTGTTTGTCCAGTTAAAGATATCAAGCCCTGTATTCAGGTATTGTTTTTCGCCGGTAGCCTTGTACAATTGCAAAGCCACCAGAACACCGGGCCCGTTGGAACAGGTATTTTTGGATGTTTTATCATTTTCGCGCCAGTAAAGACCTCCTCCGGAGATGGTGTCGTAACCGGTCATCATAAACCGGTATATAACTTTGGAAAGTTCCAGATATTCCTGCTTTTTAGTTCGGTTATAGGCATCCATACAGGCGATACCGATCCATTGATTGTCATCAATATAACGGGTATCTTTTCCGGCTCTTGCAACATATGCCTGATATCCGGGTGCCGGAGGATTCGGATTATAATACTGTTCAATGGATTTCAATACCGGAGAAAGATACTGTTTGCGGGGTTCTAATACTTCCATTTCGTTGGCCGCCTGGATAAGCGCACACAATGGCCACAGGTACGAAAATTGTTTTTCATTATGGGCTGTGTCGGTTGTTTCAATGAATAACCCATGTGTAGAAGATGAGAAATACTGATTTATATTTCGATATATCAGTTGCACTCTTGACGTATAATCTGTTTTTTGGGCGTTAGTTATTCCCATTGTACAGGCAAGAAGTAAAAAAAGGCTGAAACGTTTCATTTATAGATAGTATTTAAAATTATTGGTTATTCTATTTAATCATAGCACATTGGTTATAAATTAACAATCAATATTTTATAAAACGACACATTTCTACAATCATTGCTACATGAGCCAAAATTATATATTAGGAATTGATTAACAACTCTATTGAAACATTTTCAGGTTATTGAGAGTAGATGCTGCTTCCATTAACATCGCTCCACTAAGTTGCTCACCAAGTTCAATTTTATTTCCCGGCATGTTTCCCCAATACTTACCAAATAAAACCAGATTTTTATTGGTTCCTTTAAGCCATAACATTTGAGCATTATGCTTTAAAAAGTTTACATACCGCTTGCGTGTACCATCAGCTAAATCTGGCAGCTGGATAAGTTGTGTAAAATACCTTACAAATACTCCTTTAAACAAAGCTCCATCACCTGTGCCTTCATCTTTTAATAACTGATCGTTGCTATTTACCAAATTATTTAACGTGTAATCGGCAGCTTTAATGGCATCGTTTAAATACCCTTTTTCACCGGTTATTTTATAAAGTTCAAGGGCAGAACCCAGAAAAGTACCCTGGTTATAAGTAAAAATCCAAGTATTTTTTATTTCACCTGTAATGGCGTTTAAATTATCATATACTGCTCCATTGGATGTGTTAAAAAGATACTCTTTTTCCCAATTGTATATTTTTAAAGCCCATTCTTTATCCTCATTTATTTTAAATTGCTGAAAAAGTCGTGCGGCCAAAATACATGCAGGTCCATTGGAACAAGCATTTTTACTGTACAACTGGCTCTTTCTCCAGGCAATGCCTCCATTTCCCTGGACATTCCAGCCACTTTTTATGTCATTCCAAACACCAACACTCGCAGTTTTAAATTTTTCATCTCCGCTAGCATTGAAGGCTCGTAACATAGCTAATGCATTCCATTCCATGTCATCATAAAATTCGTTGAGGAACGTATTTCCGTTTTTAACCTTTACGCCATCGTACCAGTTATTAATTGTTGAAAGGTATGAGCTTTTGTTGGTGCGCGTATAGGCATCGATTAAAACATCCAGGGCATGACCATTTGGCCAGTATTGAAAATCAGCAACTCCATTGTTAACGGAATTGAAATATTTACCAGAGCCGTTCCAAAAATTTTCAACCAGGGCAGAACTGCTGCTGTCAGCGGCAGCAGACCAATCGACAGTTTTCTCTCCTTCAGTAACAGGGGCAGTGCTATCCTTATGGCAGGAATAAAACAACAAATTCAACAAAAGGAGTATAAATATAAATCTTTTCATAAAAAATAGTTTAAAAACAATCAACATGGCTGCTTGTATCCAGGCAACCATGCTGATATGATCTATTATTGATTGCCAACCTTTATCAATTCGTGCGTATAAGGTTTATCGGCCTGAAAATAAACAGTTACATCAGCCAGAGCACCGTCCATTTCGGATGCAAACTTGAACTTGTCGCTCCATTGGTCGCTACTTGCAGGGAAAATGTAATAATACGAAGCTGGACTTGAACTGTTAGGCCTGCTGTCGATATTGGGAGTTCCCCACCATTCATCAATAGTTTTGCCGGCACTATTGATGGTGGTCATCTTAAATTTATAACGTTCATCTTTACCCCAACTTTCGGTTTTAAAGGTAATAGGTTTGCCGGATGCTTTAAATGCACCTTTGCCACTGTAATCAATAGAGAACAAGAACGAATTGGTAGGACAGAAAAACAACTCAAGATTGGTTATTTCTGTAAATACTACTGATCCAACATTAAAATCAAGCTTAATGCGATAAACACCTGTTTTTGCAATGTTACTGTTAGTTACGCCTTCTTTCAGCAAGTCTCCTTCCGGATAGAATTTCCTTGGGGTACCAGTTTTAGCATCGATAAAGAAGTATGGTTTTCCGGCAGTCAGTTTGGTATAAACTTCAAATTCTCCAGCTGCAGTTGATTTCGTTGGAACTGCACTTGCAAGGTCATTTCCGCCTTCTGAGCCTTCCCCACTAATGAATACATCTACAGGAATTTCGGCAAAACCTGATAATCTGGTAATTTCTAATGTTCTGGTTTCTGATGCTTTCAAATCGTTAATCCCTTTTGAGGAAAAAACAGTCCAAATGAATTTACCTGTTGCACCTGATGCTATTCCTGCCATAGCAGCAATTTTATTAAGTTGCTTATGAGTAATCGTGGCATAGTTATATCCTCCACTGTTGTCAGATGCCATTTTATAGATTGGAGCTGAAAAGTCGCCACCCTCTTTGTCAAAAGCAACTTCATATAAAACCATCCCGCTATCTTCAGCTTTTGCAGGTTCCCACTCAAAATATAATGTGGCAGATGCAGATTTCTGTAACACCACCGATTTTCCTGTGGCTGGTTCATAAAGGGAATTTACAGCAGTAACTTTCGTATCCCTTAAAGATTCTTCTTTTTTACATCCAAATAATATTGCTAAAAACGCAACGCCCCAAACTATTTTATTTATATATGATTTCATGATATTCGTTTTTATTTTTTAATGAAAATATAAGTTGTCATTACCAGTTAGGATTTTGACCAAGATTGGCATCCAGGTCTTTTTGAGATTGAGGTACAGGCCACATATAATCTCTATCAGGGTTAAATGTTCGTTTATCCAGCTGAATATAACCATCGGCGACCCCAACTTCTCCATATTTAGCTCCATGAGGATAATCGTTCAAAACTACCTGGGCTGTTTTCCAACGACGCAAATCGAAAATACGAAGCCCTTCTATGGCCAATTCGCTACGACGTTCTCTACGAATAATGTCGCGTAAATCTGTCTGGCTCCAGGAAGTGCTGTAACTTAATGCTTCGGGATCAGTAAAACCGGCACGCTGACGAAGAGCCTTAATAGTGTTGTTCCAAATGGTTTCATTCATTTGTCCCAATTCGTTTTTAGCTTCGGCATACATCAGGAGTATATCGGCATACCGGATCATAATTAGATTCAATCCTGAGGTAAAGCTTGCCAATGCAGTAGGGTCATAATATTTTCTCAAATAATACCCTGTTGATGTGGCGTTCGATCCTTGTCCAACATATTCATCCACCTCTGCAGTTTTATCCGGAGCTGTCCCAGGTTTGATGTAGATGGTTTGTGTGTTTCCATCAGGCTTTTCCCACTTAAACAGATGATAAACAACCGTAGCCGACAACCGCGGATCTCTGTTGACATATGGATCATTTTCATTATAGCCCGAACCGGATGCTTTTATTGGTTTACCATTTAACATGACATAATCGTTTACTAATTCCTGTGTTGGAGCCATGCTGTTTAACCGGGCACCCACTGAAAGAGGAGCTAAATCGTAAAAATTTCCCCAGGTTTTTAACGATGGTACATAAGCTATATCAAAAATTACTTCATTGTTGTATTCATTTTGAGGAAGAAAAAGACCCGGATATGAAGCAAATAATGAATATTCACCGTAAGTAGTTGTATTGGTAAGCATTTCTGAAGTCGAAACAACATTTGCCCAATCGTTATCATACAAGTAAGTCCTTGCTTTTAAAGCTACTGCTGCGCCTGATGTAATTCTTCCTTTATCAGTTTCAGCATATTCATTTTTAGCAGGTAGCGCAGGAATGATGGCGTCCAATTCGTTTCTTACAAAGGATAAAACATCGATCATTGGCGTTCTTACTATGCTTTGAGATTCTGACAAGTTTAGATCATGCTCAAAAAGTGGTACATCTCCATACCAGGTAGTAAGACGAAAATATAACCAAGCACGAATAAAACGAGCTTCTGCTATCATTCGGGTCTTTATATTTTCATTCATCTTTGGAACCCTTTCAATATTTTCCAAAAGCGTATGACATGTCTTAATACCAGCATAACAATCTTTCCATTCACTGGCAAAGCGGCCATTGGAGGCATCTGCCTGACCGGAAGAAATGAGCCTTTCACTGGAAGACCCGCGACCTTCATATAAATTGTCTGATAATGCTTCTGTCTTGAAAAAATAGTCATTAGAATACATCTGGCTGTATGCCATATTTAGTACCATATTTGCCTTTTCAGCAGATGTCCAGTAATTATCTTCAGTAAATTTATCTGTTGGGGCCAGTTCCATATTGTTACATGAAAACATTAACGGAACTAGAAGGATGCCCAAAATATATGTTAGAAATTTCATCTTCATCAGTATTAATTGTTAAAATTGAACGTCTAAACCACAACCGAAATAAACCAATGTAGGATAGTTTCGTCCGCTATTGGCACCACCATTCGACATATTACCATCGAACTCGGTCGACTCAGGATCAATAAATGAGTTTTTAGTAAATGTCAATAAATTTTGAGCGTTCACATTTACCCTTAAGCTCTGGATTCCTATCTTTTTGGTCAGATTTTGCGGAATGGTATAGCCTAATTGAATATTCTTCAATCGAACATAGGCCGCATTGAGCAGATAAATATCAGAACTTTTCTGGTAATTATTTGTGTTTGATGCTGAACCAGGAGCAGATAAGCGAGGCCATTTGGCATTGGTATTTGTTGGAGTCCAATAATCTAACTGATGTTGGTACATCACATACGAATAATTGGAGTGGAATGGTTCGATCAGTTCACCACGTAAAAACATATCGCGTTTTCCAACTCCCTGGATTAACAGACTCAAATCAAACCCTTTCCAGGTTAAATTATAGGTTAGCCCGAAAGTATATCTTGGGAATGCGCTTCCAAGAACCTGTCGGTCTTTCTCATTAATCACACCGTCATGATTAAGGTCCTTGTATTTAACGTCACCCGGAGCCACCGTGGTTCCAACTGGCAAGGCACTATTGGCAATTTCATCAAAACTCTGAAAATAACCATCTACCTTATATCCATAATAGGATCGGAAAGGAATACCTTCTTTTGTAATCCTAAGCATCTGGTCGGCACCGCTGATTTCTTCCTTACCTGCAAAATTCAGAACCTCATTCTGGGAATCTGCAAAATTGAAACTAAGGTTGTGTTTTAAACTCCCCGTGGATGCATTGTAACTCATTGTTAATTCCCAACCATAGTTTTTCATTTCTCCAACGTTATCTTTGGCTACGGCTCCTCCAAAAACAGTGGGGACTTCGGGAGTCAACAGAATATCGGAGGTAACTTTGTTGAAATAATCAAATGAGACAAACAAATTCCCTTTTAAAAAACTGGCATCCAGTCCAATATTTAAATTTTTTGACTTCTCCCATTGAAGTTCACGGTTCCCAAAATTGAAACCAGTACCAGAAACAGCGCCATTATTAAAGCCATATGAATTATTGTAAACTGTATAAGTAGTGAAATAGGAATAATCATCCACATTCTGATTACCCAAAATACCATATGAACCTCTAAATTTAAGGTCTCCTATCTTATTCTTATAAAAGTTCATGAAACTTTCTTCAGACAATCTCCAACCGGCAGAAGCAGAGGGGAAAAATCCCCATCGATAATCCTTTGCAAATTTGGATGATCCATCATACCTGAAACTAAGTTGACCATAGTACTTTTGACTATAAGTATATCCCAACCTCCCAAATACCGAACTAATGCTACGTTCCTGAGTTTGTGCAGGTGAATTGTAGCTTCCCGGATCAATTTCCGTATCTGATTCAGGAAGACCCAAATCCTTGTCGGTATATTTTTTCCTTATCTCATTGGCATTTCTGGTATAAGATTCATTTGATACACCAAGCAAGCCAATTATATTATGTTGGCCGAACGTACGGTCGTAATCCAGCAAAAACTGAGAATTCAAGGTGTA
Source organism: Bacteroidales bacterium (assembly GCA_038213375.1). GTDB lineage: Bacteria > Bacteroidota > Bacteroidia > Bacteroidales > JAAUTT01 > JAAUTT01. The sequence continues at coordinate 17,772 of JBBQTB010000018.1, read as the reverse complement.
TTTTTTTTCATTATAATCTTCAGTTCCTCTTGTCTGGTTTGCAAATGAGGTAGGAGTTGTGGCAGTTTCGCTGGCATAGAAAGGAACTTCCAGACTTCTAATAAACCTGTGGTTGGCACTTAAGTCAAATCCGAACAAGGTTTTGGCTTTTAATCCTTTCACCAGTTCATATTCCCCATTCAAACTTCCAATAAAATTGTCTTCATCCTTTTTCTGGTAACCACCTGCTTCAAGAATTCCTAACGGATTAAACTCACTAAGGACATCGTTAATCAGATAATTGCCGTTATCAGCTTTCATTTTATAAGTGTAGTAATTAGGAATACGTCCACCATCTACAATCAACGTACTGGCACTGGAATTGGGAGCATTTTGTTTTGTGCGGTTGTATGCCATAATGGTAATCAACTTAAATTTTCCATACTCATTTTGGAGATTTGTCCGGAAATTATATCTTTCAAGCCCATAATTACCTACAAAGTTACTTGCCTGATTATAGTATCCTGCAGAAACCATGTATGTTGTATTGTTGGTTCCTCCGGCAATGCTAAGATTATAATTTTGTTGAACAGCTTTTTGAAGAATACCATCCAGGAACCATTGTCCATCGCCTTTTTCCTTTAAATCACGAATTTTCTCAGGAGTAAAAATAGGCGCAGAACCTCCATTGATCAAAGCCTGATTTTTCAAAATAGCATTTTCATATCCTTTAACTGGCGAGTATAATACATGTGGGTTTTCAATTCCAAGTTTAGTACTAAAGCGAATAACCGGCTTATTGTTTTTTGATCCATTTTTTGTAGTAACCAGAATGACTCCATTTGCAGATCGGGAACCATATATCGCTGCACTTCCTGCATCTTTCAGAACCGAAATATTATCAATGTCGCCCGGATTCAACTTATTTAAACTTTCCATTTCACTAATCAACCCGTCGATTACAACAAGTGGTTCATTATTATTCATCGTGCTTACACCTCGAATATTAATGTTTAGACTATTGTCGTTAGGGTTTCCGCTTCGTTGTTGAACTACCAGGTTAGCAGAAGCACCCTGTAGAGCCTGCATCAGATTTGCCGAAGGTTTGTTTTCAATAACTGACGATTGGATCTGATCGACTGCACCAACAACGTTTTTACGCTTTCTGGAACCATAACCGATAACAACCACTTCTTCCAGTTTAGTGATATCGGGTGAAAGTTTTATGTCTAATGTAGGTTGATCGGCAATTACTTTTTCAGTAAGATAACCGAGGAATGAAAATGACAACATTGCATTTTTGTTGGGCACATCTATTGAAAAAGTTCCATTGATATCTGTAACAACGCCCACAGTGGTGCCTTCCAAAATTACATTTACACCAGCCAACGGTTCGTTATTGATTCCATCTGTAACTTTACCTGATATTTTTTGCTGTTGAAGTCCAACAAGCTGTCCAATAATATCTTTACTCGGTTTGTAAAGTACAATATGCTTATCGAAAATCATAAACGAAAGGCTTTGCTCTTTTAGTACCTGTGATAATATGTCAGATATATTTTCTTTTGAAGCCTCAATCGTTACCACTTTATTAAGGTCTATTTCGTTGTTTTTATACCAGAATGAAAATTCACTTTGCTTGCGAATGTTCTCTAAAACTTCTTCAAGCCGAACATTCTTAAGGCTTAGTGATAATTCTGTTTTCTGGGAAAAAGTTATAGCCGACAGGCTCAACGAAAAGACAAAACTTAAAGTAATTGTCAGTTTCATAATGTGTAATAGTTTATTTTGAAAACAATTAGGGATCCATCTCCCACAAATTGGGATATTTTTCATACTTTTACTTGATTTTAGTTCGTACTAATGTATTAATCAAAAAATGGTTACTGCTAGGATCGCAAACCGGGAAATGTTAGCGCATTTTTCGGTTTACTTTTTTTTGTTAGGATGTATTCATAGAGTATTTTTTAAGGTTTAGGTTACTGTGGCTATTTTTCTGTTATTACTATTTTAGACCCGGAGATCTTATACTTGATATTCGTATTCTTTTTAATCACAGAGAGTATTTGTTCAATGTTTTCGCTCCTGACAAAGTCTCCTGAAAAAACTTCGTTTTTCAATTTTTCACTCTGTATATCAATCGTTACATTAAATCCAATTTCTAAAGTATGAGCTATTTGGTCGAATGTACTTGCCTTAAAATAGTATTTCCCTGTACACCAACCCGAATATATGTAAGGGTCTACCTTCAATAACTCCATCGATCTCTTTTGTTTGTTCCAGATAGCCTGTTTACCGGGAGTTAATAGTATGTTTTTCTTCTCGATTTTTTTACCCGTATTGGTGGATAAACTGACAAGCCCTTCATCCAGCGTCGTTGCAATGACATCGTCGCTATCGTATGCCTTAAGATTAAATTTAGTACCCAAAACCTTTACTTCCAAGGCACCGGTTTTAACCACAAAGGGATGTTGTTTATCTTTTTTTATAGTGAAATAGGCTTCTCCATTTAATAAAACCTCACGGGCATTGGTTCCAAACCGAACCGGATAAGTCAGTTTACTGTCGGAATTTAGCATTACCTGAGAGCCATCTGGAAGAACAATCTTTGATTTTATTCCCCTGGGAGCATACATTTCAACAGTTTGCATACCCTGTTTTCTGTCACCCAAAAAGTAAAATAAGGCAGCGGTGCCTATCAGTAAAGCAAATGAAGCAGCAATAGCTACAGCAAACCATATTTTAACGTAAGGTCGGGATTGTTCATTCTCTATTTTAGAGAATACGTCCTCAAATACTTCCAGGCGAGTACTGTCATCAATCTTTTTATTACGAAAACGAGCCGAATTAAGTAAAGTTAGACTTTTGTGATTTTTAGCTTCCTGAGTCTTCCATGCATCGATGAGATCATGGTCTTTGGGGGAAGATTCCCTTGATAAATATCGTGCTAAAACGTCCCAAATATCCTCTCTCATTTCGGTCATTATTTCTCGTTTTGTATAAAGAGACCCGAAACGAGAAATACGCCTAAACGATTTCTAGCTTATTTCTAATTTTTTTAACATTGCAAGAAAAAGTGTAAAAGTTTTCCCTTCATTAAACGAGGGATAATATTGTTGTATTGAGCTTATAATTTTTTTTACGGCGATTACCATTTGAGCATGAACAGTGCGTTCTGAGATTGAAAGGATTTCTGCCGCTTCCTTATATTTTAATCCTTCTTCTCGTACCATCAGGAATATTATCCTGCACTTTTCAGGTAAATCGTCAATAGCTTTTTGAATTATCAGCCTTACTTCATCAACTATCATAGTGTGTTCCGGATTTTCAACATCGACAAAATAATCAGAAGGAACAACTTCTAACGATTCTCCAGCATTTCGTTGGTTGTTTTTTTTATACTTAACAGATTGATTTTTAATAGCGATAAAAAGGTAATTATCGATATTCCGGATACTTTTTAGGTTCTTCCTGTTTTGCCAAATGTTAAAAAAGACATCTGAAACTATTTCTTTACAGGTTTCATCCGAATGAAAGTAGTATTTTGAAAAATCGTATAGTTTCTGAAAATATATGGAATAAAAAGCAGAAAATGCAGGCAAACTATTTTCGGAAATCAATTGAAGAATCTCAGATATGTCTTTTTCTACCAGTGATTTCAAGAGTTTTGAATTTTCGTGACAAACGTACTCAAAAATAATAATAAAGATCAATTTATACCTTTATAAGATGTTCTGTTAGCAGAAAGCACTATTTTTAGCAAAAATTTGAACATTGAATCCTTTAAAGAAACTTGCCGGTCAAACCCTTATTTATGGGCTAAGCAGCACAGTACCAAGATTTATTAGTTACTTTTTGGTTCCTTTACATACCTATGTATTTAAAAATCCATCCGATTATGGCGTAGTAGGTGATTTATATGGGCTGGTGGTAATGCTTAACATCGTTCTTATCTATGGCATGGAAACCGCGTATTTTTGGTTTTGCAAAAAGGAGGGGAACACCGATCTGGTTTACAGTACTTCCCTTATATCTATTATAGGCACATCTACGTTTTTTATTTTTCTTACCTTTTGGTTTGCCCAACCTATAGCCAATCTTCTAGAATATCCGCGTCATCCCGAATATATATGGTGGTTTGGATTAATTATTGGTATAGATGCTATCTGTGCCATACCATTTGTAAAGCTTCGCCGCGAAAACAAAGCGCTGAAGTTCGCATCATTAAAGCTATTCAATGTTGGAGTTAATGTTTTGTTTACTGTACTATTTCTTTTGATTTTACCAGCTATTCATAAGCATATAGTGCATCTGCCATCATTTATTTATTCGCCCCGAATTGGAATAGGTTATATTTTTATTGCCAATGTTATTGCGAGTCTTGCCACATTTGCCCTTCTTTATAAAGATTTTACCATTCAATTGACATTCGATTTTGCTCTATGGCGTAAAATGCTCAAATATGCATTGCCTTTACTTTTGGCTGGCTTAGCTGGTGGAATAAATGATGTGATTGACAGGCAGTTTCTTAAATATATGCTTCCGGAAAGCGTTCATCCGATGACCCAACTGGGAATATATTTTGCCAATCTGAAAGTTGCCGTAATCCTTATTGTGTTTATTCAAACATTCCGGTTTGCGGCTGAGCCATTTTTTTTCAACTACGAGAAAGAAAAGGATTCTAAAACAGTATTTGCCGATATCATGAAATACTTTGTTGGATTTTGCCTGATAATTTTTATTGGTACACTAGCCAACATAAATATAATAAAATACTTTGTAAACAAAAGTTACTGGCCAGGCCTCGGCATTGTTCCCATTATGCTGCTTGCTAACCTGTTTGTTGGTATTTACCTCAATTTATCCATTTGGTATAAACTTTCAGGTAAAACCATGTATGGAGCTTATATTATATTAATTGGCTCGGCCATCACAATTCTCATTAATTACCTGTTTGTTGTCAAATACGGTTATTATGCTTCAGCCTATGCACGCCTTGTCTGTTATGTTGTAATGACAATTATTTGCTATTCTCTCGGACAAAAATATTATCGCATACCATACAATCTGAAAGAAATTGGTTTCTATTCGTTATTATCCTTTATCATCCTTATACCTATTTATTTGCTAAGAAACGGGAACCTTATCATTCAACTATTGGTTAATAACCTCATCATTGCCTTTTTTGTATATTATATATTACGACGCGAGAAACTGTTGCCAGTTTTACTCAAAGCCCTTAAAAGAGTGACTAAGTAAATTTAGTGCAGTATTCTATTCACATAATTCTCATTACTAATTTATTACAATTTATAATATATGAAAACCATCTCCATACTTTGGGTAGACGATGAGATTGACCTTCTGAAACCGCATATCCTTTTTTTAAACAGCAGAGGTTATGAAGTTGCTACATGCACCAATGGCACTGATGCGCTGGCATTATTTCAAAACAAGGAATTTGATATTATTTTCCTTGATGAACACATGCCTGGTTTGAATGGACTTGAAGTACTAACCCGTATGAAAGAACTCAAACCATCAATTCCGATTGTGATGATTACCAAAAGCGAAGAAGAAAATCTGATGGAAGATGCCATTGGCTCCAAAATATCCGATTATCTGATCAAACCGGTAAATCCGAAACAAATTCTTTTGACTATAAAAAAAATAACAGAACAAAAGAAGTTGGTTTCCGAAAAGACTACTTCCAATTATCAGTCGGAATTTATGATGATTGCCAGTCTGATAAACAATGCCAGAACCTATAACGATTGGGTTGAAATATATCAAAAATTGGTTTTCTGGGAGCTTGAGCTTGAAAAACTTAAAGATTCTGGTATGTTCGATGTTTTACAATCGCAACATATCGAAGCGAATAAGGAATTTGCAAGATTTGTTCGTAAACATTACACCAGTTGGATGGGCGATAATGATGAGAAACCTATTCTCTCTCCCAACGTTTTTAAAGAAAAAGTGGCTCCCTTGCTCAAACAGGGAGAAACTGTTTATCTGATTGTAATTGATAACCTTCGGCTCGATCAGTGGAAAACAATTTATCCGTCGTTAAGCGATTTTCTGAAAATTGAAAAAGAAGAATTGTATTGCTCCATTTTGCCCACCGTTACGCAATATGCCCGAAACTCTCTCTTTGCAGGATTGATGCCTTTGGCAATTCGAAAGATCTATCCCAATCTGTGGGAAGGAAATGATGAGGATGAAATAAATAATCAATTTGAAGAAGATTTATTACAGAAACAATTGGTTCGCCTTGGTTTGAATACCCGGATGGCCTATGAGAAAATAAGTAACCAGAAAAACGGACAGCGCGTTTTGGATAATATTTCCAATTATTCAAATAATCAGCTGGTGGTGTTGGTATACAACTTTGTCGATATACTTTCACATGCCCGCACCGATGTGGCAACTGTTCGCGAACTTGCCAACGACGAAGCCGCTTATCGTACACTCACTCTCTCATGGTTTCAACATTCGTATCTGTATGATCTTCTTAAAGTGGTGTCGTCCACCAAAAGCAAAGTAATTATAACCACCGATCATGGGTCGATACGTGTAAACAATGCCGTTCAAGTAGTTGGCGACCGCGATACCAGCGTTAATTTAAGGTATAAGCAGGGGAGAAATCTTAAATATAATCCAAAAGAGGTTTTCGAAATTAAAGACCCCCAGATGGCCCAGCTTCCGCGCTTTAATTTAAGTACTTCATTTATATTTGCCTCGGGAAGCGATTTTATGGCCTATCCCAATAACTACAACCATTATGTTAGTTATTATAAAAATACCTTTCAACATGGAGGAATTTCGCTTGAAGAAATGCTGATACCTTTTGTGGTGTTAAGTTCAGTGGAGTGAAAATAAAATAGCATATTTTAATATTTATATTCTCATGAATCTTATAATAAAGAATCTAGATGAACTCCCAAAAGCTGCCGAAGAATTTCTGAGTAAAACTTCCGGGAAACGGCAATTTGCCTTTTATGGCAGCATGGGCGTGGGTAAAACAACATTTATCAAAGAGATTTGCCATCAGCTTGGGGTTGTTGAAGTTGTTACCAGCCCAACGTTTGCTATCGTCAATGAATATCATACAGCAGAGGACCAAATGGTTTATCATTTCGATTTTTATCGGATCAATAAACTCGAAGAACTTTTTGATTTTGGATACGAAGATTACCTTTACAGTTCAAATTATTGCTTCATCGAATGGCCCGAAAAAGGCGAAGAATTGCTTCCGGAGCATATCCATCGAGTTAAATTTTCCGAAAACCCCGATGGGAGCAGGAATGTAGAATTTTAAAATAAAATCAAAAGGGGTTGACAAAAACAACGAATTGTATTACTTTAGGGCATCATTTTCAACCGTCATTCTGATTCCCTTTGTATATGGCAAAACCAGCTATTTCTCACAAAGCATTTAATATTCAGCAGCAAGGTTTATTAGCGCAGGAAGAAACGCTTGACGTAGCTAAAAAACAATACCAACTGGTTATTGGCATCCCCAAGGAAGTTGACATGTACGAAAACCGTATTCCTTTAACACCCGAAGCCGTTGAAGTACTGGTTAAAAACGGACATACTGTACTATTAGAAACAAACGCCGGAAAAGGTGCCAATTATACCGATGCTCACTTTAGTGAACGAGGCGGGTTAATTATAGATGCGGCACAGGTTTATAAAGCTGATATTATACTAAAAATAGCTCCACTTACTCTCCACGAAATTAGTTTGTTGAAAGAAAATCAAATTGTTTTTTCATCGCTTCAATATCGAAATCATTGCGAAGATTACATCCGGGGTTTAATTCAGAAACGAGTTACTGCCATTGCTTTTGAAAACATCCAAGATGATAATAATTGCTATCCTATTGTTCGAAGTATGAGTGAGATATCGGGCAATACTGCTATTTTGATTGCCGCTGAGTATCTTAGCAATGTGAACAACGGAAAAGGCGTGATGCTTGGTGGAATGACTGGTATAACCCCTGCCGAAGTAGTGATTCTCGGATCGGGCACTGCAGCAGAATCGGCTGCCAGAGCTGCACTGGGTTTAGGCGCTTTTGTGAAAATCATCGACAACTCCATAAACCAAATGGAACGATTACAAAATCATTTGGGTATGCGATTGTATACTTCTGTTTTGCATCCTCAGGTGCTTAAAAAAGCGTTAAAATCTGCCGATGTTGTTATTGGAGCCATTCACTTTACTGATACAAATGCAAAATTCTATGTAACGGAAGATATGGTTTCAAAAATGAAAAAAGGATCTGTCATTGTTGATATCAGCATCGATCAGGGTGGTTGTTTCGAAACCTCGGAATGCCGCACACATGGCGATCCGGTATATACAAAACATGATGTAATTCATTACTGCGTTCCAAATATCCCATCCAGGGTATCCCGTACCGCCTCTATTGCACTTAGCAATGTCATAGGCCCTATACTGCTCGAAATAGCTGCATCAGGTGGACTAATTTCACAACTCCGTTACGATATGGGTTTACGCCAGGGCGTTTACATTTATAACGGTATTCTTACAAGTCAGATCATCGGAAACCAGCTGGGTTTACCCGCTCAGGACATCAATTTGTTGATGGCGGCTTTCTGATTTAAATATCGTAAATCGTTTTTCGTAAATGGTAACCAATTCAAGGTGGTATATCGATCAACCAAACGTAAAACTTAGTATTATGATAAAACATATTTTCCTGATTGCCATTGTTTCACTCGTTTTTTCCGGATGTAAAAAAGATAGTAAAACGCCAACAAGTGGGGTAATTACATTATCGTCGCAAAAAATTGGCACGCAGACTTTTTATGTGTATGGCTTTTCAGTTTCGACAGGAAGTTTAGTGCAATTTTCCCTTGGTTCAGCAGGTAATATCCCCGACTGGGTGTTAGAAGATTTCCTGGATGTTGGAGGAAATCCGGTGGGTGCAAATATCACAACTAATCCACAAAATACTCAGGCATTCTGTATCAATGGCTCTTATGGGAATCAGACGGATGCTGCAATTGCATTCTCTGCTTATAAGGACGTAGTTATTACAACCCCAACTGATAAAATTACCGACATAAAGCCTTACCAAATGTATACTTACAAAGATAAAGCCGGAAAATATACCAAGTTTCTAATTGAAACGTTGGAAAAAAAATCATCAGGCAGCACCTCTTATTTCGAAGCTTCAATCCGATGGGTTTACCAACCGGACGGAACAAAACATTTTAGCGAGTAACCTGCCACTTCACTTTTTCAATATCCAAACAGCATCGGCACCCTTAGCGGATGTGATTTTTTCGAATTGTATCTGAGCTTCGGTTTTGTCTTTAAATTCACCAAGTGAAACCCTGTATTTATCCTGTTCAAACTGTATTATCTCAGGTTTATAGCCTTCTTTGGTTAGGATCTTTGCCAGAATTTTTGCGCGATTAAATGTTTTAAAACTTCCGGCGATAAGGTAATAGGTAACATTTGCCTGAGGCTTTGAAACTTTGACTTCGGACGTGAGTGCCAATGCCTTTTTCTTGTCAGTAGCATTATCGAAGAATTTCTCTAGATCGCTGGATTTGGCTGTGTCTTTAGAAATTATTTCAGTTTTCGTGGAAACGACTGAATCACTATTGTTTTTAGATGGTTCAACTACAACCGGCGGAATTGTTTTAGTATGTTTAAACTTATAAGCAATGTCAGGATAATTCAGATATACCACCAGGGCGATAACAATAGCAGTGATAGCTGCGGCAATCATCCATACCACAGAATAATTTCTTCCCACCTTAGCGGTAATTATTTCTGTATTTTTATTAGGAGTAAGATCATATTCCACTGGCTTGTAATCGATATTGGAAAGTCCGAAAGAATCGGTTAAAAAATTAACCTCAGGTTCGCGTTCAAACCTTGTTACTCCGTTTTCTTTTGAAAAATAGCCAATCCCTTCAAAAAGAATCGTTTCTTTCTCGTTCAATCGCTTTAGAATTAATTCTACTTCACTTAAAATAAATGCCTCAGCTTCTTCTTTGCTTATCCCTTTCTGCGACGAAATATAGTTAGCAAGTAGTCCATCTGTATCATTTAAATGCTCATCGAAAGAGAGATATTTAGAGGGAGGGGCAATTGAATGATCATTTACATTTATTTCTGCTGGTTTATATTTAGTGATCAACCCACCTAATCCAGGTATTACAAGAATATCATGATTATAAAGTAACTTTTTGATGTAAATAGCTAATTCCATGGTTCAGAGTTTTGTGTAAAGGTATAAAAATTTAATTTTTAATGATAACCTATTCTAAGTTCACATGCGTAAACCCTTGATTTTACAGTATTATATTTTCACAGGTTTTAAATGTTCAAACATTTTCTAACATTTTTATTAACTTCGTGAGCTTATTAGTAATTCAGCTATTGATGAAAGAAATACGGATGGTTGACCTTAAAAGTCAATACCTAAAGATAAAAACTGAAATTGATTCATCCATTATTGATGTTATTGAGAAATCAGAATTCATTAATGGATCGCAAGTTAAAATTTTTCAGAAACAACTGGAAGATTATCTAGGTATAAAGCACGTGATTCCTTGCGGAAATGGAACCGATGCACTTCAAATTGCATTAATGGCTTTTGGACTTAAACAAGGCGATGAAGTAATTACGTCGGATTTCACTTTTATTGCTACACTCGAAGTTATAGCATTGCTTGGCCTAAAGCCCATTTTGGTAGATGTGGATCCCAATACATTTAATATCTCCGTGGAAGGAATTAAAATGGCGATTACACCTAAAACCAAAGCAATCATTCCAGTTCATCTTTTCGGTCAATGTGCCAACATGGATGAAATCCTTACAATGGCTAAATCGCATAATATTGCTGTTGTGGAAGATGCCGCTCAGGCATTTGGAGCTACCTACCAGATGAAAGGCAACCGTAATGTACATGCCGGCGCTATGGGAGACATAGGATGCACATCCTTCTTCCCCTCAAAAAATTTGGGATGTTATGGAGACGGAGGAGCTGTGTTTACCAATAACGATACACTTGCTGCACTGATAAGGTCTATTTCCAACCATGGTATGAAAGTACGTTATTATCATGATCATGTGGGTATTAACTCCAGGTTAGACACCATACAGGCAGCGATATTAAGTAGCAAACTGAATTACCTTGAGCAATATAATCTGGCTCGCCAGAAAGCAGCTGAGTTTTACGATAGTACATTTTCGGGTTGTGATAAGATACAGGTTCCTACCCGCAGTTCAAAGTCAACACATATTTTTCATCAATACACACTGATTATTAAGATTGGAGATAGGGATGACCTAAGAAAACACCTTCAGTCAAAAGGAATTCCTGCCATGGTTTATTATCCCATTCCGTTGCATGAACAAAATGCTTATAAAAATTTAGGTTACCAAACAGGTGATTTCCCTGTTACGGAACAATTATGCAAATCGGTGATTTCATTGCCGATGCATACCGAGTTAGATATAGAACAGCTGGAATTTATCACAAAATCAGTTTTAGAATTTTTTTAATGAAGAAAGATTTTTTTTCGCATCCATCTGCGTTTGTCGACGAAGGCTGCATTATAGGGAAAGGTACCAAAATCTGGCATTTTTGTCATGTCATGTCCAACTGCATCATTGGTGAAAATTGCAATATTGGTCAAAATGTCGTTGTTTCGCCCGAAGTTATTCTCGGAAACAATGTTCGTGTTCAAAACAATGTATCTATTTATACCGGAGTAATTTGCGAGGATGATGTTTTTCTTGGTCCATCGATGGTATTCACCAATGTAATCAATCCCCGAAGCGCCATTAGCCGTAAAGAGGAGTACAAACAAACACTTGTTGAAAAAGGCGTCACTATTGGGGCAAATGCCACTATTATATGTGGTCATAAAATAGGTCGTTTTTCTTTTATCGGAGCTGGATCAGTTGTAACAAAGGATGTTATGCCATATTCGTTGGTAATTGGTAATCCGGGACGTCATTCAGGTTGGATGAGCGAGTACGGCCATAAATTGCATTTTGGACCGGACGGAATTGCGTTTTGTCCTGAAAGCAAACAGAAGTATATACTGGAAGAAGGAAATGTTAGAAAAATACTATAATAAGCATGAACAACACTGATCCCAAAAATTTTGCCCTGGTGGGAGCTGCCGGATTTATAGCTCCCCGTCATTTAAAGGCCATCAAAGAAACAAAAAACAACCTGGTTGCAGCACTCGATAAGTTTGATAGTGTTGGAATTATGGATAGTTTTTTCCCAAATGCCGACTTTTTCGTTGAATTTGAGCGTTTCGACCGCCATATCGATAAACTACGCCGCACCGGAACCAAGGTCGATTATGTTAGTATTTGCTCGCCCAACTATTTGCACGATTCTCACATTCGGTTTGCACTGCGTAATCAAGCCGATGCAATCTGCGAAAAGCCTTTAGTACTTAATCCATGGAATATCGATGGCTTAGGTGAGATGGAAAAAGAAACTGGTAAAAAAGTATTCAATATATTTCAATTGCGCCTTCATCAGTCCATTATCGATTTGAAAGAAAAAATTGAAAAAGGTCCAAAAGATAAAATATACGACATCGACCTTACATACATCACAAGTCGCGGCAATTGGTACTATACTTCATGGAAAGGTGATATGTCCAAATCCGGAGGTGTAGCTACAAACATAGGTGTTCATTTTTTTGACATGCTATCGTGGATATTCGGAGAGGTGAAAGAGAATATCGTACATGTATCTCAACCAGATAAGTCTGCCGGTTTTATGATGCTCAAAAAAGCACGTGTAAGGTGGTTTTTAAGTATTGACTACCATGATATCCCCGATGAAATAAGGGCTAAAGGCCAACGAACCTTCCGATCTATCACGGTTGATAACGATGAATTTGAATTTAGTGAAGGATTTGCCGATTTACATACAAAAACATACGAACATATACTCTCCGGAAATGGATTTGGATTGCTCGAAGCAAAAAATGCCATAGAAACAGTTTTTGCTATCCGTAACGCCAATCCTGTCGGATTAAAAGGAGATTATCATCCATTTTGTAAAAATGTCAAATAAAAAAAGTCAATTTTATGATAAACAAACTCATTTCAAAAAAGGAAAAATTAGCAGTCATTGGGCTTGGATATGTAGGTTTACCTATTGCCTTAGAATTTGCAAGGAAAATTTCGGTAATCGGCTTTGATATCCGACCAGATAGGGTTGAGAAAATGAAAAACAAAATAGATCCGAGTGAAGAACTGGAATCCTCAGCCTTTGATAGATGTGATATTCATTTTACCTGCGATATTGAAGAGTTGCGCGAAGCCAAATTTTTTATCATTGCTGTTCCTACTCCTATTGACCACCATAATCTTCCTGATTTAACACCTCTACTCAGTGCAACCAAAACAGTTGCGCAAGTATTAAAAAAGGGAGACTATGTTGTTTATGAATCAACGGTTTATCCCTCATGTACAGAAGAAGACTGTATTCCGATACTTGAAAAAATTTCAGGACTTACTTTTATAAAGGATTTTAAGGTAGGGTTTTCACCCGAACGTATTAATCCCGGCGATAAAGAACATACGCTTACAAAAATCGTTAAAGTAGTTTCCGGATGCGATGACGAATCTCTTGATAATATTGCAAAGACTTATGAATTAGTTGTTAAAGCCGGGGTTCACAGGGCTAGTTCAATTAAAGTAGCTGAAGCGGCTAAAATCATAGAAAACACACAACGCGATATCAACATCGCTTTTATGAATGAGCTGTCTCTAATTTTCAATAAATTGGGTATAAATACGTTTGAGGTATTAGAAGCTGCCGGTACTAAATGGAACTTCCTAAAGTTTTTCCCCGGATTAGTTGGAGGTCATTGTATTGGTGTCGATCCTTATTACTTGTATTATAAAGCAAAAGAGCTCGGAATTCATGCTCAGATCATCAATGCCGGCAGGTCAATCAACGACTCTATGGCAGAGCACATAGCCGTGCAGACTGTTAAAAAAATGATTGCAGCCGGAAAAACAATAAACTCGTCCAGAGTTTTAATATTGGGTGCTACTTTTAAAGAAAATGTAAGTGATATCAGAAATTCAAAAGTGGCTGATATAGTTAAAGAGTTGAAATCTTTTGGCGTATTTGTTGACATTACCGATCCTTATGCCGATTCGGATGACCTGAAACACGAATATGGTTTTGGACTTACAAAAGCATCCGGGAAATATGATGCCATCATTTTGGCTGTTAACCATGTGGATTATGTAAATCTTACTGAAGACTATTTTAATAATTTAAGTACAGATAAAGGTATTTTTGTTGATGTTAAAGGGGTATTTCGCAACAAAATCAATAAACTAACTTATTGGAGTTTATAAAAATGGGAAAGAGAAAAATATTAGTTACCGGGGGAACCGGTTATATTGGCTCGCATACCGCTGTTGAATTAATTAACGAAGGATTTGAGGTGGTAATTGTTGATAATCTGTCTAATTCATCGGCTGATTCACTTGATGGAGTTGAAAAAATAACCGGCGTTCGTCCAATATTCGAAAAATTTGACCTTTGCGACAAGGAAAAAGTAACGGATTTGTTTAAAAGACATTCGGATATTGAGGCTATTATTCATTTTGCAGCATCAAAAGCAGTTGGTGAATCGGTGGAAAAACCATTGTTGTATTACCGGAATAATCTAAATTCGCTTATTAACTTATTGGAAGTAATCAATAGTAATCCAAAAATAAGTTTAGTATTCAGTTCATCATGCACCGTTTACGGTCAACCGGATGTGCTGCCCGTTACTGAGGAAGCCCCTATCAAAAAGGCAAATTCACCTTACGGAAATACGAAGCAAATTGCCGAAGAAATTATACAGGATTCCATTGTGGCAAATCCAGCTCTAAGATCTATAGCTTTACGATACTTTAATCCAATTGGAGCACATGCATCTGCCCTTATTGGGGAATTACCGCTTGGCGTTCCTCAGAATCTTGTGCCATTCATTACTCAAACTGCAATTGGATTGCGAAGTCAATTAAAGGTATTTGGTAATGATTACAATACTCCTGACGGTTCTTGCGTTCGCGATTATATTCATGTTGTTGATCTGGCCAAAGCTCATGTGGTAGCCATTAAACGACTGATTGAGGGCAAAAACAAAAAGAGTTTTGAAATATTCAATCTGGGAACAGGCAGGGGTGTTTCAGTGATTGAGATATTAAATGCTTTTGAAAAAATAGTGGGAATAAAAGTTAATTACCAGATAGTGGATCGTCGCCCCGGCGATATTGAACAAGTATGGGCCGATACAAGGTTTGCCAACGAAGAACTCGGGTGGAAAGCACAAAGCTCGCTGGAAGAAACCATCCTTTCAGCCTGGAACTGGGAAAAGCATTACCGCAAAAAAAAAGATTAGTAGTATCAAAAACCTGTCAGGTTTTTGAAACCTGAACAAGTCCGGCTTAACAGCTTATTTTTTATTCATTAGAACATAAAAATACTATGTCAAAAACTATAATTATAACCGGTGGGGCCGGGTTTATTGGGTCACATGTTGTAAGGTTATTCGTTACAAAATACCCTGAATATAAAATTATTAATCTTGATAAACTAACCTATGCAGGTAATCTGGAGAATTTAAAAGATATCGACAAATTACCAAATTACAAATTTGTAAGAGCTGATATAACTGATGCTGAAACCATCGGGCAAATATTTGCCAATTATAATCCTGATGGAGTGATCCATTTGGCGGCCGAATCCCATGTTGACAGGTCTATTTCAAATCCAATGGAATTCATCCTTACAAACATTATTGGAACGGTTGTTCTATTGAATGCTGCTCGCGAACAATGGAAAAATGGTATGGAAGGTAAACGCTTTTACCAAATCTCAACCGATGAAGTGTATGGTTCACTGGGCAAAACCGGCTTATTTACAGAGACAACGGCTTATGATCCACGTAGTCCTTATTCTTCCTCCAAAGCCAGCGCCGATCATTTGGTCCGGGCTTATTTTCATACCTATAATCTTCCGACTGTAGTATCCAATTGTTCCAATAATTATGGTGCTAATCACTTTCCTGAAAAGCTTATCCCGCTATCCATTAATAATATCAAAAACAACAAACCCATTCCTATATATGGTAAAGGAGATAACATACGCGACTGGCTTTATGTGGTTGACCATGCCAGGGCAATTGATGTGATATTCCATAAAGGGAAAATTGGCGACACTTACAACATCGGAGGTAATAACGAGTGGACAAATATTGATTTGATTTATCTGCTTTGCAAAATCATGGACAAGAAACTCAACCGCCCGGAAGGGACTTCTGAGAAGCTGATCACATTTGTAAAGGATAGGGCAGGCCATGATATGCGGTATGCTATTGATTCTTCAAAATTACAGCGCGAACTTGGCTGGGCCCCATCGCTCCAATTTGAGGAAGGTCTCGAAAAAACTGTTGATTGGTACCTTGCTAATGAAGAATGGTTGCAAAATGTCGTTTCAGGCGAATATGAAAAGTTTTACCAGAAGCAATATGTTCAACGATAAATAAAAAAGTTATGTGATTTCATAATTACATCGGAAGTGCATTTTTAAAACTTTGCAGTTATTCCATGTAAAATATTGATGTAAAATTACTTAATAATATGGTTCAATTTTTTACATTGTTCATCGGGTTGTGGAATTTTATTTTGCTGGATGATTCATTATATTCTAATGCTGACATTAAAGTAACAAGCAGTTTATGACCATTTATAGATTAAGTTTCTTCAATTTCCTTTTACAGGTGTTGAAACATTTTCAACAAATCAACAATGTTGTTTTATCGTTACAAATAAGCTAATTTTGTAACCAATAAATCACTTTGCTATAAACATTGGCGAAAAAATAAAGAAAATCCGTAAGGATAAAACCCTTTTACAACAAAAAGTTGCTGACAAAATTAGTATGCATATGGTGTAATACAGTCGTTTAGAAACAGGAAAAACAGAACCAACAGTTTCTGCTCTTGAAAAGGTTACACAAGCCCTTGAAGTCGATATTGTTGATTCCTTTAAAACTAATATATCATATGATGTAACTGATTATAATAAGTCATTGGTAGATAAGGTCTGCATGATTGACCAACTGGAAGATTCTCAAAAGAAGTCCATTTTCGATATAATAGATATGGCTATTGCCAATAAAAAGCTATGGGACACGCTTTCAACAGCCCTTATTTTTTCACATTAAAAAATTAATTATATGCAAAACCAGTTTGTAATCACAATAGATAGTAAAGTGTCTCCTGATTATGCCCTTAGTTTTCTGAAGAATATAAATTTTATTACGTCTATTAAACCTCAGAAAACAGAGGGAAAAAACCAAGGCCTTTCCGAAAGGTTTCGGGCGAAGATACCTAAAGAGGTTGGGTTAGAGATGCACAAACAACTTGAAGAACTCCGCAACGAATGGGAAAGAGATATTTAATTGATACCAATGCCATTATTGATTATACGACTGGTTTTTTTCCAAGCAAAGGATTATCATTCATGGACGATGTTATTAATCAAGAGGTAAATATTTCCGTTATCAGTAAAATTGAAGCCTTGGCATTTGAACCTCAATCAGAACAACAAAAACAGTATTTTCAGATAACATGACCCGTCGGAAGATTCAATGATACCTACAAAATTGACAGTCAGATATATAAGACATTTTGGCAGAATGTTTTTATTAGACAAGACAATATTGCAGTACCATCTCTGTTCGAGGAAAAACAGTTTTTG
>JBBQTB010000017.1:0-111394 GCA_038213375.1 Bacteroidales bacterium | reverse complement strand
AACGTCGCTGTTGTTTTAGCGGGTGCAAAAGTAGACTTCTTTTTTAATATTCCAAACTTTTTATGAGGTTTTTTTAACTTTCTTAACTTTTTATTTCGCTCTGGCTTTTCCTCTCCTTTGTGGCTTCCCCTTCGCTAATTTATTGACCTCTCATTATGTATAGAACTTTATCCGCTTTTGCGGTCGCAAAGATAACCTTCATTTTTGAATTAAAAAATGATCCATAGAAATAAAACTTAACTAATCTTCATACGATTGGATATAAGCATGCTAAAACAGAAAAATTGTGTACTTAGTTCAACAGAATCACTCAAAGTTTTTAACTTAGCCGAATAATTACATTTACCAATATAATAAGGTATTCTTGTGGCAAAAAGTTTAGTTATCGTTCCTACATACAACGAATCGGAAAATATTGAAAAAATCATTCGTAAAGTATTCAGCTTAAGCATTAATTTTGAATTGCTAATTATTGAGGATAATTCCCCTGATGGCACTGCAGCAATTGTAAAGAGTTTAATGACAGAATTTTCGGATAGACTTCATATACTGGAACGCTCTGAAAAATTAGGTTTAGGAACCGCTTACATTGCAGGGTTTAAATGGGCAATGGCCAATAACTACGATTATATATTTGAGATGGATGCCGATTTTTCGCATAATCCTGAGGATTTAGTTCAACTGTATAATGCCTGCTTCGAAGGAGGTGCCGATATGGCTATCGGATCGCGTTACAAATCTGGTGTAAACGTTGTTAACTGGCCAATGGGAAGAGTATTAATGTCTTATCTTGCGTCTAAATATGTACGATTTGTTACTGGCATGGACATTGCCGACACCACTGCCGGATTTAAATGCTATACACGAAGAGTATTGGAAACCATTGATCTGGATAAGATTAAGTTCAAAGGGTATGCTTTTCAGATTGAAATGAAATTTACGGCATGGAAATCAGGGTTCACCATTGTTGAAGTACCCATTATCTTTACCGATAGAAAGGCCGGATCGTCCAAAATGAGTGGTGGTATATTTAATGAAGCTCTATGGGGAGTTGCACTTATGAAATTGAAGAGCTATTTTAAACAATATAATAAGAAAGTAGAATAATTAAGTGTTAGTACTGAAAATGATCTCTTTTGGCGTTAACTCTATAATATTTTTATCATGGAAAAAAGAACATTGATTAAAGATGCAATTATTGTTAATAAAGGCATAGAAGTTGAAGGAAGCGTATTAATTGAAGGCCACCAGATTGCCAAGATATTTCTTTCGGAAATTCCAGATGATGTGTTGAAAACATCGCAAATTATTGATGCAAAAGGCAAATACCTTATTCCCGGAATTATTGATGATCAGGTGCATTTTCGCGAACCTGGGTTTACTCACAAAGCCGATATTTACACAGAGGCAAAAGCTGCAATTGCCGGTGGAATTACATCCTTCATGGAAATGCCTAATACCAGCCCACAGACTATAACACAGAAATTATTAGAAGAGAAATATATAATAGGTTCACAAAAATCGCTTGCCAATTACTCCTTTTATATAGGAGCAACCAACGATAATATCGAAGAACTTTTAAAGACGGATCCTAAAAATGTGTGTGGTATCAAAATATTTATGGGAGCATCAACAGGCAATATGCTGGTTGACAATCCGGAAACTCTGGAACAGATTTTCAAACGTGCCAAACTACTGATTGCTGTTCATTGCGAGGACGAACCCACCATTCGAAAGAATACAAGTATCTATCTGGAAAAATATGGCGATGATATACCTATCACCTGCCATCCACTTATCCGAAGCGAAGAAGCTTGCTATCTTTCCAGTTCCTATGCCGTGCATTTAGCTCAAAAGCATAACACACGGCTGCATGTGCTGCATTTATCTACCGCAAAGGAGATGGAGCTTTTCACCGACAAGGGGAAAATTGGTAAAAAAAGGATCACCAGCGAGGTTTGCGTACATCATTTGTGGTTTGACGACCATGATTATGAACGTCTTGGAAACAAAATAAAATGGAATCCTGCAATTAAGACAAGATACGACAAGGAAAAACTTCTTGAAGCATTGCTAAATGATACGCTGGACGTGATAGCTACCGATCATGCGCCGCACACACTGGAAGAAAAAGGGAATACCTACACCAAAGCGCCATCGGGAGGGCCATTGGTACAACATTCGCTTAACGTGATGCTGGAATTGCATCATCAGGGAAAAATATCGCTTGAAAAAATTGTTCAGAAGATGTGTCACCATCCTGCCGAAATCTTTCAGGTAAACAAACGTGGATATATCCGTGAAGGATATTTTGCGGATTTGGTTCTACTTGATCCCAAAAGGGAATGGATCGTTTCGAAAGATAATATCTTGTACAAATGCGGATGGTCGCCATTTGAAGGCCAGAAGTTTACAGGAAAAGTCACACAAACTTTTGTAAATGGAAACCTAGTGTATGATGAAGGAATATTCAATGAAGACAAGAAAGGGATGAGACTGGAGTTTAACAGATAGAATCGATGGAGGAAGCTAGAAATTAGTAGTAACAGCAACCAATAAACAACATCTCAGATTCCAACCATTACCCCTGAATCTTCCTCAACAACTCCATGGCTTTTCCAATACCATTCACCGGTTCGGAGCTCATGGTTAACTTGTCTTTCGTCTCTTTCATTTGGAATAACCGCGGGTTTTTCTGCACAAAATGAATCACTTTCTCAAAAACAGGTGTTTGATAATAAGCTGATTGCTGGTTAGATACAAACATAATGAGCATCTTTCCATTTTTCAAGATAATCTTTTCAAAACCTAACGATTTTGCAATCCATCTCATCCGCACAATATTTAAAAGTTCGCGGGAAGGCTCTGGCAATGTTCCGAATCGATCGGTTAGCTGTTTCTCAAATTCTAAAAGCTTGTCCTCGGTTTCTATACTATCGAGTTCGCGATAAAGTCGAACACGCTCTGTTACATTGCGGATATAGGCATCAGGAAAAAGAAGTTCCAAATCGGTATCCACCTGGCAGTCTAGGAGGAAATCGGATATCGGGGACCGGGGATCGTTATTGTTGGATTGTTGCTCATTGATAGCATCAGTATCAAATACTGCAGCAAACTCCTCATCGCGAAGTTCGAGCATAGCCTCGTTGAGGATCCGCTGATAGGTTTCAAAACCAATCTCGGAGATAAAACCACTCTGCTCGCCACCCAAAAGGTTTCCGGCACCACGGATGTCCAAATCCTGCATGGCGATATTGAATCCGCTGCCGAGCTCCGAAAATTCTTCGATGGCTTTCAGTCGCCGGCGTGCTTCCTGAGTTAAAACGCTATAAGGAGGAGCCATTAGATAGCAGAATGCCTTCTTGTTAGAGCGACCCACCCTTCCGCGTAACTGATGAAGATCGCTCAACCCAAAGTTTTGCGCCTGATTAACTATAATAGTGTTCGCGTTAGGTATATCAAGACCAGACTCCACAATGGTGGTTGAAATTAGTACATCGTAATCGCCTCTGATAAAATCAAGCATAATTTGTTCCAGCTTCTCTCCTTCCAGCTGACCATGTGCAAAAACCACTTTAACATGTGGACAGAGTTTATGGATGAGCAACTGCATCTCAGGAAGATTTTGTACCCTGTTATGGATAAAAAATACTTGTCCACCACGATCCACCTCAAATTCGATAGCTTCCTGAATTATTTTTTCGTTGAATGTATGAAGTTCAGTTTGAATAGGGTGCCGGTTTGGTGGAGGAGTATTGATGATGGACAAATCGCGCGCTCCCATCAATGAGAATTGGAGCGTTCGTGGAATAGGAGTTGCCGTCATGGTTAGCGTATCTACATTCACGCGCAGTCCTTTAAGCTTTTCCTTTACCGCAACGCCAAACTTCTGTTCCTCATCGATAATCAACAAACCTAGATCCTTAAATTTTATATCCTTTCCCACGAGACGATGCGTTCCAATAATAATATCAACTTTCCCGGCTTCGACATTCTTAATGGTTTCTTTCTGCTCTCTGGTCGATTTCAATCTGCTGATATAATCGACGGTACACGGAAATTTTTCCAATCGATCTTTAAATGTCTGAAAATGCTGCAATGCCAAAATGGTTGTTGGAACCAGCACTGCCACTTGTTTATTATCGGTTACAGCTTTAAAAGCAGCCCTGATAGCGACTTCTGTCTTTCCAAAACCAACGTCGCCGCAAATAAGGTGATCCATCGGATGCGGCAATTCCATTCCTTCTTTTACAGCAATGGTGGCCTTCAATTGATCGGGCGTATCTTCGTAAATAAATGAAGCCTCCAATTCTTCCTGCATATAGGTATCGGGGGCGAATGCGAACCCTGGCGAGTCCTTTCTTTTGGCGTATAATGCAATGAGTTCACGGGCAATGTCTTTCACCTTTTTCTTGGTGTTCTGCTTCATGTTTTGCCATGCAGGAGTTCCAAGTTTGTAAATCTTTGGAGGTGCGCCCTCCTTTCCTCGGTATTTTGATATTTTGTGAAGGTTATGAATATTTACATAAAGCACATCGTTATCGCGATACACCAGACGAATTGATTCCTGTTGATGACCGTTTACTTCCACCTTTCCTAAACCACCAAACACGCCAATTCCATGATCGATATGCACCACATAATCTCCTGGTTGCAGTCCGCGGAGCTCGTTGAGCGAAAAGGAATCGCTCCGGACAAATTGCTTATTAATGCGGTATTTGTGATAACGTTCAAAAATCTGATGATCGGTATAAATACAAACTTTCAGCATGTTATCAATAAAACCTTCGTGAATTGAGTTTACCAGAGGGTTAAAAGTAACTTTATGCGGCAGGCTAAAGAAAATATCTTTCAGTCGCTCAATCTGTTTAGGATTTTCACTCAATAAATATAATTTGAATCCTTTTAACTTATACTCGGAAAGATTCTCGGAAAGAATTTCAAAATTTTTACGAAAAACTGGCTGAGGAGCGGTGGAAAACAATAATTCCTCCATTTTTTTGTAGAAATGACTTTGCCCAAATTCCACCTGCCGAAAAACACTCAGTTGTGATTCTACTTCTGAAGATTCAAGTAGCACCTGTTCCCGCAGCATTCGTTTTTCTGATATTTCGGATACCAGTTTCTCAGGTGCTCTCCTGTAAACATCGTCGATACAATCGATGCTGAGTTTGAGATTTTCACTCCAGATAAATGAAGTTGAGGGAAGAAGCCTCAGGACACCATCGCCCCTATCCTCTCCCATCAGCGTTTGAATGTTTGGAATAATATTTATGGTGTGCAGCTTATCCTTCGAAAGTTGATTTTCTATTTCGAAAGAGCGGATGGATTCCACTTCATCACCAAAAAAATCAATCCGGTAAGGCAGAAAGTTAGAATAAGAAAAGATATCGACGATACTTCCACGGACAGAGAACTGTCCGGGTTCGGTAACAAATTCCATCTCTTCAAAATGGTATTCCTGAAGAACTTCGCGGATAAAAGCAATGGAAACCTTTTCGTTAACTTTTAACTGGAGCGTATTTTTATTAAGACTCTCGGAGGTTACTACTTTCTCCATCATAGCCTCAGGATAAGTAACAACTACAAGTCTTTCTGATGATATAATATTTTCCTTGAGGTGGTTAAGCACAGCCGTACGAAGGATAAGACCTGCCTCGTCAATATCGTTATGGATCACAGACCTTTTGTATGCGGAAGGAAAAAACAACACGGTTTCTTCGTCGAGAGAATGGGTTAAATCGTTGTAAAAATAAGCAGCATCCTCCCTGTCGGGAATTATAATCCAATGAATTCCACCGATTTTATCAATTACGGAAGCAGCAAATAAACTACGTGATGAACCACTAAGACCTTTCAGATGAAGGCTTTTATCAATACTTTTGGGAGCAGGCAGAATGTTTGTCCAATCAGCAAATGCCTGAGTATTGGGATGATTTTGGTATATAGAAATCAATTCGGTTGTGCTCAACTTTTCGGAATTTATGAAGAGCCGATAAACTCTTTTAAAATCAGCCCTCCGAAAATAATTGTGCAAACCTACATGATTTTTTGAATATACTCAAGTATGATGGGTAAAATTGTACGATGAAATAGTACAATCGAAAAATGCATTGCTTTAAATAATTTGATCTATTTAACCCATTGAAAAATTGCTTACCCCAACAACCTCTTCACAATATCTGAAATAACCTTGCCATCAGCCTTACCGGTCAATTCTTTGGATGCAACTCCCATTACTTTTCCGAGGTCGGATAGTGTTTGGGCTCCTGTTTTTTCAATTACTGCTTTTATCACAGCCTCGATTTCTTCAGCCGATACTGGCGCGGGCAGATATGCTTCAATAACCTCCATTTCAGCAACTTCTTTGTCGTATAAATCGGGTCGGTTCTGGGTTTTATATATTTCAGCTGACTCGCGACGCTGTTTTACGAGTTTATTGATAATTTTCAGCTCTAGTTCTTCGGTAAGCACAACTCCTGCCTTTTCCGTTTTGGCCACTATGAATGCTGCTTTAATGGCACGTAATGCTTCGAGCTTGTCTTTAGGCTCCCTTTTAAGCATAGCATTCTTTATATCCTCGTTTACTCTGTCAAATAAGACCATAGTCATTTTAGATTTTTGATTTACGATTTAATGTCCGGTAGCTTTGTATTTATTGTTAGTCAACCTGATCATAAAGATACGAATTATTCTGGCGAAGGCGAGGGTTATTATCCTCGTCGGTGCTCAGTGAAACCTTGGATATCGTATTGTCACCTTTGGGTTTCTGATCAATTTTTACGTTTTTCCGCACATACGCCGGCACATTTTCCAACTGTTCGATGTTCGATTTTTCGTCGGTAGAGGTATAGCCCGATTCCTTCATCCTGCCATGATTCTTTTTAATATCTACCACGCGCTGCGCTGCCTTTTGAGGATTCACTTTTACCTCATATTCGGTAAATTTTTCGTCCGGAAAAAGTGTTAAAGGCTTGGATTTAGGTTCGTTCAAGTTAAACTCAAAAGTTCGTTGCGGACTACCTTCGCTATTGGTTTTATCTTTCACATGAATATCGAGTTCATCCAAACTATGATGAACATTATCATATAGAGGAATCCGTTCAGCAGTAGATTCACGCTTCTTTTCCAGATTTAATTCCGGTATATTGTTTGCTTCAAAGCCGGTAGCAATAATAGTTACACTTACGCGTTCACCAAGACTTTCGTCGATACCGGTTCCCCATATAATGAGAGAATCTTTCGAAACAGATTGTGTAACATAATCGGTAATGATGCCGACTTCGTCCATACTTATTTCTTCTATACCCGAAGTAATGTTTAGAAGTATATTTTTTGCTCCTGTAATGTCGTTATTATTTAGTAAGGGCGATGTAAGAGCCAGTTGAATGGCTTTAAGCGCTCGATCCTCACCTTCGGAAATGCCCGATCCCATAATGGAAATACCACTGTTAGACATAACGGTTTGTACATCGGCAAAGTCAACATTTATATACCCGTGAACCGTAATAATTTCGGCAATTCCTTTGGCCGCCATTGCCAACACATTGTCGGCCTTTGAAAATGCTTCTGAAAGTTTGAGGTTGCCGTAAATCTCCCGAAGCTTTTCATTGTTGATGATAAGCAGGGAGTCGACGCTTTCCTTTAATTCATTAATGCCTTGAATAGCTTGTTGGAGACGGGTGTTTCCTTCGAATTTAAACGGAAGTGTAACAATTGCTACGGTAAGCAAACCCATTTCTTTTGCCGCTCTGGCAATAACAGGAGCAGCACCGGTGCCTGTTCCTCCGCCCATACCGGCAGTTATAAATACCATTTTTGTATTATTTGCCAATACCTCTAACACGTCCTCAATGCTTTCGATAGCGGCTTTGCGGCCAATCTCGGGTTTATTTCCAGCGCCACGACCTTCGGTTAACGAAGCGCCCAACTGGATTTTCACTCCTACAGGACTGGTTTCCAACGCCTGAGCATCGGTATTGCAAATCATAAAATTTACATCTTTGATTCCCTGGCGAAACATGTAATTTACTGCATTGTTTCCACCTCCGCCAACACCTATCACCTTAATGATGGACGATCTGTCGACAGGCAAATCGAAGTTTATCAGCTCCTCAGCCATAACTTTTAGTTTTTAGGGTTTATTTTGTAGGAAAATAGAGGGTAGAAAAACTACGTACTACTTACTACTAATTTTACATTTTACTTCCGGTTTCGTCGAAGATTTCGGTAATGGTGCTCTTCAACTTGTCAAATATACTACCTTTTGTTCTAATACGTTCAGGTTCTATGGTAAATACAGGCTCTGGCGCTTTTTCAAAGGACTTTTCAGACTGGGAAATTATTAATTCTTCCTGCTGAGCCCTGTTATCTTCCCATTGAGAATCCATGAATTCATAGCCCTTCATAAGCAATCCAACGCTGGTTGCAAACATAGGCTGATTGATATCGTCCGATACGTTTCCTGCTAAATGTGCATTCGGATAACCAATGCGAACATCCATTCCTGTGCGGAACCTTACCAATTGAGGTAGGTGACGTAACATAGCCCCACCACCAGTAATAACAATTCCTGCACTAAGTTTATCCTGGCAACCGGAGTTCTCGATTTCGAACGTTACAGCATCAAAAATCTCTTCCATTCTCGATTGGATGATATAAGCGAGACTTTTAAAAGAAATTTCTTTAGAGTCGCGACCCGAAATTCCGGGAATAATAACCACTTTGTCTTCCTCAGCCAAATCGCCTAGAGCAGATCCGAATTTTATTTTTAATTCTTCGGCCTGGCGATCGAGAATGGAGCATCCCTCCTTGATATCCTTAGTAACCACGTTTCCCCCAAAAGGGATAACAGCTGTGTGACAAATAACACCTTCATGATACACCGCAATATCGGTAGTTCCTCCACCGATGTCGACAAGGGCAACGCCTGCTTCGAGTTCGTCGTCGGTTAAAACGGCCGAAGAGGATGCCAATGGTTCAAGCATAACATCAATTATTCGTAACCCAACCCTGTTAACGCATTTTTCGATATTTTTGATCGAAGCTATCTGCCCCACTACAATATGGAAATTAGCTTCAAGACGCTTGCCTGACATGCCTACCGGATTTTTCACTCCTGTTTCACTATCAACCACAAAGCTTTGAGGTAAAACATGAATTATTTCTTCTCCAATTTCAATAGGTATCTTATGGGCATCTTCGATAAGACGCTTCACATCCTCGTTGGTGATTTCAGCATCGTACGAGTCGCGGTTAATATACCCGCGATTTTTTAAACTTTTGATATGCTGCCCGGCGATACCAACAAAAACATCCGTTAATTTCAACCCGGTTTTCTGTTGTATTTCCGTTACAACGGTTTGGATGGCACCCACCGTTTCGTCAATATTAAGCACTACGCCTCTTTTCACTCCTTTAGAGACAGTTTTAGCCATACCGAGAATTTCAAGTTTACGGTTCGGGTTTCGTTTTCCAATTACAGCCACAATTTTCGTTGTACCAATATCGATGGCAGCTACGTAGTCTTTTTTTAAATTCATAGGTTATTCGCGTTTAGTACAGATGACTTGTCCTTTATATTTCAAATTTATTGTTTCGTATTTATTCCAGCCTGTTGCCGGAAGTCCATTCTTGTAAAGACTCATGAGGTTTTCAAATTTGCTTTTGCAATCGTTAAAATCGCCGAATACAATCACATGAGATCCAACCCTTGGGACTAGCTCAAAATCTCCATTGGCATTTACAAATATCTGTTGTATTTGGGCATTCCAGAATTTATTATCTGTAATAAACTGTGCCAGTTTAAATAATTCGGCCATGATTACCCGTTTTCCGGAAGATTTCTGCTGAAATTGTAATACATTGGTTTTATTAGTATGCTGAAAATTACTTCGAATATACCCATTGGCAATAATTACATGTGAGGTATAATTGCCACTTAATTTCATAATATATCCTTTATCGTCAACATAATAACTTTCATTGTTTAAATCAATTATCCGAAGTATCGGGTTGCGTTGCTTCACTTCAATAACTACTTTGCCGGAAACCGTCTTGAACACTTCCGCTTTATCAACTGGAGGATAATTATTTACCACTGTTTCCAAAGATTCGAGATTGATATCTTTAAAGTTTTTACCAATTAATGCAATGCCTTTTCTTTGAAACAATGCCTGAATGCTCTTATGGGATATAAATCCATTTTGAAGACTATCAACAATACGCACCTCCACCTGATTGCACACAATTCGTTGTTGCCTGTCGGCAACAAAGCTAAGTATAGCTGCCAGATACATGACAACCAACGACCAAAGGATGATATGTTTGACTTTCTTCATTCAGTATTTAGCTTCTCTTTAAAAGAATGTTTTTAATAGGTTCGATAAATGTATCAATATCACCCGCGCCCATAGTAATAATCACTTCAGGCATATCCATAGTATCGATAAAATTTACAAGATCCTTTTTAAGACACAATTGTTTGTTGGAAATGGAGACCTTGTTCAGTATCATTTCTGAAGATACTCCCGGTAATGGCAGCTCCCGGGCAGGATAAATGTCAAGAAGAATCAGCTCGTCCAACAAACTAAGACTAAGGGCAAACTCATTTGCCATATCGTTAGTGCGCGAATAAAGATGAGGCTGAAAAATACCTGTGATTTTCTTCCCGGGAAACATTTCACGAACAGATTGGATGGTATAGCGGAGTTCCTCGGGATGATGCCCATAATCATCAATAAAAATCAGCGTTTCGGTTTTAATATGATATTCGAACCGGCGTTTTACTCCAAGGAAGCTTTCCATAGCTTTAAGCATGTCATCTTCGCCGGTATTTACCAAATAAGTCATCGCAATAGCAGCTATCGAGTTTTCAACATTCAGCAAACCAGGAAAACCAAGTTTGATATTTTCAATAACACCCGTTGGGGTAACCACATCATAATGATAGAATCCATCTTTTATCCGAATATTTTTTGCATAAAAATCGGCCTTTTCGTTCAACGAATAAGTAAAATACCTTATGTTGTGGGGAACACTGTCAATTTCAACACTTTTGTTTATGATAAGGAATCCACCAGGCTTAATTTGCGAAATAAATTGCAGGAAAGCATTTTTATATTCCGAAAAGGTTCCATAAATATCCAAATGATCAGCATCCATCGAGGTTACGATGGCTCCCATTGGATTTAGTTGCAAAAACGACCTGTCATATTCATCCGCCTCTATCACTACAAAATTACTTTTAGCAGATAGTAACAGATTGCTATTGTAATTGATCGCTATCCCTCCAAGAAAGGCATTACAGTCGATGGAAGAGCTTTTAAGCAAATGTGACACCATGGCAGAAGTGGTAGTTTTTCCATGCGTTCCGGCAACTGCCAGCACATCTTTTGAACGGGAAATAAGACCAAGCGCTTCGGCCCTTTTCTTCAATTCAAATCCGTTGTTTCGAAAATAATTCAGTTCGGAATGATCTGAAGGAATTGCCGGTGTGAATATTACCAAGGTATCCTGGCTTTTTTTGAATGGTTCAGGAATTGAATTTACATTATCTGTATAATGAATCTTCATTCCTTCCAAAGAAAGTTCACGGGTAAGCAAGGTTTCTGTTCGGTCGTATCCTGCAATGGATTTATTCAGGCTAATGAAATATCTGGCCAGTGCGCTCATTCCAATGCCGCCAATTCCTACAAAATAAACGTTATGTATTTGATCCAGATTCACTTTTCTATTTTTCTTTAATTAGTTTAATTACTTCTTCAGCAATTCGTTTCGCAGAATTACGGAATGCCATTTTTGTTGCATTTTCAGATAGTTTGGTTAACAACTGCTCATTGTTCACATAAAACAGCGCTACGTCAACCAAACGTGTAGCAGCTTCGCTATCAATAATCATACGTGCGGCATCTCTGTCAAACAACGCTTGAGCATTTTTTGTCTGATGGTCCTCAGCCACATTAGGTGAAGGAACCAAAATAGCTGGCTTTCCAACCAAACATATCTCCGAGATAGTGCATGCTCCGGCACGGGAAATAACTAAATCAGCCGCGGCATAAGCCAAATCCATCCGTGTAATAAAATCCAATACTTTAATATTTTGTATGTTTCTCCCGTTCACCTGAGCATTTACTTCATTAAAATATCTCGATCCTGTTTGCCAGATAATCTGAATGCCGCTAGCGGATATCTTACCTAAATTATCCAGCAAGCATTGATTAATTGTTCGGGCGCCAAGACTGCCACCCAATACCAATATCGTTTTCTGGCTACTAAACAGTCCAAAATATGAAAGAGCTTCTTCCTGCTTTGGGAAGGTGTTCTCCAAATCCTGACGTACTGGGTTACCTGTTAGAATTATTTTATTCTCAGGAAAGAATCGCTTCATATGCTCATAGGCCACGCATATCTTGTTTGCTTTCTTTGCCAAAATTCTATTAGTGACTCCTGCATAAGAGTTTTGTTCCTGAATAAGAGTTGGAATATGGCTATTTGCGGCGATACGTAAAACTGGTCCACTGGCATATCCTCCCACTCCAACGACAACAGCTGGTTTAAATTTTTTAATCACCTGACGGGCTTTAACAAGACTATATGCAAGTTTAAGCGCTACTTCTATGTTTTTAAAGGAAAGCTTTCTGTAAAAACCAATGATAGGCAATCCAATAATAGGATACCCTGCTGCAGGTACTTTTTCCATTTCCATGCGCCCTGTCGCACCAACAAAAAGGATATCAATTTCCGGATCGATGGATTTCAATGCATTAGCGATTGAAATGGCAGGAAAGATATGTCCCCCCGTACCTCCTCCACTTATGATAATTCGCTTATTCTGGTTGCTCATCTTGTATATCCTCAGGTTTGTTTACGTCCTTCTTTTTTGAAATATCGACAGCTGTGCTATCTTTTTTAATGCCTCGACTGACACTTAAAATAATGCCCAAAGCAAAATAGCTAAAAAGCATTGATGTACCACCCATACTTACAATTGGTAAAGTTTGGCCAGTAACAGGGAAGAGGTTTACAGCCACAGCCATATTAATCATCGCTTGAAATATCAGTATTAGTGCAAGCCCAAAGGCAAGAAAGGCCGGAAACGTTCGATCACTTTTGCGAACCATAATTCCGGCTCGAAACAATAACCATAAATAAAGTACCAATACCACAATAGCCCCTGTTAATCCATATTCTTCAATTATGATGGCATAAATAAAATCGGAATACGGATGTGGTAAAAAATTACGTTGCATGCTATTGCCAGGACCTTTACCAATTATCCCTCCGGTAGCTATAGCAATTTTAGCCTGCTCTGCCTGAAAGTTACTCTGTTCTTTGTCTTTCGTACCGCCAGCGAAATTCACTGCACGGTGTTTCCAGGTCTCAACCCTATGGCCCAACTGTGTTTTAGTAATTGGAGCAAGCCAAACAAATAGCCCCAAAAATACAATACCAGCCAGTCCCAACAAAGACAAATGTTTTAATGAGATGCGACCAATAAACATTAATACTATGCTTACCACAAAAACCATAAGCGATGTAGACAAATTGGCTGGTAAAATAAGTATACAAACCATCCCAACCGGAATTATGATTGGCAGGAAAGCTTTTTTAAAATCTTTAATATCATCCTGCCTTAATGAAAGCATCCGTGCAATGTACATGATTAATGCCAACTTAGCAAAATCGGACGTTTGGAAGGTAAAACCAAGCCCGGGAATTGTAAGCCAGCGTGATGCCTCGTTTAAATTCCTGCCAAATACAAGGGTTAAGGCGAGTAATGGAATACTCAATAACAACAACAATTGCGAAAGCCTTGAATAATATTTGTATGGAATTAAATGTGTTACAAAAATAATTACTAAACCGAAAAACTGAAATGTAAAATGCCGCATCACGTAATATGCAGTATTTCCATCGTGGTATTTGTAAGCCAACGTACCTGTAGAACTGTATACTGCAAGCAACGAGATAATGGACAATGATACAATCACTCCCCAAATTACCGCGTCTCCTTTCAGATATTTTCTTAATGTTTCGTCCATTTACTGGTTACTGGTTACTGGTTACTGCTAATTCTAAAATATACATTTTTCACAATTCTCTAACATATGTTTTAAACTGCCTTCCACGATCTTCGTAATTTTCAAACAAATCGAAACTGGCACATGCAGGAGAAAGTAAAACCGTTTCGCCCTTTTTAGCTAGTTTATAGCAAGCTTGTACCGCATCGATCATCGATTGGGTTTCAACAATGGTGGGTACTATACCCTCAAAAGCCGAAACGATCTTTGAATTATCAATTCCAAGGCAAACGATGGCTTTTACCTTTTGTTTTACAAGCTCAGAAAGTTCGGAGTAATCGTTACCCTTATCCTCGCCACCCACAATCCAAACCGTAGGAGAAGTCATACTTTCGAGAGCATACCACGCTGAATTTACATTGGTAGCCTTTGAATCGTTAATAAAATCGACACCATGAATTTTAAGTACATGTTCCAAGCGATGCTCAACACCTTGGAAGTCTTGCAGGCTTTCCCTAATAATTTCTTTGCGAATGTCCAAAACACGACCTGCAATACCCGCCGCCATTGAATTATAAATGTTATGCTTTCCCTTAAGCGACAATTCATCAAGCAACATGGTAAAATCATTACCTAAATAGTTAATATTCAAAGAATTGTTTTCGACGAAAGCGCCAGGAGTTATTTTCGACTTAATAGAAAAAGGTAGCTTTTGCGCTGTAACCACAATTTTCTCAAGCTCCCTGATTGTAATGTCATCATCAGAACAAAATATAAAAAAATTTTCCTGATTAAGATTATTGATAATACGAAATTTAGAATTCACATAATCCTGAAGCTCGTAATCGTAACGGTCCAGATGATCGGGTGTAATATTCAATAAAATAGCGAGATCAGCTTTGAAATCGTACATGCCATCTAATTGAAAGCTACTTAATTCAATCACATAATATTCGTAGTTCTGAGTAGCAACCTGCATAGCAAGGCTTTGACCAACATTACCAGCCAAACCCACATTCATACCAGCTTTTTTCATCATATGATGAATTAATGTGGTGGTAGTGGTTTTCCCGTTGCTTCCTGTAATGCATATCTTTTTTGCGTCAGTATATCTTCCTGCAAATTCAATTTCAGAGATAATATGAATTTTTTTCTCCCTGATAGACTTTACAATTGCCGCCTTTTCCGGTATTCCTGGGCTTTTTATTACTTCTGATGCATTCAGGATTTTTTCATTAGTATGTTTACCTTCTTCAAAATCAATATTATATGCTTCAATTACTTCCTTATATTTCGATCGGATAATTCCCGAGTCGGACAGGAACACATCAAAGCCTTTTAATTTAGCAAGTACAGCTGCACCAACACCACTTTCGGCACCCCCCAGAACAACAATTCGTTTATTTTCAGTCATTTTTGTAAGATGTTTTTTATCACCTTGTTTTTAATGTTACTATGGTTAAAATTGCCAGGATTATTCCGATAATCCAGAAACGGGTCACGATCTTGGCTTCCGGATACCCTTTCATTTGATAATGATGATGAAGAGGAGCCATCAGAAAAACGCGACGTCCCACGCCAAATTTCCGTTTGGTATATTTAAAATAGCCAACCTGAATAATAACTGATAAACTTTCCATTAAAAAAATAAAACACAATACAGGAATAAGCAATTCCTTGCGGATTAAAATGGCAAAAACGGCAATAATCCCTCCCAAAGATAAACTTCCTGTGTCGCCCATAAATACTTGGGCAGGGTATGTATTGTACCACAAAAAGCCCACTGTAGCCCCAATGAATGCGCTGATGAATACCACCAACTCACCAGTGTTAGGGAGATACATGATGTTAAGATAGTTTGCATATATCAGGTTTCCTGACACATAGGCCAATATACCCAAAGTTACTCCGATTATTGCTGATGATCCGGAAGCAAGCCCGTCCAAACCATCGGTTATGTTCGCTCCGTTTGAAACTGCTGTTATAATTAGTATTACCACCAGAACCATTACTAGCCATTCCCATCGCTTTTGCGCTTCTTTACTTAAAAATCCAATGAGTCTGCGGTAGTGGAATTCATGGTTTTTAAAAAATGGGATTGTAGTGGATGTCCGTTTAATATCGCGGGTAATTGTGATTGGTTTTTCCGTGTTTTGTTTAAGATTTTGAATTGAATCCAATGTTTGATATTGTTGAAACGCAGGCACAGTAATTTTTTCTCTCACAATTACCTGAGGTGAAAAATAAAATGTTAACCCAACAATCACTCCTAGTGAAACCTGTCCAAGTATCTTGAATTTTCCTTCAAGACCTTTCTTATCTTTTTTAAAAACTTTGATATAATCATCGATGAAACCAACAAGACCAAGCCACACAGTGGTTACAATCATAAGTATTACATACACATTAAGCAGATCGCAAAACAAAAGTGTTGGAACCAAAATTGAAATCAAAATAATGATACCACCCATGGTTGGAGTACCTTTTTTAGCCATCTGGCCTTCAAGACCAAGTTCTCGTATAGTTTCACCAACCTGTTTTAGTTGAAGATATTGAATAATACGTTTCCCTATAAACAATGCAATAAGCAATGAAACAATAATTGCCATTGACGACCGGAACGAAATATATTGAAATACCCGTGCCCCGGGGAAATTTAAATGATCGAGATATTTGAATAAATAGTATAACATATTAATTATGGCTTAGCAATTGAAATTGTTCGCTAATAACTTCTTTATCATCAAAATGATGTTTAACTCCCTTTATTTCCTGGTAATCTTCGTGACCTTTACCAGCTACAAGAATAATGTCGCCTTTTTGAGCCAGCATGCATGCAGTGCGAATTGCTTCGCGACGATCGGTGATATTTAATACCTTCTTTTGCAGAGACACATCCACGCCTTTCATCATTTCGGAAATAATTTCCGCAGGATCCTCGCTTCTGGGGTTATCTGACGTTAAAATCACTTTTGTACTGTTTTCGGCAGCCACTCGTGCCATCACCGGACGTTTAGTGCGATCACGATCGCCACCGGCGCCAACAACAGTAATCAATTGTTCATGCCCGCTGCGGAGCTGATTGATACTTCGCAGCACATTATCAAGAGCATCGGGTGTGTGAGCATAATCCACAATTGCAGTTATTCCTGTGCGGGAATGTAAATATTCGAAACGACCTGAAACTGCCGTTAGGTTTGAAAGAATTTTTAATATATCTTCTTGTTTCTCACCAAGTAATACGGCTGAACCATATACAGCTGTGAGATTGTAGGCATTGAATTCACCAATAAAATGCGTCCATACCTCGGTTCCGTTAATTGACATGAGCGTTCCGTCGAAATGACTTTCAATAACTTTGAAATGAAAATCGGCCATTGAATGCATGGCATACGTCATCACTTTTGCCTTGGTGTTTTGAACCATAATTTTGCCGTTTCTATCGTCAATATTAGTTAATGCAAATGCATTGGAAGATAACACGTTGAAAAACCCTTGCTTGGCTTTCAGGTATTCGTCGAATGTTTTATGAAAATCGAGATGATCATGAGTAAGATTCGAAAAAATACCGCCCTCAAATTTTAAACCTGCTATACGGTGCTGAACAACTGAGTGTGAACTAACTTCCATAAAGCAATATTGACATCCCTCGACAACCATTTCACTTAACATCTTATTCAATTGCAAGGCATCCGGAGTAGTATGGGTTGCGGCAACCTCCCGGTCGTTAACGAAATATTTTACTGTTGAAACTAATCCTGCCTTATAGCCGAGCTGCCTAAACATCCGGTATAATAATGTGGCTGTAGTCGTTTTCCCGTTGGTTCCTGTAACCCCAACCAATTTTAAGAAGGAGGAGGGATATCCATAAAATGCAGATGAAATAAATCCCAACGCATATGAGGAATCGGTTACTAAAACAAAAGTAACTGTAAAAGACACTTCAGAAGTTAATTGCTCGCAAACAACAGCAACTGCGCCCATTTTAATAGCCGCTGAAATAAATTTATGCCCGTCAGTTTGAGTACCTCGTGTTGCAACAAACAAACTACCAGGTGTAACCTTCCTGGAATCGAAGCAAACGTCAGTGATAACAACTTTGTCGTTGCCATTCAATTGCTTTACTTCTACCAATTTAATGATGTCTGCTAATGTTTTCATCCCAAGCTCATTTCTAAAGTTATAGTTTCTCCGGTTTTAACCTTCACACCCGGTGAAATTGATTGGCTAACCACTTTACCTCTTCCTTTGACAATTACTTGTAAACCTGCATTTTCAAGAAGGTACATGGCATCGCGTAAACCCATATCTACTACGTTTGGCACAAGGTTTTGCTGAACAATTCGATTATTGTATTGAATCTTATCATCTTTCCTTACTGTTGAAATCCAACTAGACTTGGCATGTGAGTCTTCCACATCAATATCAAGTTTATTAAAAACATAATCAAGGTCATTTCTCAAACCTGTTTTTGAATAGGGCAAATCAACAAGTCCTTTCTCCATCTTTAATATTGGTTGAAGATTAAGGCTTGTGGAGTATACTTTGTCGGCAATTTCTTTAAAAACGGGGCCTGCAACCACATTGCCATAATATACGCTGTTTGAAGGAGAGTTAACCACTACAATGCACGAATACAATGGATTGTCAGCCGGAAAATAGCCTACAAACGATGCCTGGTAGGTAATTCCCTCTGAAGTCTTATAACCATATTTCAACTTTGCTATTTGGGCAGTACCTGTTTTTCCTGCTATTTTAAATGCATCATTTCTAAGATTTTTAGCGGTTCCTCGTTCAACCACTCCTTCCAACATCGTTCTAACCTTTTTTAAGGTGGAATTGGAACAAATAGAAGATTCTATAACTTCTGTACCAAATGTTTTTATAGTTTGTTCATGATATTTCACCTCCTTAACAAACCGGGGTTTTACCATTTTACCATCATTGGCAACAGCGTTATAAAGTGCGAGAATATGAATGGGCGCCATTTTTACCTCGTATCCGTAAGCCATCATTGGGAGCGAAATGCCAGACCAGAGTTTATCACCGGGATATTTTATTTCAGGCATGGCTTCGCCCCTTATGTCGAGTTTAAGCTTTTGATTAAGTTTCATACCATAAAGCCTGTCGATGAATTGCCTTTCCTTACCGGTGTAGTATTTTTTGATAATCTTAGCAACGCCCACATTTGATGAGTGCTCAAATACCTGTTGAACAGTAATTTTACCAAGGCCTTTATCATCATGATCTCTAATCGTTTTGCCATAATATGTAACGGAACCTTTTTCGGTATCTATGGTATCGCCAAGCTGAATATACCCATCCTCAAAGGCAGCCATTAAAGAGGCCAGCTTAAACGTAGAACCAGGTTCGGTACTCTCGCCAATCGCATAGTTGTAATGCTCGCGATAATTTCCAAACTCGTCTCTTTCGAGATTAGTAATTGCTTTTATTTCACCGGTTTTAACTTCCATAAGGATGGCGCATCCATGATGTGCATTATGTACTGATAACTGTTTGCGGAGTGCGCTTTCGGCTACATCCTGAATATTGACATCGATGGTAGACACAATATCATATCCATCTTTTGGGTCTACCTCATTATCACCACTTACAGGCATTAGAACCCCACCCGACAATACCTGCATCAGCCTAACGCCCTTAACTCCCCGAAGATCATGATCAAAACTACCCTCAATACCTACAACATTTCCTGCATCACTTTTACTTAAATAACCAATAGTACGCGATGCTAAACTTGCATGAGGCAGAAACCTCAGGTTTTCCTGCATTGCCAACATCCCACTTTTATTTGTACCCAATCGGAACAATGGAAATTTCTTTAATACTTTCAATTGAATATAATCAACCCTCCTCTTGATCAGAAAAAATCGTTTCCCTTCTCTGTACGCTTGCGCTAAATCCTTTTTGTACGTGCTTTTAGGCTTGTCACCCAATAATTTTGCAAGGCAAAGTGACAACGAATCGAGGTTTTGGTAGAAATCTTCTTTTGCCAGGCCTTTAGCCCTCATATCCATACGAATTTCGTAGTTAGGTATGCTGGTTGCCAATAAGCGTCCGTCGGTAGCAAGAATATCGCCTCTATTTGGATCGATGGTAATATCTTTCAGCGAAATGGCCTTTGCTTTCTGCTTGTATTCGCTGCCCTGAACAAATTGAATAAACACAACTCTTGCAATTATTGCTAATCCCAAAAGAAGGAAACAGAAATAAACGAGTCCAACCCTGAATAATATGTCTTTTTTTATCGACATGAATATTAATAATCAATATTTTTATAAGTACTGAGTACTTTTTAATTGTTACTTTTTAATTTTAATTGGCGGCTTTACCGATTCTTCCAGGTTAAGATTGGCTCCCCGAACCATTTTAATTACTTCAGATTGTTTACTTATAAACATAAGTTCAGAAGCATTTGTAATCGATTCGGCTCGTAAATCCTTTACTTCCTGTTGAAGCTTGGTTAAGTCGCGAACTACTTTCTCAGCATGATACCTGTTGCCAATATAAATGGCAGCTAGAAATGTTAAAAAAAATATAAATGGCAACTGATTTACGATGCTCTTCCGTGTAAGAATAGTACCATCAAGCAAATCTTTGAAAGATGTTTTTTTCTCTTCCGAATTTTCAATTTCCGGATCGATAAATTCTATTTCTTTCTCTTTGGTCATCTAGGTGTTTTTTTTAACCTCAATTCGTTCGGCAATTCGTAATTTTGCACTTCTTGCCCGGCTATTATTATTAATTTCCAGTTCGTTAGGTATGATTATTTTGTTACTTAATGGTTTAAATGGCGAAATAGGATTCCCAAAAAAATCCTTTTCAACCTTTCCATCAAAATTGCCAGTTTTAGTAAAGTTTTTCACTATCCGGTCTTCCAATGAATGATATGTAATCACTACCAATCGACTACCCGGATTCATTACCTCAATGCATTGATTCAACATCAACTTGAGAGATTCCAATTCGCGATTTACTTCAATCCGCAATGCCTGATAGACTTTCGCGAGATACTTGTTCTCCAAACCTCTTGGTATGCAAGGCCTAATGGCATCAACAAAGCCGCTGCTGGTTTTGAAATCAGTTTGCGACCGAACTGAAACAATAATAGATGCCAACCTACCTGCATTATCAACCTCACCATATTCACGAAAAATACTTCGAAGCTTATCTTGCGAATATTGGTTTAATACATCACTGGCTTTAAGTTTTGCCGATTGGTTCATACGCATATCCAGCGGTGAATTGCCCTGAAAAGTAAAACCTCTTTCAACAGTATCGAAATGGTGTGACGAAACTCCAAGATCAGCAAGTAATCCGTCAATTTTAGTAATGCTAT
This sequence comes from Bacteroidales bacterium, assembly GCA_038213375.1. Lineage (GTDB taxonomy): Bacteria > Bacteroidota > Bacteroidia > Bacteroidales > JAAUTT01 > JAAUTT01. The sequence goes on along the minus strand of JBBQTB010000017.1, from coordinate 90,013 downwards.
TAAATTTAAGGAAATTTTTCAGAAATCGGAAATTTCCTCTGCAAAACAATAACCGACTATCATCAATTTGATTTTCTGAGGCATCAAAATCCTGATCAAAAGCGATGAGTTTGCCATTTTCGAGGTGTTTTAATATCTCGCTTGAATGACCACCTCCTCCAAATGTAACATCTACATACACACCGTTGGGCCGGATGTTCAAACCCTCAATGCTTTCGTGCAATAACACCGGTGTATGGTATGCTGTCATTCGTTTGGTTTACTTATTTTACCTCCCAAAATTTTATTAGCCAATTCGCCAAAGTCTCCAACTTCTTTGCTTGCTTTATCATAAAGATCTTTCGACCAAATTTCAATTTTACCAAGTTGACCAGCCAGAATTACTTCCTGTTCTTTGTCGATATTCACCAGATTTAGAAGACGTGCGGGAATAAGAAAGCGATTATTACTATCTAATTCTACTTCGGCGGTATCCTTATAATATTCGCGTAAAAACTTACTATGTTCTTTATTATAAGGGTTTATGTTCTGCTGAATTAGTTGATTTTGTCGTTCCCATTCATCCATCGGATAAAGAACAAGGCATTTTTCGTAAATGTCTTTTTTAACGACAAATTTGTCCTGAGCAGCTGATGGCATCTGTCTTTTGAATGCAGATGGCAACATTACGCGACCTTTGGCGTCTACCTTGCAGGTGTAATCTCCTATAAATATTGTCATTACTAATTACTTACAAAACGATGTAAAAATATACATTTTTTACCACTTCGCTCCACTTTTTACCACTTTTTACAATATTGTTCATAACTTTTTTTTCAGGATGTTGGAAGGGATTATTTACCCTATAATAGAAGGCTTAAAAACGTGGTTTTCAGGGTTATTTTTAGTAAGTGTTAGCAACACAATTGAAAAGTTATTGTATAAATCATAAACTAATTATCAAGTTGCCAATAAATTAAAAAAGGGCTATTCTCACGAACGGCCCTTTTACAATTACGAAATGACTAAATAATGCGAATTAAGTTGCAATTAATTCAGATTCAGTTTTAAATAGTTCTATGCAACTGGTTGCTTAATCTTTGAAGTAGATGGAGAGAAAGCATTCTATTGCACATCCTTTTCCTTTTTAAATTCTTTTATTTCACTTAGGAATTCAATTGCTTTTCGTAGTTTTTCAGAGCCAAAGAATTTGTCTGTGCGCTTCACCCAATTAGTGGATTGATTTTTAAGTGACATTTTAAAAAAAAGAAATATAGCGAGCGCGGTCAATAAAGTAACAATTACAAATTGAATTGTCCAAAAGACCAAGCCTCCGTTTTTTACCAACTCATCAGAATACCACCATGTGCAATAGAAGGGAGTTTGCAAAAGCAAAATACGGCCTACCTGATTGTACGAAGTGTAAACCCGTATCAACTTACGTTGTGTTTCAATAATGCTTTCGGCAATGTTTATCGTACTAAGAATTATGATATAATATAAATAAAAGGCTAAAGCAAAAACATTGAATATGATAATAAAACCAACCGAAATGGAGAAGTATTTACTGTACCAGGTATGGTAGACAAGAAATCCAAGAAACCAAACCCAGGCAACTCCCACTAGCATAAAAATCACATGGTTTATTTTGAAGGAATTGATTTTTGATTCTGCCTTTATAGTTTGAATTTCTTTAAGTTGTTGAAAATTTATTTCCAGCAACTGATCCAGTTTTTTGTCGTACGATTGCCATGTATTTATTAAGTCGAGCTCGTTCATAATTTTATTCGTTAACAAGTGAAAATTTTTTTTTCAATTTTTCCTTTATACGACCTATTTTTGTCGCCACATTCGTTTCCGAGATACCCAACACCTCAGCCATTTCTTTATGGGTATTGTTATCCAGATACAAGAGCATTAATGCCTTATTCAGTTCATCTAATTCATAAATAAATTGATAAAGCAAACGCACATTTTCCTCAAGCTCACCGGGTTCTTCTTCGGTAACCAGTGCAATTATGCTTTCATTAAGTGGAACCAATAAATCCTTTTTACCCTTCCTGTAAAAGGAAATTGCTACATTCAGTGCAATCCTGTACATCCAGGTGGAATACTTAAATTGATCATTATAATGGTTGAAGCCTTTCCAAAGTTGAATAATAATCTCCTGAATTAGGTCTTTTCTATCCTCAGCATCTCTGCAATAGGAGTTTGCCACCTTATAAATAATCCTTTTATTTTCCTTGATCAGCGATAAAAAAGCATCCTTTTCAATTAGTGTACTCATGTTGATAATTAGGCTGATGAGTTAGGTAAAATAATTCATATACCTATTATTCGCAGGTAGATGGGAAAAATCACATCGCAGTGGGAAAAATATTTAAATGTCATTCTTAATTACATCTTCCTTACCTTATTTTTTCGAATAACAATCAGGATTAAACATCATTATTTCCAGTTGATTGTAAGGTTACAAAGATAATGCATGCTGCAGTTTTTGCTTTACGATTTGATTTGAATGAATTATAAGCAGTATAGAAAATTCGGATCTAATGTTTCTGATCAACCCGATGGGCAATTCTCATAATCTCTTGGGCGATATCCTCAGGTGAAAGAATAAAATCGATGCATCCAGTTTCTATTGCGCTCATCGGCATTTCCGGTTGCAGGGCGGTATCGGGCTTTTGAGCGATGGTAATGCCTCCCACTTCTTTTATACCGCACAATGCTTCAGCCCCATCGCCATCAAAGCCGGATACAATGACAGCGATAAGTTTACCGTCCCAGTTTTTCGTTAAGGAGCGAAGAAAAATCGTTATTACGTCGGGCCATCCCCTTGGTTTTGATATTGGCTTTAACCTGAACTCCTCCTTTAGAACATGCAAATCGCTTTGTTCCGGGATTATAAAAACATGGTTAGGTTTGATATCCAGTCTTTCTGTAATTAGTTCAACCGGCATCTTTGTATATTGCGGTAGAATCTCGTGTAGATGGGTGGCCACAGTTCTCAAATGATTAACTATAACTATAGCAACGCCCATATCGGCGGGCATATGCTTTAATAACCGGATATAGGCGTCAAGACCACCAGCGGATCCACCCACGCAAACAATTGGAAAGTCTTTATTACCTCTCATAGCCTTCATTGTTAATCAATTCATTAATTTGGCAATACCAACCAAAGCAATATTTGGTTATTTGTGATTGCATTTGTTTTTCAGGTAGCTAAATTAGAAATACACTAGGTGATTTCCGCAGTGGATTGTTGTCAATACCGTAGTTTGTATTACATTTCTGGTTATGCTGGCATCTGCCGTAGCTATGTTTTATACTTTAGCCCGAGGATAATCTTCCGTCATCGTTAAAAAGGGGGATTTTGCACTTTATATCTAATTTGGTAATGTAAATTTAAATTCACATCCTTTACCAAGTTCGCTTTCTATCCATATATTTCCGCCGTGCAATTGAACAAATTCTGTGCAAATTAGTAAACCTAACCCAGTGCCATGTTCGCTTTTGGTACCTATGGATGTATGATAAACGTCAGATTTAAAGAGAGTCTTCTGATTTTCAAGTGAAATTCCAATACCATCGTCCTTCACTACTATTTCAATAAATTGATTGCTTTCCCTTGCACTTATATTTATTTCGCCGCCGCTGTTGGTGTATTTTATTGCATTGCTAATTAAATTTCTAAGTATTGTTTTAACCATCTGTAAATCTGCAGTTACATTCACATTTGGTGCGACGGAATGATTTAAAAGAATTTGTTTTTGTTTGGCTGATGTATCCATGCTATCTATCTCATCCACTAATAATTCAAATAAATTAATCTTAACCGGATTGAAACTTTTCTCTTTATTTTGAGAAATAGTCCAAGCCAAAAGGTTATCAAGTAAGTTTAATGATCTATTTGCAGAATTAGAAACCATACCAATATACTTTTCGATTTCAATGATACTGTAATCATTTAAGCTTTCTTTTAATATTTCCAGTACACCTAGAATTGAGACGAATGGGGTTCTTAAATCATGGGCTATGATAGAAATAAATTTAGAGTTTGTTGCAACAACTTCATTTAATTTTTTAGTACGTTGATCCAGAGTGCTTTTCAATTGGACATTTAGTTCTTCCAGTTCCTGTAAACGTAACAAGTAATGATTTTCAGAAACTTTGCTATTTTCGGCAACAACAGCAGATATGTCCGACAATTTTGAACTTTCGCTTTTACGATTAGATTCCTTTATAGTAGTTTTCAAAGTAATAAGGTAATAAAAATAATTTATGAATAATTACACACCATAAGCTTACTTTCTGTGCTAATTAAAAGTAAAAGTAAGCTGTATCCTTGTTAAATAGTTACACAATTCCTTATCAAATTTATAAGATTCACACCTTTTAGGATTATAATATTGAGTCCACTCCGAAAAGCCTTGCTTAGTTTTTCAGACTTAAAAACGCATTGATTTACAGCAATTTAATAAAACTAAGCAAGGCTTTTGTCATCAATAATTACTTTTTGGAGTAGATTCAATATTACTTTGTAAAACTTTGTTTTTTCCAACCATCTTCTATTTTGTATTAAATCCACCTCTTTGGCGTTTTTGATTTTACAACTAAAACGGATACCCAACAGCCAGATTTAATATTGGTTTTCTGCTAAAAGCAATTGGCGAGTAAATAGGGTTACCCACATCGAGGCGGATTACGAAAAGGTCATTCAAGTAACGTAAACCATACCCCCAGCCTACTGCAAGCTGACGATAAAACTGATTAATTTTAAATTGAGACAATGGCCGAAGTGGATCATTCTCTACTAGCCATATATTGCCGGCATCAAGAAACAGCGCAAGTTCAAAACGTTTTGCAAACCGATAACGGTTTTCAATATTTGCTTCCAGCCTCACATCTCCGGTTCTATTTAAAAATCCCTGGATTTTGTTATCCTCGCCATAGCCGCCGGGGCCTAAGGTTCGGATTTGAAAAGCACGTATACTATTTGCGCCTCCGGCGTAATATTGTTTTATATCAGGTAATACTGATGAATTCCCCAAAGGCATACCAACCCCGATTAACATTCTGGATACAAAGGTATTACTGTTTGACGTTTTATAATACATACGATAATCAATGGTGGTTTTAATAAATTGAGAAAACACCGCTCCAAAAAGTTTAAGAGGCATACCTTCAGTTCTTCTGCTACCCAATAGCAAATTAGCGCCGTATAACAAATTACCCGAAATTTCAAGCGATCCTGTAAAAGCAGTTTTAAAGCGCTTCGGATTGCTTTCAGGTAAAGAATACTTGTAAAAATAGCTTCCGCCTACCATAAACTGGTCAGCATAACTTTGTTTCAACAATGGGTTTTTTGAAAGTAATGTATCAAAAAGCATCGTATTCTTTAGTAGATGTTGAAATGAAATATCTGCCGGATTTAATTCATGATGTTTACTCTCAGTCTCATTCCATTGATAACCGTAATTAAATCTGAAGAATGTCATCCGGTAGAATTGCATCTGATTGATATATCTTGCATTGATTTTAAAATGAGTATGTGGAATATATTGTTGTGAAAATTTTGACGCTCTAATCATCAAAAAACGAGGAATAGTTAATTCAGCAGAAGATTCTAATTCATAATTATAGTTTCCAAGGTATTTACTGGTGTCATGGTAAAAATAACCTTCTAAACTCCCATTCAACTTAATTGTAAATTGTTCCGCGCCGCCAAATAAATTACGGTTTGTATGACTAATTCCCAAACCCGGACCGGCAAAATGATTCGATTTGCTGATGATATCCGCTTCCGCTTTAAAATTTCGTTGTTCATACGGCACAAGGCTAACCACAATATTAAGCGTGTTTTGGACAAGTGAATCAGGAGAAATATCCATATTGGTATACTTAAAAGCTCCAATGGATGACAGGTTTTTATTACTCAGGTTATATTTCTGATAAGTAAACAGATCATCTTTTTCAAAAAGTACAAATTGACGAATGGCTTTAGGACGGAATGTTTTACCCAGCACTAAATCAACACCTTTAATTGTTACCTTGTCGGCGTCAGGCACAGAATCTGTAAAAGTGTTATTTACTAATAGCACACTGTTTACATGCCAGGGACGAAGATTGGCAGGTTCAATATCCGGTTTTACTTGCAGGTTCAAATTAATTTTCCTTTTTCCGATGGTGGAGTCTGCTTTGTAAATTAGATATTCCGGTGAAAAATAAAAATACCCGTTTTGTTTTAGCAGATGATCAATGCGTTCCCGTTCTTCCTTCAGTTTAGCCAAATTGTATCGATCATTTGCATTCAACACGGTTTTAGATGCATTTAAAAGCATAAGTTTCAGAATAGCCGTATCTTTTATTCCGTTGGTAATATTCAGGATGTGGTAAGGTGGATTAAGGTAACAATGATAAATGATTTTGCGTCGTTTTTTATCCGAGTGCACCACTGTTATTTCTGTAGTAATATGCGAATTCAGATAACCGTTGGCTTTCAATAAATCTTCAAGGTACTCTCTCACTTCATCTACCGGAACATCCTCCATCAATACAGGGGGTTCACCGTAATTATATTTCAGATAACCTCTTATTCCATTTCTTTGCTGAGCTTTCCCCATCGTATTAAAAACAATCAATTTGACCGGTATTCCCAGTATCTTGCTATTTACTTCAGGATAAACATTGTCATGCAAAAGGGATGCAATTTGTCGTTGACCCTCAATTACAGTATCCTTATGAATTTTGATGATTGATCCGCTGTATAGTAATTCATCCGGACCAAGTTTTTTTGTTCCAAGGCACGAATAAAGTACTGTTAAACAGAGAAGTATTGGAAATAGGCATACCCGATGCATATTTAATTGTTTATCGCAGGTATACCGAATCATTTTTTAGTTTTTAGAACTTGTGAAAATGATTCTTTCTTTTCGTTTTTTTTGCGGAACAGATCCCGCGGATGATCATAATTTTTCTCAAACACTACACCGGTACCAAGGCTAACTACTTTACCTTCCACCAGCCCTCTGTATTCACTTTGACGAAACCCTTTTACTTTCCATGTACGTTGTTTATTTAATGTATATTCCACATTAAATTCCGGTACAATTTTGTCAAAAAACGATTTGTTTTGCTCCTTCACATCTCCCTGCAAAACAAATGTACCACCCAATTGAGTGGATAACCTTTGATTAAGAAACTTTTTTGCAGCGCTCACTTTCATTTGAGTACGGAGGTTTTCGCCGGTTGTTCCACCATAATTATCATACGATTGAAGATCAAAATGCAAATCCACAAATCGGATCATTTGTGAAGTAAACTGATTGAGAGCATTAGATATCAATGCATTGGTGCCACCAGATCCATTATTGATGATGTTTGTAAAATTTGAAAAACCAAAACTTCCAAAAAGAAGTAAGTAAATTGCTTTTTGGTTTAATTCAGTCTCATCGCTGTTTATTATCTGGAGTCTGGCAGCTACATCTCCATAAGTATTTTCATATTCGCGAGGCAACGAAAGCTGGAAATGAAAAGTTGGCTGAGACAGCTGTCCCTGGATATTCATGTTTACCAGAAAAGGAATAGCCGTTAAATATTTTTGATCACCCACACCCATTAATTCAGCCGAAGGGGTATTGACCGTATAATATGCTTTTAAGTTCATATCAGGATTGGAAATATTTCCATCCCACGAAATCGTGCTGCTGTCTGATATAGCAAATGTCCGTTTTAATCCACTTATAGCTAACGTATAGTTTCCTCCAGTGATACTGACCTTTCCATTAAGATAGGGCGATTGGGCCGGAAGTTGCCTTAAACTTAAAATACCTCCGGCGGTAAGATTTAAACCCATGTTTCTGGCCGGATCTGTAATAATAGTAAATGGCGTACCTTCGGCTATCGAAATATTGGCCGTTAGGTTAAGGTTTTGCATAATTGATGTAGTAGATGGCTCTGACTTAGGCTGGTGTGCTCCTAAAAATTCCACAATCCCCTTCGATGAAACGTTAGTATTGTGTTTTGTCACTTTATAATACAACGAAGATCCTTCGTCCAGTTGCAGATCTGCTATAACTATTGGGAAATTATTTCGGCCTTTAATCGAAATATCACCTGATACCAAAGCTTTACTCTTTTTATCTGGTTGATTTATTGCACTAACATTATATGCCAGAAAATTATTTGGTTTCAATTGTAAGTTATACTGAATATTTTTGAAGTCATTAACAATAATACTACCATTGATTACCAATGGATTATCCGAATCATCAATAATAGTAAATGAATTGAAATTAATGTTATTATTATTGAAAGTTATCTGCTGATCGTTAACCTGAAATGCAGTTTGAAGTCCGTTTACAAACATGTAAATATTTTTAAACCCCACATTACCGCTAAAGGAAGGTTTGATGGTGCTTCCCGAAATATCCAGCGAAGAATTGATATATCCACGCGGTTCTGAAATAAGCTTATCTGTAAAAGGAGCCAGACTGGCAATATTAAAATTTTTGGTATTCAGATTAAAATGCATGGGCTGCCCTGTTTTGAGGCCGTAGTCTCCTTTCAGTATAAAAAGCATGCTATCGCGACCAAGATTTAAATCGACTGTTGCAACATCCGGATTTGCGGTATTGGAGGCACGTAATGAAAGATTGCCAACCTCTTGTTTTGTAACCGTGATGTCCTTCAGTTCGATTTCGGTATTAAAAACAACGGGTTGAAATTTATCAAGTAAATGAACAGTAGTGACCTTTCCGGATAATAAACCGGTAAATGCGGTTGAATCACCTTTCCATACAGCTGAAATAGCAGCCATATTCAGGTTTTTGAAATCTACTCCAAGTTCCTCGGGATGTGAAGTATTATCCTTAATACGAATCTGCTTATCTGTATTATTGAGGGAAACATCACTAAACGTAAGTCCCTTTTCTCCCATGGTTATCTTATTGTTGGCAGGAACATTCCAATGTTGATAGTTCAGTAATAATGAATCGTGTAGGGTAAAAAAACGTTCCTTGGTTTTCACGTTTCCTCCCATTGCTATATTAAACCAGGGATTGCTCTTTTCATCCAAAAATTTCAACCTGCTTTCAAACAGACCTGCATTGTATTTTCCTGAAATATTTATGTCACGTATAAGTTGAATAGGAGTATTTACGCTACCTATGGAAAAATCCATCCCCAAAGTGGAATCCTGACCATTGATGCGAAGTTTAATTTTTTCAAATTCGTAGTCGCCGTATTCGATAGATTTAAAATCTGCTCCCGCGGTAAAATTGCCTTTAGCCATTGAGGCCGTAATATTGCCTTTCTCAGAAATATACAATGGCTTGGGAAATAATGTTTCAAGAGCTGTTAAATTTTTAAGAACAATATCAACTTTAAAAAAGTCTGAATCTTGTAGTTGAGATTTTTTCTCATTGGCCACATCGAATTTACCCAAATATCTGCCAAGTGATTTTGGAATTTCATTAAACAGCATATTCCCGGAATAGGTGAGCGTAAACAACTCTGAATCAAACCAAGCCTGCACGGTATCTCCTTTAATCTTATAGGTAGCCTTGTTATGAAGATTCAATTCCTGTTCCGGTAAAGTTATGTGAATTTGAAAAGTATCCGCGCCTGCATTAAAATGATTAAAATCAGTACCATTATAGTAGGCAGAAATGTATCCTGAAAAAGCCATCGTGTCCTTTATTAGACCTAATGCCCGCAAATCGATGTTTTGAATGGAGGTTTTCAAAAGAATGTTAGTTGCCTCGCGACTCAAGTTACCAGCTGCTGTCAATTGCAATTTTGCATCCGGCAGGTCGGACAGAGCGTTCAGTAAAACATCTCCTGCCATCAAATACCCGTTAACTTGAACGTTTCGATAAACCCGATTATTTTGTGTAATAGCATCGATAAGGATATTGGCGCTGGCATTCATGGTGTATGGGTCAGTGCCTTCTCCTTCAACCTGAATGTTAGCAGTTACAGGACCCAATGCAGGGTTCTTCATTATTTTACCAATTTCCAGGTTTTCTGTTTTTACATCGATGGTATATGTGCTTGTAGTTAATGGAACACCTTGAAATAGTTGGGTTTTAAATGTAACATTCCCTAAATTGGTATTTACAGAACCCTCTCCTTCAACGTGTTGTTTGGATGACGAAAGATTGCAGGTAAGCGATACATGGTCAGGTAACGAATAGCGATACATGATATTCTGCAATGAAATGTAGGGGGCAAAATCATCACGATTCAACGACGAAGAAAGCACGTGAAGGTGAAAATCTGGAATTGTGCCTTTTACAGGATGAGACAGGTTAGCCGTGGCATTTGCTTTAAGTGCTGATGACCCCGTTTTAAAATTGATGGAATTGGCAGAAATAAGACCGGATGCAAAGGATGTACTTAATGAAAGAAATGTTTTCTGACCGGTTTTATTATCAAGAAATTGTAAGGAGGCGATATTACTTTTCCAGGAATCTGAACTATAAAAATTGTTATTCGCATGCAATTCAAAATTAGAAAGCGAAATAACCGGACTATACAAAACATTACCGGTTTTATCATTAGTAATAGTTGCAATTTGAATGCTATCGAGGGTAACAGAACCATTTCGTAACGAGATATTCCATCCGGTGTTGTCAACAACTGTAACATTACCGTTTTCTGCCTTTGTATCGGCATTACCTTTGGCATTTTTTACTGATATAATTCCATGATGAATAATCAGTTGATCGATAGCAAGTATCCTTTTTGAGAGGTCGATGGTATCGGGAATAATCAAAGCACTATCCATACTATAATATCCACCGGCATTGGTAACCAGATCGGACTGTATGAATGAACTGTTTTTTAGTGTTATTTTTTTAACAATGGTGACCATCCTTACTCCTTGAGAACCATTTTTAAGCGAATCATTAACCACAGTCTGCTTTTCTTTTACTTTTCCGGTAATTTTGGAATATGAGGTTAACTTCCCCTGTGTGTTGCCCAAAAAGAGAGAATTTACCACATAACGTTTTAACAAGATGTCGGTTTGTGGGAGCACCACAAGCGATTGTCCAACCTTTAATCTCATATTTATACTGTCGGCTTTATTGTTGTAATTTACACGTGCATCATTTAATCGAATGCGATTGATGGTAAACTTCCAGGTTGACGAGGTATTTGTTTTAGGTTTAGAAACAGTATCAGCAAATGCTTTAACAATAAAATCGATATTGGTCTTTCCGAAAATATCTGAGACGAGATAGTTAAAAACCACTTTGTCCAAATCAAAGGAAATCACTTCGATACGCTTGTGAAATAATGCCATTGGTTGAAATAACAGGCGTATCTTATCCGCGTAAAGCAAGGTATCGTGCTGCAAGTCGGCCAAAAATATACCTTTAATGACAATCTCCCCACCCATACTTAAACTCAAATTTTTTACTTCCAGCTTGGTCTGCAATTTCTTCGATAAACTGGCAACTGCTTTATCTTTAATACGATTTTGCACATAAGGCAGCTGCAGCAGCAAAAAAATCAATAAAATTATACTCGTAACGGTAACAACAATCCAGAGTACAATTTTCATTGTAATTCTTAATCCGCGAAAGGGTCTTTTATATATTGTTACATTTTCATTTTCCATTTATAACCAATTGCGCTAAAAGCCATGTGGTGAAAGGATGATTAATACCATTATTCACAAACAAAAAACATACCTAAATTGTTGTCATACAAAAAAAACCTTTTGTGGGTTTGTCAATAGCCTATTGTAAAAACAAACTATTTTTTCCGTGCTTTTGTTTCCATAGGTAGTAAACAATAATAGACAAACTGGTTTACCGGAGTAGCCACTCCATATTTCGCTCCCAAAGCAACAATGGTTCCATTTTGATATTCTATTTCGGAAGGTTTCCCGTCCCAAATATCACGAGCTAGTGAAGTAGTAGAGTCATAAGGGTACATATCAATATACGCCATGGTTTGATCAACGTAGGTTTGTTCTATATTCACTCCTGCCTTTTGCGATACCAGATAAATCTCCTGCAACAATTCGCGCATCAGATTGCGTGTTTCATTCTGTTCTCTCACTGCGCCATATGGCGAACGGGTAATTGCCAATAATCCTCCAACGCATATCACCATCAGCTTCATCCATAATTCAGTATGAATGTCGTCGGAAATTTTCGAAACAATACCGGAATCATCAAAAATATTTTTGATATTTTGCAACCGATCCGTTTTTGTATGATCGAGTTCACCAAATATAATAGTAGGTTCAATGCCATAATGGTTGATTACTCCCGGCGCCTCAATTTTGCTGAATATACGGCATGATCCACCGATAACATTCCCGGGATTCAACACAGATATTAATTCATCGGATGCCAGTACTCCATTTTGCAAAGGCAAAACGATGGTTTCGGGCTTTATTATAGTTTTTAGTTTGTGAGCCATATCTTTTACCTGCCATGCTTTCATGGTCAATATCACCAGGTCGGGAGCTTCGATCTCGCCAATTTGATCAGTAACATTTAAGGGATGAACAACAAAATCACCTTTGATGCTTTTTACGTGAAGACCATTTTCTTTCATGGCCCTCATATGTTCGCCACGCGCAATAAAGATAACTTCGTTGCCGGCCTTTACCAGTCTACCTCCAAAATATCCACCTACACCTCCGGTTCCAATGACGGCAATTTTAATCATGATAAACTTGTTTTTAAGTATTCGATAATTCAATGCCGTTGACTTAATCAAAATAACCCCAACCCCTTAAAAAGGGGCTATAACTTGCGCTTGACAATGTGCAAGTTAGCCCTCTTTTTTGAGGTGGGTTGAGAGGTCAAAACCTTAAGTCAACGACATTGATTCGATAATTTATAAATAACTGACCTTTCTACTTTGTTCAAGCAAATATCGAAATAATTCAGAATTTGTTAGAAACAATAGTACAAAAACGTAATAACATATAAAACAAACGAATTAAGGGTTTAAAATGTTTTGATTTAAAAAAATAAACCAAATTTTTGAAATTGCTCTTTATGGTAAAATTTATTTTATACAGCAGTGAGAGGACGAAAAAAAATTCTTTTTTCAGAGAAATTATTCTAATATTTACCTATAATTTAAAAACTACGTATGGAATCAAACCGCAGAAATTTTCTAAGAAATGCCTTTATTGGAACAGCCGGAATGGCAGCCATTCCATCTATTTTATCGGCTAGTGAGTTTGACTACCAGAGTGCCCCAAAAATTAAAGAAAAACTGTTAAAAAAGGGAGATGTGATACTTTTTCAAGGTGATTCTATAACTGATGCCGGACGAGACAAAGAGGGGAAAAGTCCCAACAATCAAAGGGCACTAGGGAGTGGATATGCTTTTTTGGCAGCAGCAGATATCCTGAAAAAATTTGCTGAGAAAGATTTAAAAATTTATAATAAGGGAATCAGTGGCAATAAAGTGTTCCAACTTGCTGAAAGATGGCAGAACGATTGTATTGACTTAAACCCTTCGGTGTTAAGTATCCTTATTGGTGTAAACGATTATTGGCACAAACATGATGGAAAATACGATGGTACTGTGGCCATATACGAGAATGACTTTAGGGCATTGTTAAAACGCACAAAAGCAGCTCTTCCAAATGTTAAACTGGTCATTTGTGAGCCATTTGCTCTTCTGGGTTGCAAAGCCGTCGACCATACCTGGTTTCCCGAGTTTGATGGATACCGGTTAGTGGCAAAAAAGATGGCAGATGAGTTTGGGACTATTTTTATTCCCTATCATGAAATTTTTGCTAAAGCTGCAAAAGCTGTACCCCCAACATATTGGACCGGTGATGGCGTTCACCCTTCTATTGCGGGAGCGGAGCTTATGTCTGAAGCCTGGCTAAAATACGTGTTTGGTAAATAGAACCAGGAACTCTTTTTTAAACAATTGATAATTAAGGTGTAATTTCTGTAATTGTAAATTATTTATTGTTTGTAGATCGAAATCATATATTATCCCTCAACATTGCATATTTTCGCACTGTTTTTTTAATGATTAACATACAACAGAACAAATATTTATTCTATGAGAAAATGGCGGATAGATGACTCAGCCGAGCTCTACAACATTCGTGGTTGGGGAGTGAATTACTTTTCGATCAACGAAAAGGGGCACGTAGTTGTAACCCCAAACAAAAAAGGAGTTGAGGTCGACCTTAAAGAGCTGATTGATGAACTTATGGTTCGGGATGTGTCAGCACCCATGTTGATTCGTTTCCCCGATATTCTCGATAATCGGATTGAGAAAATGTCGAGTTGTTTTAAAATTGCTGCTGAAGAGTACGCTTATAAAGGTCAAAACTTTATTATTTATCCGATTAAAGTAAACCAAATGCGACCTGTGGTGGAAGAAATTGTTACCCACGGGAAAAAATTTAATATTGGTCTGGAAGCCGGTTCGAAACCTGAATTGCATGCTGTAATCGCTATCAATACCGATTTGGATTCAATCATCGTTTGTAATGGTTACAAGGACGAAGATTATATTGAGCTTGCCTTGCTTGCCCAGAAAATGGGTAAACGTATTTATTTGGTGGTAGAAAAATTAAATGAGCTGAAACTTATTGCCAATATTTCAAAACGTTTAAAGATTAAACCTAATATTGGAATTCGTATAAAACTTGCAAGTTCAGGCAGTGGGAAGTGGGAAGATTCCGGTGGTGATGTTAGTAAATTCGGACTTACTTCAAGCGAATTACTAGAAGCTTTGGATTTTCTCGAAAAAAATAAATTGCAGGATTGCCTCAAACTTGTTCATTTCCATATTGGAAGTCAGGTTACTAAGATTCGTCGAATTAAAATAGCCTTACGCGAAGCTTCTCAATTTTATGTTCAACTTCATGTGAAAGGATTTAAAGTTGAGTTTGTGGATATAGGCGGTGGATTGGGTGTCGATTACGATGGTTCCCGCTCTGCCGACAGCGAAAGCAGTGTAAATTACTCCATTCAGGAATATGTAAACGACTCCATATCAACCATGGTTGATGTGAGTGACAAAAATAAGATTCCTCACCCAAATATTATCACCGAGTCGGGTCGTTCATTAACAGCCCATCACTCCGTTCTTATTTTTGAAGTTCTCGAAGCTACTACGCTTCCTATCTGGGAAGAAAGCGAAGATATTCAACCTACCGACCATGAGTTGGTTCGTGAACTTTATTCTCTTTGGGATATGTTGAATCAACCCCGGATGTTCGAAACCTGGCACGATGCCCAACAGATTCGCGAAGAAGCGCTTGATCGTTTTAGTCTTGGATTACTCGACCTAAAAACCAGGGCTCAGATGGAACGTTTATTTTGGTCCATTGCCCGCGATATCCACCAAATGACTTCGGAACTCAAACATGTTCCCGACGAACTGCGGCAGTTACCAAAACTTCTGTCCGATAAATACTTTTGCAACTTCTCGTTGTTTCAGTCGTTGCCCGATTCCTGGGCTATCGACCAGATTTTTCCGATCATGCCCATTCAGCGGTTAGATGAAAAACCTACCCGTTGTGCCACTTTGCAGGATATAACCTGCGATTCAGATGGTAAAATCGATAATTTTATTTCTACCAAAAATCTCTCTTACTATTTGCCTGTTCATACTCTTCGTGGAAAAGAATCCTATTACATTGGGGTATTTTTGGTAGGCGCATATCAGGAAATTTTAGGCGATTTGCATAATTTGTTTGGCGATACAAATGCAGTTCACGTTTCGGTGAACGACACCGGTTATGAGATAGATCAAATTATAGATGGAGAAACAGTTGCAGAGGTGCTGGAGTATGTTCAGTACAATCCCAAAAAGATGGTTCGGACTGTCGAAACCTGGGTTACAACATCAGTAAAATCGGGCATTATTTCTGCCGAAGAAGGAAAAGAATTTTTATCAAATTATCGATCAGGTCTTTACGGTTATACTTATCTCGAATAAGATAATTGTCTCTATTTAATTTCATGAAAGGCTTACCGTTGTGTAGGCCTTTTTTTGTTTAATCATATAATTGTAGAATAAATCATTGTTCTGCAATAAAAATTGTATTTATTTTATTAAAAATGCATTTTTCTTTCAACCTCAGATAATATGGAGATATTTCATTATGGCATCGATCGATTAACGCCTGGTATTGCACTGGATATTTGCCGGAAAAAAGTTATAGGAGAAATAAGTGGGTTTGCCTCCTCAAGAATCAATGCAAATCGTAAGGTGGTAGAAAATATTGTGCACAAACGAAAAATCGTTTATGGTATTAATACTGGATTTGGACCTCTTTGTACAACCATCGTTTCCGAAGAAGACACCAAAAAACTACAACATAATTTGTTAACCAGTCACAGTGTGGGGGTGGGAAAGTTATTGCCAAAAGAAATTTCCAGGTTAATGATGATTTTGAAGGTACATGCTTTGGCACAGGGATTTTCAGGAATCAGTATGGAGACATTGGAGCGGATTCTCTGGCATATCGAAAACGATATTGTCGCTTGTGTGCCTTCGCAGGGATCGGTAGGAGCATCCGGTGATCTGGCTCCTCTGGCACATTTGTTTCTGCCATTGATAGGTGAAGGAAAGGTTATGGTTAGCAACGATGTGTTTAACACATCCGATGTATTGAAAAAATTTGGACTTCAACCACTGGAATTGGGACCGAAAGAAGGCCTGGCGCTCATTAACGGGACTCAGTTTATAGCAGCCAACGCATTATTTTTTTTGGATCGATTTCAAAACTGTCTCGATACGGCGGATGTTATTGCTGCCATGCAGCTCGAAGCCATACTAGGTTCAATAAAAGCGTTTGATAAGGATCTGCATAACCTGCGGCCATACAAAGGGTCGATGTATGTGGCTGAACGAATTCGAACACTGTTGGAAAACTCTGAAATAAATGCATCTCACAAAGATTGCACAAGAGTTCAGGATCCTTATTCGCTGCGATGCATCCCTCAGGTGCACGGAGCTGCGCGAAATGCTTACATGCACCTGAAGGAAATGCTGGAAATAGAGATAAATTCGGTAACAGATAATCCTATTGTTTTTGATGAGGATAAAGCGATCAGCGGTGGTAACTTCCATGGTGAGCCTGTTGCATTGCCCATCGATTATGCGGCTATAGCGGCTTCGGAACTTGGCAATATATCCGATCGCAGAATCTATTTGTCGCTCGATGATAAAATTCCTGGGTTGCCCAAACTTTTGATGAAAGAAACTGGTCTAAATTCAGGATTGATGATTACTCAATATACGACGGCTGCTCTGGTGAGTGAAAACAAAACCATGTGTTACCCTGCCAGCGCCGATAGTATTCCGACTTCGCTGGGCCAGGAAGATCATGTGAGTATGGGCTCTATCAGCGCCCGTAAGGCTTTGCGGATTGTGGACAATCTCGAGAAAATTCTTGGGATTGAACTTTTCTGTGCCGCTCAGGCGTTTGATTTTCGCAAACCTTTAAAATCGGGGAAGGTTATTGATGCGTGTCACGATTTTGTTAGGAGTAAAATAACCTTTATTGAACACGACAGGGTTTTCTCCAATGACATCAATATAGCCATTGATCTGGTGAAAAATAAAGAGATCGTCCATATCGTTAACGAGGTTGCCAAAAGAGAACATATCGATATCAAAAATGAACATCATGAATTATTCGGAATTTATTGAAAAGTATGCGAGCCATCCGGTATACAGCGCTCCACGAGGAAATAAGCTTCATGCTAAAAGTTGGTTGACTGAAGCCCCTTTGCGGATGTTCCTTAACAACCTCGATGCCGAAGTGGCCGAACTACCTGCCGAACTGGTCGTTTATGGTGGTACAGGGCAAGCTGCCAGAAATCCTGAAGCAGCAAAGATGATAGTGAAGGCATTACTGGAACTCAATGATGACGAGAGCTTACTTATTCAATCAGGCAAACCGGTTGGTGTTGTTCGCTCACATCCTGAAGCTCCGCGTGTGCTTATTGCCAATAGTAACCTGGTGCCGGCATGGGCTACCTGGGAACACTTTGAGCAATTAAAATCCCGTGGTTTAATGATGTATGGCCAGATGACAGCCGGGAGCTGGATATATATTGGTACACAGGGTATTTTACAAGGTACTTACGAAACATTTGTTGCTTGCGGAGTTAAATATTTCAATGGAAATCTCCGCCATAAATTAATTGTATCAGGTGGATTGGGAGGCATGGGAGGAGCTCAGCCACTGGCGGCAACCATGGCAGGAGCTACTTTTATGGGAGTGGATGTGGACTCTGAAAGGATTAAAAAACGTCTTGAAACAAAGTATATTGATAAAATGACGTCCAACTATGAAGAAGCTAAATTATGGATTCTTCACGCTAAGGAAAGTGGAGAAGCATTGTCTGTTGGGTTAGTTGGTAATATTGGGGATGTATTAAAACAACTATTGAAAGATGGTATTATCCCCGACGTGCTTACAGATCAGACATCGGCGCACGATCCTCTTCACGGATACATCCCGGCAGGAATTTCATTGGATGAAGCAAAAGCATTACGAAAAAGTGATCCGGTTGCCTATCAGAAAATATCGCTAAAAAGCATGGCTCGCCATGTAGGTTTTATGCTTGAAATGCAAAAACGAGGAAGTGTAACCTTCGATTATGGGAATAACCTTCGGGAGTTTGCCAGACAGGGCGGCGAAGCAAATGCTTTCAATTTTAAAGGGTTTGTTCCTGAATTTATCCGACCTTTGTTTTGCGAAGGAAAGGGTCCTTTCAGGTGGGTCGCGCTATCGGGCGATCCGGAAGATATTTACATTACCGACGAAGCCTTAAAGAAAGCTTTTCCTGAAAACCTGCACATGATCCATTGGCTGGAGGAAGCGCGAAAAAAAGTAACGTTTCAAGGCCTTCCAAGCCGGATTTGCTGGTTGGGAATGGGGGAACGCGAAAAAGCCGGACTACTCTTCAACGAATTGGTTCGCTCGGGGAAAGTAAAGGCTCCCATTGTTATTGGTCGCGACCATCTCGATTGCGGATCGGTGGCGTCGCCCAATCGCGAAACTGAAGGGATGCTGGATGGAAGTGACGCTGTATCAGATTGGCCATTACTTAATCTGATGTCCAATACTGCCGGCGGGGCCACCTGGGTTTCGTTTCATCATGGAGGGGGCGTGGGTATTGGTTATTCACAACATGCAGGTATGGTGGTGGTGGCCGATGGTACCGACCGTGCCGACAGGTGTTTGCGCAGAGTGCTCTATAACGACCCTGCACTGGGCGTCCTTCGTCATGCCGATGCAGGATACGTTGAGGCTATGACTTGTGGAGAAAAAAATAATTTGATTAAAGTAACCCCACCCTAAATCACTAACCAAAAAGGGAGGGGCTTTTAAAATAATACCTCACACGCTCCTTCACCTGTTTGAGACAAGTTGGTATGAAGGTAGATTTGACGATAAAATGAAATGAAATGAACTCATCAAACCAAATGCACAAACCCACACTATTTGGTCCATTCAGGCAACTGGTTACCATGAATAAACTTCCTTTAAAAGGGCCTGTTAGCGATACCAGTCTTGAAATTCTTGAGAACTGCGGTATACTTGTGCTGGATGGTAAAATAAAAGAAATTGAGTCTTTTGAAATACTTAAAAAGAAGGCTCAGAAAGAAGAATCCGAAATTCATTTTCTTGATGGTGATTTCACTGCTATGCCCGGAATGATTGATGCTCATACGCACATCTGTTATGCAGGATCAAGAGCCACGGATTATGCATTACGCCTGTCGGGCAAATCGTATCTCGAAATTGCCGGAATAGGAGGAGGCATCTGGAGTACCGTTACAAAAACCAGAGCCGCTACAGAGGATGAGTTATATCTTTATACCAAACAACGTGCATTGAGTATGTTTTCAGATGGAATTACTACCGCCGAAGTAAAGAGCGGATATGCTCTGGATGTGGAGGGCGAACTAAAAATGCTGCGGGTGATTAACAAAGTGAATGAGGATACCGACATTGATCTTGTTCCTACCTGTTTGGCCGCTCACATGGTTCCAAAGGATTTTAGTGGCACCTCAACGGAATATCTGAATTACATTATCAACAACCTTCTTCCGAAAATTATAGAAAAACGCCTTTCAAACAGAATCGATATATTCATTGAAAAAGGCGCGTTTACACCTTCTGAAAGTCTGTCCTACCTTCAAAAAGCTAGTGACATAGGCTTCAAGCTGGCAGTTCACGCCGATCAGTTTACCTGTGGTGGCTCAGACATTGCCTGCAAGGTAAAAGCTGCGAGTGCCGACCACTTGGAAGCATCTACTAACCTTGAAATTCAGATGCTTGCAAAAAGCGATGTCATTCCGGTTTGTTTACCCGGGGCATCGATGGGGCTTGGAATGTCTTATGCCCCGGCTCGCAAATTATTGGATGCAGGCGCTTCTCTTGCAATAGCTTCCGACTGGAATCCTGGCTCGGCGCCTATGGGCGATTTACTAATGCAGGCTTCTGTTTTTGGGGCATACGAACACCTTACCATTGCCGAAACATTGGCAGCAATTACGGTAAGAGCCTCAGCAGCATTGCGCCTCAGCAACAGAGGAGTTTTAAAAGCAGGAAATATCGCCGATTTTATTATATTCGCTACTCACGATTATCGTGATATTTTGTATCATCAGGGGAGGTTAAAGCCGGTGAAGGTGGTGAAAAGAGGAGTTTGCAAGAAAGTATGAAAGTAGATAGAGGAAAAGTAGGCAATAGGCAATTGCCTGCACAATTTGAATCTTGAGTCAACTCTAAAAAGTCCTTTTGCCACGAATTACACGAATTACACGAATTTAACATGTTATTATTCAGCAGTATATGAAACTATAAATACTACGAATTACCAAAAACATCGTTTTTGGAGTGGACTCAATCTTGGAATCTTAAAATTATGGACCGAATTTTAGAATGTGTACCGAATTTTAGTGAGGGCAGAAACATGGATATCATCAACCAGATTGCAGCTGCCATTACATCTGTAGAAAATGTGAAGTTGTTAAATATCGATCCCGGAAAGGCAACCAACAGAACCGTTGTTACGTTTGCCGGCAATCCCGATGACGTTATAGAAGCTGCGTTTCGTGGTGTTCGTAAAGCTGCGGAGTTAATTGATATGAGCAAACATACTGGCGAGCATCCCAGATTTGGCGCAACTGATGTACTGCCACTCATACCTGTTTCAGGGATTTCGATGGAAGAAACATCCGATTATGCCCGTAAACTTGCCAAACGAATTGGTGAAGAACTGGGAATTCCTGTATATTGTTATGCCAACTCGGCGTCTATTTCACAAAGAAAGGATCTTTCCTATTGCCGTTCGGGAGAATACGAGGGATTGAAAGCCAAATTGGAAAAGCCTGAATGGAAGCCTGATTTTGGTCCTGCGAAATTTAACGTGCGTTCCGGCGCTATCGCCATTGGAGCCCGCGATTTTCTTATCGCCTATAACGTCAATCTGAACACAACTTCTACTCGCCGCGCCAATGCCATTGCTTACGATGTTCGCGAAAAGGGAAGAGTTAAAAGAGAAGGTGACAGTGTAACAGGGAAAATTATCAATGATGAAAAAGGTAATCCAGTAACAATTCCGGGAACATTGAAGTCAGTGAAGGCTATTGGCTGGTATATAGAGGAGTTTGGGATTGCCCAGATATCGATGAACCTTACAAATATCAACGTAACATCACTGCATGTTGCTTTCGATGAGGTTTGTCGTAAGGCCGAAGCTCGGGGAATTCGTGTTACCGGTTCCGAAATTGTGGGATTGGTACCTCTCAACAGCATGCTTGAAGCGGGACGTTATTTTCTTCGTAAACAAAACCGGTCAGCCGGAGTGTCTGATGACGAGTTGTTGAAAATAGCTATTAAATCCTTAGGACTAACTGATTTGTACCAGTTTAGATCCGAAGAAAAGATTATTGAATATGTTCTAGCGGGAAAATCTGATGAAAAGCTGGTATCGATGAGTCTGAAGTCGTTTGCAAACGAAACAGCCTCGGAATCACCGGCTCCCGGGGGTGGATCGGTATCGGCATACATGGCTGCCATGGGAGTTTCTCTTGGCACCATGGTGGCAAATCTTTCGTCTCATAAAGCAGGCTGGGACGAGCGGTGGGAGGAGTTTTCGCAATGGGCCGAAAGCGGGATGGTTCTTCAGAAAAAACTTATATTTCTGGTAGATGAAGATACAAAAGCGTTTAATAAAATCATGATATCTTTTGGGATGCCAAAAAACACCACTCAGGAAACTGAACTACGAACAGATGCTATTGAGGATGCTACCAAATATGCGATGCAAATCCCTTTTCAGGTAATGGAAACCGGTGTGGCCGCTATGGAAGTGATCAAAGCCATGGCTCTGGAAGGCAATCCAAACTCGGTATCCGATGCAGGAGTGGGCGCACTTGCCATTCGATCGGGTGTTTTAGGCGCTTATCTGAACATAAAAATTAATGCTGCCGGGTTAAAGGATATGGAATTCAAAAATTCTATCCTTACCAAAGCCCAGTTGCTGGCTCATAAAGTACAGGAATATGAGAATGATATTCTTGAGATCGTGAAGGGGAAAATTAAGATTTAAACAATGCTTATTATAAGCCGTGACCAGAATCACTAAAAACTTCTTTCAATAACATTTTATTAATTAACCAAAATATATTTCAAGTGGCTGTCTAAAAAGACTTACAAGTCTTAAATAGACAGTCGCTTGAAATAATAAATTTAAAATATTAGTATCCTGGATTTTGTGTTAAGCCCGGGTTCACATCCAACGCATCTTTTGGTATTGGAAAGAGCAATCGTTTAACATCACTTACACCTCTCCAACCTGGCACAGCATTGAGAAATGTACCGAAACGGATATTATCCTGACGACTCATTTGTTCCCATGCAAATTCATAACGACGTTCCTTGCGAACATCATCCAATGATGCGCTTATAACAGGTTTTGCAGGACTGAAAGCTCTTGCACGAATTGCATTTACCAAATCCGTAGCAACGGAATTTGATCCGCTTAATCTTACCAAACTTTCTGCCTTCATCAGGTAAATATCAGCCAAACGAAGAATTGCAAAGTCGTTATCCATGTCACCGGATAAACCTTTGGGAATTTCCCATTTCCAGATACGTGCTCCATCTTCCTGATTACACCAGCCCCAATTTGTTGAAGTTGCTTCATACATAGTAACTTCAGGAGTATGAATTAATGGACGACTATGAGCAGTGATAATAACTAGACCTGTTGCAGGATCTTTCATTGGACCTGTTAAAAATGACCAGTTATAACGTTTATCATCCTGATCATATTCTTTAACATAATTTGGATCGGCACAGCACCCATTCCAAGAACCAAGATTTAGGCCCAAGACAGCATCATCAAGATAGTGTAAAGTATAATTGGCTATATTATTGCCACCTTGTCCTAATTGATATACTGCAGGAAAAATTATTTCTTTGGAAAGTTCATTTCTAACAGCAAAAGAAATTTTCCAATCAGGTTCTAAAATATAGGGCAATGCCATAACCACATTACACGCATCCACGCATTTTTGCCATTCAGGTGTTCCTGTCCAGACTTCAGCATTCAGGTACATCTTAGCAAGAAGTGCATAAGCAGCCCCTTTGGTAAATTTACCATAGGAAGCAGAAGTAACATCAGCTCTGACAACATCCTTGATGGCAGTTAATTCGGAAATTACAAAGTCATACAACACTTTGCGACTGGATGAAGTTGGTAAGGCGGTTTCATCAAAATTGGTTACCAATGGAGCTTGTCCGAAATTATCAATAATGTGATAATAAAAAAGGGCGCGAACACCTCTAATTTCAGCCAGAACTTGGTCTTTCCCTTCCATTTCAATCCCCTGAACCATCTTTAATATTTTGTTGCAGGAAGAAATACTTCCATAACAATCGCTATAAAGTCCTGAAATTAAAGGACAGTTGTTATTGGTCCAGGTATGTGTCTTTGCATACATATGCTGTCCACCATCCCACCAATCACCACCTTTTCGGGTAGGAACCACCTGCATATCACTTACCTCATCTAATAAATGTCTGAAATTCCAACTTCTGGCATTTCGAACAGAATTGTAGACAGGGGCAACTAATGCAGCTATTTCCTTTGAGTTTTTTCCATATTGATCTGTAGGAATCTGGTCATAAACAACCTCTTTAAGATCTGTGCATGATTGCATCCAGGGGAGCAGGGATAACCCTATAAACAGTAATATTATATATATCTTTTTCATATTTTACATTTAATTTAATGTTAGAAACTAATATTCACACCCATCATAAATGTTCTGGATTTTGGATAGAAATCCCTGCCTTCAACACCTGGATTTAACCCATCCATCCGAACTTCAGGATCCAAACCTTTGTATTTTGTAATCAGGAATAAATTCTGACCAACAACATACACTCTCAGGTTTTTTATCCATTTGATTTTTTCGGTTTTGAATGTATAACCAAGGCTCAAATTTTCTAATCGTAAAAACGATCCGTCTTCAATATAGTAATCACTATACACTGGGGAATCTTTTAGCCCATTGGTTAATGCCTCTTCCAACACATTAGCGCCCATCAGCCACTGGGTAGTAGCAAATGACATTCTGCTGTAATTTAACACTTTGTTTCCATAAACACCTCTCAGGAAGAAACTCATATCCCAGTTTTTGTAGTTAAAGGTGTTGTTGATACCATAGGTTAGTTTTGCCTGGGCTGATCCAAGATAAGTCTGGTCTTTATCGTCAATTTTACCGTCTCCATTTTGATCAGTAAAAATATATTTGCCATTCGCATCTAAACCTTCACAATGATATCCATAAAAAGTACCAACTGGTTTTCCTTCTTCCAGGATGTGTGTGGTTGTGTTTGATCCACCACGGATAAAAGCAGAACCAGATTTGATAGCACCAGATTTGAACTGGTCGTTTTGTAATTTAGTAAGAACATTGTTGTTATGAGCCATGTTGAAATTAATAGTCCACTGAAAATCCTTTGTTCTTACAGGTACTAAATTTATTAAAAACTCAATACCCTTATTTTCCATGGTTCCAACGTTTGCTAACAATTTACTGTACTGGTAAGGAGGAACGGGCACATTATACTCATAAAGCAAATCGGAAGTAACTTTTTTATAATATTCAATGGTACCAGATATTCGATTATCCATAATGCTGAAATCGATTCCAATGTTTGACATGGCAGTTTTTTCCCATTTCAAATCAGGATTTGCATTTTGTTTAACACCGTAAGCAGTATACCATTTGCCATCATTATAATACTGACCATCACTATTGTACAATTCCAATGAGCGATAAGGATCAATACTCTCCTGATTACCAGTAATACCATAACCAACTCTTACTTTAAGGTCATCGATAGCGCCGATGTTATTTAAAAAACTTTCCTTGGATACATTCCATGCAGCAGAAAAAGAAGGAAAAAGTCCCCATTTATTATTTGCTCCAAATTTTGAAGAACCGTCTCTTCTAATGGTTGCCGCCAAAACGTATTTTTCACTAAAATTATAAGTTAATCTTCCAAAGAAAGAAATAAGTTTGGACATGTTCTTGTTTGAATAAACGTCATTAGGAAGTAAATTTTCTCCGGATCCTAGGTTGTCAGCGCCAAGCAAGTTAGTTCCAAATTGCCTGTTGTTTGCACCATGGAATTGATAATCGTTTCTTTCCCATGAGTATCCTGCTAAAGCACCTATATTATGAACTCCGTTAATGCTTGTGTTATAATTTGCGGTGTACTCATATAAACTCCGCAACCAGACCTTTGTTTGACGTTGCGCATACCCAAGTGCGGTAAAACCTGCTTCGGTATTTGAATTATTATACAATGTCCAGTCATTTGCTTTGCGCTGTTGGAATGCACTTGCAGAAAGTTTCATCCCTTTAAATACCTCAAAATCAGCTCTAAAATTTCCATAAAAATCCTGAAATTGATTTTTTCTTGTATTAAGTGCAATATTATGAGCTGGGTTTCCCTGGTCAAAGTCACGGGATTCATACCAATCGCCATTGTCAAGTTTTACAGGTTTTACCGGAATGGTGTTATACGCCAGAATAAAATTACGTGGATCCGTTGGGCTGTTCTCCTCCATAATTGCATTTCCGGTAAAACTTAATAACAATTTGTTATTGATTGCACGTTGAGTAAATGAAAAACGTGAATTGGTGCGCTGCATATCATTTCCTTTCACAACACCCTGACGATCCATATAGGCTACAGAGGCCATGTAATTATGGTTTTCTGATCCACCTGAAAGTGATAAGTTATGATTTTGAGTAACACCAGTTCTCATAATTTCTCCAAACCAATCGGTATTTGCACCCAAGTCCATTCCGGTAATATTTTTATCATTATCGGTTGCATATTTGCGCCACTCATCTCCTGTTAACACCTTAGGTTTGTTTGTAACATTATCATATGCAAGATAGCCCTCATAACTAACTCTTGTAGTCGAAGCTGAACCTTTTTTGGTTGTGATAAGGATAACTCCTGATGCAGAACGTGAACCATAAATAGCTGCTGAAGAAGCATCTTTTAAGATAGTAATGGATTCAATATCCTGAGGAGCAACTGCACCGATATCTCCACCAGGAACACCATCAATAACTATAAAAGGAGCACTGCTTCCTGTTAAGGAAGAGGTACCTCTTAACCGTATGGATGTCGTTGAATTTCCATTTCCATCAGTACCGGTTACGTCACCGCCACCTTTTGTTATAACCAAACCGGCAACTTTACCTTGCAATAAATCAGCAGCATTAGATGCCAAGCCCTTATTGAAGTCTTTCGATTTAAGATTAGTAACAGATCCGGAAATTTCACGTTTTGATTGAGTACCATATCCTACGACTACCACCTCGTCAAGTTTTGTTACATCTGGTATCAACTTAATATCAAAAACTGATTGTCCATTGACGGTGACATGTTCTGTATTGTATCCCAAATAGGACACTATTATTATTGCACCTGGGTTAGGAATATCCAAACTAAACTTTCCGGAAACATCGGTAACCACGCCAATGGTAGAACCTCCGATAATTATATTAGCTCCAATAATAGGCTCACCGTTAGAGGCATCTGTAACCGTACCCGTGATTTTTTGCTGTTGAACCGACATAGGCGTAATTACCACAAAGTTATTTTCAAGTAATTTAAATGTTACCTGAGTTTCATCAAATACCTGAGATAAAATTTCATTTATAGGTAAATTATTTACTGTTAATGAAACAGCTTTGCTCAAATCGGTAAATTCATCGTTATAGAAAAAACGGAATTGACTTTGTTTCTCAATTGTTTTCAGTACTTCGCGAATAGATTTGTCCTTTACCTCCAGACTAAGACGAGAATTTTGCGAATAAACTGAACCGGAAACATTAAATGTGAGTACACACATTAAAAGGATTGTCAGTTTCATAATAGTTAGTAATTTTCTGAGATTGATAGAGAAATGGGAATAACTCTCCCGGAAATGTTTTTTTTTCATACATTTGTAGTGTTAGATTATTAACTAATGGTCTTTCAAAAGAATTGCTGATAGGGGGTAGATACGAACTACTCCCTATTTTTTTAAATCATTTTTTTTTCATTCACATCCTCCTATTTTTATTGATTTTTTTTATCTTTTAGTTGTAATGATATGCTGAAAATGATCCATAAGCTTTGGATTAAGAAAGAGTACAATGGTGTCTTTTCCAATCTTATAATTTAGAGGCGCTGTCATTTGCAGCGCTGCCATAATCTGTTCTGTAGTTTCGTTTTCAATTATCCCTGTAAATTTATATCCTTTTAGTTCGGGGTTTTTGAAGAAAAGCTTTTTATTAAACCTGCGCTCAAGCACAGGGGCTAAAGTCTCTAAAGGAATACTTTCAATTGTCCACCGATCGCCCTTCCAGGAGGTATATAAATTTATATCAATATTTTTTTCGAGAGCTATACGCGGTGATATTACTTCTATTTTAGCAGATTTTTGAGCATTTATCGTATTTTCATTTTTAAGTATATTTACACTTCTGTGCAAAACCACTTTTTGATTTGGCGCTAACACAATGTTTTTGTTATCTGCTAACTTTTCAGTGAATTGAACATCTATTTTTCCCTCCTGTAATGTTGCTGTCACGGTTTCTTCGTCGGGATAAGCCTTCACGTTAAACTTAGTACCGTATGCTCTAACAATAACATCTGCTGCATGTACTATAAATGGTTTTTCTTTATTAGTTGCAACACTAAAAAACGCTTCGCCTGTTAATATAACATGACGATCGTTTTGATTAAAATCATTTTTATAAATCAGTTTACTTCCTGCATTTAACCATATTGTAGTACCATCGGGCATTTTAACCATACTTTTGGCGCCCAGGGGAGCTGCAATTTCGGTTGTTGCCAATTCTATTTTAAGTGATCTGCCAATATACCACCATGTACAAACTCCACCCAACGAAAAAAGTAAAATCCATGTAGCTGCAATCCGCAATAATCGAACAAATGAGAATTTGGGTTTTACGCGTTCAACGGAAAGAAAGTTTTTTGTATGAATGCGCTTCTCAATAATGTCCCATGTTAGAGCTGAAAAATCCTTTTTGACTTGTAATGATTTTCCGGCCAAAACCCATGATGATTTCAGTTTATTTACATATTCCTTATTCCAATCACTTTTATCAAGCCAATGTTGTAAACGCACAGCATCGTTCTTTTCAATTTCCCTGTTAAGGCTACTGGAAATTAGTAATTTAATATCGTCTGGTATGTTTTTTTCGGTATTCATAATGCTTCTTCTAAAAGATAAGACAAGATTTTTTTGAGTAGAGACTACAAAAGATTAAAAAATATTTTAGATAATTAGCAAAAGCAATCGATATTGGCTTATGCTATTATATTTTTGATCATGATATCATGGAATTTTGAGTCTTGAATTTGTCTAGTTATTAGCCAATCCCATCCTGATTTTATCTACAGCTCTATAAATCTGAGTTTTAACTGTACTTATGGAGACATTGAGCTGACTTGCTATTTCGAGGTTGCTTTTATTATCGAACCGGCTTAATATAAATATCTGCCTGCTTTGAGATGGTAATTCGTCAATAATCTGATCTATTATTTTACCCGTATCTTCTGCCTCAAGATGCTCAATTACAAAATCATCTACTTGGTAATTGTCTTCAATCATTTGCCAGGATTCATCAGATACAATCTCACTAACTGAATTCTTTAATGTTCTTTGCTTTACAATAGAATTTACCGATTCGTTGTGAACCGCTTGGTATAAATATGCTTTAGCTGAACCTTGTATGATGATTGATCTCCGATGTTCCCATAACCTAACAAACACATCCTGAACCGTTTCCTCGGCAAGAAATAAATCTCCCGAAATTTGAAATGCATAACGACACAATGATGCTGCGGTTTCATCAAAAAGCTCATTTAATGCCTTTTCTTCTCCATTTTGTATTCTTTTCCAGCATACATCAATATTTATGCTCATTAAATTCTATCGTCAGTTAGTTTTGAGCTTCAAATATACGATAAGTAAACAACTTCATGATTTGATAAAATAAAAAAACCGACCCTGAGAACTGAGTCGGTTTTTAATTAAAAGTTATGTTATTTGAGTCAACTCTAAAAAGTCCTTTTGCCACGAATTACACGAATTACACGAATTTAACATGTTATTATTCAACAGTATATAAAACTATAAATACTACGAATTACCAAAAACATCGTTTTTGGAGTGGACTCTTATTTTTAATTTACAGCATCAATATCATCAACCAAAATACGGCCACAATACTCACAAACAATAATTTTTTTGCGACTTTTAATATCCAGTTGGCGTTGAGGTGGAATTTTGTTAAAACAACCACCGCATGCATCGCGCTCAACAGTTGCCACTGCTAATCCATTACGAGCATTGGTTCGAATGCGTTTATACGCGTTTAATAATCTTGCTTCAATCACTTTTTCAATATCGTGCGATTTACTAATTAAGGCTTCTTCTTCTTTTTGGGTATCAGAAACAATATCTTCCAATTCCTTTTTCTTGTTGTTCAGATCTTGAATACGCTCGTCAAGTAATTTCTTAGCCTGATCAATTGCCTGTTTTTTCTCATTTATCTGCACGGTAAACTCCCTTATCCGTTTTTCGCACAATTCAATTTCTAATTTTTGAAATTCAACCTCCTTAGATAAAGAATCAAATTCCCGATTGTTTCTAACATTATTTTGTTGATCAGCATATTTTTTTATCAACTCGTTAGCATTTGCTATCTCATTCTTTTTATTGTTAACAGCCGTATCGAGTGTTTTATTTTCGTCCTGATAATTTTGAACACGAGTCTCTAATCCAGCAATTTCATCTTCTAAATCCTGCACTTCCAAAGGTAGTTCACCACGTAAAATTTTAATTTTATCAATTCCGGAATGAACCTTCTGAAGTTGAAATAATGCTTTGAGTTTATCTTCGATGGAATATTCTGAAACTTCTGTTGCTTTGTTTTTGTCCGATGTCATATTTTAGAAATAATTTATTGGATTAGTTTTTACTTTTGTAAAATGAATTGCAAAATTAGAGAAATTTTTTACAAGTAAATCATAAAATATTTCAAGAGTAAATTGTTCACTTTCATAATGGCCAATATCAGCAATAAGAATCAACCTTTCAGCGTCAAAAAACTGATGATATTTAAAATCGGAAGTAACATAAGCATCTGCATGTACTTTTTTCGCATCTGGCAATAGAAAACTTCCGCTTCCCCCACATAATGCCACTTTCAATATATTTTCATTAATAATTTCGGTATGTCTTATAACCGGAATACCAAAAATCGTTTTAAGGCTTTGCAAAAAATCAATTGTTTCCATCGGCTTTTCAAATTCACCAATAACTCCCGCACCGGCATTTTTTTGGTGGTTGATTAACGGATAAATATCATAGGCAACTTCCTCATAAGGATGAACTTTCAGCAATGCAGAAACAATCGTATTTTCAAGAAACTTAGGAAAAATAGTTTCCATCCGTATTTCGGGCTCTTTATGAAGTATGTTCTTCTCTCCCACAAAAGGATGTGCTGATTCCAGTGCCCTGAAAGTTCCTTCGCCAGCCAGATTGTAACTACAGCAATCGTAATTTCCGATATGTCCTGCTCCGGCTTCAAAAATCGCCTTTCGCAAGACATCGGCATGACTATTTGGAACAAAGGCCACCAGTTTGCATAAATTACTCGTTAGAGGGCGCAAAACCTGCATCCTGGTAAGTCCTATTTTTTCACCCATTTTAAAGCTTACGCCAAGTGAAACATTATCGATATTGGTATGACACGAATAAATTGATATGTCATATTTTATAGCCTTTATAATCGATTTTTCAATATAGTTGCTGCCTGAAAGTCGCTTAATTCCGCTAAAAATTAATGGGTGATGCGAAATAATCAGGTTAGCACCAATAATTATTGCTTCTTCAACAACATCTTCAGTTACATCAATACATAACAAAATGCCGGTAAGCGTGCAACTGACATCGCCAATCTGCATTCCGCTGTTGTCGTATGATTCCTGGTAGTATGGAGGTGCAAAATCTTCGATAATTTGAATAACTTCCCTAACTGTTGTCATTTTAAAACGAAAAAAGAATTGTCACGAATCCATTTGTTGTTTAAGCTCAAGCAATGCTTTTTTTACTTCCTGAAGAGTTTTTACAATCTCGAAATTATTCTCAACATCCACCCGGTTATCCTTTAATTTCATCTGCACACCTTTGAGAGTCATCCCGCGATCTCTGACCAAATGGTAAATAAGATGAAAATTTTCGATGTCTTCTTTAGTAAAGAAACGATTGCCTTTTTTATTTTTCTTAGGTTTAATGATGTCAAATTCCTTTTCCCAAAAACGAATAAGAGAAGTTTTCACATCAAACATTGCGGCTACCTCTCCGATAGTGTAATAAAGTTTTTCTACTTTTCTTTCTAAATAAGGCATACTTAGGGAAAATATATAAAATATAGTATTTGAAGTACTAATAATAATTAGTCGAAAGTTTGTCCACTTCGGGTCGAAATCTCAATCATCTGATCAAATTCAGATGGAGTTAAATCATTTGCATAAAAATATGCAGG
This sequence comes from Bacteroidales bacterium, assembly GCA_038213375.1. GTDB lineage: Bacteria > Bacteroidota > Bacteroidia > Bacteroidales > JAAUTT01 > JAAUTT01. Next base: position 57,892 of record JBBQTB010000017.1, on the reverse strand, counting down.
ATTTTGGGCTTTACCACTTTTACGAACTTCGTAATGCAAATGGGGAGCAGTTGACAATCCCGTACTTCCAACATATCCAATTACATCTCCACGCTTCACTTTTTGGCCAAGCTTAGCATTAAATGAATCCATGTGACCATATACTGTTTTATATCCAAACCCATGATCAATCATAATCATGTTCCCATAACCTTGTCCATAAGGGTTTTTTTCAACTTCCGAAACTATTCCATCGGCTGTGGCATAAATATCAGTCCCGGTAGGTGCAGTAAAGTCCATTCCTTCGTGGAACTTTCTTATTTTGTAAATTGGGTGAATACGCCACCCATAGCCTGATGCGGTTCGAGTAAGATCTTTATTCGAAATAGGCATTATAAGAGGCAGGCATTTAAGCATAACCTCTTTATTTAAAGCTTTTTCAATAATCTCGTCATAGGATTTGGACTGAATGTACAACCTCTTGGATATAATATCAATCTTTCGGGCGGTATTGACAACTAATTCGGAATTGGTGTTTTTTTCCAGCTCTTCATACCTGTTTATACCTCCAAACCCAGCTTGTCTTACAGACTTTGAAATAGGCTCGGCCTCGAAAATGGTTCTGTATATGTTATCATCACGTTGTTGAATATCATTAAGAACTAATTGCACCTGATCAAGCTTTTTGCTCATAATTTCATATTGCAAAAGCTGTTGACTCTTCTCACGAATTAAGGATTTCTCTTTTGGTGAATCAAAGAAATACGAAAAAACAATGTAGTATAGAATCGAAATAACTATACTTGCAGTAAAAAACGTGAAAGATTTTAATATCCATACTTTAAAACTTGTCCTAACTTTGTCAAAGCTAAGCGACTCCGGGTTAAAGCGATACTTTATCTTCGCCATCTTATTCCTTGTGTTTGATAATGTTACTATTACTCAAGAAGACAACAAATCTAATTGAAAATATTAATTTTGCAAAATATTTGACAAGTTTAATAAAAACATACACGAAATAGCATAAATCAACAATAAATAAATCAAATCATTATATGAATTCATATGAAATCAGAGATTCGTTCATGAAATTTTTCGAATCGAAAGGCCATAAAATATTTCCGTCAGCTCCTTTAGTTGTTAAAAACGACCCTACATTAATGTTTACTAATGCTGGTATGAACCAGTTTAAAGACCTTTTTCTGGGTAACGAACCAGCCAAATACACCCGAATTGCCGATAGCCAAAAATGCCTAAGGGTATCGGGTAAACATAACGATTTGGAAGAAGTAGGTCATGACACCTATCACCATACAATGTTCGAAATGCTTGGTAACTGGTCGTTTGGCGATTATTTTAAATCTGAAGCAATTGATTGGGCATGGGAATATCTTACTGATGTATTGAAGATTGATAAAGACAGACTTTATGTTACCGTTTTTGGCGGCGACATATCGGAAAAACTTGATAGAGACGAGGAAGCCGCTCAAATATGGGCAAAACACGTTTCGAATGATAAAATAATTGATGGCTCGAAAAAGGATAATTTTTGGGAGATGGGTGATCAGGGGCCTTGCGGACCATGTTCCGAAATCCACATTGATCTTCGCCCCGATAGTGAAATTGCTAAAATCCCGGGTCGAGAACTGGTAAACGAAAGCCACCCGCTGGTAATCGAAATATGGAACAATGTATTTATCCAATACAATCGAAAAGCCTCAGGCGAACTGGAGCAACTCCCTTCCAAACACGTTGATACAGGGATGGGCTTCGAACGACTTTGCCGGGTTATTCAAAAGAAAGATTCGAATTATGATATTGATCTGTTTCAGGTAATTATAAAAGAAATTGAACTGGTTACAAACAAGAAATATGGCATAAATGAAGAGATAGATATTGCCATGAGAGTGGTTGCCGACCATCTTAGGGCAATTGCATTTGCCATTGCCGACGGTCAAATTCCTTCGAACAATAAAGCAGGGTATGTTATTCGACGCCTTTTACGCCGGGCTGTTCGTTATGGATTTACGTTTCTCAACATGCGCGAACCATTTATCTATTCTCTTATTCCCTCTCTTATCCGTGCCATGGGCGACGCCTATCCCGAACTAAAAGCTCAGCAACAACTTATTCAACGGGTAATTAAGGAGGAAGAATTGTCCTTTCTTCGAACCCTGGAAACAGGAATCAGGCTCATTGAACAAATGATGCAAAAAACAAAAAGCGAAGGTTCTTTAGTTGTTAGCGGTAAAGCAGCTTTTGAGCTTTACGACACTTTTGGTTTCCCACTCGATCTGACGGAGTTAATTCTGCGCGAAAATAATTTGTCGTTAAACAACGATGAATTTAAAGCGGAGATGGAAATTCAGAAAAACCGCTCTCGTGCTGCTGCAGTGGTTGATACTGAAGACTGGATAACCATAGCTGGTTCCGATACTTCAGAATTTGTTGGTTACGATACAACCCAAACTGATATTATTATTACCCGATATCGGAAAGTTACAACTAAAAACAAAGTGAGTTTTCAGTTGGTGTTCGACAAAACTCCGTTTTATGGCGAAAGCGGCGGTCAGGTGGGCGATACCGGATGGATTGAATCAGTAAATGAACGAATTGAAATTATATATACCGTTCGTGAAAACAACCTTATTATCCATATCTCCGACAAATTACCGGAAAAACTCGCCGGAAAATTCACAGCCATTGTAGATATCGATAACCGTTCGCAAATTCAAAACAATCACTCATCCACACATTTACTGCAAAAGGCATTACGGGATGTGCTGGGTTTACATATTGAACAGAAGGGATCGCTGGTAAGCCCCGATTATCTGAGATTCGACTTTTCACATTTCCAGAAAATGACTCACGAGGAAATTCAACTGGTAGAATCAATGGTGAACGCGAAAATTCGTGAAAATATTCCCCTTGCCGAAAAACGACACTACCCGATTGATGAAGCTAAAAAGCTTGGAGCCATGATGTTGTTTGGTGAAAAATATGGCGAAAATGTTCGTGTGGTTCAATTTGGAGAATCGATTGAACTTTGCGGTGGAACACATGTAAAATCAACCGGCAATATAGGTTTTTTTAAAATTGTATCAGAAAGCGCCATTGCCGCCGGTATAAGACGTATCGAAGCCATTACCGGGCCAAAAGCTGAAGAATTCATTACTCAGCAGAACAACACATTAAAAAAAGTGAGCGAATTGTTGAAAAACCCTGTTGATGTATTGAAAGGACTAGAAAGTCTGATTGATAATAACACTGCATTGCAAAAACACGTAGAAATCATGCAGAAAGAACGCAACCTGCAAACTGCAAAATTGTTAGCCTCTAAATGTCAGAAAATTGGAGAGTTAAATTTTATTGGCGAAAAGGTATCGATTGATTCTGCCCAGAGTCTTAAAGATCTGGCTTACCTCATAAAAGCTAATTTTAATGATTTGGTTTTAGTGCTGGCAACAGAAATTGATGGTAAAGCCAATCTGGCAGTTATGATTTCGGAGAACATTGTAAAAGCCAATGGCCTGAATGCTATTAATATCATTCGTGAAATATCTAAAGAGATTGAAGGTGGCGGAGGTGGCCAGCCGTTTTTTGCTACCGCCGGAGGTAAAAAGTCTCAAGGTATTAATGCGGCCTTAGCAAAAGCGAAATCCATTGTTATGGGATGACTATTGTCGTTCGGTAAAGCTTAATGACTTTTAAGACTTCTAACTTGATTACAGATCCGGTTATTGTTCCTTTTTAAGTGATTGGGATTTAAAATTATTTATAAGTATACGCCCTTGTATTTTCGACCAATGAAATTTCCAAAACACCTTATTGCTCTGTTTTACATTATTGTATTTGCAGCAGGCGTTTTACATTCCCAATCAAATGAGAAAACCAGGCCCAAAATAGGATTGGTATTGAGTGGTGGTGGAGCAAAAGGTCTTGCACATATTGGTGTTTTAAAAGTGCTTGAAGAAGCGGGAATGCCTATCGATTACATCACCGGAACCAGCATGGGAAGCATTGTTGGCGGCTTATATGCATGTGGTTATTCAGCAAAACAAATTGAGTCCATCTGCCATCATATCAATTGGAATGAAGTTATGTTCGATAAAATCTCACGACAAAACATTTCTATTGAAGAAAAAGATGAAGATGGTAAATATGTTGGAGAATTTCCTATCCTAAAAGGTAAAATTATAATCCCAAAAGGATTAGTTGCAGGTCAAAATGTATCCATGTTGTTATCACATTTAACATGGCCGGTTCACAATATTACTGATTTTGACAAGTTACCCATTCCATTCCGTTGCATTGCTACCGACATCGAGAAAGTGGAACCTGTAGTTTTAAAAAGTGGTTTTCTGCCCGATGCAATCCGGGCGAGCATGGCTATTCCATCAATGTTTACTCCGTTTGAGATAGACAACCGCATGCTGGTTGATGGTGGAGTTTTACGAAACTTTCCGGCCCAGGACGCAAAAGACATGGGTGCCGACATAATTATTGGAGTAAATGTTTCATCCGGGCTTTATAACCGCATTCAGTTAAACTCGGCACTTCAGATTATGGATCAGGCATCTACCTATCAGATTTTCATGTCGAATAAAGAGCAAAATAAATACTGTAACTTTATTATTGAACCCGACCTCAGTATCTACAACATGTTTAGTTTTGATGCTGTGGATTCGTTAATCATTGCCGGTGAAAGAGCTGCCCGTAAGATTTTCCCACAATTAAAACATTTGGCCGATTCGCTGAATAAAATTTCACCAACAGTAAAGGAAGTAATACGTCCCAGGGAACTTAACTCACTGTTTGTATCACATGTAACCATCGAAGGATTAAGCAAAGTTTCGAAAAGTTTGGTTTTAGGTAACCTACAAATTGCCGATTCTTCATGGATTACACTTGAATATTTGGAGAAGGGAATTAACCGGATCTACGGCAGCCGCTTTTTTGAATCAGTAAATTACAAAATTGAGCCACGGCATAATTCATCAAACCTTGTGATTCAGGTTAAAGAACAAAATACCAACATCTTTAAATTCAGTTTAAACTACGACAACAATTTAAAAGCAGCTATTCTGCTAAATAATACCATTCGCAATTTCCTTGGTCAAGGGTCTAAACTTATGATTGATCTTAAACTTGGTGAATATCCCGCAGTTATAGCTAAATATAACATTCAAACGCCTATAAAACCAAATATTGGTTTTGGTACAAAACTCAGCTATAACAAATTTCAGGCAAATTATTTCGACAGTCATGGCAAAATACTGTCCAACTACAATTTTTTCCATTATCTGGGTGAAGTTGAAATTCGATCTTCGGTTTCAAATTATTTATTGCTAACAGCAGGTTTGCAGGGCGAAATTATCCATATTGAATCAAAAGTTGGAGCTGAAGACTCGGTGAATTATAATGCCAATATACTGAGCACCTATCTGCGCTGCCGCTTCGATACATACGATCGAATTGTATTCCCAAAAAAAGGAGATCAGTTTTATGGAGAAATTAAATACATAATAGACGGAAAATATGCTTCACCCAATAATTGGAATAAATCATTTTTCAGGATCATATTATCGTATAATAAGGCGGTAAAGCTTTCAGACCGCATTACCACATTAATCTCGCTTAATGGTGGTGCCGTTTCCGGAAGCAGTATACACAATGCATACTGGTTTTATTTGGGCGCTGCTCACCCATATGAGAATAATATTTTCCCCTTTTCGGGATTAAAATTCATGGAAGCTTCGGGGCAGAACTTACTTTCAGGTCAACTTGGAATCCGCTTCGAACCTTGGGTCGACAAGTTTGTTACACTACGTGCAAATGTGGCTAATACATCGCTTCTATATCACCAATTGTTAAATTTCAATGATGTGTATACAGGCTTCGGAATTTCAGCAGGCATTAAAACAATTATTGGTCCCATCGAAGCCACTGTCGCTAAAGGAAGTGTATCAAATGAGTTTTTTGTAGAAATAAAAATTGGGTATTTTTTCTGATAACCTCAAAAACGCATCAGCGAAATACACACTACTTAAAATATGGTTTTTTATATATTTGTGTCGCACATAAACTAACATAATGGTAAGAAGAACCTTTGATCTGCTGGAAAGGTACAAGACTAACTTTCCTGAAAAAAAAGATGCACTCGCCGGAAAACAGGATGGAAACTGGATTCGTTATTCCACACATGATTACATTGAAAAAGCTAACAATTTTAGCTACGGATTATTATCAATGGGTTTTAAACCAGGCGATAAGATTGCAACTATTTCCAATAATCGACCCGAATGGAACATTGTTGACCTCGGAATGGCACAAGCCGGAGTTGTTCATGTTCCGGTTTACCCAACGATCAGTTACGACGATTTCTCTTATATTTTTCATCATTCCGAGCCAAAGATTCTTATTGTTTCCGACAAAATTCTTTACGAAAAACTCAAACCTATTGTAACCAAGGTTTCATCTATCGAAGCAATCTATACGTTTAACCTAATTGACGGGGCTAAAAACTGGACTGAAATCATCGAAACGGGCAAAGAAAATGCCGAAACATGGATTACTGAATTAGAGAAAATTAAATGTGCTGTGCAACCCGGCGATCTTGCCACCCTGATTTATACTTCCGGAACCACGGGCATTCCAAAAGGGGTAATGTTATCTCACCAAAATATTGTTTCAAATTTTGTCAGTGTTGCCAATATTCAGCCTCTGGATTCCAGACATATAGCACTAAGTTTTCTTCCTATATGTCATGTTTTTGAACGAGTGGTAAATTATCATTATCAATACAAAGGATTGAGTATTTATTATGCCGAGAACATGGGAACGATTCTCAATAACATGAAAGAGATAAAACCAGATATATTTAGCACTGTACCCCGGTTGCTGGAGCGCGTTTACGATGGAATAATTGGAAAAGGAAAGGACTTGCCATATCTGAAAAAACTAATCTTTTTTCTGGCTGTCGACCTGGCCTTACAATACAAGCGAAATATGGAAAATGGCTGGCTTTATCATAAAAAACTAAAAATTGCTGATAATCTGATTTTTTCGAAATGGAGGGAGGCACTGGGTGGAAACGTAAAAATTATTGTTTCTGGTGGAGCTGCCTTGCAAATGAGATTGGCTCGTGTTTTTACAGCCGCAGGCCTTGAAGTAATTGAGGGATATGGGCTTACAGAATCAAGCCCTGTAATTGCTGTAAATAACCCAACCACGGGCGAAATAAAATTTGGAACTGTGGGCCCCATTCTCTCAGGTGTTGAGGTAAAAATAGCCGATGATGGAGAAATATTATGTAAAGGGCCAAATGTGATGATGGGTTATTACAAAGCTCCCGACCTTACCAGTGAAGTAATTGACACCCACGGATGGCTACATACGGGTGATATTGGATTAATGCAAGAGGAGAAGTACCTGAAAATAACCGATCGTAAAAAAGAGATATTTAAACTATCGAGCGGGAAATACGTTGCACCGCAGGTTTGCGAAAATAAGTTCAAAGAATCTATTTTTATTGAACAGATTATGGTGATTGGTGAAAATGAAAAATACGCCAGTGCCCTTATTTCTCCTAATTTTACATTTTTGCACAACTGGTGTTACCTTCATCATATTAATTTTCGCGATAACATGGAATTAATCCATGATCCAAAGGTAATAGATCGAATTCAAAAAGAGGTCAACCAGATCAATTCAATTCTTGGTCAAACTGAACACATTAAGCGGTTCAGATTGGTAGCTGAAGAATGGAGCCAACTTACCGGAGAATTGTCTCCAACACTAAAATTAAAAAGAAAATATATTAACGATAAATACAAGACAATTATTGATGAAATATACGCTACAAAAAATGAGGATTTGTGAACTATCTCGGAATTTTAATCTTATAACTTACATCCACTTTACCTTTTGTGATGGCAGTAAGTTTGCCCATTAGCAATCTCCTTCTTAGTGGAGATATCTTGTCGACAAACATCAAGCCTTCAAGGTGGTCATATTCGTGCTGAATAATCCTTGCCGGAATACCATCGAAATATTCATCATGGAACGCCCAGTTTTCATCGTAATATTCAATACGGATTTTTGAGGGACGATATATTTCCTCCCGGATATTCGGGATACTCAAACAACCTTCGGTAAAAGCCCATTCGTCATCTGACTTTTCAGTAATTCGGGCATTGATAAAAATCTTTTTGAAATCTTTCAGTGTGGGGTCGTCTTCAACAAGCGGTGACGCATCAATAACAAACATTCGGATCGATTTCCCAACTTGAGGAGCAGCCAATCCTAACCCATCGGACTTATACATGGTTTCCCATAAGTCGTCCATAAATATTTGTAATCCTTTGTAATCCTTATCTATATCAACTGAAATTCTGCGTAGTATGGGCGAACCAAATACATAAACCGGTAATATCATACTCTATCTAAAATGTTCTTTTTTTATACCTTAACAACCAAGTGAATTGTATGTTTGAATTTTTTATCGATTTTGTAAGCTTTCGAGATAGGACTGCAAAATAATTGTAGCGCTTACCGCGTCTATCAATGCTTTATTTTGTCGATCCTTTTTCTTAACACCTCCAAGTACCATTGCCTGAACTGCAAGTTTCGAAGTAAACCTCTCGTCAGCATATTCTACAGGCATTTCTGGAAAGCGTTTCAAAAACTTCACCACAAATTCCTTAATGGCAGGCGCCGATTCCGAAAGTGTATTGTTCATTTGTCGGGGCAAACCAATTACCATAAGTTCAACCTTTTCTTTCGAGAAATAATCGGCCAGAAAATCCAAAACTTTGGGCGTTTCTATGGTGGTAAGACTGTTGGCAATAATCTTCGACGGATCGGTAACAGCCATTCCAACACGTTTTAACCCATAATCCAAAGCAATAATTCGTCCCAATGATGATAAAGTTTAAAAAATGATGTCAAAAGTAACAGATTTTTATGAAGAAAAAAGACCCGGTAAGAAGATGAAGAAATGGAAAAATAAATTTAATGTCTGCACATTTCAGTATTATCATTCATTTGTTTATTCCACATATAGCACCAACCCCTTCAAATATTCACCTTCCGGATGATAAATGCTTACGGGATGATCGGAAGGTTGTGTAAGCTGGTGGAGAATCCTCACGCTCCGCTTTGACATAGCCGCTCCGGAAAACACTGCCTGTCTGAATTGATCCTTATTTACCACTTGCGAACAGGAAAATGTAAAAATAATTCCACCGGGTTTTATTTTTGATATCGCTTTGGCATTAATGCGTTTATAGCCCTGCAAGGCATTGGTGAGTGCATCGTGATGCTTGGCAAATGCAGGCGGATCAAGTATAATTAAATCGTATTTATCTTCAATCTTATTCAAATATTCAAACGCATCCTCAGCAAATGCTTCATGGTTAGCATCGGCAAAATTACTTGCTACGTTTTGTTTGGTAAGCTCAACAGCTTTGTCTGAACTATCCACCGAATGCACCAATTTAGCTCCGCCTCTGATAGCGTATACCGAAAATCCTCCGGTATAACAAAACATGTTCAAAACACATCTGTCCTTAGAATAACTTTCAACCAACTTTCGATTTTCCCGTTGATCGATAAAAAAACCAGTTTTCTGGCCTTCAATCCAATCAACCATAAATTTATTGTTGTATTCCAATACTTCACAGGGTTGACTATTCCCTAACACATATTCGTTTTTAGCGCCGGTATTGGCTTTGAAGGGAATGGTTGACTCACTCTTATCGTAAACAGCTTTGACTTTGTCTCCGAAAAGATCTTTTAACGTCTGTGCTAATATTTGTCTGGTTCGAAACATTCCAACTGAATGCATCTGCATCACCGCGGTATCGTTATAAATATCAATAATAAGACCCGGCAAACCATCACCTTCGCCATGTATGAGGCGATATACGTTATTCTGAGGATTTTCAGCAACTCCAATGGTTTTTCGCACCTGATATGCCTGTTGAAGCTTTTGATACCAGAAACCTGAATCGATAGCGACTTGTTCAAAAGAAATGATTCGCACAGTTATTGATCCTATCTGGTAGTGACCAATAGCAAGAAATTGGTCGTTTGCCGAATATAATTCCACCAGATCACCCTCGGCCGGATTCCCTTCGGTCTTTTTTATAGCACCTGAAAATATCCAGGGATGAAACCGCAACACCGACTGTTCCTTGCCGGGTTTTAGTATTATTTTAATCATTTGCAATTGGAGTTAGGAGTCAGGAGTTAGAAGTGGCTATACCCTCATTTCTAACTTCAATACTCATTAATGTTTTATAGATTTCGAATGCTGCCCAAGCATCGGTGGCTGCATACAATTGTTGTGGAAGTGTTAATTCTTCATTTTCCCAATTGGTTAATTGCTGCGACTTTGATATTCTGAAATTCAATATAATGCCTGACAATTTAGACAATCCGCTGTTTTCAATACCAAATTGTCTTACAAAGTCCTGAAGTTCAACAAAGCCCTCGGCACGAAAAGGATGAAGCTGCTTGAGATGCCTAATGTCGTCGTGTACGGCAATTCCTATCTTAAGTTGACGAGGGTTTGAAAGAATACCCAGAACACAGCCGATTAACCCCATTTTATTCAATCGAAATAAATAGGAATCAGTTGCAGTGGAAAGTTGAAGCAGCGACACACGGTGAATTTGCCCCTTGGTAAACGTAGGTTTGGTTTCGGTATCGAAACCTAATATAGGTTCGTGTGCAAGAATTTTACAAACATGGTCGGCCTTGCTAATATGATCGATAAGATGAATTTGCCCTTGAAATTGACCCGTTGGAAGTAACCGCAATTCCTCTTTGCTGATGCTTGGTACAAACATCTTATAGCTCCTCTTTCAAAAGGTCCTTCAATGCTTCTGTGTCAATTACCTGATCGTTGTCTTTATCAGGAATTTCATCATCTTCTTCATTCAAAGGATCGCGGAATATCGTACCATCTTTATTAGTATACCTAATAAGGTGAATAGCCCTTAAAACACCAAGTAACTTAATACCCCAATATTTTTCAAAACCGGACAAACACTCAACAAGAGAATCGTTCACACCCTCAAATGTACCCACAGAATACCAATTCACAAAGTCATAAAAATCCTGATAAATATCTGTTAAATCTTCCGATAAAGACGCCTGAAACGCGCGTGAATTACCTGGCTTTGTAGGATCAACTATTTCGGCATAAGAATCCCGCTTATCGAAAACATATTTAACAGTCCCTCTTACCTTATTATATTGTTTTTCGACAAGAAATTTTTGTGGTTCGCTTTCGTACCGTGTCTGAAAACGGGTTACTTCGAAAGTCTGCCGGTAAATTGCCATTAGAAGTGAGGACACCCTGTCGAGAAATTCGTGCAAAGGAAGTTTGTCAATTCGATCAATCAATTTACAATATTCCGAAGAAAGTCTCACTAATTCAGCTCCTTCATCTCTTTTCTCATTCCTATTTTTTTCCATAAAACTTCAATTACAGTGCAAAAATAATATAATACTTTTTGAAACACCTAATTCTGTAATTAATTAGTTCTAGTTTGACAGTTTAAATATTTTAATGATTTTTTAGCTTTTTTACCCCTATTCCTGAAGCGAGAAAGCTGAAAAATCAACCTATTCAGTTTAGTAATTCAGGTAAAAATAACCACGAATATCAAAAGTAAATTTTTGCTAAAAAACAAAGTTTCACAAAGTAATACTATAAACTATATTATCTTCACCAACAGCTGATTAATTTTTAAGCATTATTGAATGGTCGTCCATATAACATAAATAATTTGTATCCAACATCCATCGGATAGCTTTTATCACTCTGTCCTCTTTAAAATTAATATCTGCAACCAACGTTTGTATTGGCAGAGAATATTCCGCAAGTTTCAGGGTAACAAGGTTCTTAATTTCTTCGTACTCATAAAAGCTCAGCCCCGAATCTGTTTTTTTAAGACAAACATCGCACACACCGCAGTTGGTGGCATTTTTTTGACCAAAATATTCAATCAGTACACGACTTCGGCATCGATCATCAGCAAAGGCATACCTAGTTACCTCATTTACTCGCGTAGAATAGGCGTCGCGGCGCTTTCTGTAATTTTCGGGCGAGATATAAATTGTTTTTTCGTCGAGCCGCTCCTCTGTATAAGTTATTAAAGGAGTATTTTTCCGCGGGATGTATGTGATAAGTTTCATCGAACTCAGTTTTGAGAGAAACTGGTAAACAGTATCAGGACTCACTTTGGCTCTGCGGGCGAGAATTTGTTCATCAATAATTACATAATCGGTAAATAAACCAGTGTATGAGCGAAGCAGCAGTTTTATAAAACCATCAAAAGCAGCATTTGCTACCTGAAATTTATACAGATCGTCTCGGCCAACGATGAAATGAACTTTCGAAGGATTATTCACATCCTCGCTAAATTCAATATATCCTTCTCGCTGAAGGATTTTAAGGCAATTGTATGCATTAACAATACTTAGGCTGAAGGCTGAGCAAAAAGAGCCCAAATCAAAATCAAAACTCAGGTTTTTACCTCCTCCGAAAGGGATCTGTAAAAAATTTCCAAGTGACTGATAAACATTTTTTACTATCTGAATTTCCGGATAAGAAAGATCTACAGACCGTATCAATTTTGATTTATCGTTTAGGTCGCAAAGCAAAATGGCGAAGGCCTTTTGTCCATCGCGACCAGCCCTGCCGGCTTCCTGAAAATATGACTCGATAGAATCAGGTGGTTCAATATGAATTACAAAGCGAACATCAGGCTTGTCGATACCCATCCCGAACGCATTGGTTGCAACTATGATCCTTGTAAAGTCGCCCTTCCATTCATCCTGCCGGGCAGCACGCTCCTGATCACTTAAACCTGCATGATAGTAATTTGCCGAAAAACCCAGCTTTCGTAAAATAAGAGCTATTTCCTTTGTTTTCCTGCGATTGCGAACATAAATAATTCCGCTGCCCTGAACATTGTTAATAATTTTCTGAACATATTTAAGCTTATCTTCGGTTTGACGAACAACATAGGAAAGGTTTTTTCTCTCAAAACTTTTGTTGAATATCTTAGGTTGTTTAAACTGAAGTTTATTCATAATATCCTCAGCTACCTGAGGAGTTGCCGTTGCAGTGAGAGCCAATACAGGTGCAGAAGGTAAAAGTTCGCGAAATTCGGAAATTTTAAGATACGATGGACGAAAATCATATCCCCATTGAGATATGCAATGAGCTTCATCGACAGCAATGAGATTTATCTTCATTTTTTGAACTCTGGCCTTAAAAATATCCGTACTTAAACGTTCCGGAGAAAGGTATAAAAACTTACAATCTCCATAAATACAATTGGTTAAGGCTATATCTATTTCATTCGAGGTCATTCCGGAATGAATGGCTATGGCATTGATATTGCGTTTTCGAAGATTTTCGACCTGATCCTTCATCAACGAGATAAGGGGAGTAATAACAAGGCAAATCCCCTCCTTTGCCAATGCCGGCACTTGAAAAGTAATGGATTTACCTCCGCCAGTGGGCATAAGTGCCAACGTATCGTTTCCTGCAAGAACCGATAGTATAATATCTTCCTGCAAAGACCTAAAACCAGGGTAGCCCCAGTATTTTTTGAGTATTTCGTATATATCACTATCCATTTTCAATCACCAAAATATAAAAAAAATCGTTTCGTTCGCTTATTTTTTTGTATTTTGGCACAGTTTAAAATTACGTCAAAATCATTTGAAAACGTGTTTTCACGAATATAAAGTTTTGATTGGTTTTTTCCCTATGACAATTTAATTTTTAACAAACCTAATTAATACCGCGATAAATAATATTATCAGTAATTTTGCGTTTGATGTTGATATAAAACAATGAGTTTAATGAGAAATTTTTTGGTTTTATTTTTTTTTGCAATTATCAGTTTTTTACCATTAACTGCACAATACTCCCCTAATGCAACTTTATTAACAGTAGGAAACCGTAAAATTTCCGCTGAAGAATTCGAACGAATTTACTCCAAAAATTTTACTATACATTCATCTGAAAAACAAAGCGTTGTTGAATATTACAATCTGTTTTTAAATTTTGAATTAAAAGTTACTGCCGCGATCGACGCGGGATTGGACACTTTAAAGTCGTTTAATCAGGAACTTAAAGGTTATCGCGACCAGCTTGCCAAATCCTATTTAACAGACAATGAATCCGTCGATAAGCTTATTCGTGAAGCATATTCCCGGATGCAGACTGAGGTAAAAGTCAGCCATATAATGGTTATGTTACCTCAAAATTCGTCTCCTTCTGACACGGTCAAAGCTTTCCGTAAAATATCAGCTATACATAAACGACTTTTGGAAGGTGAGCCATTTGATAAACTTGCTACGGAGGTTTCCGAAGATCCATCAGCTAAGTCAAACAACGGAATTTTGGGTTATTTCTCTGCATTCAAAATGGTTTACCCATTTGAAAATGCAGCTTACACCACCAAAGCTGGCGAAATTTCCATGCCTGTTCGCTCTCAATTTGGTTATCATATTATTAAGGTATTGGGAACACGTCCATCACAAGGCGAAATAAAAGTTGCCCATATCATGGTGGCTGTGCCTCAGGATGCTCCTGAAAAAAACTGGAATGAGGCAAAGGATAAGATCTATAAAATAAGCGACCGGATTAACAAAGGTGAGGATTTTGGAGTGCTCGCGAAGGAATTATCCGACGATCAAAACTCAGGCAGAAATAATGGCGAATTGCCTTTGTTTGGTTCAGGGCAGATGGTATCGGAATTTGAAGTGCCTGCATTTGCGCTTAAAAATCCGGGTGACATTACGCTGCCTGTTAAAACTTCGTTTGGCTGGCACATCATCAAACTAATTGAAAAACAAGGAGTAAAACCATTTGAACAAATAAAAAACGAACTTAAACTTAAGGTGATGCGCGACGAAAGAGCCGCAATTATCAGCAATTCTTTTGTCAAAAAGCTTAAAAAGGAATACAATTACAAAGAGTTTTTCAAAAATTTAGCTTGTTTTTATACTCTTGACTCGACAATTTATTCCGGAAAATTTAACTTTAAAAACGAATGCAAGTTTAATATTACTCTCTTTAAAATTGAAAAAGCAGAATTTTCAACCAACGACTTTTTAGTGTTTCTAAAAACAAATCAACCACCTGCTATAAATATTAAAGTAGCCAATTATATCGACCAGTCTTTTAAGAGATTCGAAGAAAAAACTTTTGTTTCATACGAGGATATGAACCTGGAGAAAAAATACCCCGATTTTCACAATCTGGTTAGCGAATATCATGATGGTATATTGCTATTCAATATTATGGAACAGGAAGTTTGGGGAAAAGCGTCCAAAGACACTTCTGGTTTGGCAAGTTACTATAAAACAACATGGGTAATTGATAAAACGGATGCAAAACCCTTCGAAGAAATAAGAGGATTAGTTACAGCCGATTATCAAAATTACCTGGAGGAAAGGTGGCTTGAAGCATTAAAAAAAAGGTTCAAAGTTACCGTGAATCAGGAACTTTTGCATAAAATTGCAGATAAATACAAATTTAATAATTAACTAAGCTCATAATGAAATTGAGCAGGTTCGATAAATACAATCATGGATGAAAATCTCTCATGCGGATTTCAATCCGCTACTATTTAAAATTATTTTCGGATGAACCAGAAATATTTTGTACTTATTGGTTTATTAATTTTTTTTCTAACCGCTTCCTGTCACAAAAGAGCAAAAGTAGACAAGATACCGGTGGCTAAAGTGCTCGATAAATATTTATATCTGTCAGATATTCAGCATATTTTTCCTATTAAAATTACTAAGGATGATAGTATTTCGATGGCAAAATCCTATATCAGCACATGGGTTAAAACCCAGCTAATTTTGAATAAAGCAGAATTAAATCTTTCACCCGATCAGGTTGAGATCACACAACAAATTGAGACCTACCGATCTTCATTAATAATTTATAAATATGAAGAGCTTTTGCTGAAAGAGAAACTTGACACGATTGTTTCTGACATTGAAATAGAGGAATATTTCAATCAAAATACCGCCAATTTTATTCTCGATGAAAATCTGTTGAAAGCTTTGTATATAAAAGTTCCCCTAAAAGCTCCAAACATCGAAAAATTAAAAATCTGGTACAAATCCGATCAACGGGAAGATATTAAAAAGCTCGATAGTTATTGCAATAATTACGCTACAAAATACGATTACTTTAAGGACAATTGGGTATTCTTCTCATTCATTCAAAGCAAGTTGCCAATTAGAATTGAAAACGAGGACGAGTATCTTAAATCAAATAAGTATATCGAACAAAAAGATAATAATTTTTACTATTTTGTATATATCAAGGAAAGAAATTCAAAAGGGGCAATATCGCCCATCAATTTTGTACACAATAGAATCAAGGATATAATAATTAACCAACGAAAAGTAAAGTTTTTAACTGATCTTGAAACGAAAATTTATAATGACGCTCAGGATCACGATAATTTTGTCATCTATAATTATGAAAAAAAATAACATGAACAAAAAATACAACATTCTTCTTACCCTTATTTTTGCTTTTTCTATTTCAGTTAGTGCGCAGTCCCCAGATACCACTGTTCACCAAAATGGATCATTTGTTATCGATCAGGTGATAGCTATTGTCGGAAATAAGGCGATTAAACAGTCTGATATTGAAAACGAGTACACCCAACTAAAAGCCGAAAATTTCCAGACAACCGGCGATTTAAAATGTATGGTTTTCGAAAAAATGCTACAGACAAAACTAATGGTTAACCAGGCATTGCTTGATAGTATTGTTATATCCGAAAGTCAACTTGAATCGGAATTAAACCAACGACTGGAACAATTTATTTCACAGGCTGGTTCGGTGGAAAAACTAGAAAAACATTTTGACAAAAGTTTAGCCGAAATTAAGAAGGACTTGTTAGAATCGTTGCGCGATCAGCAATTATCTAACAAAATGCAGAGCAATATCATAGGAACCATTGACATTACTCCTACCGAAGTTAAAAATTTCTACAAAAAAATCCCCAAGGATAGTCTTCCAACAATCAATGCGCAAATTGAAATTGGGCAGATAGCAGCATACCCACCATTTACTGAAAAAGCAGTTGCTGAAGTTAAAGACAAGTTACTTGATTTACGAAAAAGAATTGTGAGTGGGGAAAGATTTGCTTCACTTGCAGTGCTTTATTCCGAAGACCCAGGTTCAGCCGGTCGTGGAGGTGAAATTGGCCTTTCCAAAAAAAGTGCACTTGATGCACAATATGCAAAAGTTGCCTTTGCACTTTCCTCTCCTGGTGAAGTATCCCGTATCGTTGAATCGGAGTTTGGCTACCATATCATTCAATTAATTGAACGTAAAGGTGATATGGTAAACACTCGTCACATTTTAATGAAGCCAAAAGCCGACCCGGAATCTGTTACGAAAATAATGCATGTACTTGACAGTATAGCCATTTTAATCCGCAAAGATTCAATAGCATTTGAAAAAGCCGTCCTTAAATTTTCTATGGATATTGATACAAGATTAAATCGAGGTTTACAGGTGAATCAAAGAACCGGTGACACCCGATTTGAAAAGGACCAACTAACCGGAGGCGATTTATACGCCATTAAAAAACTTAAAACTGGTGAAGTATCAGATCCTTTCGAGTCACATGATCAAAAAGGAAAAGTGTTCTATAAGATTATTTCAATCAGAACCCAACATGAAGCACATACGGCTAATATGAAAGATGATAACAGCATGCTTCAGGAGATGGCAAAAAATGCAAAACGCCAATCGATACTAGATGCTTGGTTTACCGATAAAATAAAAACTACCTATATACATATCGACGACACCTTCAAAGGTTGTGAATTCCGATCAAAAGATTGGCTAAAAGCAGGTAACCAGTAATAAAGGAAGATCCCATCACGTAAGGATTTATACCCAAACCCTAAAAAAAGCTATAACTTGTATTGAGTTCTGGATATTGTCGTAGTTAAGGGCTTTGGGTTTACAAATAATACTTCTTTTTAAAAAAATTGATTTAAATAAACATCATACTAATTAATGAATTATTATTTCGCATGTGGAAAACGTCCATAATAATAAAATTGTTCATCTTCATTGCAGTTCTCAGCGCTTCAACCACTGCTTTTTCTCAAAAAAAACGTGTAATAAAATATAAGGCAGATGAAGTAAGTCATAGTGCCACAATCAATCCTGATATAGACAGGTTAATTGGCCATGCTATTTTTATGGATTCAACGGCAGCTACAATGATGTACTGCGACAGCGCTTATTTTCATACAAAAAATGAAGATATAGATGCTTTTGGAAATATCCGTGTGGTGCCAATGTCGGGTAATACCTCTCTGGCAGGTGATATTATGCATTACAAGGCTGCCGATAGGATGGCGGAATTAAACGGTAATGTAGTTTTGATTGATGATCAGACAACCTTGACCACCCAAACCGCATTTTACAATCTCACTACCGGGGTATCCAATTACCCCACCAAAGGCACTATTGTGACACCCGACCTCAAGATTGTGAGCGATCAGGGAGCATATAACAGAAATACAAAGGTCTCGTTTTTTAAAAAAAATGTTGTAGTTACAAATCCCGATGGAATAATTCACACTGATACCATGAATTACAATACTTTCACAAAAATCGTTGATTTTCTGGGGCCAACTATAATGACAACGGATAAAGATTCGATATACTGCGAAAAAGGATGGTACAACAGAGGCACAGAGATTTCATCATTTAGGCAAAATGCATGGTTGAAACATAGTAGCCAAGTTATTAAAGGCGACACTCTTTATTACGAACGACGAACGGGCTTGGGAAAAGGTTTTGGAAACGTTGAAGTGCTTGATACCACAAACAATATGATCATCAGGGGTAATTTTGCCAATATGAACCGTTTTCAACAAAGTGCTATTGTTACCAAGCGGGCATATATGATAGAGGTTGAGAACAAAAAAGATTCGCTATACCTGCACGCCGATACGATACAATCGGGTAATTTTGTTGAAAATACGGATACATTTAAGTTTGTGAAGGCATACCATCACGTAAGGTTTTTCAGAACCGATTTACAAGGTAAATGCGATTCAATGTACTATTCGTTTAAAGATTCCACACTTGAATTGATTAATAATCCCGTTCTGTGGGCCCAGGGAATGCAACTAAGATCGGAACATGTGAAAATTTTCATCAAAAATAATACGATGGATCACATGGACATGACCAATTCGGCATTTATAACACAACAGCAGGATTCCGGCCGCTTCAATCAGATAAAAGGCCGCAATATGACCGGCTATTTCAAAAAGAATGAAATATATAAAATGGTTGTGAAAGGTAATGGGCAATCTCTCTATTTTGCTAAGGAAGATAATACCGAAGAAATTACAGGCATAATGAAAACAGAAAGCTCTGAAATCACCATTTTCATGAAAGACAAAAAGCTTGATAAGATAAACTATACCCAAACCATTTCAGGTACATTCCATCCTCCTTTTGAACTGTCGGGTAGCGACTTATTACTTAAAGATTTTAGCTGGCTCGAAAAAATAAGGCCGAAATCGTGGCAGGATATATTTGTATGGCAAGAAATCAGTAAAAACGAGGGTCTTGTTAAAAACCCCCATTAATCAGTATTCGTCTTCGTTAAAAAAGAAATCATCCTTACTTGGATAATCCGGCCAAATATCTTCTATACTTTCATATATCTCACCTTCATCCTCAATTTCTTGTAAATTTTCAATCACTTCCATTGGAGCACCCGATCGGATGCCAAAGTCAATCAACTCCTCTTTAGTGGCAGGCCATGGTGCATCCTCTAATTTTGAGGCAAGTTCTAAAGTCCAGTACATAGGGCTAACGTTTTAATAATTAAGAACATATAAAATTATGAGATTGCCTGAAATTATATAATTTTTTTGAATTTACAACCTAGGCTGCCAAGTAATTTCAAAAATTTTAAAATCTTTACCTAATTTACGTGATAACATAAATAAATAATCGGACAACCGGTTGATATATTTGGTTACTTCTTCGGGCACAAACATGTCGTCGGCAACCTGGTATACAATACGTTCAGCCCTCCTGCAAACAGTGCGGGCAATGTGGCAATAGGAAACTACAGTATGCCCCCCCGGTAAAATGAAAGATGTTAACGGAGGTAATTCTTCGTCCATTCTATCCATTTCCGATTCTAAAAACTCAATGTCTGTAGTATATATTTTTGGAATTTTAATGTTGCAATCATCACAATCCGCAGCTAATATTGAGGCACAAGTCATCAGACGATCCTGTATTTCAATCAACGTTGTTATAGATTTTTCATCAATCTGCTGATCGCGAATTAATCCAATATACGAAATTAGTTCATCGATAGTTCCATAAGCTTCAATTCGGGGATGGTACTTTGGAACTCTTTTTCCTCCGATTAAGGATGTTTTGCCCCGATCGCCGGTTTTAGTATAAATCTTCATGACAATTAATTTAATAAAAAAAATCCCGCCGGAGCGGGACATTGAATAAACGTATAATATGGTAAGAAGTTCAGTAATCAGGCCGGGTGCAATTCCGGAATCATAATATTCTCATTTATCTTATCAGATTCAATCATGCCATCACGAAGTCGAACAATTCGGTGGGCGTACCTGGCAATATCCTCTTCATGTGTAACTAAAACAATGGTGTTTCCTTTTTTATGTATCTCGCTAAAAAGATTCATAATATCCATAGAGGTCTTAGTATCAAGATTACCCGTTGGTTCATCGGCAAGAATGATGCTGGGTTTATTGATGAGCGCTCTTGCCACTGATACTCGTTGCCGCTGCCCGCCAGACAGTTCGTTTGGTTTATGTGTCATCCGGTCAAGAAGTCCTACACTTTCCAAGACGGAAGTAGCACGTTCAATACGTGTTTCTTTTGGAACCCCTGCATATATTAATGGTAACATCACATTTTCCAGTGCCGTATAACGTGGCAGCAAATTAAATGTTTGAAAAACAAAACCGATTTCCTTATTACGGATTTCAGCCAACTGGTTGTCTTCCATCTTACTTACATCACTTTTATTAAGAATATAATCCCCTGATGTTGGAGTATCCAGACATCCAATAATATTCATCATGGTTGACTTACCGGAACCTGATGGTCCCATAATGGCTACATATTCATTTTGATGAATGGTAAGAGAAACAGATCGTAAGGCATTTACGATAACAGTACCTACCCTGTAATTTTTAACAATATTGTTAAACCGAATTATTTCTTCCATAAAACCATCGTTTTGGGTAACTAAGTTAGAATAAAATATGTGAAAATTACAAACCTAATTAAATATTTGTATATAAATCAGTAGTAAATTTTAAAATGTTGTTTTTTTAGATTGCTATTAAAAAAAACTATCCCCATCCTAAACATATCGATTGATAAAGTAACTTGTTTATGATCAAAAATTTCGCGCCAGGCTTCAAGCATTTCCTCAGACCAACGGATATCATCAACAATAATAATAGAATCGGACGTAATATTTGCCAAACATAATTTAAAATAATCCAGGACGGCCGTTTTCTTGTGATTTCCATCAATAAAGATTAAATCGAAACGACCATTTTTTTGCAGGATAGACGGCAGTATATCATCAAAATTACCATGAATAACGGATATATTATCTATATTCATCTGCTTGAAATTCTCAATGGATTTTCCCACTAAAGTATCACTGCCTTCAATAGTGATAACTTTGGATTTTTTATAACCCAAAGCCATGTATATTGCCCCAAATCCGAGACAGGTACCCAGTTCGAGGATTAGTTCAGGTTTAAAATAAGCTACTAACTTATTCAAAAGTTTACCATACTTGTGACTAATAGATGACATTCCGGATATCGCTGATAAACTTCTTTCTGATTGTTTTAAACGGTTTGATCCGGCTCCTAAATCATTAACTTTAACAAGATCTTTACTTTTAGATACCTTAATTTTTAAAGATCGAATGGCGGTCAAACTTGAATTATCCGATGTTTTAGAATAAACAACTTCTTGCAGGAAAGCAAACAAAAAAGGAGAATGAATCCCATGCCCATTTCTGTGTGGACGATACAACCAATACCATAAGAATTCAAAGGCAATTTTTAAACGAAATAAATTCATAATTTAATGCTTTACTATAACTGCTTCGATTTCATTTGTTTGGCTTTGAAATAAATATCCTTTTTATTTCCAAATTTAGTATCCAGATAATTGAAATAAATATCCCAGCACAACAATGGAACTATTTTCACTTTTACTTCCCTTTCATTCTTTTTCATAATCAGTTGAATTATTATTGTTTGTATATAAATCAAAAAGTAATATGTGAAATGCAATTTACTACAATTGAATATAGTATACATTAAACGTATAAAAACAGCTTGGGGAAAAAAGAAAATGAAAAATAAAAAGCGATAGCTCTTTTTCTTCGCCTTTCACCCGAAAGCTACGATTTTACAATTGTGGGCAGGTCTTCTGGCTTGTTCGGATCTGACGACCTTCCCATTCCTATTTGGAACAGTGGCAAAGGAGTTTGTCAAAACACTTACTTGAACTTACAGCTACGGGGATAGCTCCTGATTATAACAGGATTCCCTTTTAATCTCATTCAATATGAGAACCAACAAATGATACAACAAAGAAATAGTTTTCTTTTGAATTAAAAAAGTAAAGGCCGCATTTCGGTTCAATTTCTGAAAAATCAAAATAACCGCTTCAATTTTGAATGAAATAAAAACACAAAAGCGATTAAAACAGGACAATGGCCTTTGTGGAAGAAATAAAAACATTCAAGGCTTGAAAAAGCTCATGGCCTTACAAGGCTTGATTGCCATTTATTTACTGCAGTCGTTAAATCGTATGATACAGTATTCCTAAATTTATTTAGATGAGTAATTTACCATCCATTTGATGGTAATAATGATTAAATACTACACGATGATTATATCCATCAAGCATTTTTGCGATACTGATTTTTTTAAAACCAGTTAACAGAATTTAATGTGTCCATAATTGCGGGGGTATAATTTGCAATCACTATATCTGTATTCCGATGATTAAAAATAAGATGAGATACCAAACTGAATTATGCCGGTTTTTGAAGGAGGATTACCCAATAAGTCTCTCTGTTGCTGGAAACGATAGTTGAACCGAAAGACGGTTGTACCAACCGGTCGGAATGCTATGCCTGGAATAATTGCCCAAATATTGTCTTCGATATTACTGTTCGTTTCTTTAAATTTACCCCGATTGTAGTCGGCATACTCTAATCGTAATACAAGATTAATTTTCGCTTTTTCCCAGCCAATTATTTGCTTTTGAATTAAGGTTCCAACTATATCAACAAAAGCGCCGAGTTGTTCTGAACCAAATGTTTGGCTGTAAGTAACAGGCACATCGACATATACCTTTGTTACCTCTCCGGCAATGTTCAGCTTGTTTTTAAGGAATGAGGAATTAAAATCTAAAGCAATTACATTTATACTTCTCTTGCTGTCGAGAACCAAACCATCAACTTTCCATTTATTGTAAACTCCTGTCATATACGAAAATCCAACTTCTCCTATTTTTCGATTTCGAATTGCTAATTTGCCGGTAAACATAGGAAGTCCGCTATTACTCTCTTCAAATTTTTCCGGATTCGATTTCCCTGCAGCCAAGGATGTCCGGTTTTCTCCATTTGCAATTATCCTATCATCAAAGCCATTAGTAATATATACTTCATACCCAACCGACCAGTTATTCACAAAATATTTTCCAAGCAATCCCAAACCAACGTTCGATAAGGTTGCGGGAAGGATAGTAGTCGCCGAAATTGGCCTGTCAACAAAATCCCAGTGTGGCCCATCGTGGTTTTGGTTAAACGCTCCAATAGGATTAACAATAATTCCGCTTCGTAAATTAAGTAACGGGTGAAATTCAAAGTCGACAAATGCCGCCTCCAAGTTGATTTCTTTTGTTCCATCTTCAAATTCCAATTCGGAAAAAAACCTTATTTTTTTTGCAATAGTAGCTGAAAAGAACAGATTTGTCCTTCTGAACTGGAAAGAGAACCCATCGGAAACTCCATTTGTTGAAGAATACTGTGTATTTGTTTCCATATAACCACCTATTGCTATTGGCAATTTGCCTGTCTGCAAAAAAGGCCGGTTATAAACAGCGTCCATATTCAATTTGTGGGTGGACGTATCGGCAGTAATCCTTCTTATAAATACACTGTCTTTTTGGGCATGGGTATCGATAGTAATCCAGATAAAAAGAAGCATTACAGAAATAATCTTAAAGAGATATATAAAGGTTTTCATTATCAGTTCTTATTTGAAAGGTTTTCAGGTTCTCTTCAGCAGGGGGATTTTGTACTATACCCCTATTCGAAAATTCACTGCCATGACAAGGACAGCTTAGATAATCACCATGAGGCTTAAGTTCGCAACCTTTATGCGTGCATTCTAATAGCAAAGCAGAATAACTATCCACGCTAATTTTAAATATACATATCGGGAAATTGTACTTATCTGTTTTTACCAAAATATATCTTCGTTGAATTGTTTTACCATTTTTTATTCTAATAAATTCCGCTTTGCTAACAGATAGTATATTGTCTGATAGATTATTCTGAGCAAAATTATTTGTAGTTGCACAACTTTGAAGCAAGACAACAACAGCAGTTGCGCCCAAGCATGATAATCCAAAATTTTTAACAAATTCTTTCCTGTCCATAAATTCAGAGGGATTTTAGAAATTTTAATAATGCTTTCCTGTCTTTATCCGATAATTGATTGTATTTATCTTTTGATTGTATTCCTTCACCACCGTGCAATTGTATTGCATCCTCAATACTCCGTGCCCTTCCATCATGTAGTAAATAATATTGCCCACCTTGTGAATTTGGAGAAAGTCCTAAACCCCAAAGTGGCGGTGTACGCCATTCGTAAGTTTTTGCACTTCCCTCGGTATAGCCATCATCCAGATCGCTTCCCATATCATGCAACAACAAATCGGTATAAGGATGAAACTCCTTATTGGAAAGCACTTTAATTGCAGAAACACTTGTTTTCAAAGTTGGATTGTGGCAAGCTGCACAGTTAATTGTACTAAAAATCTGTTTTCCGTTAATAACTTCATCATCGTCCTGATTACGCTGAACAGGCGCTTTCAATGTTTGTAAATAGAACACCACATCATGTACTGTTTGCCTTGAAATTTCAGGGTCAACCGCTTTTTGAGAATAAGCATCAACAGGTTCGAAATTAGAAGTAATACCAATGTCCTGATTGTAGGCATTTACGGTTTGTTGCAGTAAATCGTAAACACTAGCTTTTTTACCGAAACGACAAATGTATTTTCCATTTAGCACAATTGCACCTAGAGGTGGAGATATATAGAATGGTATTGTATTCCAATTGGGAACGCCCGAAATACCATCGCCATTAGCGTCATATGGATCTGCCATTGCGAGGATGTCTGCATCGGCAACCAATTCTAAATAACCTAAACCCGTATTTAATGGTGGTGTGAATTTTGCAAACGTTGCACCAGAAGGAATTTGCTCCGGTATAAAGCCTGGCAAAGCTCTATTTTGTAATTGCGGACCACCCTGTGCTAAAAATTTATTTCCAGAACTATCTATCTGGCCAAAACGGGTAAGTGTTGTAAAGGGATGACCTTTACCATCACCAGCATGACAGCTCACGCAACTGGTGGCCACAAACACAGGGCCAAGTCCCGTTGAAGTGGTAAAAACCTGGTTATTGAAAGCTATATCTCCCATTAAATGCTGCCGTGTTTGTGCTTCGTTTAAGTTTTCAACAGGGCCATCCAGCAATGCGTCGTCATTGGGTAAAGGAGGAGTTAATTTATCGCACGAAGCCAATAAGCCAAGTAAATAAATTATGAAGTTTAGACGATATGAAATTCTTTTTATCATTGATTTAAAATTATAAAAACCATTCAATAATTTTATAGTAAATTATTTAACTAAATGTAAACGTCCTGAACTCAATTTACTGATTAACAATAATGTTAGAAGCAAATTTTTCCGAAACAGCCGTTCTCTTATTCTCAATAGTAATTATTAGTGAACTATCAAAATCAATTTTTTCCAATACTTTTATTGCTGTTCCAATACTTATATTTAGTTTAAGCAAATACTGAAGAAATGATTTCGAAGTATCTTTTACGGAAAATACGCGAAAAAATTTTCCTACTTCAACCTCATCCAAGGTTTTCTCTTCAAAATATGGCATTTGGCCGTTTGATTTTGGTATTGCTTCACCATGTGGATCATATTGCGGAAAATCAAGAAATTTATCCAAACGGTCAGCCAAATCTGCGGAATGTACATGTTCCAGTTGTTCGGCAATTTCATGTACTTCATCCCATGAATAACCTAATTTTTCCTGTAAAAACATTTCCCAAAGCCTGTGTTTTCGCACAGTTAATAAGGCTACCTTTATTCCAAAATCAGTTAATTTTGCTCCTTTGATTTTGTCATATTCAATCAGTTTTTTTTCTGAAAGCTTTTTGAGCATATCAATAACTGATGCAGGATTATTGCCCAATGATGCGGCTAAACCTGTTGCACTTACCTTATCATTCCCCTGTTTGCCCAAGAGGTAAATCGCTTTAAGATAATTTTCTTCAGAATGGGTCTGCATATCCTTTTTAAATAATAATATTAATATTAGATAAACAAAAATAAAATTATTTGGTTCGCCTAATATTATTAATTACACAAGGCAAATTTATAATTATTTATAATTTGAAACGGATGTTCATTTTTAAAATCCTGCATTTGTCCCCTGTAACAAATTGATGTAAAATTATTTACGTGTGTGATTTAGTTTTTTATACGTGACCACATCCACTTTTTTATCGAGTAAAAAAGCGGGCATTTTTACATCAATTTGACTCAGCAATTTTTTGCATTGCTCATCGGGTTGTGGAATTTTTACTGTTACATTATCGCCTGTTTTGATTTTTATACTGGTTATCATTGCTAATGTTTTTATTCCTTCTTCAACGGTTAAATCCATGTCGTGCCATTTTCTTCTTAAGTGCATCTCTATTTTATATGCTATCATGCATACAACCAGGTGTGCAATGGTGCGTTCTTTTTTTCTCAAGTACAAGGGGCGTATTTCTAAAAGCCCTTTTTGTGTCCTGAACGCCCATTCTACTTCGGCCAACGCTTTATATCGTGCATGTATTGTTTGTTTTGTGGCGGCATCTTTGGGTAAATCGGTCTTCATTACGTAACAGCCATCCAACTGGCTCGTTTCGTCTAGTTTTTCCTGGTTGGTTGTAATACTTATTGCCCGCTCTTGCTCTTTTTGTTGTACTTCTATTATGTTGCCCAGTTTTAATTTCTCAATGAAGGCTGTCAATTTTTGCTTTTGCCCTTCTACTTTAGCCTTGGGATGTTCCTTCAGGTATTCGTTCATCGTTTTTGCTTTGTCTTGGATCGATTTTATTTTCGATGCCCTGTTCTGTGCAATTTCCTCTGCCCGGTATGGGTTGCGGCGTAAAATATATCGTATTTGGGTATCGGGTTCCTCTATTTCACATATTTGGTCGGTAAATAATTCCATTTGTATCACTTTATTTTGCAATAGCTTATCTATCTGAGGTTTTGTAATGGTTGTGATGTAGTGGAACTTTTCTTGGGAAAGAGTTGCCATTTGTGTGCTTTTTAGCATTCCTTTGTCGCCAACAAAAGTGATGTTTTCGCATCCAAATTGTTCTTTTATTTTTTTTATTTGTGCCGATACGGTGGAGGTATCCCCGGTATTGCCCTGAAATACTTCTATTCCTAATGGCTCTCCTTGTTCATCGGTCAATAGCCCATAAACAATTTGCTTTTTGCCTTGCTTTTTATCTCTATTATAACCATAAGCGGCCAGTTCGTTTTTGTCTCCTTCAACATAGGATGAACTAACGTCGTAGAGGAATATGTTTTTTGTTCGCGTTTGTTTCTTTTTCCAATTTATAAAAAATTTCTTTTCTACGCTTTGCTTGTTGGCATGAAGCCAATCTAACGATGAATAGAGGAGATTTTCGTTTATTTGTGATATCCCTATAATCTCGCACTCGTAATGGATATTGGCAAGGCATACAGCCGATAACCGGCTTCCGGGTTCAATTAACCGCGATACCGTTAACCATAATACCAGACTGGCATTCTCGCTCCGGCCCAAAGCCTCAAGCAAGCCCAATGATTAGGCAAGTTGGTAAAGCGTAACCGAAGACCCTGCAATTTTCCCATTGGTAACTTCGCTATTTGCTATTTTTTCGAGTTGTCCAAGATCGTTTTTATGTTGAATGGCTATTTTTAATGCATGGAGCTCATCGGGTGTACAATCAGACAAATTGGCTATAGTTGTTTTTACAACCTTCCCATTAACACGCTAACTATCACGGAATAGTATGCGCCAGTGGGTTTTCCTATTTGAGTTATATGTGCAGTCGTCGATATACATAGTGAATAAATAATTATATATAAATTTATTACACAAATTTATATGTAATTATTTATTCATATTTTATTTAGTGACCACACAAAAAACTAAAATATACTTATTTACTTAATTCATTGTTAGTTATGCTATTTTTTCTATGAAGTTCCGTTATAACATTCTGATTCATGACTTGCTAGAAAATTAATAAACTCCTTTATTACCTTGATTTATCAATAAAAAATTAAGGCGGGTTGAAATTACAAGGGATCAGTTGTTCTGAATCTATTTCAATCGCATAAAAATCAATTGCTTTGTTGGCTGCATATCAGTAATTATAGATGTTTTTATGAAATTTAACCCTTAACCCTATTGTTTGTAAACTTATTTATATTACTCTCGCGCACCAAAGTTCTTTAAAACATGTTAAAATGATTGGGGTTAACAATGAAGTTAATTTATATACCCTTCTCAACATAAAATTAAATCAGTTTTAACAGACATTATCGGGGTGTAGTACAGTTGGTAGTATGCCTGGTTTGGGACCAGGAGGTCGTCGGTTCGAGTCCGGCCACCCCGACAAAATGGGTAACAACCCAAAACAAAAGCTCGTGAATCTTATGATTTACGGGCTTTTTCATTTTTCTTGATACTAAATCGAAACAAATATTCGTAACCAAAATGTAACCTATTCGGTTACCCAAAATTAATTTTACCTTTGGGTAGCCTAATAGCAGTTAACTATTTTTATTTCAAATAGTTGTATTATATTTTTTAGCTGTTTTTAATGGGTTTTGATAGGTTTTTTTGAAGGGTCGACTGCAACCTTCTGTTTAAACAAATTAAAAATTAACAAAAACAATTAAAACGTATTTTGTATGACAAAAGCAAACACCCTTGGAGTAGTTTTTTATCTTAACAGACAAAAAACAAAAGATGATCATGCTCCCGTTTATGTCCGCATTACCGTGGATGGAATCCGAGTCAATGTTTCCCTGAAGAAAACTATACATGTAGACAACTGGCATGTGGGTAAAGGAATGGCCAAAGGCAAAGGTGAGGACATAAGGAATTTCAACACCTACCTTGAACAGGTTCGTAGTCGCATTGTAGAATGTTACCAACATCTGCAACTTAAAAGAAAACTTATCACCGCAGATGCCATCAAAAACAAATTCCTGGGCATCGAAGAAAAGGAACACTCGCTCATGAACCTTTTCGATTATCATAACGAGCAGATGAAAACCATTCTTGAATGGGGAACATTAAAAAATTACTACACTACCAAAACATACTTTCAATCATACCTCAAAGATGTTTTGCATACTTCTGATATTTATCTCTCGCAGCTTGGATACCAGTTTGTCGTTGGTTATGAAAAGTACATGAAAGAAAGAAAGCCACTGCAACCAAAGAAACCTTGTTGTCAGAATACTGTGATGAAACATATCGAGAGACTAAGAAAGGTTGTTAACCTGGCAATCAAAAATGAATGGATAGACAGAGACCCCTTTATTAAATTTAAACCAAGCTTCATCCGCAAGGACAGAGAATTTTTGAATGCCCAGGAGCTTGCCTCAATTGAAAATAAAGAGTTTTCTATAGTCAGGCTTCAACATACCAGGGACCTCTTTGTGTTTAGTTGCTATACCGGGCTTGCTTATATTGATGTTTATAACCTTACCCCTCAAAATATCTGTCTTGGAATAGACGGGGATTACTGGATAAAAACAAGCAGGCAGAAAACAGATGTTCCGGTAATGATCCCTATTTTACCCAAGGCAATGCAAATCATTGAGAAATACAAGGTTCATCCTTTGGCTATTGAAAGAGGGAAGCTTCTTCCGGTTTACAGCAATCAAAACTTGAATGGTTATTTAAAAGAGATTGCTGCCGTGTGTGGGATTGAAAAACCTCTTTCTTTTCATATTGCCCGGCATACATTTGCTACTACTGTGACCTTGTGCAATGGCGTTCCAATAGAAACTGTTTCCAAACTTCTCGGACATACCAGTATCAGGACAACGCAGGTTTATGCCAAAGTCATTGAACAAAAGATAAGTGACGATATTGGAAAATTAAGGGCAAAACTTAATGAACAACAAAATAATTCCACTTATAATTCTACAACACAGCATGGCAAGGTATTTGTATCATAAAATTTGGTTGCTTATACGCCAAATTAAGTTATTTTGCGTTTAAGTATTAAGGCCCTCCCGTAGCATTTGTATTGTTTTGTTAGATTATTACACGATAGTAACCCCATCATATATATGGATAGCGTTAACAGTTTAATACAAAAAGCAATATATGACCCTACAATCAACAAAAAACCAGTTTATAGAGGGAGTGGAAGAAATTGACTGCCTTATTCTTGAAAAATTAAACCCGCTAAATTTAGCGCTTTTGACTGTTGAAGAAATCCAACACTACAAAACAGTTTGCCATCCTTTAAAAGAAACAGTAAAAAACGCACTATTTAAAGAGGTTCTCTATCAGAGCCAAGAGAGAGGAATAGAAAGCTTCATTCATCTGTTCCAGGCACACCTGGTTTATTTATCTGACACTATCACATCCTATCAATGGCAAATAATGCCGAAGGTAGATGACACTATTCTCAATGAATACCAAAGTCTATTGGAAGTAGCATCATCATCATCGGTGGTTGGTATTATATCTCATATTAACTGCCAATTCTCCAAATATTTCAATGGGAATGGGAAAGTTCCACTGGCTATTCTTGAAAAAACTAAAAGCTTATTTTTCCAGGAACTCAATGAAATCAAAAGGCATTCACGGAATTTAAGGAAAAGCAAGTTATTGGCAGTTGCAATTAATCCTTTAGAGGAGTTTCTGGTGTTTGATCAAAACCTTGAAGAAGACGATCCGAAGAAAGTCATCACTTTCCGGAAAATTAATTACCTGAAAATACTAATGAAGGAAGTGAGATGTGTTCTCAAGTCAAAAGACAGCACGGAAGAGACTCTTAAAGACACGTTAATTTACATCAACTTTAATACTTATTTCTTTTTCCAGTATATAACCTGTGAAATAGATCAAATGGTATTGAGGGAAAAAGACCATTATGCCAGACGTTACAAACTTCTTTGGTATCAGAAAAAAATCAAACAAATAGAAGAAAAACAAGGAATTAGTCTAAAACCGGAAAGAAGGCCCATTAAAGAACAATTATCAGGATGGATTTCAGAAGAATTGGCTCTTTTGGGAAGTTATATTGAAGGAGGCGAAATTATTATTCCGGTAAAAGTACCTGAGGATTTCAAATTAGAAAGCCGTTTGCCAGTAGAACAGTTAAGTTACTTTTTACACATATGTATGGAAGTAGGTGTTATAGCCAACAAAAACCGAAAGAATGTAATGAGGTTCTTTTCATTAAATACGCAGTCCCTCCTAAAAGAAAACATTTCTGCAAAAAGTCTGAGAAACAAATCCTATAGTCCGGAACAAAGAACAAGGACAGCCGTAAAGAACATTGTCATATACATGCTTAACCTAATTAACCAACAAGGTTAATCCTCGATTAAAATTTCTTGTAAATTGTAAGTTTCCAGGATAGAAATTAATTCCCGCAGCATCCTATAACCGAAAATAGGCATTCTTTCCAATTTATATACAGGAACCTGAGCTATCTGTAGCAGGTTTTCGAAATGGTTCAGCTTTGCCATTTCCTGAAATTCCATGCTGGTCGGAATTTCCCGAATCGGCTTTACCAATATAGGGTGATTCATGTTCATTTTTTTGACTTTTTACCCTTCCACCCCCAACATATAAATATACCCATATTAATGGTTACAGCACCATTTAAACCAATTTGTTGCAAATCTACAAAAATAGTTTAAAAAACTTCAAAAAAAATGGGTATAATACTCACAAATCAAATTTTTAACCTATGTAACTAATTGATGAATACCGGGGTTGCACGGTGTTTTGCAACCCCTGCAACTGGACAGGCATTAAAAATATTTCTTGCTTTGTATTAAATCATTTTAAATCTTTTGATTATGCCTACACAAATAGTTACAACGGACGATTTGCAGATACTTAAAAACGAATTAGTATCAGAGTTTAAAGCATTGCTAAAAGAAATCAGCGGTACAACTGAAAAAAAAGAGACCAAATGGATCAAATCTCCGCAAGTCCGAAGAATTCTTAACATCTCTCCGGGTTCTTTACAACACCTTCGCATAACCGGAATAATCCCCTATACAAAAATGGGTGGAACCCTTTATTATGACTATGATGATATTCAAAAAATCCTGACCGATGGTAAAACAAAACCTAAAGGATTGTTATGAATTACATCCAGCTCCTGTCTGCCTTTTTCAAACGTATGAAATCCGATGGGAGGCTTAATCCTAATCATATCAGTCTTTATATGGCTTTATTTCAGCTATGGAACCTGAACAGGTTTCAAAACCCAATCTCAATTTTCAGGGAACAGGTATTAAAACTTAGCCATATAGGCTCTAATCATACATATTACAAATGCCTGTATGATTTACATGACTGGAATTATATTGTCTACCACCCGTCAAGCAAACCAGTGAAAGGAAGCTTGATAAGCATTTGCAATGTTGATAACATTATTGAACCCAATACACCAATGCCTGATAATCAAAAAAAAGCCTCGAATGACCCTCAGTTATCATTATTCGGCAACGAGGAAGAAAAAGCAGATCCTATGATGCAAAAATATACTGACAATAGTGCAGAAATGCACCCAATTGAGTGCAAAAATGCACCTGATAATGATGTAAAACTGCACCTAAAGGATGTGAAAAAAAGATTTGCTATGGTGCAAAATTGCATCGGTTATGGCGCAAAAATGCACCCAATTGGATGCAAAAATGCACTTAATTATGGTGCAAAAATGCACCCTTCAATAAACAATATAAACAAAACATTAAAACAAGAGTTTGTGGAGAAAAAACACGAGCAAATTTTTAAAAATGAAAATTTATCTTCTTCAAAAAAAGATTCTAAAAAAACGTTACCCAATCCGGAAAAAGAAAAAAGAAAAAAAGTTGCGCCAAAAAAAGAAAAAGACTTTGTCGTCCCACTACTGGACGATGTGATAGCCTTTTTCAATGAGCAAGGATACCCGGAACTTGAGGCAAAGAAATTTTTCTACCATTTCCAGTCGAACGGATGGAAGGTTGGAGGTAAAGCTCCGATGAAGGATTGGAACGCAGCATCACATAACTGGATGCTGAACGAAAGAAAGTTCAATCCGCCTTCAAATGAAAAAACAAACAATGCGGTTAATTTAAAAACAGATAAAGATTATGACATCCCTTTATAGCGAGAACTCAGAAAATAATGTAAGTTTTCCGAAATGCCTGGAATGGATGGAAGCAAAAGGAAAAGAGCTTTTTGGAAAGCATTTTAGGATTTATGAGGAAGACCATACGCTGATCTTTAAACTGTTGGTCTATGTCATTAAGGATATTTCCAATGCAGAAAAGCTAAATATCTCATTGGACAAAGGACTATTAATCAGTGGCCCTGCCGGGTGTGGTAAAACGACGCTTTTAACTCTGTTAAAGTATTTTCACCCAGAAGAAAACAGGTATTTAGTAAAATCTTGTCGTGAGATTACCTTCGAATTCATACAGGAAGGATATTCGATAATCCTGACTTATAGTAAATATTCCTTCCGGGGATATGAGCCCAAAGTCTATTTTTTCGATGACTTAGGGGCTGAGAACAGCCTTAAATACTTTGGGAACCAGTGCAATGTGATGGCTGAAATACTCCTCTCTCGCTATGATCTGTTCGTTTCACAAAAATTGCTGACTCACCTCACAACCAATCTCAACAGTGAAGAAATTGAACAGATGTATGGCCCAAGAGTACGGAGCAGAATGAGAGAAATGTTTAACCTGCTTTCCTTTGACAAGCTGGCAAAGGATAAACGAAAGAATATTGGAAAGTAAATTTAAAAATCTAAAAAGATGATGACCACATTTATTTTTGTTCATGATGGATGGAGCTACCAATACGGTATAGGAAAATACATTTCATCCCTGAAGGAGACTTTAGCAGGGAATGAAGATTTTGACTTAAATGTGATCATTCTTGGATCAAAGAATTATAATGAAATGACTGTAATTACGGATCATTCTGTTTTTTTAAACCAAACTAAAAACATCAAATTGGTTTATTTTCCTTCAATGCCCTTCGGTAGTTTCGAATACCAACATATTGAAAATGCCAGGCAGACAGTTACTATGCTTGAGACTCACTTTAAGTTTGATCAAAATACAATCTTTCATTTTGTTTCCTGGTGCGGGATATTTATTGCGAGGGTAATCAAAGAACGATACAAAAACCCCATAATTTTTGATTTGCACTGTCTTGAATGGCAGTTCGCCTTAAATGGTAATAAAAAGAAA
The DNA here is from genome assembly GCA_038213375.1 of Bacteroidales bacterium. GTDB lineage: Bacteria > Bacteroidota > Bacteroidia > Bacteroidales > JAAUTT01 > JAAUTT01. Next base: position 22,964 of record JBBQTB010000017.1, on the reverse strand, counting down.
TTTGCCGCCTATTGGAAAGGGTTAAACAGGGACTATGGAAATCCGGATAGCGAACTGATCAAGCCTGGCGCAATTTATGAAAAGAAGCTTTGCGATATTGAAGATCATATCATTGTACGGACAAACCAGATGAAAAATGATGTTAAGGAAACCTACGGAGCGGATAAGAGTAAAATAAGTGTGATCTACAACGGGATTACAGATTTCGGGATTACACCAGGCAGGATAAAATTCACTAAGGAAAAATATGGTTTTGGTTATAATGAAAAAATTATCCTGTTTGTCGGCAGATTATGTGATCAGAAGGGTATTCAATACCTGATCAAAGCATTTAAGATTGTCCTTTCAAGCTATAATCATACAAGACTTGTGGTTGTTGGAAACGGAAACTATGACCAGTACCTGAAGGAATGCAATGATATTTGGGGTAAGGTAGTCTTTACAGGCAGACTTGACAGCGAAAGATTAGAGCTTTTTTACCGGGTTGCGGATATTGGCATCGTTCCGTCAATATATGAGCCCTTTGGTTATGTGTTACTGGAGATGATGTATCATAAAATTCCGGTTATCTCAACCAACATTGAAGGACCAGGTGAGATTATTGTCGATGGATATAACGGGATAAAGGTAAATGTCAGGATTGATAAAAAAGGAGAACGGAGTATTTTGCCGGAAGAATTGGCGGAAAAGATTTTAGAGTTAATTTATGATGAAAGGTTAGCTAAATCACTTGCAAAAAAAGCACTTTTAAGGCTAAGGAAGCGATTTTTATCTGACCAAATGGCAAAAAGCCTTGTTAAGGTATATGAAGCTACACTTTCACAAAGGGAACATAAAGGCAAAAACACCCAAAAAACAATCGAAATAGAGGGTTGAAACGGATAATTTAAGAATTGAATTCGTACTTTTTGTAATATGAGTTTTAATGAACTTGATCCACAAAAAGAAATTGAGGCAAATTGTGAACAATATGGAATAACAAAGAGAGAAAAAGAGATTATCCTTTTAATAGAAAAGGGACTTACGTACAAAGAGATAAGTTCAGAACTATTTATATCTGAAAAGACCGTTCAGAAGCATTGCGAAAATATTTTTAATAAAGTTCATGTAAATAGTAGGTTGGAGTTAATTAAGAAGTTACTAGCAAAATAGATATTATTGCAAAAAAAGGTTAGCTAACACAAAAACACCTTTGGAGGTTGAAAGTTCTTCTATCGTAGTTGTCTTATTTATAACAAATTATATTATATATACGGAATGGTACGTATATAAAATACGCGCCTTTCCGTATTGCAACCTTTCTCCATTTCTGTTATCCTTGCTACGGCATTTTGTTATTCTCGAAGAATGTAGATTTCGCCGAAAAAATTATTGCCTATATGAAAATTACATGATATGATTGTCAGTCATCCAATTTCTTCTAATAAAATGGAAATCCTTGATCATTCCGGTCAATCGTTTAGGCAGGGTAACACAATCTTGATCATTGAAAATGACAGTCTATCAGTCCTTTTAATTACAGAGTATCTTAGCAATACCCTTGTTAGATTAATCCATGTAACTAACCTTGAGGCGCTTACTAGTTTCATTAACGAGCATATAGATTTAATTATTAAGGGCATTGGTATAAGAGAATTTAGGGAAGGCCTTTCACTAGTAAAAAAAATAAAGCAGCAAAACCCAGGTATACCGATATTAGCGCACTCAGCGTGCGTTTATGAAGAAGATATTGAGGCATGTTATCGTGCAGGTTGCAATGGTTTTATACCTAAACCTATAGATTTTGAATATTTTACAAAGATATTGAATAACTATTTAGGAGCGTGAGGTTTGGTTTAAATTAATAGTTATAATTTACTAATTACTACTATAGTTGTAAATGTTAGTAATGTAATAAGGCCACGTCGCGATGATCTGGCCTTACTTTTTAAATATTTATCTAATAGTTCGATTGGCTATTACCATATCACACAAAAAAAGGCCATGCCTCGCGGCAGAGCCTTTCACTAACCAACAAATCCAAACTATCAAATTTTTGGATTAAGGTACAAAATTACTTTAACACCAGTAGAAAGAAATGAAAAGCTTGTGCATGTATATGAAAGTAATGAAGCTTGGGAGGTCTCTCATAATTAGTAGGAAAATGATCTTTTAATTATGGATAACAAACTTAACGATGAAATGAATGGTATTGAATTAACCAGAAAAATAAGCGGGAGAATTTTCAAATACCCATCATAGGTTATTCCGCAGCGCAAGGACTACAAAAATAACCGAATTTTTTAATGCCGGATGCGATGCCTTCCTTGCAAAGCCCATTAATCTTGAACAATTCAGCGAATTAATTTTCAAATATCTCTTAGGCATTATTAATTAGTTAGTTATCGTTAACGGATTAAACAACGAAGCAATTGGCAAGCATTTGAATAACAATAAATAACGGTATGGTAAGGTAAATATATTTACTATTTAATTTTTTACTTTTGTCACCGTTTTTAACTATTTGATAAAATAAATAAAACAATAAAAAATATGTCACGTAAAAGAATTTTGAATATAAATAAAAATGAATCATTATCTTAAATAGAATAGTGATTTTGAATACGCTGATTTAAACCCAATAACCTATGCTTAGACACTTTGCATTAGCATCGTTTTTTACAATTGCTTTTTTTCTACCTGTTAGTGGCACTATAGACCCTACACAACAACAAACTATTTTACAAGACGGACGAGTTCATGCGCTATATGATTCCATTGTACGAGCCAACCGCTTTGTTGAAAAACTTGATTCTTCATCTTTTTACAATTTGCCTGTTGGCTTTACCGCAGGTAATGATAATGATCCGAGCTATGCACTTATAATAAACAAGGCGACCCTTAAACCTGGTGGTGGAACATTCAATGCCTATATGTCCCTTACCAATCCACTGGATAGTACCCGCCTTGCTTTTGAAGCTCAGAATGTGCCATTTTCGTTTAAGGGAGGACTAACTGGTACAGTACGTTTAGTAATGGTTACAGAAAAAAAGATACCTATATGTAAGGATGTTGATCTGTTCTTTATGCAAGGCTCCTATGTAGAGTGGGACTGTAATGGTTTCAGTCGTTTAAAGATCAAAGGAAGGGTTGAATTTGCCAGTTCTACTTTCCTTCCTGCTGATGAAAACGGAAAATTAAAAGCTGATGGAAGTAAACTCACTGCATACATAGAAACTGAAGTTAAAAGCTTAAACGATCTGGCGCTTACTATTTCATTAAGCCCCTTCCAGATGAGTAGTGTTCCGGGACTAACATTCTCATGTAAAAACCTTGTTATTGATCATAGCGATTATACAAATCCGGATGCAATAAAATTCCCTGTTGGCTATTTATCTTCTTTTCCTTCGGGAAATGAATCGACTTGGCGCGGAATTTACATTGGTGATGCAAGTGTCATTCTAGGACCTGAATTTCAGTGGAAAAAAAGTAATGCGCCAACTTCTTTTTCAGTTAAAGACTTAATCATTGATGAAAAAGGACTAACTGGCGCTTTTACCGCCAAGAATATTCTTCCTTTGGACCAGGGTAATCTTGGAGGATGGGAATTCTCGGTTTCCACAATTTCGGTAAAATTACTTGCCAGTAAAATCAATGAAGCTTCTTTTGGAGGACAAATTCATATTCCTGCTCTTAAACAGAACTCTAATTTGAGTTATGCTGCCACAATTGATGTTGAAGGGAAATATAATTTTATAGTATCACCATCGGATAGTCTTGTTTTTCCATTATTTGGGAGTTCAAGGCTCACCTTATACAAAAATTCTTCGATCAATATCACAATTGCCAATCATAAATTTTTACCTGTAGCCCTGCTTACAGGTAACATAAGCATCAATGCACCTTTTTCCAAAGACAACGAGAAAAACAACCTGAAATTAACAAAGGTTGAATTCCAGGATATGCGATTCTCAACCGTCGACCCTGTTTTTGATGTAAAATATATTGGGGTTTCAGGACTTAACCAGGGTGCTTTTGCTTCTTTCCCCATAACCATAGACAAGATTGCCTTACGGACAACAGAAAGCCAGGCACGTCTTTCTATCGGACTTGTGGTAAACCTGATGAATTCGGATAGCGAAGGATTTGGAGGAAGTACTATTCTTACATTAGTTGCTGACCGTGATGGATTTAATTTCCATTACAAAGGCATTGAGATCGAAAAAATCAAGATTGACATTGAAAAAGGGGATGCCTTTGCCCTGCATGGGTCAATTATGTTTGCCAAAGATGATCCTGTTTATGGAAATGGTTTCAGAGGAGAGCTTGACGCAAGATTTGGTTCAAATATAAATATAAAAGCAATAGCCTTATTCGGAAAAGTAAAAGATATGCGCTATTTCTTTGTGGATGCCATGTTTTGTATGAAACCAGGTATACAAGCAGGACCTTTAACCTTCTATGGCTTTGGAGGCGGTTTATATTGGCACATGAAACAGCGTCCCGGTGTAATTGACCCCAATTCGTTTGGCGCATCTCGATCCGGACTTGTATATGCTCCTAACGACTCAATAGGAATTGGAATAATGGCTGAAGTTAAGTTTGGAGTAGTAAATGAGAAACTTATAGACGCCGATGTTAAATTTGAGGTCGTTTTTAACTCAAGCAGTGGATTAAACTATATCGGCTTCTTTGGCGGAGCTAAATGTGTAGTACCAGGGATTGAAGTGGATATGGAAAAATCAAAGGCAGCGGCACAAAAACTCGCTGGTACTGGTCATCTGGACTTTAATCCGACCGATGCAGCCATTGGAGTTACCGTATCAATGGAAATGGATTTTGTAAAGCATTCTTTTCATGCTGAACTTGAGGCATTCTTAAATGTAGGAATTGTTTTGCAAGGTATAGGCCCCCAAGGTTCGATGGGCAAGTGCGTAATGCACATAGCTCCGGATAAATGGTATCTGCATATGGGTACACCAACTAATCCTATGGGGATTAAACTACTGCAAATGATACAGGTGAGCGGGTATTTTATGGCTGGCGATGACATACCAACAAGTTTATTGATACCACCAACCGTAGCAAGTATCCTTAAAATAACACCTGAAAAAGCATGTACTGGCCGTAATGATGAAGATTTAAGTCTTGGCAAAGGTATAGCTTTTGGGTCTGCATTCAGTATTAGTACTGGCGATTTGCAATTCCTGTGCTTTTATGGAAAATTTGAAGTAGGCATGGGGTATGATATGATGATGATCAGTTATCCCAAAGATTACTATTGCCAAGGGCATAGTGCGCCAATGGGTATTAATGGGTGGTATGCAAAAGGACAGGCATACGCTTACCTCAATGGTGAAATCGGTCTGAAAGTAAAGGTATTCCGTAAAGAAAAGAAATTTGAAATTCTAAGCATTGGCGCAGCCGCACTTCTTATTGCCGAAGGGCCTAATCCTATGTATGTAGAAGGACAAGCAGGCGGAAGATATAGTGTACTTGGCGGCATGGTAAAGGGTGAATGTAAGTTTAAGGTTACCTATGGTGAAAAGTGTGTAGTGATGAAACCAAGCAAGAGTTCACCAGTACAAGACCTTGAGATGATTGCCAGTGTCACACCACAACAGGATGCCCAGGATGTTGATCTTTTTGCCATTCCTCAGGCTGTTTTCAATGTACCTGTAAACAAAATAATGAACATTTCCGATGATGATGGTTCAAGTCATAAGTTCCGTGCTAACCTTGAAAAGTGTTTACTTAAACTTGGCGAACAAGTAGTTACTGGTACAACCGAGTGGAATTTGGATAATAATGTAATTGTCTACAAACCCTATGATATTCTTAACCCGAATGCAAAATACAATTTTGATGTTGAAGTAAGTTTCGATGAATGGAAAGATAACAAATGGGAAACTGTCACTGATAATGGTGCTAAAATAACAGAAAAGAAAAATTGCATTTTCACCACAGGGGCCTTACCAAAAGAGATACCTCTTAATCGCATTTCATATTGTTACCCTGTAATGCGTCAATATAATTTTTATCCGCAGGAATATAATCAAGGATATATCGCTTTTAACATTGGTCTGACGCCTTTCTTTAACCTTGGAAGCGATTGGAAACAACAGGCAAGGTTTACGCCTGTCTCTGGTGGTAAAGTGTTATCGTCCGACCTTGTTTACAATTCTTCTACCAGAACAGTTACATTTGCAATCCCTTCAAACTTGGCAGGAAATAAGATATACAGGCTCGAACTGACAAATATTCCCTTGAATAATAACATAGCCAGAAATGTATCGGAAAAGACAAACAAGGTTGATCTTGAAAATGATTCAAACAAAATGGAAGTTAAAACCAGGGAAGCTGCCGGAACTCTTACCCGTGCAGAGGAAATTACCTTCCTGAAATATGGGTTCAGGGCAAGTAAATATAAAACAATGACCGAAAAGCTCTCGTTTACTGAGACAACCGTCAATATGCTTTATGAGATTACTCCATATGTTTATCATTTACAATCTACCATTGAAGGGGATGAAATGTTCGATAAATTCGAGATTTATGGTACTAACAATAATCCATCATTAATTCGCCGTACAGCGATTCTTGATGAAACCCCTTGGTACAAATCATTTGTGGAACCAGTAATATATAAGAACTATCCTCTATTGACACAGGCAGATATTACCTGGCGTAATGCTACTATATTAGGAGTGCCGCCTTCTGGAGAGATAAAAATCTGGCAATTGAACTATGATCATATTCTTACAGATGAAGAACTTGAAACTGGTGTAGCTACAGCCATAACAGATTGGGCGCATTTCATGTATGGCCTTCCCTATAATTGGAGCCATGATTATTCCGACATAAGGATGAAACTTGCCAATCTATATCCTACCTTGGAGCATAGCGATCCTCAAGTAAATGCTATTCTTAAGAAAGTGATTTGGCCAGTAGTTGATAAAGGTTCCTATCCGGTTAAATTCGAGTATGTCCTTCCTGGTATCAATAAAGTTACATCCAGCAAGACATTCATAGTGAAAAATCCTTACCATATGGCGCAGCCTTCTTTATAATGACAATTATATACAACATAATGAATATTAATAATTTAAAATTTACAATAGCTGAAATGCTTAAAAAAGCACAAATAATAAGCTTTCTTACAATAGTTATGTTGCTATTTAGCAATGCTGGACTAAATGCACAGGAAAATAAAACCTCAATAAAATTAATTGCCAGGGCTTTACCTGATTCCATTTTGTTGCGATGGTCGCCTGATAATTTCGAGGGGTGGAATGCTGGTAATAAGTACGGCTATCAAATTGTCCGTTTTACGATTATGAAGAACGGAGAATTAATTACTGGAGCTAAGCCAGAACCGTTAACCGCTATACCTATTAAACCCTGGCCCCTTAGCCAATGGGAAAAACTTGCCGATGTGGACGGATATGCTGGTGTTGCCGCACAAGCAATTTATGGAGAAACCTTTGAACTTACAGCAAACCAAGCTACCAACTTTTATGATGTGGTTACTAAAGTTAAAGAACAGGATTCCCGTTTTTCATTTGCGGTATTTGCTGCTGATCAATCTTCGGCTACAGCCAAAGCATCCGGGCTATGGTTTACAGATAAGAATGTAAAAAAAGGTGATAAATATCTTTATAGAATATACCTTTTAGCTCCTCAGAATATAGTTGTATCTGATACAGGATATGCTTATACAGGAGTGGACGAATACATGCCTTTACCTAAACCGATAAACTTTATTGGAGAGTTTGGAGATAAAAGCGTTCTTCTCCATTGGGATAGAAAAACCCTTGAATATTTATACAACTCGTATGATATTGAACGCTCAGAAGATGTAATTAATTTTAAAAAGATTAACAAGCAACCTCTCGTGTATGCTCGTTCCGAAGATTTTGAGGAAGCCGAGGAAATGCTCTATATTGATTCGTTACAGGCAAATGACAAAGAATATTTCTATAGAGTAAAAGGGCATACTTCTTTCGGAGAAACAAGTCCTGCATCGGAAATGGTGAAAGGTAAAGGAATTGTGGAAATAAAGGCCATTCCTGAAATTAAAAGTAAGAAAGAAATAAACGGACAATTTCTGATTACATGGCAATATCCCGAAGAGCAAAATAAAAATATAGCATGTTTCAAGATATTACGTTCGTCTGATTACCTGGCAGGTTACGACACGATTTCAGGCTTGATCACACCTGAGAAGCGTGAGTTTCTCGATTTTAAACCACTATCAACAAACTACTACAAAGTACTTGTGCAGGGCAAAAATGGTACAAAAAGAAACTCACTCGCCATACTTGCGCAGCTTGCAGATTCCATTCCACCCGCCTCTCCCATCGGGTTAAAAGCTGTGGCAGATACGACTGGAAAGCTTATACTAAGTTGGAAAAGGAACACTGAGGAAGATATGTATGGATACCGCGTTTACAGGGCAAATGCCAGTAATGAAGAGTTTTCTCAAATAACTGTAGCCCCCGTGAAGGATACTGCCTTTGTCGATAAAATCAATGTGATGACCTTAACTAAAAAAATATACTACAGACTTATGGCAATTGATAAACGTCAAAATCATTCAGTCTTCTCGGAAGCCTTGGAAGTGGAACGGCCTGATGTTGTTCCTCCAGCATCCCCGGCCATTGTATCTGTAAAATCTACACCTAATGGTGCATATATTCAATGGGAAAACAGTTCAAGCGAAGATGTGGCCGAACATATTGTCTGCCGAAGGGCGAAGTGGCAAGCCGTTATAGATCCGATCAAAGAAATTCCTATCACCGATACAACAAGAAATTACCTTGATACCACCATTATAGAAAATACCGTGTACTATTATACACTGGTTGCACAGGATAAAAGCGGATTGAAATCAAAACCAACACCAGAAATGGCAGCAGAAAAACTTCCTTCTGACAGACTTACTGGAATGGGCAAATTGAAATATGAGATTGATCGTAAAGTAAAGACAGTAACAATCTCATGGAATAAACCTGAATCTAAAGTAGTGCGATATATTATTTACCGGAAGACAGGAGAGGAAGGAAAACTGGTAATCTACGCCAATGCGCCTGGTGATAAAAATGTGTTTGTTGATAAACGATTAACAGAAGATACCAAGTATACCTATACTATCAAATGTATTCTTGAAAATGGGTCTACTTATATATTCAATGATCTGATTACAGTATTATATTAACCATATAACTTATGAAAAAAGTAACCATTCCTTTTTGTCTTATAATAACTTCAATTTTAGTAATTGTAATATCCCTAATATCCGGTTGTAAAAAAGAAAGCGATATTACTATTCCGGTAACATTAGACTCGACTGTCGTTTACCAGGATGTAAGTAAAATAAGATTAGACATTAATGATGCTAAGTATTTAATAACACGTTCTAATCCAAGTGATAAGATATATAAAATGTCAGAAACAGACCAGATCGGTATGGTTATTTTTCTTAATGGAACAGATACAATAAATTTTGTTCGAACAAACTTCCATGAATTACTTCCTTTAAATAAAGATTTTGTTTTAGTATCTGGGGTTGTAGCAATCAAACAAAAAGGCATAGAAACAAAAGTAGTAAAGACTGGAGAAATAGTAGATACAATACGCAAACAAGTATTTAAGGAATTGGAGCTATCCAATTCTTTTATATTTAGAAAAACAGATGGGAAAATATTTTTCTTTCCTGATGAATATAAAGATTTAAGTTTTGGTAAGGATTTATATAACGGGTACGCAAATATTAACCCAGGTTTAGCTCAAAAGGATAATATAAACAATATATATGTTTATAGTTATTCTAAATCAGTAATTTATAAAATTAAATTACCAACGAATGATGAAGCAATACAAATAATTAAATTCATAAAAATGCCGGATGAAGGAGGGGTAATTGTCCTGCCCTTTTTTATAATAGACAGAAATGGTGATTGTATCATTAAAGCTTTTGCGGATTACCCCTATTATGTAACAAATTCTGGAGCAATAACCAATATTGGAACATTTAAAAATATAAAGGATTTAAAAATCATCTGGATAGATAGTGAATATAAAGATATACAAGGAGAATTTAAGCTTATTGCATATAGGAATTTTTCTCAAATAAGGTCAATTCTCAAAATTAAATATCCCGATAGTCTTCTGATTGAACGAGAAAACTTTCCTCCTATAAATTCAGATATAGCAATTCCGCTTTCAGTTTACGGGATGATTGAAAACAAGAAAAATAATAGTCTTATTGTACCAGGTATCTGCAAAGCTATGGAACTTTCATCTGAATATAAAAATATTGATTATAATTTTTTCGGAAACGAAGGTAGTTTTATCGCTGATTTTGAGATTCATGTAGCAAAAGATAATTATTTTATAGCTCGCAATAATATCATTTACAGGTATCCTATTAACCTAAGTGAATACAAAGGGACGTTTGCATCCTCTGTTTATCAGAATAAGGAATACAGATTGTCGGGTTTTTCTACTGATTATCAAAACAATAGTATGTCATTTGTAGGGAATAAGAAAGAAAATCCCAAAGAAGGAATTTTAGTAATGATAGGTGAAGAACAAAATTCTGTCAAAGAGATACCCATAAAAGATATACCAGAACTACTCAATACTTGCAGAATAAAATAATATAAAATTTCGAAAATAACTATAAACCTTGATTTACTTTAGTTATGAAAGGACTTGTAAAAATTATATACATATTAATCATTGGAACTTTTTATTTCTTTGATAGTTACAGCCAATCAGAAGATGCTTATTACGTTAAAATAGACGTTACAAATGCTGGATTTAGCGATAAAGGTATTTGTCGCAGTGCCAATGCTGATACTTGGGTACATATTTTTACCAAAAACCAAACATATTCAGGTGTTACCAACTTTAATGGAAGCAACTCAAAGACTATAACTGTTTATTCTCAAATAAATACATTTAGGGCGCATGGCAGGGTATACAGGGGAACTAATGAAATATTTGTATATACTGTTGATCGGGCTTACATTAAGGGTACATATTCATATGTAATCAATTATGATCACAGCCGGAAAATAAGCGCTTGTACCAGAACTCTTAAAGCAACAATAAATTTTAAAATTGATGATCCTGTTTATTTGACAGCCAGTTCAATAAACCAATATGTAGGCAGTTCAAATAGTTTTTACAGTGGCGTTTATCACGATAATGGCAACGTTCCCAAGCTGCAATATTGTGTCGGTTCAACCTACGGTACATGGAAAGATATTGCTTCTGCTCCATCAGGTGGATATATGACTTGTGACTTAAGGACTATCAATATGGGTTGTCCGGATAATTGGTTTGGCAAGGATGTCTATTTTAGAGTACTAAAAACATTAGAAAGTGGGACTCTAACTTATGGCAATATTGTTGGCCCTTACCAATTTTATGACATTCCAACAATAAAAGTTGGAAGTACAGGAAATGTAGTTTGCTCCGGTAAAACTTTAGAATTATTGGGAGGTTACCTAAACTATCCTTCCTGTGACCCGGATGCTAATATTGAAGTTAAATACGATGGAACATGGAGAGGAATTACTAAAAAACTTAATACCAAAACTATCCTTACCTACGAAGATATTTGTGGAACTAATTACTCATATATTGGGAAAGAAATAGAAATACGCACATATAAGACATTCAAGGGAACCCCAATATATAATACTACCTTACCCAATACCACTACCACTACCCCCAATCTTAGGATTGTATTTTTACCTACTCCGGATATTAAATTCGAAGCCAATAATCCAACCTGTTATGGAATAGACAATGCCAACTTCACAATTAAATTTAACAATATTCCAGAGGAAGGATTTAAAAACCCTGTGGGTGGTGCGGAAATTCCCCTTTATATCACTATCTATAAGTATACTGTACATAAGATTGCTGATGATGATACTTATTCTTGGATTAAATTTCCAGGCAATGATACCACTTATTACTATTGGGGTGGAAGCACAATACCAAAAACATTAACCAGTAACATCCTAACTATTTCCAATGCTGATTTTACTGATAAATTTAAAATTGGTGCTGGAAAATACAAGATTGAAGCAAAGTTTAACACAACTGAGGCCTCATGTTCAAGTTCTGATATTTTTACCATCAATGAACCTCCTCAATTTTCAGCCAGTGCAGCTTCTTTGAAATTAAGTGGAACAACTTATTCAATAAAGACCGGAGAATTAACCGGGACTGTAAATTTTTCATACCAAGGAGGCTCACCTCCTTATTATTACAGGCAAGAAGGTGCGAGTGATTCAACAAAAGTATTAGATAGTGGTGGCCGGAATGGTAGTTCATCATTAGCAAAAACATCCGGGACATATTATTACTTCCTTCATGATCAGAATGGCTGTTATGTTCCAAAAAATGATGTAACCCTGTTGGCTCCGACTGATATTTCATTCAGTAATCCTTCTTCATCCAATGTAATGTGTAATGCCAAAGATGTTGGTGATCATGCCAACGGTAGTGTTAGCTGGACTGTTTCGGGCGGAGTATTGCCCTATTCTATTGCTTTGTACAGAAATGGCAGTCTTGTTAAAACAAGTTCTTTCTCAAATGGTGCAGTATCTTTCAGTGATGGCGACATCGCTGTGGGTAATTATGCTATCTATGTGAGTGATAAATTGAACACTACGTATAATAAAAAATGTGATGTTGAAAAGTATGTAGATCAGCCAGTGGAATTACAACCCGTTGCTATTCCAGTTTCACCTAAATGTCCGGGGCAATCAAACGGTTCACTTACACTGAGTGCATCAGGAGGAACTTTAGCATCCGGTGGTTCCTACTCTTTTACAGTCAAAGATCATCCAATATATACCGGAACTTTATCTGCTGGCAAATTTGATATAACTGTATCAGATGATAATACCTGTACAAAAACTTTACTGCAACAGGAAATCAAAGACCCTGCACAATTATTCTTAACAGCCACTTATACCAAACCTGCCTCATGCCAAACAGTACATAACGGAAAAGTAAAGGCAATAGTTGAAAATTACCAGGGCGTTCCGACTGATATTAAATTCAGTAATAGTGCAGGTGAATTAACTGATAAGGAATACGATAGTAATGATAAATGCTTTTACTTAAATAATCTCTCCGATACTGATAATAGCACTTTTACTGTTAACGACAAATACTGTTCTGCTGCAGATTCTGTAAAAATACCATTGCGTCTGCCTGCATTTTCGATTAGCCACACAATTGCCGGACAAGCACCTTGTACAGGCAAAAATGGAACAGTAACAATTTCTGCATTAAATGGAGAATTGTACTCTGACCAGACTTACAAATATTCAATAGATGGGCAAGCTGAAACGCCACAGGCAGAAACTTCCAAGACCTATGCCCTTCGAGGCAATTCAAAACACAACTTCACTGTGAAGGATGGAGTAGGATGTTCTTCAACCGTTGAGAACATCACTATGGAGGTAAGAAATGATTCCCTTAAATTAAATCAACTGGTAGATGTAATGCCCGCAGCCTGTACCAAATCAAATTCTGGTATAGCAACAGTAAACAAGATTTCAGGCACAGGAACCATTTCTTTTAAACTTATGCCTACCAATAGAGAGATCAATCATTTCGCAACAGCCACATTCGATACACTTTATCCTAAATTATACAAAGTTATTGCTTCGGATATTTACCAATGTAAAGATTCCGTGACATTTCCTTTAGGAGTATGGCAGGATAGTCTGGCCTTTTCTTCCTACAATACTCAAAGAGCGGTATGTAAGGAAAGCTCTCCGACTGGAGCGTTAAAAGTAAGTCGTTATGTGGGAGGAAGAAAAAAAGGTAAGGGAGCAATAGATTATACCCTTAATTTGACTACTCAAAGTGATTCTATTTTCTCCAAACTCAAATCAGGTTGGTATACCATCACTGCACATGATGCGTTGGGATGTGAAGCTACTATTTCTGATTCTGTAAAATTTGATCAAAATCCCGTAAATCTCGATACGATGTTTGTAAGTCACCAAATTTGTAGTGAAATACAAAATGCTAAAATAAAACTTAAAGCTTCCACGAAAAAAGGTTCTGAAAAATTATTCAGGTTTGCTTTTGGTAATGATACAACCGCATGGCATAATGATACTATTTCATATAAACTTAATCTTGCAGGCACATATACTTTCAAAGTAATAGATAAAAATAATTGTGGTTCAAGTCTAACACAAACGATTAATAATCTTAATCATAGTCCACAGCCATTGCTTAACCTTTCATTGCCTGTAGCATGTAAAAATGCCCAAAATGGCTCATTGCACATTAATAACCTTCCTAAAGGCTCTGTACCTGGTTACAAGTACAAACTTGGAAACATAACAAGGCTTTCCAGTAACCCTGATGATACGGTTAGCTTTATTAATCTTGGACGAGGGTTGCATAAAGTAGTTGCTACAGATGCTATTGGTTGCAGGGATTCGGCTAATTTTCTGGTGGACATTGAAAGGGATTCTGTTCATATTATCCGCATAGATACAACATTTGCTACCTGTAAACGAGCAGGAAATGGGAAGGCAAAAGTTGTGGCTTCAAGCTTCGATGCCAGCAACATTCAAAATAAATACAGCTTTACCTGCAATGGCATTAACCTAATGGGAGACAGTGTAGTATTTGCCAAATTGGCTGTTAATAAAAATAGTTCTTACAAGGTAGTGGTTCAAGACGGGTATGGCTGTAAAGATGATAGCACATTTGTGATCGGTGTGAAAAAAGATACGCTGAATCTTGATTTTAAATATGCTGTTAATGCTGCTTGTCCTGATTCAAGTGATGGCAAAATAATACTCAGACGGTTTCATGGAAATCCAGGTTGGCAGTATTCAATTGTTGCGGACACTTCAACATCTGCTCCTGTCAAATCACCTGCTACCTTCAATTCTTCTGATACCATTGTTACTATTACCGGGCTACCCAAAGGAAAGTATTCGATTACTGTTACAGATGCAGAAAATTGCAAAGCATCTGTTGAAAAGAAAGTAATTGACCAGCCGAAGGAGATTAGCTTTTGGGCTTATAATAACAATTACATAAGACGAAAAGGAGATGCCGATGGCAGAATGTGGGCAAGGGTTTGGCTTGGTAACAGCAAATATGTTTACGAATGGAGAAACAGTAAGGATAATGCTTTTATTACTTCAGGAAAAACTACCGATTTAGATTCCATAAAGCTGCTAAACAGGGTTGCAGGAGAATATGTATTAAGAGTTCAGGATACTGCAAGATGTTGGGTCGGAGAAACCGGATGGCTTGAACGGCGTTTTACCATTGTTGAACCGGATTCTAATATACGTATCAGACTTGTTCGCAACAAACCTGTTTCTTGTTATAGTCAAACGGATGGAGAGTTTGAAGTCAAAGCTTCTGGTGGATGGGGCACAAATTACACCTACGGCCTTGATTCGATCAACACATATCAGCCAAACATATTCAGTAGCCGTAAGGCAGATACATTGACCGTATATGCAAAAGATACCGCACGGATTGTCACTTCCATGAAAGTTATAGTTACACAACCTGGTTTACTTGTGGCTTCATTTGACTCGAAAACCGATGCTAATTGCTATGGATCAACTGATGGTAATGCAAGCATCAATATCAAAGGGGGTAATTATCCGTATTATTTTGTTTCTACCGATAAAAATAAATGGATCAAAGGCAATTTTATAGACAAACTTGATTCCGGAATTTATACAATTCACGTAAAAGATACACTTGGATGTTATTACATGCTTCCTGAAAAGGTTATTATCGGGCAGCCTACAGAAATAAAGGTTGATAGTTCCAGGATTAAAGAAACCAGGTGCAAATTTGCTAATGGTTCGGTTATCGCCTATACGTCTGGTGGAGTGCCAGCACTTGCGGGTTATAATTACGACTGGAGCTTGAAAAATAATTTACTTTCCTTCGCTGGAAATAAAATCACTAATCTTTATTCAGGAATATATAACCTGAAAGTGACAGATTCACATAAATGTTCCAGGTCATTTGATTTTGTTGTTTCTGACAGTACGAACCTTACCATTGAAAAATTGGATTCACTTAGTGTTTCTTGTTGGGGATATTCGGATGGGAAAGCAACCATTCAGCTTGCCAAAGGTAATCCTCCGTATACATTGAAATGGTCTGATGGAACCGAAGACAAAAATGTAAAACCACACGAACCAATAGACTTAAAAGGATTAGCGGCAGGTATTCACCGTGTTTATGTTGAAGATAGTGTTGGCTGCATAAGTTATCCTTCTTTTACAATTGGCTCACCTACGGCGATTACTTTAGAGGGTGTTACAAAAAGCTATCCATTATGTGAAGGTGTACCCGACGGCTTACTGAAAGTTGAAGCTACAGGAAGTTTCGGAGGATATTCTTACCTGTGGAATAATGGCAAAAAAAGCAGTTCAATCAACAATCTCGAACCGGGTAATTATAACATTACAATTACCGATTCACATAACTGTTTCAACTCGTTTGATTTTTCATTACAATATCAATATACTATCAAACCTTCGCTTGGAAGTGATCTTACCTTGTGTAAAGGCAATAGTTTCCGGATTACTCCGGGGGTTTACAGAAATTATAAATGGACATCCGATGCGGGACAAACTTCTCGTGATTCGGTAATCAATGTTGTTAAAAGCGGTAATTACTTTGTTGAAGTAGTTGATAACGATGGGTGTGTTGGCCGGGATACCATAAAAATTGGTGAATCTCAAACAATAGAATCAAGCAGATTACTAATGGCTTCAAGTGTTGAACAGAACGACACAGTTGTTATCTTCGTTGCGTCCTGGCCATTTCCCGATTCAGTACAGTATAAATTAAATGGATGTAAAGTATTGTCGAGTGGAGAATACTTTAGGGAAGTGGTATTCCCCGATACAGGGACTTTCACTATTGGGCTTACTTCTTATCTGTATGATTGTTTAGATATAACAACCAAGCCAATTACCGTTGAAGCTAAGAACGTCAGTCATAAAAAATCAGCTTCTTACAGATTAATTCAAAATTTTGTAGTATCACCTAATCCAAATTCCGGAGAATTTCAGGCAGAAGTTCGTTTGTTGAAAACTTCAACAATTTTCTTACGTATTGCCAATCTTGGTACAGGTATAATTAGTGATGTTCGTGAATACAAAGGTTCCGATCTATATAATATCAAGTACAATCTTAATTTGCCAAGCGGAACATATTTATTACATCTTCAAGCTGGAGGAGAGACTAAAACGAGAACCATAATAATTCAACGATAAGTAGCTGAAATCTGAAAATGACACAATATATAACTCAGGGCTTAGATGCTCAACCGTTCAAAAACCTAAACTGTATAAGGATGAGAAACCGTTCTTTCGTAACGCTGATCTTACTATTGCTTACAGTCGGCCAGCTTTTTGCGCAGAAAAAGCTTCCGGTGCATACGATTACTACAGTATCGGCCCCATATCCGGTAAGCCTTGATCAATACGCAGGTGGTCTTGATGGTAAAATATCTCTTACCATCATTCCAAAAGACGTTTTCCTTCAAAATTATCCGGTAAAGCTACGTCTGGTTATTACAGGTGGATGGTTCAAAATTTACTCAAATCCGGATTGGGTGCATAAGGACATTTTGCTTAACAATGGTGAAACAATGGTGCTTTCTGCTGCTGAGCTATCCGAATGGTTCAATCCTGATAATCTTATTTTTGAAGGTTTTAGTAAAAACCAGTATCTCAAAACAGGACGTTTACCGGAAGGTAATTTACAGGTTTGGTTTGATGTATACGAATCGAATTACAACTATGTCATGTCCAGTTCTGCAAAAGCAATGATCTGGCTATTTGAGAATGAGCCGCCTTTCCTGAATTTACCTAATAACACGAAAGAACTTGCAGCTGTCGATCCTCAAAACATAGTCTTTAACTGGACACAGCGACAAGCTCCTTTTTCTACCGCTGGTTCATCCAACGAATACAAACTTGAGCTATGGGAAATATGGCCGGATAACTTAAATGCAGAAGATATTGTTCGGTCAACAAAGCCATTGTTTAGCAGTGATCCACTCAATAGTACCTCCTTTGTATATACTTCCAATGAACCTATCCTAATAATAGGACGCAGATACGCCTGGCGGGTTCAGGTATACGATCCTAATGGGAAAACCCGTTTCAAGAATAATGGTTATTCGGAAGTACGCTGGTTTCGTTTTGGTAAGGAATGTGGCGTACCTACACCCCTGCTGGATAAAACAACCCCAACATCAATTGCTATTAAATGGGAAGGAAATTATCAATTTGAAAAGTATGAATTGCGCTATCGCAATAAGGGACGTGCAAATGCAAACTGGTACACACAGGATGCTTCGGGAATGGGAGCAGCCATTAATAATCTGAAAACAAATACGGAATACGAAATACAATTACGAGGTTATTGCGGTGGACAGGAAGGTAATTATTCTTCAACACTTACTGCCCGAACCAAACAGGAACTGACTTTCAAATGTGGAGCAACACCAGGAGTAACCGACACTTCTAAGCATGAGCCATTGCCTGCTTTAAGACCAGGAGATTATTTTCGTATCGGTGATTTTGATGTGCAGGTATTCCAGGCCTCAGGAGCTAGCGGGACATTCAGTGGACAAGGGTTTGCACTTGTCCCACTGCTAAAATCAATAAAATTCCAGGTCGACTTTAAAGGTATTCAGATAAATAGCGATTATCAAATGTATGGAGGTGAAGTTAATTTCGTATATGATAAAAACAATGGGCTTTTGGTCAATCTTAGCAAACTTCTGGAAGGATTGACTTCTTCAAATGATAATAAAGTGATTGAAACAAATCCTTATGATAAGATAGCTGATAAGAAAGCATCAATCGACACTACAATCTCCGCAATTACTGTTTTACCCAATGGTGATATTAAAGTTGAAACCTCAGACGGACATACGAACCTTATTCGAGCATCAAAGGGAGATATGGTAGCAATTTCAGGAAAGAGTGAAGGTTCTGAACAGTACGTAGCCGATACCAAAACAGGCACATTGTACAAAGGTTCTCCGGAAAAGTCAACAGCAGGAAATAGCAAACCACAGCAACCTCTGCCAACAAATAAACCAGTCAAGAATACTGTAATGTTCCTACCTCATTTGCTTGAAGTTTACGGGATGGATATACCCAATGATAAAATTCCCCCAGGCAATTATGATAAAGTAACTGTAGGAGGGCAAGAGATACTTGTGCCTTGGAAATCAGTAGAGACCGGACATATCGACCGACTGATGACAGCAACATCTGGCTCTGGTGGAGATTCCATAAATTTTCTAACAGAGTCAGGTAACATGGTTATGACTGCACCTGGAAGCAAAGAAGCTATAAAAGAAGCATACAGATCAACTATATTAAATTCCCAATCTTTCAAACAAATCCTTGTAACAGGTGTGGATAAAAGTGACATGCTTAAAGCGTGGTACTCTGAAAAGGTAAATGACAGCATCGTGAACAGGATATTGGCAGGCCAGGTAAATATTGTTGCTTATGACAAGATTCCGGAAGAATTATGCCTTGTCGAAGTGAATGGAGCAGTAGCTCCTGAACCTGACTTCGTTGAAAAGGAACTTAACATCATATATAGTTCTTCAATCGTACAGTGGAAAGTATCAAAACTATCGAGTTTTAAAGCAACACTTGACAATTACAGCGGAATATTTGAAAACATCCATGATGAAATGAAATACACCAGTCATGAAAAACAGGTGAAGGATGCGTTCATGAATGCTAAAGATTATAATAAGAACAAATGTTACTTGTTCTTCATCAAAGGAGAGACTAAAAAAGACATTCAAGGTTTTATGCCATATAACCGGCAATTTGGCTTTTTATATACCGAAAACTTGCAAGCAGCCGATGTAATGCACACGATTGCTCATGAATTAGGACATGGTCTTTTCAGGCTTGAACATCCATACAAAGTTGATGATCCAAGAATGTCAACAGAAGATAACCTAATGGCCTACAACCAATCCACACATCTTTTCAAGTCTCAATGGGACTTAATACACGACCCGCAAAGCATGCTCTTTGCTTGGGCACAGGATGAAGAAGAGGGGGCTTTAGCAGCAGTTAAAGAATATTATTTTACCATTGATGGAAAAAAGGCTCTCGAAATTGACATCGAAGCATTGGAAGCTGAATTCAACAATACAAAAACACTATCAAATGAAGAACTGAATAGTTACTCTTTTAAGACTATTCAAGTGTATGTAATGGGTACGGAGAATAATGATTATAAAATTTCCACCATGTATACCAGGAATGGGGAAAATAAAGGCGAAGCTCCCGGAATAGTGTGGGATGTTAATGGTGCCAAGGAGAAAGAAATTCAGTTTAGGAATAAATACATTGGAAAAGAGAGCGGTTACATTTATTACACATCACCGACAGTTGGAACTTTTCCAGTTTACAATGTCGAAATAGTAAGGGTAGCCCCCAATATTGCATACAAGCAAGAAGGGGAAACTAATTGCATAATTAGGGAAGATAAAAAAACGTATGATATTACAAACGAAATCGAGCTATCAGGCGACAAAGTTTCATTGCGCCCAGTTTTCTTGACTTATGACGAGAAGAATGACGATGTGGAAGATATTACGGCATTATTTAACCGAAACCAGCAATGTGTTTACCTTGTCAATACTATAAAATTTGGAGATAAAGCATATGACCCCGAGCTTACATTAGATTGGATAGAATACGAACTAAGTACAGAAGAATCGATTTATGAAATATCAATCGGGGAAGAAACCGTCAAGGGAATTATTAAAACCGCAGGTATCTCACCATTTGTTACAATTATAAGAGGGAAATCCAACGAAGAAACGGGGTATTACATTGAAGATTATTATTCAACCGCGTTCGGCGGCACTTCTGCATTCCCTTCATTGAGAGACCAAAACAATACCATGAAGACTGGTGGGTTCGATGTTTTAGGGTCGGCTTACAAAATACCGATTGTCCATTACAAAAGTCAATGTAATGTAAAATTATTACTTGCAGACATTCCCAGAAATGAGACCCCAAGCCCGTTACAATACAAAATAGGAGACCAAACTATTGAACTTGGGAAAGAATTTACAATCCAGACACCTCCAAACGGCACTATTTTGGATATAAAAGATGTTGATGGAAATATCAAAGGGAAAGTTGAGTTCCGACAGATTAACGAATCTCTACTTACGCCTACCTTAAATATTGTGACTATTAACGCAGAATCTACTGGAATAGGCCTCTCAACAGTTATAAGTGATGTAAATGCCATTTATAATACTATTAATGTAGCGTGGCAAGAGGGGAAACATATTGTAATTAAGGTTAATCCACCATACAGTTTAAATGTAAATTCAAACTTAACACCTGTACTTAATGCCTTAAAGGCTCATTCTGAATATAAAGCCAACCAGTATTATATGATTATTTCATCAGAGCCTATTAACGCAAGTGGATATACTGGTCCAACTTTAGACCAAAATTGGTTTGTTATGCAGGCAACATATGATAAGAGAGTTTCGCCTCATGAACTTGGCCATTGTAGCGGTATAGACGAATATGCAGTTAACATAGGCCTTTTACCTTCATCCCGCAGAAATGAATCTTCACAACAGAATATGCAATACCTCACTACAAATATTATGGGATATTCTGATAAAGGTTTCAGTAATGCAAACCCACTATTAGACTTTTATTCATGGCAGATATCTTTAGTACGTGAACGAATAAGTATACGAATAAATACAAAATAATGAAGATAATGAATATAAGCGCTATAATCTTTGCAGCATTGTCGCTTACAATGTATGCGCAATCGCAACCACCAGTACAATATAAATTAATAGCCACAACGGAAAATGAAATGTACGGTATTTATGAACAACTATTGGATAGTGCGATAGCTTTAAAAAAACCTTTAATAAGTTATTATTTTGGTTCAATTGAGAACTCTGATACTTTAATGAAAATCGAACAATACTGCTACTGGTATAGGGGTTTTCCAGAACAGTATATATGTGAAAAGGAGCGTTACGATGTTTCTATATCCGATTTAATGCCGGTTGAATTTTACGAACGCTTCTTGGGTTTTCTTATAAAACTCGGAAAGAATGATAATATTTTTAACAAATATTATTCGTTTTATCCATTATATAGAATAAAAGATATTTTAATAAACCGGTATGAATCTGGCAAACTAAGCAAGGCAGAAGGTTTAAAGGTTCTTAAGCTTATAGAAGACGCAACATTACGGCTTATTCTTGATGCTAATAACTACCAATTTCTATATGGCGACAACAAATACATGACAGAAAATATACGCCAGGCATTAATTAAAGTAATAGATCATCCTTTCTACCCTGAAAGTTATCTGGATTTTTATTTAAAGGAGGTAGTTGACACTACGGTGCTTGACACCACTGGGATACCAATTGATATACAAAAAGCATATAAGAAATGGAAGGGTTTGTATACTTCGGGAAATTTGGATTATGATTTACGGTTAGCCAAATTTTACAATTACAAAAAGATGGGTAAAGAATTAGGACTTTCACCGGGTCAGGCATACCTAGAAGAAAAGAAGAAGGAATTCCCGGAAAAAGGATATGTGGACATAAACGTAATAGCTGATTATGCTTTTAAAAGTCAGGACTCTTTAATAATAGCGCATCTAAAAGAATTTAAAAAGAACCATCCGGATTACCCGCTTAGGCATTTTTAGGTAATTATTATAGTTACTTCACATCACTAAGGACGTTCGAGAGGGCGTCCTTTAGTTTTTTCTTGCCAATAAAGGCGTCTACTATATTAAAAACGGTTTTCTTTTCTTCTTCGTTCAAACCTTCAATGAGCTTTATCTTTTCCATTAAAGAGGCATCGTATGAATTTACATCGGTTAGT